>DASYFL010000066.1:0-3031 GCA_036498445.1 Steroidobacteraceae bacterium
ACACCATCGGCTCGACGCGATCCCACAGCGACACCGAAAAGCACATGGCCACAAACGGTATGAGCGCGAGTGCGATCGCCGCCGTTGAAGGTCTTGTCATGTGCGCCTCCGCTCTCGGTATGTCACGAATCCGCCCGCTCGACAGCTACCACGTGGCCGATCCGCATCAGCCGGGGTCATCGACCTCGGAGGCTGCGCGGCTCGCCCGACGCGCGCGCGCCGGCCGGCGGGTGGCCGTTGTCGACTGCGGCGCCGAGCGCGGCGCGGGCACACTTTCCGGCCCGGGAAAGGCCGCAGCGGTCTCGCGCAGCCAGGAGAGCAACTGCTGCACCTTGGGCAGCTCGAGGTAGCTCTCCGGGCAGACGAAATAATAGGCGCGCGGGCAGGGCAGTATCTGCGCGCTCGCGCGCACCAGTCGGCCGTTGCCGAGGTCCTGCGCGGCGAGCGCCCAGCGCGTGAGCGCGAGCCCCTGGCCCTGCTCGGCGGCGGCGAGCACCGTCAGCGAGTCATCGAACGCGGCACCGCGCTCGCGCCAGTCGGTGTCCATCCCAGGGTGGCGCCAGATGCTCCAGGACTCATCCGAGGAGCGCAGCAGCGGGTAACGCTTGAGGTCCGCGGGCGTACGCACCGGCCCGAGACGGGCGAGCAGGGCGGGGCTGCACACCGGCAGGAACCACTCGTCCATCAGCTTTTCGTTGTAGAGCCCCGGGGTCGGCCCAAGACTCATGCGCAGCGCGGCGTGGAAATTGCCCTGGCTGAAATCGACCGGGGTCGGGGAAGTGTGGATGGCGAGCTCGATGTCCGGATGGCGCGTGTAGAACTGCGGCAGCCGCGGCATCAGCCATTTCTGCAGGTAGGAGGCGAGCGTGCTGATGTTGAGCACGCCGCCGCTTCTGTCCTGCCGCAGCTGCTGCATGGCCTGCTGCAGCTCGGCGAGTCCGCGGCGCACGCCCGGCAGCAGCAGCGCGCCTTCGGCGCTCAGCGCAATGGCGCGGGCGCTGCGGCGGAACAGCGGTACGCGCAGGTACTGCTCGAGCGTGCGAATCTGCATGCTCACCGCGGCCGGCGTGACGTGCAGCGCTTCCGCCGCTTCGGCGAAGCTGAGATGGGTCGCTACCGCCTCGAACACCCGCAGCGCATTGAGCGGCAGCCGGTCGAAGCTGCGCGCAGCATCAGTTTTTTTTGTGCGTCGTTCAGACATCGCGTTTGCTGCTCGGGCGTGGAAAGCAAAGACTGTGCACCATGGAATCACACGAGGAGTAGTCCCATGAGCACCAAAGTTGTTGCGCTGTTTGCCGCACTCCTGCTGACCACGGCGGAGTATCTGGTCTTCGAGTACGACACCCAGCAGCGGGTCATACAGTATCAGGCGGAGACCAGCGGCGCGGTCCTACAGCGTGGCTAGTCTGCCACGGCGCCGGCCGGTACGTCAGGAGCCGAGTTCCCGTTGGGGGAAGGGCTGCCGGCGACCGGCCGGTGTTGCGTCAGGTGCGCCCCACAGACCGCAGGCGACCAGCAGTGCGCCGAAAAGCCGTGCCGTGACGCCATCCCGCTGCGGCAACCCGCTGCCGCCGCCCGCAAGGCAACCACCCCCACAATAGTCCCATCACCCGCGCCCGCCCACACGGTGCGTCGGGCAACGGCACGCGCCCCCCTGATGAGGGTGGCATCCACGCCGTGCGACCGGATCGGCGTAGGATCATACCGGATGAATATTTGCGGCCCAGCGCAGCCCTCGGGTGGCCTATGAATACGCCGGCAGACACTTACCGCGACGCACAGCGGCGCGCGCTCGAGGACCCGGAGGGGTTCTGGGGCGAGCAGGCGGCGGCCCTGCACTGGGAGCGCCGCTGGGATAAGGTGCTCGATGGCAGCCACGCACCGTTCTACCGCTGGTTCAGCGGTGGACGCATCAACACCTGCTACAACGCGCTCGACCGTCACATCGAGCACGGCCGCGGTGAGCAGGCCGCACTCATTTATGACAGTCCGGTGACCGGCACGGTCGCGCGGATCAGCTATCGGGAGCTGCGCGACCGGGTCGCCCGCTTCGCCGGAGCGCTCGCGGCGCAGGGCGTGCGCCGCGGCGATTGTGTGATCATCTATATGCCCATGGTGCCTGAGGCGCTGGTGGCGATGCTCGCCTGCGCGCGCATCGGCGCGGTGCACTCGGTCGTCTTCGGTGGCTTCGCCCCACACGAGCTCGCGAAGCGCATCGATGACGCGCGACCGGTCATGGTCGTCTCGGCTTCCTGCGGAATCGAGGGTCAGCGTGTCATTGCCTACAAGCCTCTGCTCGATGAGGCACTGCGCCTCGCGGCCCATCCCGTCAAACGCTGCATCGTGCTGCAGCGGGCACAGGCCAAGGCGGAGCTCATCGCCGGCCGGGACCTGGAGTGGTCGGAAGCCCTCGCGGGGGTAGCGGGACTGCCCTGCGCATCGGTCGAGGCGACGGACCCGCTCTACATCCTGTACACCTCCGGCACGACCGGGAAACCCAAGGGCGTGGTGCGCGATCACGGCGGCCACGCCGTGGCGCTCGCCTGGTCGATGTCAGCCATCTACGACATGCGCCCGGGGGATGTCTTCTGGGCCGCCTCGGATATCGGTTGGGTAGTGGGCCACTCATACATCGTGTATGCGCCGCTCCTCGCGGGCTGCACCAGCATCCTTTATGAAGGCAAGCCGGTTGGCACACCCGACGCCGGAGCCTTCTGGCGCGTCGCTGCCGATCATCGGGTGAACGCACTCTTTACTGCACCGACCGCGTTTCGTGCCATCAAGAAGGAGGACCCGGAGGGTGCCCTGATCGCCCGCTACGATCTCGGCAGCCTGCGCACCCTGTTTCTCGCTGGAGAGCGCTGTGATCCGGACACGGTGCACTGGGCAGAATCGAAACTGCGTGTTCCCGTCATCGATCACTGGTGGCAGACCGAGACCGGTTGGCCGGTCGCCGCCAACTGCCGCGGCTTGACGCCGCTACCGGTGAAGCCTGGCTCGGCGAGCGTGCCGGTGCCCGGTTACGACGTGC
>DASYFL010000067.1:0-19077 GCA_036498445.1 Steroidobacteraceae bacterium
TGCGGACTGGCGAGCATCGCCGTCGGCCAGCGCAGCCAGAAATGGACGCAGATCGCGCTGCTGTGCACCGGGGTGCTCGGCGCCGCCTTCATCACGCTCGAGGTGCGCGAGTTCGCGAGTTTCATTGCGCGCGGCGCGGGTCCGAGCCGCAGCGCCTTTTTGTCTTCGTTTTTCACGCTCGTCGGCTGCCATGGCGCGCACGTGACGGCCGGCCTGCTCTGGCTTGGCACCATGATGGCGCAGTTCTACGCCAAGGGCTTTCGCACCGACATTCGTCACCGCTTTCTGTGCTTCACGCTGTTCTGGCACGCACTTGACATCATCTGGGTAGCGATCTTCAGCCTCGTCTATCTGGTCGGGACGCTGCCCCCGGAATTTCTCCCATGAGCGAAGAATCGCACGGCCGCTTCCCGGAGTACGATGCGGGTTCCTACGTCGGCGGAGACCGCCCGCGCGGAGCCGCACCGGATATCGACGCGCACCCGTTGCGCCACGAGGTCGGCGGCTATGTCATGGGCTTTGCGCTAGCCATCGTCCTCACCATCGCCTCCTTCTGGGTTACCCGCACAAACTTCATTTACGGTCCCGCGCTCGCAGTCGCACTGCTGGTCCTGGCCGTTGCTCAGATGGGAGTGCATCTGGTGTTCTTCCTGCACATCACCACGGATCCCGACAATACCAACAACGTGCTGGCGCTCGCCTTCGGCGTCCTCATCGTCTGTCTTGTCGTCTTCGGCTCGATCTGGGTCATGATTCACATGAATCAGAACATGATGCCGATGCCGATGGACAAAATGCTGCAGATGCAACCCTAGTCTGCAGTACGCAAACATCAGCCGCAGCCTACGACCCCCGCCTGGACTTGCCAGCGCGTACGCGCCGCGCGCGCACGCGCTCGGTCAGGCCATCGTGATCGCCCATGGCTCTTGCGGGCGCATCGCTCCACCAGTCCTTGCGCGTTGCCTGCTCCGGGTTACGCGGATAGAAGACGCGATTCTCCAGCTTGTGCGCCTCCCCAACCACGAGCAGACGCACGACTCGCGTGCTGTTGTTTAGAAAGGTGTGACAGATACCGGTAGCGGCGGGAAATCCGACCGCATCGCCCGGGCGCAGCCGATGCAACGCACCATCGAGCCAGACATCCGGTGTGCCCGCGATGACATAAACGAATTCCTCCTCGGCGCTTTCGGCGTGCGGATACGATGTGCGCCGACCTGGCAGCAGGCGCTCATGATGGATGCCGAGCCGCACGAGCCCGAAATGTCGCCCGAGCCGCGCACCGATGCTCATGAGCTCGTCGTCGCCGTCGTAGTGCGAATCGTCCGCCTGCTCAATCTTTGTCCAGTGCACGATGCACGCGGGGCGATCCGATAACCGCGTCTCCCGTTTGGACGCTGCCTTGGACGTCGCTTTGGCCGGTCGTTTGGATGTCCGGGCGGAGGATTTCCGCACCCTGGATTTCCGCTTGGATCGTTTCGAGATCACCGTCAGCCCTCCGCACCCCCAAAAGCTTTGCAACAAGCTAGCAAGCAGCTGAGCGCCGATCCAGCGCCTTGGATGCGCGCCTCGTGCGGCAATCGCAGGGCGGAGAGGGGCTGGTTCGAGGTTTCCGCTACTCTGTGGGTATGCTGAATGGGTACAGGTTCATCGGATTAGTCGCAATCGCGACGGCGATATTGCTGTGCGCCGTCCCGGCGCACGGCGCGGCGGCTGATTCATCCTACGCAGAGGCGCGCAAGGCCTTTGTGGAGGCCTATGCGCGGGTCACCGCCAACTTTCCGGATGAGTCCGCTGCCGACAGCGAGGTGCTGAAGAGTTATCCACTCTATCCTTATCTAAAGGCCGCGCGCATCCGTCAGGCGCTAAATGGCAGCCCCGACTCACTGGCGCCGGTGGACCAGCTGGCCGCGGATTTCATTGCAGCTCACGAGCAGGCACCGGTTTCGCGAGCATTGCGCAGCGCATGGCTGGAGAGCCTCGCCAAGCGGGAGAAGTGGGGCCTCTTTGTCGAGGCGTACCGCGATGCCGGCGCGGCAGAGGCAGCGCGCTGTCAGAGTTTCACTGCACGCATCGAGCTCGGGAAGACCGATGGCCTCGCCGGCGACATCGCCAGGCAATGGCTTAGTCCACGCAGCCTGCCAGAGTGCACGCGGCCCTTCGCTTGGCTCAATGCCGCGGGTCTCCTCACTCCGGAGCTGATCGAGAAGCGTGTCCGAATGGCGTTGGAAAGCAACAACGTGGTATTCGCTCGCCAGATCATGGAGCAGCTTCCCACCGACCGGGCTGCACCGTACTTGCAGTGGGCTTCACTCCTCCAGCAGCCGCAACGTAGCCTGGATGCGCTGATCGCCTCGCCGGACGTCGCCGTAGAGCCCGCGGCTCTGCTCGCCGGATGGACGCGGCTTGCCCGAACAAATCCGTCAGCCGCGAGGGAACGCTACCAAGGCTTGATGAGCGCGCGCGGCCTGACTCGCGAGACCGGGAGTCCCTACGCCCTGGCGCTGGCATTACCGCTCGCCTGGAATCACGATCCGGCGGCGCGGGAATATTTCGATCTCGTTGCCTCCCGCGATTTCGATGATTCAGCCCTGGAGTGGCGGGCGCGTGCGGCAATTCTGGCCGGCGACTGGAAGCTGGCGTCGCAATCGATCGTTGCGATGTCGGAGACCAATCGGCAGACGGCTCGCTGGCGCTATTGGGCGGCGCGCGCGGCCGCACAACTGCACGACGCGAACCATGCGCGGCCCCTGTATGAGTCGCTACTCAGCGATGACAACTACTACTCGGGAATGGCGGCTGCACGCCTGCACCGAGCGGTAGTTCCCCTGCTGAAGACGGTGCCGGCCGATGAGGAGCTGCTCGGATCCATCGAACGGGTGCCGGCGATGGAACGCGCGCGTGAGTTGTTCCTTTGTGACATGCGGCAGGAGGCCCTGGCCGAGTGGCAGCTCGGCTACGGTTCGTTGTCCGAGGCAGCGCGGTTGCAGTCGATTCGTCTCGCGGCGGGCTGGCTCTGGTATGACCAGGCGATCGCGGTCGCCAGCGCGCAGAAAGTGTTCAACGATTACGTTCTGCTCTATCCCCGTCCGTTCGATCCACAAGTGGAACAAGCAGCACGCCTGGCGCAGTTGGCACCAGAACTCATCTATGGTGTGCTTCGCCAGGAGAGTCTATATCGCGCTGATGCGGTGTCGAGTGCCGATGCCCGAGGCCTGATGCAATTGCAGTTGGATACCGCCCGTCGCACAGCACGCAAGTGGAAGCGGCCGAAGCCTGACCTCGCCGATCTCTTCGATCCGGCGACCAGCACTCTGCTCGGAGCCACGCGATTGCGCACACTACTCGATCAGTTCGATGGCCAGACACCGCTTGCGTTAGCGGCCTATAACGCCGGCCCGAACGCAGTGCTGCGCTGGTTACCCACCAAGGCTATGGACTCTGATGTCTGGATCGAGAACATCCCGTATGCCGAAACACGAGTCTACGTGGAGAGGATTCTATGGCACGTGTTGACTTTCACCTGGCTGCGGACCAGGGAAGCGCAACAAACGAAGTCCTGGCTTACCCCCATTCGGGCGATGCAGCGGACGGATTCGGACCAATGACGTGACCGAGGTTAGATTGCTGGAAAGCTCAGTTGTGTGAGTGCAATAGGTGGGAGTTGTGTTATGAAATACCGGAAGCTGGGAACTAGTGATCTTTCGATTTCAGAAATTGGCTTCGGCTCGTGGTTGACATTCACCGATCCGCAGCGCAAGCAGCTGGCTATCTCCTGCGTTCGTCGTGCGCTCGATCTCGGCATCAATTTCCTCGATACCGCGAACGTCTACGGCCGGGGTGCGGCCGAGACGGTTCTCGGCGAAGCGCTGGCAGGCATCAAGCGCGAAACGTACGTGCTGGCCACCAAGCTCTACTTCCCGATGAATGGCAGCGACCGCGGCTTGTCGCGTAAGCAGGTCGAAAAGCAACTGGAGGCATCACTCGAGCGGCTCAAGGTCGAATACGTGGACCTGTACCAGTGTCATCGCTACGACTTTGATACCCCACTGGAGGAGACCATGGAGGCGTTGCGCGCCGCGGTGAAGTCAGGAAGGGTACGCTATATCGGTTTTTCGGAGTGGCCGCTTGAGCGGATTGAGGCAGCGCTACAGCTCAAAAACGTGGTGCGTTTCGTCTCGAGCCAACCGCAATACTCTCTGTTGCATCGCGAACCGGAGAATGGCTTGCTGGCGCTCTCGGTTAAATCCGGAATTTCCCAAGTCGTCTGGTCGCCGCTCGCGCAAGGAGTTCTCAGCGGGAAGTACCTGCCAGGAGCGTCGATTCCTGCCAACAGCCGTGCGGCTGACAGTTCCATGGGCGGGTTCTTGAATGCGGCCTGGTTGACGCCGGCGACTCTTGAAGCGGTGCAAGAGGTCGGACGGCTGGCCGCCAATGCGAACCTTACGCTACCCCAATTCGCACTCGCCTGGGTCCTGAGGCAGCCGAACGTCGCGTCGGCCATTGTAGGTGCGTCACGTCCCGAACAACTGAACGAGAACGCAGCCGCTTCCGGGATACAGGTAGACCCGTCGCTGTTTGCCGAAGCCGAGCGGCTGCTTGCGAGCCACTGAGCCTGGTGGCGCTCGGGAGCAATCGGTGTAATCTGGCGCGCCGGTCTGCTGAACGAAAGTCCGCTGCGCAGGCATTCGATCTCGCGGGGGCGCGCAGCGCGAGGGCCTGAGCGAAGCATCTCGGATCCGCCCACCTCAACGCGCCGGTCAAACTGCTTTGGCTCGGTGTCGGGACCGCTGGACCACCGGCAATCGCAGGCCCACCGATTCCGCGTCCGCAGTCACATTTCCAGCAGATCCTAGATTCTGTTATCTCCGGGCTGTCCGGTAGTTGAACCGCGCCTGAACGCTGCGACATAAGGGTAAAGTTGCGCGCCAGTACCGGCTTACGTGTGTTACTTATGTGTTACCTATATGAGACGTCCGATGATGCAGACACCGGACAGTGCTCTTGGACTCGTAAAGGGCAAACCCACCGAAAGGTGGCGACGCAAAGTCTCCGGTCTAAGGAGCCCTGGGCTCTATGACAGCGGGACCGCCGAAATCCAGTCCTTCCACCGGACTGTATCGGCGCATGTTGTTCGTGCGTGACGGCAACGGCTGGAGGGAGAACAGGTCATGCTTGCATACGATTCGCATGCGGTGAGCCCGGGCTGATCCGGCCAAACCACGCCACCTGAGTTTCATCAGGTGGAACCTAACTCTGGAACGATAGGGCGAGAGCCAATGCGCAAGCATTTTCTGGTCGTGATGAGCGCTTTGCTGTGCATGTGCGCACGGCCGAGTCCGGCGGACGAGAACGCTCGTGCGCAGATGAAAGGCCTGGACGAGCAGGTGCAGGAGGTCAAATCGGACGTCCTGAGCATCGCCGCGGAGCTCAACCAGCTCGAAGAGAAGCTGCTCTATCCGTCGGACACTCATCTCGCCGTGTTCGTGTCGATGGGACACGGCGAGACGCTGCGGCTCGATGCAGTGCAGATTCACATCGACGGCCAACTGGCGACTCATTACATCTACAGCTTCAAGGAGCTCGACGCCCTGCGTCGCGGCGGCGTGCAGCGGATCTACAGCGGCAACATTGCGACCGGGGCGCACGAGATCGAGGTCGCCGTGAGCGGCAAGCTCGCGAACGGCAAGGACTACAACCAGACCGAGCGTTTCCCGTTCACCAAGGAGATCAAGCCGAAACTGATCGGTGTGACGTTCGCTGGTCCCGACGGGCCGCAGCCCGGGATCCACCTCGGGGACTGGTAGCCGATGCGCCGTACCAGGCACTGGCTGTCGATGGGACTGGCGCTGGCCGCGGTTGCGGCGCGGCCGTCTCCGGCTGCCGACCTGCGTGACCTCTATTTCGGCGAAGCGCTCTACCAGGCGTATCAGGGACAGTATTTCGACGCCCTCGAGCGGCTCGACGCCGAGCTCGCCCAGCATCATCGCGTCGATGAGCCGCAGCTGGATTCGCTTCAGTACCACATCCGGCAGGCGGACTTTTCCGTCGGTGACTTCGAGCTCCGCTACCGGATGCATCTGCGTGCCGGGCGTGCCATCAAGGCGGTGCTCGATGCTGATGTCGAGCAGCCCGTCAAGAACGAGGCGGCGTACCGTCTGGCGCGCATCGAGTTCCAGAAGGATCAGCCCGAGGATGCGCTGCAGGCTCTGGAGCGGATTCAGGGAACGGTCCCGGTCAACATCAAAGATGACATCGAGTTCCTTCGCGCCAATGTCTACCTCGCGCTCGGCCGGCCGGCCGACGCCGTGGAGGTGCTCAGGCGGGTGCAGAGCGCGGAGGCCCTGAAGGGATTTGCCGCCTACAACCTCGGCATCGCCTTGCTGCAGGCGGGTCATAGCCCGGAGGGCCTGCGGCAGCTGGATAAGGCCGGTCAGATCGAGAGTCGTGAAACGGCCACCTCAGCGATCCGCGATAAATCGAACATGGTCCTCGGCAGCGTCATGCTGCGCTCGGAGGACTACGCGCGTGCTCAGCTCGCCTTCGATCGGGTGCGCCTGGAGGGACCGTATTCCAATCGTGCGCTGCTGAGCACCGGCTGGGCCGAAGCGTCGGCGCATGACTATCAGAAGGCACTCGTACCGTGGGGAATGCTCATCCGGCGCGACCCAACCGACGCCGCGGTGCAGGAGGCCAGGCTCGCTCTGCCTTTCGCCTACAGCAAGCTACAGGTTTACGGGCGTGCGGCACTCCTTTATGGCCAGGCGCTCGATTCCTTCGGCAAGGAGCTGGAGAAGGTCGATGCCTCCACGCGCAGCATCCGCGCGGGTAACTTCCTCAAGGCCCTGGTGCGCGAGGAAATCAAGCAGGACAACGTGTGGGTCGTGCGCCTGCGCACGCTGCCCGATACGCCGGAGACCTTCTACCTCACCGAGCTGATGGCGTCGAACGACTTCCAGACGGCGCTGCAGAACTACCTGGACATGGAGGATCTGCGCCGCAGGCTCATTGCCTGGCAGGGCGGTTTCGACGCATTCGAGGATCTGATCCGGCTGCGCCGGGTGAACTACGAGCCGTTGCTGCCGCAGGTGGATGCGCACTTCAGAGAGCTGGACTCGCAGATGCGTGTGCGCCTCGAGCAGCGCGAACACCTGCAGAAGCGTCTGCAGGACATTCTGACCGCGCCGCGGCCGGTGCTTCTGGCCAGGGCCGACGAACGTATGGCGCTCGAGCGACTGCGCAAGATCGAGACAGCGCTAAAGCATGCGAGCGGCCCGGAATGCGCAGCCCAGCAGGCCCGGCTGCAGCACCTTCAGGGCGTACTCACCTGGCGCCTGTACACGGAGTACCCGGAGCGGCTCACGCAGGCGCACAAGGATCTGCACGAGCTGAACGACGACGTGCGGCTGCTTCAGGAACGCTACACCGCCTACGTACGGGCGCGTCAGGCGGCGGTGCACAGCTATGCCGGCTACGACGAGTCGATCCAGCGCTTGCGCACTCGTGTCGGTGCGGCGCTGGAGCGCGTCAACACGCTGCTGGCCCGGCAGGGTCACGTGATCGAGGCCGTCGCGATCGACGAGCTCAACACCCGGCGTCAGCGCCTCGAGGCCTATCAGGTTCAGGCTCGCTACGCGGTCGCCGACAGCTATGACCGGGCGCTGAAGGAACATGCGACAGGGGGCACGCCATGATGCGTCCCGTGCGTACGCACGCCGTCGCGTTGCTCCTGCCGGTGATCGCGGCGTGTGCTCACCAGGCGGACCGCTCGGGGACTCTGGCGACCCTCCACCAGGTGCGTCCGGACACTCAGGAGGTGCCGGTCGACCAGGGACTCAATCGGGCGGTGCAGAGTTACGGTGACTTTCTGCAGCAGGCTCCGGACAGCGCGCTGGCACCGGAGGCCATGCGGCGCCTGGCGGACCTGAAGATCGAGAAGGAGTTCGGACTCCAGGGCGACGGCAAGCTCGTGGAGCTGCCCGCGTCGGAAAGTGCTTTGCAAGGGAAGGCCGCTGCGCCCGGATCGGGCGCGGCGCCAACCGCACCCGCGGGCGGCCTCGGGCGAGACCCGGCTGCCGCGTTGCGCGCGCCGGCCGTCGCGAAGATCGACGCGCGCAGCGCTACACGGTCGCACACCGCGGCGCCTGGCGCCGGGCCGTCGGCGGCATCGGAACGTGATCTCGAGCAGCGGGCCGCCCAGTCGGGGATCCCGGCGGCGAACGCGGCCACACCGCTGGCGTTGCCGGGCGGAATGGATGGAGATGCTGCGCGCGCCGGCCCGCTCGAGGCGATCAAGCTGTACGACGAGCTGCTCGCGAAGTATCCGCAGTACGCGCTCCGTGACCAGGTGCTCTACCAGAAGGCACGAGCCTACGAGGAGCTCGGCCAGACCGAGGAGGCCATGAACGTCATGGAGCAGCTGGTCCAGGAGAATCCGCGCTCGCGGTTCTCGGACGAGGTGCAGTTCCGGCGCGCGGAGCGCTTCTTCATCGCCAGGAAGTACCGTGAGGCGGAGAGCGCGTACGCGGCAATTGTCGACGGCGGAAGCGGTTCGGAGTACTACGAGCCCGCGCTCTACAAACTGGGATGGACACTCTACAAGCAGCAACTCTATCCGGAGGCTCTGCACCGCTACTTCGCGTTCCTCGACTACAAGGTCAAGACCGGCTATGACTTCGATGCGAAGCACACCGAGGCCGAGCAGCGGCGCGTCGAGGACACCTTCCAGGTCGTCAGCCTGAGCTTCTCGAATATTGGCGGTCCGGACGTGATCGGCTCGTACTTCGCCACCAACGGCCATCGGGCCTACGAGGACCGCGTCTACCGCTACCTCGCGGAGTTCTACCTGGTGAAGCTGCGCTACCAGGACGCCGCAACGATCTACAAGTCATTCGTGGCGCAGTACCCGTTCCACCAGGCGTCGCCTCATTTCAGCATGCGGGTGGTCGAAATCTACGACAAGGGCGGATTCCCGCAGCTGGTGCTCACCGCCAAGAAGGACTTCGCGGGCACCTACGGCCTGCAGAGCGACTATTGGCATCACTTCGACGTCAACAAGTCGCCGGAAGTGCTGACTTACCTGAAGAGCAACCTGAAGGACCTGGCGAATTACTACCACGCCCAGTACCAGGATCCGAAGCAGCACGAGCAGCAGGCGGCTAACTACGCCGAGGCCACGCGCTGGTACCGCGAGTCGCTCAGCTCGTTCCACAACGACAGCCAGGCGCCGCAAACCAACTACCAGCTCGCGGATCTCATGCTCGAGAATCATGATTACGCGGCGGCGGCGCACGAGTACGAGAGCACCGCCTATGATTACCCGCCGCACGCCAAGTCGGCCGCGGCGGGCTACGCGGCGATCTACGCACATCGCGAGTATCTCAAGGTCGCGAGCGCCGAGGTGAAAGACGCGGCCCGCCGCAACACGATCACGAGCTCGATCAGGTTCGCGGACACTTTCCCGCAGCACGAGCAGGCGGCGGTGGTGCTGGCCGCAGCGTCACAGGACGCGTACGAGATGAAGGACCTGGTCCTCGCGCGCGACTCCGGCCGGCATGTCATCGAGAAGTTCCCGAATGCGGCCGCAGGCGTGCGCCGCGACGCGTGGCTGGTCGTCGGACACTCCACCTTCGGCCTCGCGGAGTATGCGGACGCGGAGCAGGCCTACGGGCACGTGCTCGAAGCCACACCGCAAGCCGATGCGGCGCGCGCCGGGCTCGTGGAGAACCTCGCGGCCTCCATCTACAAGCAGGGTGAGCAGGCGAACCAGGCGGCAGATTACCGCACTGCTGCCAACCACTTCGTGCGTGTCAAGCAGGTAGCGCCAACGTCCAAGATCTGTGCAGCCGCGCAGTACGACGCGGGCGCGGCGCTCCTGCGCTTGAAGGATTGGCCGGCCGCGGCACAGGTGCTGGATGAGTTCCGGCGCAGTTTCCCCGAGCATGAGCTGCAGAAGGAGGCGACCAAGCAAATCGCCTACGCGTACCAACAGGCCGGGCAGCTGGCGCAATCCGCCGGTGAGTATGAGCGGGTCGCGAAAGAGTCGCCGAACCCGCAGCTGCGCGCCGAAGCGCTGCTGCAGGCGGGTGACCTCTATGGGCAGGCCAACAGCACCGATCGCGCCCTGGAGACTTACTCCCGCTACGTCGAGCAGTTCCCCAAGCCGATCGAAACGGCGGTGGAGACGCGCTCCAAGATTGCCGAGATCTACAAGTCAAAGGGAGACCAGGCCCAGTACACCCGCGAGCTCGAGGAGATCGTGCGCATCGATGGCGCGGCGGGAAGCGAGCGGACGGACCGCACGCGCAACATCGCGGCCCGTGGGGCATTGGAACTCTCCCAGCCGATCTACGCGCAGTTTGCGTCGCTCAAGCTCGTGCAACCCTTCGAGCGCAGCCTCCAGGAGAAGCAGCGCAGCATGGACACAGCGACCAAGGCGTTCGCCAAGCTGGTCGACTACCAGGTCGGAGAGGTCACCGCGGCTGCTACCTTCTACATGGCCGAGATCTACGCGAATTTCAGCCAGGCGTTGCGCGAGTCGGAGCGCCCGGCCGATCTCGGCGCAGACACTCTCAAGGAATACGAGCAGCAGCTCGCCGCCGCCGCGCAACCGCTCGAGGACAAGGCGATCGGGGTCCACGAGAAGAACCTCGAGCTGATGAGGCGGGGGCTCAATAGCCCGTGGACGCAGAAGAGCCTGGACCGTCTCGCCGCGCTGAAGCCCGACACGTATGCGCGGGCCGAGATCAGCAGCGGATTTCTCGCTTCTCTCGAGCGGTACGTCTATCAGCCGCCGCCGCGAGCGGTTGAAGCAGCCCTCGGCAGTCCGACGGCACCGGCGCAGAGCGCGCCGGCGCCGCAAGCTGCAGCCGCCCCGGCGGCCGCGTCCCGCTCGGCGGAGGTCGCGATCGGACAGGCCCTCACCGCAGGAGCCGACAATGCCAACTCGCACTGAGCTCGAGCAGAGAATGCGCGCGCGAGGCGTTGCGGCGGGACTCGTGCTGGCCGCGGCGCTCCTTGGCGGCGGGACCGCGGCGTGGGCGGGTAAGCCGCAGGGCGGCGCATCGACGCCTAACCCGGATGCGGGTGGCTTCCAGCTCACTGAGAAGGTACGCATCCCCGCGGACGTTCGTGCGGATTACGACAACGCGATGCGCCTTCTCGAGGTGAAGCAATACGATCCGGGAATCGCGTTGCTGCTCAAGGTCACCCAGAAGGCACCCAACGCCACGGCTGCCTACGTCGATCTCGGAATCGCCTATGGCAAGTCCGGCGATCTCGACAAAGCGGTGGCAAGCCTCAAGCACGCAGTCGAGCTCAACCCCCGTCAGCTCGTGGCGTACAACGAGCTCGGCATCGTCTATCGCAGGAAAGGGGAGTTCGCCGCCGCCCGCGAGAGCTACGAGCGGGCACTCGGGGTCTTCCCCGGCTTTCATTACGCCAGGCTGAATCTGGCGATTCTCTGCGATCTGTACCTGGGGGATCTCGCGTGCGCCCGCGACAACTACGCGGCCTACCAGCAGCTGGTCCCGGACGACAAGCAGGTGGCGAAGTGGATCGCCGCTGTCAACGCCAGGGCGAAGACCTAGGAGGACTCATGGTACGGACGCTCTTCTTCGGCCTATTACTGCTCGCTGCAGCGCGCGGTGCGGCGGCGGATGACGCGGTGACGGCGGTGACGACGGCGCCGAGCACACCCGCGCTGGCGGCGAATACCTCGGCAACGACGCAGTCCGTCGATGCAACGAAGCGCAGGGCGAAGAAGCCCTCGGCCAGCACCAGGGCTGGCGATGCCAAGTCGGATGCGGGTGCCGAGACTCGCGAGCCAGCGCTGCCCGGGGGCGATGTGAAGATGTCGGGTATGTCGATCCTCGGAAACGAGGATGCCCCGAAGTCGCTCGTGATCGTGCCCTGGAAGAGCTCGCAGCTCGCGGACATGCCGAGTGTGTCGAGGCTGCTCGACTCGGCGACGCAGCCGGTGGACAAGGACGTCTTCATGCGCGAGCTGTCGTATTACGAATTCAAGTCGAGCTCGCAGTGAGCAATGCAGCTCGCGCGAGCGTCAGGTTGAGAGTGAATCGTTCAGTGGTTTGACAGATCCGTAACGTTCAAGAGGTCCGCATATGGAATTCTTCTATTCAATGGTCAAGTCCTTCACGGCAGGCGGGGCGTTCATGTATCCCATCCTGTTCGTCGGGGCCGTCGCGATCGCGATCACGATCGAGCGCTACGTCACGCTCGCGCGGATGAGCAACCGCAATCAACGCACTTGGAGCCGGGTCGAGCCGGTGCTCACGACCGGCGACTTCGACAAGGTGCGCGAGCTCACCAGCAAGGACGAGTCGCCGATAGCCCGGGTGCTGAGCATGGGACTCGCCCTCGAGGGGGGAGTGCGACGCCGCGATGACGTCGAGAAGGCGATGCAGGAGAGCATGATCGAGATCGTGCCGCAGCTCGAGAAGCGCACCCACTACCTCGGGACGCTGGCGAATGTCGCGACGCTGCTCGGACTGCTCGGGACGGTGAGCGGCCTGATCCACGCCTTCGCGGCCGTGGCGACCGTCAACCCGGCGGAAAAAGCCAACCTGCTGTCGGCAAGCATCTCCGAGGCCATGAACTGCACGGCCTTCGGGCTCATCACCGCAGTCCCGATCCTCGTGGTGCACGCCTTCCTGCAGTCGAAGACCACGCGGCTGAACGATGGCCTCGAGGCGGCGGCGATCCGCTTCCTGAACGCGCTCGCTGCACGCCAGGCGGCCAGGGCCCAGAGCCGTCTGGAGCTCGTGCAGAAGGCGCAGTCCGCGGCCTGAGGATCACCCATGCGCAATCTCCTCATTCGTCGCGAGCGCAAGCCGGCCGAGCTGCTGCTGGTGCCGATGATCGACATCTTCACCGTGCTCGTCACATTTCTGCTGATGACGGCAGTGTTCTCGCGCATCGCCATCATGCAGATCGACCTGCCGAGCTCCGTGTCGGCGAAGCCAGAGGAGCCGAAGTTCCGGCTCGAGGTCATCGTGCGCCAGGACGGCTTCGAGCTCAGCGACGGCAAGCAGGCGATCGCCACGCTACCGAAGGTGAGCGGCGCGTACGACCTGAAGGCTTTGAGCGAAAGCGTGCTGGCGGTGAAACGTGAGCATCCGACCTCGGAGGATGCCTCGGTGCTCTCGGAGCCGAAGGTTCCGTACGACGAGCTGATCCAGGCGATGGATGCGATTCGCAGCGCGGAGCTCCCGGCTGCGGATCCGCTCGTGGCTGGGACGGTGTTACCCGCAGCGCCAGGCGGCGCAGCGGGCGCGGGTGCTCCGCAGACCGTGAAGGTCGCGCTGTTCACCAACATTGCGCTCGGAGATGCGCCATGAAAGTGCTGAATCTCGGGTTGATGCCGCACAAGCGACGCGAGCGCGTCGATGCGCAGCTGAATCTGATACCCCTCATCGACATTCTGTCGGTGATGGTGGCATTCCTGCTGGTGTACTCGACGGACGTGGAGGTGCTGCAGAACCCCAAGGGGGTGGTCATTCCGCAGTCGCACACCGACGTGCGCCCCAAGCAGTCGGTCGTCGTCATGGTCACCAAGGACGCCGTGCTGGTGCAGGGTGAGACGGTCGCGACCCTCGCGGAAGTCAGCGACCCGCACACGCAGCTCGTTGAGCCGTTGCGCAAGGTGCTGCAGCGCCCGATTGCAGGGCTCGACGCGGCGGCGCGGGATGAGGCGCTCACCGCGCGCGAGGTCACGGTCATGGCCGATAAGGATTTGCCGTACGAAGTGCTGCGCAAGGTTCTGGCGACCTGCACCGCGGCGGCGTACGGCAAGATCGCGCTCGCGGTGATGCAGAAAGAAGAGCCGGTCAGTGGCGTCAAGAGCTAGCGGCCTGTCAGGGGGCACGATGACCGTCATTTCAGCTCAAGGTAACGGCATGACTTCGGACACAGCACAAGCTCAGCAGACGCTGGAGGACCAGCGGACGCCGAAGGATCAGCAGGCACCGGATGGTCGGGCCTCGAGCGATCAGCAGGTACCGAGCGGTGAGGCGCTGAAGGATCAGGAGGCGCTGATCGCGGAGCTCGGCACGTCGCAGGAGTCGATCGATGCACTGGTGGGCGAGCTGCGCTCACTCGATGCGCGCCTGGAGGCTCTGGCGCCCGAGCGCAAACAGCACCGCCTGCTGCACCAGGTCTGCGACGCACTGGGCGAGCTCGACAAGCTCGGGGGCGCGCAGTTGTTCTGGGGCACCCAGGAGGCGGTCACGACGGGTGAGTTGCAGCTCGGTCGGGTGCGCGAACGCGTCATGGCCTTCGAAGGCCGCGTGGGCGAGCTCGAAGCCCGACGACAGAGCACCCGCGAACAGATCGACAAGGAACAGTATCGTGTTGGTCTGATCGAGGACGAGCTGTTCGAAGCACAGGAAGAGGAGGAGCTGCGCCAACAGGAGTGGGTCGTCGAGCGGGAGATCAGCGGGCTTCACTCCCGGCCGCTCACCATGCCCTGGACGTGGGGAGGAGAGGACGACCGACGCTTTTCGAAGGCGCTGCTCGGCACGCTCGCGGTCTGCCTGCTCCTGGCAGTCATCTTACCCTTCATCCCGCTGCCCCTGACGCAGGCGCCCGAGGAGACTCCGCCCGAGCAGGTGCTCCACATCACCATGGCGCTGCCGCGCCCACCTCCGCCGCCGCGCGTGTTGCCTCAACCGAAGCTCGCGGTGCAGAAACCCATCGAGAAGCCGACTCCGCAGCAGGCGCGTAAGGCGCCCACGGAGGAGCCGGTCAAGCCGGCCGTGGAGACTCCGGAGCCACCGAAGCCGGCCGGCCTGATGGTCTTCAAGGAGCGGCTGGCCGCACTCGCCGACACCAAGATCGATCCGGAGCTCGGCGCTCAGGCGCGGATCAACAACGGTGCTCCCTCCACGGGAACGCCCGAGCGGGCGATGCTGACCACCAGCGCGCCCGGCTCGAGCGGCGGAATAAACCTCGCGGCCGTGAGTCGCGGTTTGGGCGGCGGTGGCGAGCGCAACGCGATCCACGGCGGCGCGCTCACCCAGGCGTCGAGCGGCATCGGGACGGGGGCTGCGGCGAACCGCCCGGTGAGTGGTGGCCCGGGCCCCGGGCGTACCGATGAGGAGATACAGATCGTCTTCGACCGGCACAAGGCCCAGCTCTACCGCTTGTACAACCTGGAGCTACGCCGCGATCCAACGCTGCAGGGAAAGATCATCCTGCGGCTGACGATCGAGCCCGACGGCAGCGTGTCGCTGTGCCAGCTGCACGCCTCCAACATGAATGCGCCGGACCTCGCGGCGCAGGTGGTGGAGCGGGTGAAGACCTTCAACTTCGGCGCCAAGGTCGTACCGCCGGTAACCATCATCTATCCGATCGATTTCCTGCCTGCTGCATGAGGACGCGCAATTTGACCTGAGCGGTCAGCACACGCTGGACACGACAAGGGCAAACCCACCGAAAGGTGGGGACGCAAAGTCACCGGTCTAAAGAGCCTCGAGAGCTCCACGACGGCGGGACTGCCGAACTCCAGTCCGAAACTCGGGCTGTCTCGGCCCTTGTCGATACGAGCGATCGGCAAGAGGTATGCGATTGAGCACGAGTCGAACACTGACGAACGTTAGAGCGCGCCGCGGCAGGATGGCGATCCTGCTGCTCGGCCTCGCGCTGCTGTTCTTCGGCGGTGTCCGCCCGGCGTACGCGCAGAGCGCGAATTGCGTCGGCAATTTCGGCACGCCGCCCGGTGTCCCGCCGGGCCTGCTGGACGGCTTCGTCAGGCCGACGCCGCCGAACATACCCAACCTGCTACAGATCGACGGCGCCTGCACCATCCAGAACTACCCGGCCGGGTATGGGGGCAGCATCACCTGGTTGAGCACGAACAACACGCTGCTCGTCTTCAACAACGTCAATTTCATCGGCAACATGTCGTGCGACAGCCACGAGCACGGCGACTTCGTCTGGTTCGTCAACGGCTCGCTCACCCGCCCGCACATCCTCAAGTGCGCGAACCTCTTCGCACCGGTCGACAAGATCGACAAACAGAATCCCCCCGGGCCGCCCTACGTCTCGATCGGGGTGCCTTTTACCTACACGCTCACCTTCCCGCAGCAGGTGAGCGCATTGACCGGCGCCGTGGTCAATCCGAACGGGTCGAACGTCGAGGTCGACCAGGTCTCGATCACCGACAACCTCAATGCGACCGGGGTTTCACTCAATTACGTGAGCAGCAGCGCCGCCTGGAAGGGCAGCGGCGCGCCGGTGCCCTTCACCGTCACCAACACGGGCGGTGTGCTCAACTTCAACGGCTTCCCGGCAATCCCGGCCGGGCAGCAGATCGTGCTCAAGATCACGGTGGTACTCAACAACGCCGTGCCGCCGAATTCCCCCGGCACGCAGTTCTCCAACACGGCCAGCTGGACGTTGGGAACGACCATCGGTGGGGTCTTCCACTACCCGTTGCCGGGACAGAACGGGATCTCGTCGCCGCCGCTCACCATCGCATCCCCCAAGCCGGTGATGACCAAGAGTGGCCCGGCGACGATGAACATCGGGCAGCTCGGGCAGTTCGCCCTCAACCTGCAGAACACCGGCAATATCGACCTTTGGAACGCCACGATCGTGGACAAGCTGCCGACCGGTCCGACCGGCGGCATGTGCACGGCGGCGCCGCAGATCCTCTCCGCGCAGGTGTTCCAGGCCGATGGCGTGACCCCGGTGCCGGGCAAGGGACCGCTCGCGGCCGGCACGGACTACACGGTCAGCTTTGCCGGGGCGCCGGCCTGCACGCTGACGCTCAACACGCTGAGTCCCGCGGCGGTGATCGGTCCGACGCAGCGCCTCATCGTCACCTACCAGACTCAGCTCGATACCAACACAGCGACGGGCGCCACGCTCATCAACGTAGCCGGTGCGACGCAGTGGTACGACGCTCCGAGCAGCACCCCAGGCCGGCAGAGCTACACCTGCACGCTGACCAACGGCACCCCCGGAGTGGCGGACTGCCAGGACGCGCACACGGTGACGACAGTGATCTCCGTCGTGACCGTCACCAAGCAGGTGACGGTGGTGGGTGGCGGCCCGGCGGTGCCGGGCGCAACGCTCGACTACCTGGTGCACGTGACCAACACCTCGGCGAAGCCGGTGAATCCGGTGGTGCTGACGGACAATCTGAACGCCGCGGGGCCCGGGGCGCTCACCTACGTGGCGGGCACCGCGACCATGAACGGCTCGCCCAACGGTATCAGCGTCGCCGGCAACGTCATCACCGCGAACTACTCGGCGACCTACGGACCGCTCGCAGCGGGAGGGACGATCGACCTGCGCTTCCGCGCGACCCTCGGCAGCTCACTTGCCACCGGCACGACCGTTACCAACACCGGCGTCGTCACCTGGGACAACCCGCCGAAGAGCGCCTCGGGGAGCGTCTCGGTTCAGGTGGTCGCCCCGACACCGCCGACGCTCACCCTCGTCAAGGGCGGACCGACGACGCTGAACCTCGGGCAGTTGGGCCGCTTCACGCTCAACGTCCAGAACGCCGGGATGACCGACGCCTGGAACGCGACGATCCTCGACAAGCTGCCGATCGGTGCGACGGGCGGCATGTGCACCGCGACCCCGCAGATTCTCTCCGCACAGGTGTTCCAGGCCGATGGCGTGACACCGGTGCCCGGCAAGGGACCGCTCGCGGCCGGCACGGACTACACGGTCACTTATGCCGGGGCGCCCACCTGCACGCTGACGCTCAACATGCTGAGCGCCGCGGCGGTGATCGGTTCGACCCAGCGCCTCATCGTCACCTACCAGACACAGCTCGATGCGAACACCCAGAAGGGCGCCACGCTCACGAACGTGGCCGGCGCGACGCGCTGGTACAACGGTCCGGCAAGCAACTCCGGCCGCCTGACCTACACCTGCCTGCTGACCAATGGCACGCCGGGAGTGCTCGACTGCCAGGACGCGCACACGGTCACGGTGCCGGTCTCTGCCGTCACGCTGACGAAGGGCGGCCCGGCGACCATGTACCTCGGTCAGTTGGGGCGCTTCACGCTCAACGTGCAGAACACCGGCACGGCTGACGCCTGGAACGCGACGATCCTCGACAAGCTGCCGACCGGTGCGACGGGCGGCATGTGCACAACGACGCCGCAGATCCTTTCCGCGCAGGTCTTCCAGGCGGATGGCGTGACCGCGGTGCCGGGCAAGGGAGCGCTCAAGGCCGGCACGGACTACACGGTCAGCTACGCCGGGGCGCCCGCCTGCACGCTGACACTCAACCTGCTGAGCGCCGCAGCGGTAATCAGTCCGACGCAGCGCCTCATCGTCACCTACCAGACGCAGCTCGATGCGAACACGCACAACGGCATCACGCTGACGAACGTGGCCGGTGTGACGCAGTGGTACACCGGCCCGGCCAGCGACACCGGCCGCCTGACCAGCACCTGCACGCTGACCAACGGCACGCCGGGGGTGCTCGACTGCCAGGACGCGCACACGGTCACGGTGACGGCCGCCGGGGTCACGATCACCAAGCAGGTGACGGTCGTGGGAGGGGGTTCGGCAGCGCCGGGCTCAACGCTCGACTACCTGGTACACGTGACCAACACCTCGCCGAACCCGGCGAACCCGGTGGTCATCACGGACGACCTGAACGCGGCGGGGCCGGGGACGCTCACCTACGTGGCCGGCACGGCGACCGTGAACGGCTCGGTGACCGGCGTGACGGTCACCGGCAACGTCATCACCTCGAACTACTCGGCAAGCTACGGACCGCTTGCGCCCGGAGCGACGATCGACCTGCGCTTCCGCGCCACACTCGGCAGCGCGCTTGCCACCGGCACGATCGTCACCAACACCGGGGTGGTCACCTGGGACAACCCGGCACAGAGCGCCTCGGCGAGCGTCTCGATCCAGCTGGACACTCCACCCGGGGCACTGACCGTCAGTAAGACGACTCCGCTGCTCGATGTGAGTCGCGGGCAGCTGGTGCCGTACACCATCACCGTCACCAATGTGCTCACCGGGACTGTCTCCGGCGTAGCGCTCGTCGACAGCTTTCCCGCGGGATTCCGCTACATCCAGGGCTCA
>DASYFL010000068.1:0-5529 GCA_036498445.1 Steroidobacteraceae bacterium
TGAATCCGCTCGGTGTACCTTCACGCATGAACGTCGGCCAGGTGCTGGAGACGCACCTTGGCTGGGCGGCGAAGGGCGTGGGCCTGAAGATCGGACGCATGCTCGAGCAGCAGGCGGCGGCTGCCGACCTGCGCTCCTTCGTGCGGCAGATCTACAACGAGACCGGTGGCCAGCGTGAGGAGATCGACAGCCTCGACGATGCCGATCTCACCCAGCTCGCGCGCAATCTCGCCGGGGGCGTCCCGATGGCGACCCCGGTGTTCGATGGCGCGAGCGAGCAGGAGATCAAGCGCATGCTGAAGCTCGCCGATCTGCCGCTGAATGGCCAGACGTTCCTGTACGACGGCCGCACCGGCGAGCGCTTCGAGCGTCAGGTGACGGTCGGCTACATGTACATGCTGAAGCTCAACCATCTGGTCGATGACAAGATGCATGCGCGCTCGACTGGCCCTTACAGCCTGGTCACGCAGCAGCCGCTCGGCGGCAAGGCGCAGTTCGGCGGGCAGCGCTTCGGCGAGATGGAAGTGTGGGCGCTGGAAGCCTACGGCGCGGCGTACACGCTGCAGGAGATGCTGACCGTCAAGTCGGACGACGTGAACGGCCGCACCAAGATGTACAAGAACATCGTCGACGGCAACCATCAAATGGATGCGGGCATGCCGGAATCCTTCAACGTCCTGGTGAAGGAGATCCGCTCGCTCGGCATCAACATGGAACTGGAGCAGGATTAAGACATGAAAGACTTACTTAAACTGTTCAAGCAGCACGCCCCGGTCGAGCACTTCGATTCGATCAAGATCGGGCTGGCATCGCCGGAGATGATCCGTGCCTGGTCCTACGGCGAAGTGAAGAAGCCGGAGACCATCAACTACCGCACCTTCAAGCCGGAGCGGGATGGGCTGTTCTGCGCGAAGATCTTCGGGCCGGTCAAGGACTACGAGTGTCTGTGCGGCAAGTACAAGCGCCTGAAGCACCGCGGCGTGGTGTGCGAGAAGTGCGGCGTCGAGGTGACGCAGTCGAAAGTGCGGCGCGAGCGCATGGGCCATATCGAGCTCGCCAGCCCGACCGCGCACATCTGGTTTCTGAAGTCGCTGCCGTCGCGCATCGGGCTGATGCTCGATATGACACTGCGCGAGATCGAGCGCGTGCTGTATTTCGAGGCGTTCGTGGTCATCGATCCGGGCATGACCCCGATGCAGCGCGGACAGCTGCTCACCGATGAGATGTACCTCGAGGCCATCGAAGAGCACGGCGATGAGTTCGATGCCCGCATGGGCGCGGAGGCCGTGTACGAGCTGATGCGCACCATCGACCTCAGTGCCGAGATCGCCAAGGTACGCGAGGAGATGGCCGGCACCTCATCCGAGACCAAGCTCAAGCGCCTCTCCAAGAGGCTGAAGCTCATCGAGTCGTTCGTCGAATCCGGCAACAAGCCCGAGTGGATGGTCATGACCGTGCTGCCGGTGCTGCCGCCGGACTTGCGGCCGCTCGTGCCGCTCGATGGCGGACGATTTGCCACCAGCGACCTCAACGATCTGTATCGGCGTGTCATCAACCGCAACAACCGCCTGCGCCGGCTGCTCGAGCTCAATGCGCCGGACATCATCGTGCGCAACGAGAAGCGCATGCTGCAGGAGGCGGTGGATGCGCTGCTGGATAACGGCCGCCGCGGCCGCGCCATCACCGGCACCAACAAGCGGCCGTTGAAGTCGCTCGCCGACATGATCAAGGGCAAGCAGGGGCGCTTCCGCCAGAACCTGCTCGGCAAGCGCGTCGACTACTCCGGCCGCTCGGTCATCGTGGTCGGCCCGCAGCTGCGTCTGCACCAGTGCGGGCTGCCAAAGAAGATGGCGCTCGAGCTCTTCAAGCCGTTCATCTTCCAGAAGCTGCAGCTGCGCGGCGAGGCCTCCACCATCAAGGCGGCCAAGCGCCTGGTGGAGCGCGAGGGCCCGGAGGTGTGGGACATCCTCGAGGAAGTGATCCGCGAGCATCCGGTGCTGCTCAATCGCGCGCCCACGCTGCATCGGCTCGGCATCCAGGCCTTCGAGCCGCTGCTGGTCGAAGGCAAGGCCATCCAGCTGCACCCGCTGGTGTGCACCGCGTTCAACGCCGACTTCGACGGCGACCAGATGGCGGTGCACGTGCCGCTGTCGCTGGAAGCGCAGCTGGAGGCGCGCGCGCTGATGATGTCTTCGAACAACATCCTCTCGCCGGCGAACGGCGATCCGATCATCGTGCCCTCGCAGGACGTGGTGCTCGGCCTCTATTACATGACCCGCGAGCGCATCGGTGCCAAGGGCGAAGGCATGGTGTTCGCCGACGTGCACGAGGTGCACCGCGCCTACGAGAGCCGGGGCGTCGACCTGCAGGCGCGCTGCCGCGTGCGGCTGCGCGAACACGTACGCGGCGAGGGTGGCACGCTCACCGAGCGTGCCCGCAGCGTCGACACGACCGTCGGGCGTGCGCTGCTGTTCGAGATCCTGCCGAGGGGCCTGTCCTTCGATCTCATCAACCAGGACATGACCAAGAAGGCGATCTCGGCAACCATCAACGCCTGTTACCGCGCGCTCGGTCTCAAGGAGACCGTGGTGTTTGCCGATCAGCTCATGTACACCGGCTTCCACTACGCCACGCGCGCCGGCGTCTCCTTCGGTATCGACGACATCGTCATCCCGGAGCAGAAGACCCGCATCGTGACCTCCGCCGACAACGAGGTGAAGGAGATCCAGGATCAGTACGCCTCGGGTCTGGTCACCAACGGCGAGCGTTACAACAAAGTGGTCGATATCTGGTCGCGGGCGAACGACCAGGTGGCGAAAGCCATGATGGAGAAGCTCGGCTCGGAGGAGGCGACCGACTCCAAGGGCGTGCGCCAGAAGCAGAAATCATTCAACTCCATCTTCATGATGGCGGATTCCGGCGCGCGCGGCTCGGCGGCGCAGATCCGCCAGCTCGCCGGCATGCGCGGGCTCATGGCCAAGCCCGACGGCTCGATCATCGAGACGCCGATCACGGCGAACTTCCGCGAGGGGCTGAACGTCCTGCAGTACTTCATCTCCACGCACGGCGCCCGCAAGGGACTCGCCGACACGGCGCTGAAGACTGCGAACTCGGGCTATCTCACCCGCCGCCTGGTCGATGTCGCTCAGGATCTGGTAGTGACCGAGGTCGACTGCGGCACTGCGAACGGGCTCGCCATGACGCCGCTGGTCGAGGGCGGTGATGTGGTGGAGGCGCTCGGTGAGCGCGTGCTCGGACGCGTGCTCGCGGAGGACATCGTCAAGCCGGGCAGCCAGGACGTGCTCATCCCGACCGGTACGCTGCTCGATGAGAAGCTGGTGCGGCTGCTCGAGACCGAGGGCGTCGACCAGATCAAGGTGCGCTCGCCGATAACCTGCGAGACGCGCTACGGCGTGTGCTCGCACTGCTACGGGCGAGATCTGGCACGCGGCCGGCCGATTTCGATCGGCGAGGCCGTGGGTGTCATCGCCGCGCAGTCGATCGGCGAGCCGGGTACCCAGCTCACCATGCGCACCTTCCACATCGGTGGCGCGGCCTCCCGGGCCGCAGCGGCCTCGAGCGTCGAGGTACGCAACAAGGGACTGATCCGCTTCCATCACGTGAAGACCGTGCAGCACGAGAAGGGGCACCTGGTGGCCGTGTCGCGCTCGGGCGAGATCGGCGTGGTCGATGATTTCGGCCGCGAGCGCGAGCGCTACAAGATCCCTTACGGCGCGGTCATCAGCGCGAAAGAGGGCGCTACCGTGGCTGCCGGCCAGGTCGTTGCCACCTGGGACCCGCATACCCACCCGGTTGTGACCGAGGTCGCTGGCTTCGTCAAGTTCCAGGACTTCGTCGACGGCCTTACGGTCACCTCGCAGGTGGATGAGGTCACGGGGCTCTCGAGCACCGTGGTGCTCGACACCAAACAGCGCGGTGGCAAGGATCTGCGCGCCACCATCAAGCTGCTGGGCGGCAAGGGTAAGGAAGTGACCTTCGCCAACACGGAGATTCCGGCGGTCTACACGCTGCCCCCGGGCGCGCTGGTGTCGCTCGAGGACGGCGCGCGTGTATCGGTGGGCGATATCATCGCGCGCATCCCGCAGGAGTCCTCCAAGACGCGCGACATCACCGGCGGTCTCCCCCGTGTGGCGGACCTGTTCGAAGCGCGCAAGCCCAAGGATCCCGCCATCCTGGCGGAGCGCTCGGGCACTGTGAGCTTCGGCAAGGAGACCAAGGGCAAGCGGCGCCTCATCATCACCCCGGATGACGGGGAGAAGTACGAGGAGCTGATCCCGAAATGGCGCCAGCTGAATGTCTTCGAGGGCGAGACCGTGGAGCGCGGCGAGGTGATTGCGGACGGCGAGCCGAACCCGCACGACATCCTCAGGCTCCAGGGCGTCGAGGCACTTGCGAACTACCTGGTGCGCGAGATTCAGGATGTCTATCGCCTGCAGGGCGTGAAGATCAACGACAAGCACATCGAGGTGATCATCCGCCAGATGCTGCGCAAGACCGAGGTGCAGGAAGTCGGCGAGACGGCGCTGCTGCGTGGTGAGCAGCTCGATCGCTCGCGGGCGCTCGACATCAACGATCGCGCGCAGATCGACGGCAAGAAGGCGGCGCGACTGCAGCCGGTGCTGCTCGGCATCACCAAGGCCTCCCTCGCCACCGAGTCGTTCATCTCCGCCGCCTCGTTCCAGGAGACCACCCGGGTACTCACCGAGGCCGCGGTACGCGGACTCAAGGATGACCTGCGTGGCCTCAAGGAGAATGTCATCGTGGGCCGGCTGATCCCCGCGGGTACCGGGTTCGCTGCCCATGCCTCGAGGCGCAAGAAGATGGAGGGCGCCGAGCGGCGCAGCTTCATGGATGTCGGCGGCGGACTTCCCGATACCGAGGAATCGAGCGTGAGCGAGGAGTCGGAAAGCGCCGCGAGCTGATGGAGATACACCGTCCCGCGCGTTTTCTCGCGCGGGACGGTGGCGCAAGCGCCAGGGCAGAGCTCATCGTGACTGATACCACGCTGGTCATCGCCCCGACCATTCTCACCGGACGATTCGTGCGGCTCGAGCCGCTGGCGCACACGCACATCCCGGCGCTGGTGGCGGCGGCACGCGAAGACCCCGAGCTCTACCGCTGGACCAGCATTCCGCAGGGCGTAATGGAAATGGCGCAGTACGTGGACACTGCGCTCGGCTGGCGTGAGGCCGGCACCGCGCTGCCTTTCGCCACGGTCCGCGCCGAAGACGACACGGTGATCGGCTCGACTCGCTTCTTCCTGCTCGAGCGCTGGACGTGGCCGGCGGGCCATCCCGATGCTCGCCGCAGCGGCTTCGACGGCTGCGAGCTCGGCTACACCTGGTTGTCAGCCTCGGCGCTGCGCACCCCGGCGAACACCGAGGCGAAGCTCCTCATGCTCGCGCATGCGTTCGAGGCGTGGGGCGCGCACCGGGTGTGCTTCCATACCGATGTGCGCAACGAGCGCTCGCGCGCGGCGCTCGAGCGCATTGGTGCGCAGTTCGAAGG
>DASYFL010000069.1:0-10953 GCA_036498445.1 Steroidobacteraceae bacterium
GCGGGAACGTTACCACAGCCACTCATTCGCAGCGTTCCCGTAAGGGCCGCGGCGGCGGCGGTACGCGCTGCGCCGTCGCACACCGGAGTTGCCGCCCGCTCAATGCGTTGCACGCGGCGGGAACGCGCGGGTGGGTGGATATCCCCTGCCGACCTGACACCCTGCGTATGCGGGGTTCCCCCCAGTGCCGCGCGGTATTTGTCTGATTTTCATGACACCGCGCTCGCGATATGTCTTGTGTCGGGACGATCACAGAACAACAACAAAGGGAGTGATCCATGCAGTCGCGCACCGCGAGAGCCTCGCATTTCGCCATGACCGCCGGCACTCGCCGCGGCGCACTGGCGCTGCTGGCTCTGATCCTCGTCACGCTGCCGCGTATCGGCGCGGCCGTGCCGAGCTTCGCCCGTCAGACGGGCATGCCGTGCTCGCAGTGTCACGTCGTTTCCTTCGGCGTGGCACTCACCGCATATGGCCGGCAGTTCAAACTCAATGGTTACACCTACAGCGGCGGCGACAATCCATTCCCGCTCGCCGCCATGGCGCAGGGAGGTTACACACACACCAGTGCAGCGCTGCCCGAGCCCGCGGCGCCGCACTTCGCGACCAACGACAACCTCTCCGTCGATCAGGTGTCGGTGTTCCTGGCGACGAAACTCTTCGACGGGCTCGGCATGTTCGCGCAGGGCACCTACAGCGGCGAAGACCGCCACTTCAGCTGGGACAACCTCGATGTCCGCTGGGCGCGGCCGGTGGCCAATTTCTTTGGCACCGACGCCGTGGTGGGCATCTCGGTCAACAACAATCCGACCGTGCAGGACCTGTGGAACTCGACGCCGGCGTGGGCGTACCCGTACATCGGCTCGGGGCTCGCACCGGGACCGAGCGCCGCGCCGATCATCAGCGGCGGGCTCGCGCAGGTAGCGCTCGGGGCGACCGCCTACGCGATGATTCACGATCACGTGTACCTCGAAGCCGGGGTGTATCGCGGTCTCTCGGATCACTGGCTCGGCAACCTCGGTCTCTACCCGGATAACAACATCCATATGGACGGGGCGGCCCCGTACTGGCGCGCCGCGTACCAGTGGACGCGGGGTGAGGAGCACTACTTCTCGTTCGGCACGTTCGGCTTGTCGGCGAAACTGAAGCCCGACCCCTCGGTGCCGCAAACGGATCACTACACCGATTTCGGCTTCGATGGGGTGTACCAGTACACACCCACCGATGGGCCGGGCTCAGTCAACATCAATGCCTCGGTCATCCACGAGAAGCAGGAACTCGATGCGACCCTCGCCGCGGGGGGCGCGAACAATCCAACCAATCACCTGACCACGGTCGAAGCCGACCTGACCTACGCCTGGCAGCAGACCTACGCGGCGAGCGCCGGGGTGTTCAACACCACCGGCAGCACCGACTCGACCTACTTCGGCTTCGGCACCAGCGGCACTCCTGACACGCGCGGCTACATCCTGATGCTGGAGTGGGTGCCGTTCGGGAAGAAAGACTCCTGGGCGCGGCCGTGGGTGAACGTGCGCCTGGGAATCCAGTACACAGGGTATACGCGTTTCGACGGCGGAAGTTCCAACTACGACGGCACCGGCCGATCCGCGAGCGACAACAACACCTTGTTCCTCTTTTACTGGCTTGCCTTCTGAGCTGCCGGCCGGCACGCCAGGGGCGCGAAGGAGTTGCGACCATGAATAACACCACTCTGCTTCAGCTGGCAGGTGCAGGCGTGCTCCTGCTCGCGGGTGCGCTCGCGCATGCGGACCCGTGCAAGATCGAGCTTACGAGCAACGATCAGATGCAATTCAACGTGCGGGAGCTGGTCGTGCCCACCGAGTGCGCTGAGGTCGAAGTGACGCTCAGGCACTCCGGCAAGCTACCTGCGCGCTCGATGGGTCACGACTGGGTGCTGGCGAAGGACTCGGACATGTCGGCGATCGTCACCGCCGGGCTCGCCGCAGGTCCCGCGCGCGGCTACCTGCCCGAGCACGACGCGCGCATCATCGCGGCGACGCCGATCGTCGGCGGCGGCGAAAGCGCCACGGTCAAATTCGCCACCAGCCTGTTGCAAGCCGGCGCGCGCTACGCATTCTTCTGCACTTCACCGGGGCACTCCACGGTCATGCGCGGCACGTTCAAATTCGGCGACAACTCGCGGCTCGTGCGCGCCAGCGAGAAGACCGGCTAGCTCATCGGAGCCAAGGACCGGTCTCCGGCCGGCCGGGGTCATCCAACGCGCCCGTAACGCTCACCGGCGCCGACCCAGCGCAGGGTGAGCGCGGCGGCTCGCTCGGGGTGCTCTTCGAGCAGCCGTTCGGCGCTCTGCTGCACACGCGGCAGGAGGTCGGCGTCGCGCATCAGATCCGCCACGCGCAGCTGCTCGAGTCCGGTCTGCCGCGTGCCGAGGAGCTCACCCGGTCCGCGTAACTCCAGATCCCGCCGCGCAATCTCGAAGCCATCGGCGCTGTCGCGGATCACCTTCAGCCGCTCGCGCGCGAGCGGCGCGAGCGGCGCACGGTATAGCAGCACGCAACTGCTCGCAGCGCTTCCACGCCCGACCCGTCCGCGCAGCTGGTGCAGCTGCGCGAGTCCCATGCGCTCGGCATTCTCGATGACCATGAGTGTCGCGTTCGGCACATCGACCCCCACCTCGATCACCGTGGTGGCGACGAGCAGCTGCAGCCGGCCCGCCTTGAAGGCGAGCATCGCAGCGTCGCGCGCCGCCGCCGGCATGCGTCCGTGCACGAGTCCGACTCTGATCCCGGGAAGCGCCGCGGCGAGCAGCGCCGCGGTCTCTTCCGCTGCCTGCGCGCGCAACTCCTCGGATACATCGATGAGCGGACACACCCAGTAGGCCTGCCGCCCGGCGCGGCAAGCCTCGACGATCCGCGCCACGACTTCCGCGCGGCGCTGCTCGGGCACCACCACGGTGTGCACCGGTGTGCGGCCCGGAGGGAGCTCGTCGATCACCGAGATATCGAGATCCGCGTACGCGGTCATAGCGAGGGTGCGGGGGATGGGGGTCGCGGTCATGATCAGCTGGTGCGGCAGGCGGCCGCCGCGCTGACCCTTCTCCGATAGCCGCAGACGCTGCTGCACGCCGAAGCGGTGCTGCTCGTCGACGATCACCAGCGCGAGGTTGGCGAACTCGATGCCCTCCTGGAAAAGCGCGTGAGTTCCGACCACCACGCGCACCTCGCCCGCGGCGATGCCTTCGAGTGCGCTGCGGCGGGTGCGTGCGGGCAGTGCGCCGGACACGAGGGCCACCGTCTCCCCGAGCGGGCGGAACCACTCGCAGAAATTGCGCCAGTGCTGCTCGGCGAGGAGCTCGGTCGGCGCCATGAGCGCCGCCTGCGCTCCGCTGCCGGCGGCACGAGCCGCGGCTGCAGCGGCTACCACGGTCTTGCCACAGCCGACATCGCCCTGCAGCAGGCGCACCATCGGCACGCTGCCCGCGAGGTCGGTGTCGGCATCGGCGAGAGCCGCCGACTGCGCGCGGGTGAGCGCGAAGGGTAGGGCCGCGAGAAAGCGCTGCGCAAGGCGCGCCTCATCCGCAAGCGGCGCCGCCGGATCGGTCCTGAGGGCGCGCTTGCGCAGTTTCAGCGCGAGGTGATGGGCGAGCAGCTCCTCGAATGCGAGCCGTCGCTGCGCCGGATGGCGGCCGGCGGCGAGCTCGACGAGCCGTGCGCCGCGCGGTGGCGCGTGCAGATACTCGAGCGCCTGCCGCAGCGTGGGCATTCCCGGCGGGAGCTGCAGTTCTGCCGGCAGGAGGTCCGCGGGTCCAGTGTGCTCGAGCTCACGCAGTGCCTCGGCAATGAGCGCGCGCAGCCGTCCCTGCGGCACTCCCTCGGTGAGCGGATAGATCGGTGTGAGAGTCTCTTCGAGTGCCGCGGGCTCCTCGCGCACCCGCCGGTACTCCGGGTGCACCATCTCGAGCCCCAGCGGGCCGCGCCGCACCTCACCGAAGCAGCGCAGCCGGGTGCCGCGGGCGAGGTTGTGCTGCTGGCTCGCGGAGAAATGGAAAAAGCGCAGCGTCAACATCCCCGAGCCATCGGAGAGGCGGCTCAGCAGCTGGCGACGGCGGCGGTAGGCGATCTCCGTGAGCTGGACTTCCCCTTCGACCGCGGCGCGCGTGCCGGGAAGCAACGAGCCGATGGGCGTGATCTGAGTGCGGTCTTCGTAGCGCAGCGGCAGCAGGAACAGCAGATCGGCGACCCGCGTCACGCCAAGCTTCGATAGACGCTGCGCGAGCGCGGCGCCCACCCCGCGCAGTGCGGTGACCGGGCGTTCCCCGGCGGGGGACGCGCTCCGGGAAGTGGCGGGCCGTGCCGAGCCTGCGCCCGTCAGTCGAGATGCAGGACGCACTCGATCTCGACCTGCGCCCCGCGCGGCAACGAAGCTACGCCGATGGTCGAGCGCGCGGGATAGGGCCTGGCGCAGTAGAGCGCCATGATCTCGTTCAACTTGGCGAAGTTGGCGAGATCGGTGAGGAAAATGGTGAATTTGACCGCCTGCGCGAGCGACCCGCCGGCCGCCTCAGCCACCGCCTTCAAGTTCTCGAACACGCGCCGCACCTGCACCTCGAACTCTCCGCTCACGATCTGCATCGTCGCCGGGTCGAACGGCACCTGTCCGGAGAGGTAGACGGTGTTGCCGGCGCGCACCGCCTGCGAGTAAGTGCCGATGGCCTGCGGTGCGCGTTCGGTGTGGATGCTCTGGCGGCTCATAGCGAAACTCCTGCTGGAGGTTACCGTGGTCAGCGATCAGCCGCTGTCATCGCCGGCGTCTTCGCCATCGCCTTCCGGGTCGGTGCGGGTCACGTGACCGTCGCTGCGGGCGTGAGCGGCGATGGTACGCGTCACGCGCGTCACGTCCGGCATACGGCGGATGACGCGCACCAGGCGCGCGAGATGGCGGCGATCGCGCACCCGCAACTCGAAGGTGAGCACCGCGGTGTCGCTGTCCTGCTCGTCGATGGACACGTGATCGATGTTGGTCTCGGTACTCGCAATCGCGGCCGCTACCGCCGCAAGGACGCCGGTACGGTTGGCGACATAAACGCGGATCTCGGATGAGAACAGACGATCGGGCGCGGTCTGCCAGCTCACCGGCAGCCACTTCTCCGGGTGCTTGCGGTAATCCTCGACGTTGACGCAGTTCTCGCGGTGAATGACCACCCCGCGCCCTGCGGAGAGGAAGGCGAAGATCGGATCGTAGGGGATCGGGAAGCAGCAGCGCGCGTAGGCGACCAGCAGCCCCTCGGTGCCGGCGATGGCGAGCGGCGCAAGTCCGCCCGGGCCGCTCGCGGCCGGAGCCGCCGGCAGCAGCCGCCGTGCAACGAGCGGCGCGAGCCGCTCGCCGAGGCCGATCTTCTCGTAGAGCTCATCGAGGTCCTTGAGCCCGAGCTCCCCGAGCGCCGCCCGCCGTACCTCCTCGCTCACATCCTCGAGCGAGAGCGAGAACTCACCGAGCGCCTGCGCGAGCAGCTTCGCGCCGAGACCGATCGCCTCGGTGCGCCGCAGTCCTTTCAGATAGTGGCGTATGGCGCTGCGCGCCTTCGCGGTCACGACGAAGTTGACCCAGGAGGGATTCGGAGTCGCGCCCTTGGCGGTGATGATCTCGACCGTCTGGCCGTTGCGCAGCACGGTGCGCAGTGGTGTCAGCCTCCGGTCCACCTTGGCGGCAACACAGCGGTTACCGACGTCGGTGTGCACCGCGTAGGCGAAATCCACCACCGTCGCGCCCGAGGGCAGGCGCAGGATCTGCCCCTTCGGGGTGAAGACGTACACCTTGTCGGGGAAGAGGTCGACCTTGACGCTCTCGAGAAACTCCTCCGAGCTGCCGGCTTCCTGCAGCGACACCAGGTTCGAGAGCCACTCGCGCGTGCGCTCCTGCTGCATGGAGCCCGAATCGCCGCCGGCCTTGTACTTCCAATGCGCCGCGATGCCGGCCTCGGCCACCCGATGCATGTCGCCGGTGCGGATCTGTGCCTCGATCGGCACACCGTTCGGGCCGAAAAGCGTGGTGTGCAGAGACTGGTAGCCATTGGCGCGCGGGATGGCGATGTAGTCCTTGAAGCGCCCCGGCATCGGCTTGAAGACCGAATGTACGGCGCCGAGCGCGCGATAGCAGGTGTCGGGGCGGTCGACGATGATGCGCAGCCCGTAGACATCGACGATCTCCCCGAGCAGCGCGCGTTTGCGGCGCATCTTGCGATAGATGCTGTAAAGGTGCTTCTCGCGTGTCTCGACGTGCGCGGCGATCTCGGCCTTCATGAGTGCAGCGCTCAGCTGCTGCTCGATCTTCTTCAGGAACTCTTTCTGGTTACCACGCGCCCGGCGCAGCGCACGCTCGAGCACCTGGTAGCGGCGCGGGTAGAGCGCCTTGAAGCCAAGGTCCTCGAGCTCGAGCTTCATTTTGTAGAGACCGAGCCGTTCGGCGATCGGCGCGTAGATGTCGAGGGTCTCGCGCGCCACCGCCCGGCGGCGCGCTGGCGCCATGGCCTCGATGGTGCGCATGTTGTGCGTACGGTCGGCGAGCTTTACCAGGATGACCCGCAGGTCACGCACCATCGCGAGCAGCATCTTGCGGAAGGACTCCGCCTGCGCCTCTTCGCGGCTCTTGAACTTGATCTGGTCGAGCTTGGTGACCCCATCGACGATCTCGGCTACCACCGCGCCGAAGCGCGCAGCGAGCTGGTCCTTCGGCGTCGGAGTGTCCTCGATGACATCGTGCAGGATGGCCGCAACGATGGTATCGGCGTCGAGGTGCAGGTCGGCGAGGATCGAGGCGGCAGCGACCGGATGGGCGATGAAGGGCTCACCCGAGAGACGCTTTTGTCCCTGATGCACCGAGGTGCCGAATTCGGCCGCCTCGCGGATGCGGCCTACCTGCTCGGAGGGCAGATAGCTGCCGACCGTGCCAAGCAGCTCCTTCAGTCCAGGAGTGCGTCTTCCGCCGGGCAACAGTCCCAGGAGCGAAGACGCGTACTCCACGTGACCAAGCCGCCGTCAGTCTCCGAGGCCGAACTGCGGCGCGCGGAAGGTCGACTGGTTGTCGGCGTCGGGAACCACGGGCTCGGGCGCCGGCTCGGGCTCACGCAGCATCTCGGCGGTGATATTGCCAGCGGCAATCTCACGCAATGCGAGCACGGTGGGCTTGTCGTTCTCGAGCGGCAGCGTGGCTTCGGCGCCATTCGCCAGCCGCCGCGCACGTTGCGCGGCGAGCAGCACCAGCTGGAACAGGTTGTCGACGTTCTGCAGGCAGTCTTCTACGGTAATTCGGGCCATCGGTATCAGCTTGATTGGGCGCGCCCCGTCTGGGGTACGCAGGGTCGTTAACTATACGGGAAAACCCTGCTTGCGGGCCAGTATCAGGTGGATTTCAGCAGCTTCGCGATGAGGGGTTGGAGCTCGGGGCGGTCGCTGTGCAGATCCCGCGCATCGCCCGCCACGATGCGCTTGAGATCCGCCACCGCACGGTCGAAATCGTCGTTAACCACGAGGTAGTCGAATTCCCGGTAGTGCGACATGTCGGCGGCCGCATCGGCGAGGCGTCGCGCGATCACCTGCGCGGTGTCAGTCGCCCGCCCGGCCAGGCGCTCGGCGAGCGCTTCCCTGGAGGGCGGCAGGATGAAGACGCTCACACACTGCGGCATCGCGCGGCGGACCTGCTGCGCCCCCTGCCAGTCGATCTCGAGCACCACATCGTGCCCGGCGCCAAGCTGCTGGCCGACATAGGCGCGCGAGGTGCCGTAGTGGTTGTCGAACACCCGCGCGTGCTCGAGGAATTCGCCGGCGTCCCGCAGCCGCTCGAACTCCGGCACCGAGACGAAGTGATACTCGCGTCCTTCCTGTTCGGTCTCGCGGCGCCGGCGCGTGGTGTGGGAGACCGAGAGCCGCAGCGCGGGCTCACTCGCGAGCAGCGCCTTCACCAGCGAGGTCTTGCCGGCACCGGAAGGGGCGGCGATGACGATGAGCCGTCCGCGCGTCATGGCTGGTGAATATAGCCGCCCGAGTCGAGCATCGCGATCAGTGCCCGCAGCGCCTTGCCGCGGTGGCTGAGCGCATTTTTCTCGGTACTCGAGAGCTCTGCGGCGGTACGGTGCTCGCCGGCCGGCAGAAAAACCGGGTCATAGCCAAAGCCGCCGCGTCCGCGCGGCGTGTGGGCAATGCTCCCCTCCCAGGTTCCCTGGGCGATGACCGGCGCCGGGTCGGACGGTGCGCGCACCCACACGATCACGCACTGGTAGCGTGCCTGGCGAAAACCATCGGGCACCTCGTAGAGCTCGGCGAGCAGCTGGCGCAGATTCTGCTCATCGCTCGACCCTTCCCCCGCAAAGCGCGCCGACCACACGCCCGGGCGCCCGCCGAGGGCGTCCACCTCGATCCCGGAATCGTCGGCGAGTGCCGGCAGGCGTGCGTGGTGCGCGGCGTGGCGCGCCTTGAGCAGCGCATTCTCGAGGAAGGTCGAGCCGGTCTCGGCGGCCGGCCGGATGCCGAGCTCCGCCTGCGGAGTGAGACACACCGCGAGTGGCGCGAGCAGCTGCGCGAATTCGCGCAGCTTCCCTGGATTGGCGCTGGCGAGAACCGCGCGGGTCACGGCGAGAGCAGCGCCTCGCTCTGCAGCGCGAAGAGCTCCGCGATTCCGGCGGCGGCGAGGTTCAGCAGCGCATCGAGCTCGTGACGCCGGAAGGCATGACCCTCGGCCGTTCCCTGAATCTCGATGAACGCACCGCCGTTGTTCATCACCACGTTCATGTCCGTTTCCGCCTCCGAGTCCTCGGCGTAGTCGAGATCGAGCACCGGCCGGCCGTCGACGATGCCGACCGACACCGCGGCGACCTGACCATGCAGAGGACTCGCAGCGATGAGCTGACTCTTCACGAGCTGCTCACACGCCTGCCACAGCGCGACGTAGCCGCCGGTGATGGAGGCGGTGCGCGTGCCCCCATCCGCCTGCAGCACGTCGCAGTCGAGTGTGATGGTGCGCTCACCGAGCGCGCGCAGATCCGCGACGGCGCGCAACGAGCGGCCGATAAGGCGCTGGATCTCCTGCGTGCGGCCACTCTGGCGGCCGCGCGCCGCCTCGCGGGCGGTACGGGTGTGTGTCGCCCGTGGCAGCATGCCGTACTCGGCGGTAATCCAGCCCTGGCCCTTGCCACGCAGGAAGGCGGGGACCGAGTTCTCGACACTCGCCGTGCACAGCACCTGGGTATCGCCGAACTCGACCAGCACTGCGCCCTCGGCGTGCTTGGCGTGGCGCCGCTCGAAACTCACGCGCCGCAGCTCATCGAGAGCACGCCCTGAGAGCCTCGTCATAGGTAGCGCTCCTAGTCTCCGAGCCAGCGCAGTGCCGCGGCCGAGGTGTTGTCGCTCGCGCCGCCGGCGCGCTTCACCGCGCGCTCGCCCAGCGCCTGCAGTTTCTGGCGCAGCGCGCCGCCGCTGTTCACCTCGGCGGCGATCTCTGCGTCCTTCAGCGAGCCCCACAGGCCATCGGTGCACACGAGCAGTACGTCGTCCGGCTCGAGCGGCCGGCGGCGGCCGAGCGACATGTCGGGCAGTATCGGATCACCCCCCAGGCAGCACTCGACGAAGTTGCGCATCGGGTGTGTCTGCGCCTGCTCCGCGCTGATGAGTCCCTCGCGCAGCAGCAGCTCCACATGACTGTGGTCGCGGCTGCGCGTCACCAGCGCGCCGCGCCGCACGTGATAGAGGCGGCTGTCGCCGACGTGCGCCCACCAACTCGCGCGTTGCTGCACCAGGCAGACCGCGCAGGTGGCACGCGGCCGCTGCTCGAGCGGCAGCTTGGCTCCGAGCCGCACCACCTCGGCGTGGGCGCGCCCGAGCGTCAGGTGCAGAAAGCCGAGCGGATCGATGAGCGGCTGTGGTGAGTGCCAGAACGCTTCCACGATCACCTGCTGCGTGACTTGTGCGGCCTTCGCGCCATCGGCATGTCCACCCATGCCATCGACCACCACCAGCAGTGCCGCCCGCTCGGCCACCACCGCGGCGACCCGATCCTGGTTCTCTTCGCGCCCGCCCAGCAGGCTGATCTCCGCGTACTCGACCCGCAAGAGAAATTCCATGCCTCTGTTAGACTTGTTGGCGCTTTTATATCACCTGTGACGAATGCCAGCATGATCGCAAGCATGACCGGCTTCGCACGCCGCGAGAGCACCGGCAGCTGGGGTTCGCTGGTGTGCGAGCTGCGCAGCGTCAATCACCGCTTCCTCGAGGCCGGCTTTCGACTGCCGGATGAGCTACGCGCCGCCGAGAGCGAGCTGCGCGTGCGACTCGCGCGGCAGGTGCGTCGTGGCAAGGTCGACTGCACGCTGCAGTTTCGACGTCCGCAGGGCGCGGCTGCGCCGCTCGAGGTGGACGATGCCGCTCTGGCGCGGGTGCTCGCAGCGGTGGGCCTGGTGACGCGTTCCTTGCACGAGCCGCCGGCGGTGAACGCTCTCGATGTGCTGCGCTGGCCCGGAGTACTGCGCGAGGACGCTGCGAGCGGCGAGCAGCTGCTCGCCGTGGCTTATGCGGTGTTCGGCGCCACGCTCGAAGATCTGGTGGCGGCACGTGCCCGCGAAGGCGCACGGCTGCGGGAGCTCCTCGAGCAGCGCTGCACTGCGCTCGAGGGGCTGGTCAGCTCGGTGCGCGAGCGGCTGCCGGAGGTACAGGCGCGGGTGCGCACGCGGCTCGATGAGCGGCTCGCCGAGCTCGGCTCGAGCGTCGACCGTGAGCGCATCGAGCAGGAGCTCGCGCTGTTGCTGCAGCGGCTCGACGTGGACGAGGAGCTCGAGCGGCTCAGCGGTCACATTGCCGAGGTGCGCCGCGTGATCGCCGGCACTGAGCCCGCCGGGCGGCGGCTCGATTTCCTCATGCAGGAGCTCAACCGCGAAGCCAACACGCTCTCCTCGAAGTCGCAGGACCTCGAGACCACGCGCACCGC
>DASYFL010000070.1:0-101716 GCA_036498445.1 Steroidobacteraceae bacterium
GCCGCTGGCGCTGCCCGCGCAGCGAGCGGGGCACGCGCTCAGCCGTGAGTTCTATTGTGACGAGGCGCTCTTCGAGCAGGAGGTACGGCGGCTCATCCTGCGTCACTGGCATTGCGTCGGGCACCACAGTCAGGTGCGTGAGCCCGGTGACTTCTTCACGACGAGCTTCTGCGGCGAACCGCTGCTGATCGTCCGCGGCCAGGACCGGGAGGTGCGTGCACTGCTGAATGTCTGCCGGCACCGTGGCTCGCGGGTATGCACGCAGGAGTCCGGGCATGCGCGCGGCGGAATGTTCGTCTGCCCTTACCACGCCTGGAGCTACGGGCTCGATGGCCGGCTGCGCGCCGCGCGCCACATGGCGGAGGGCTTCGACCGCGAAGCCTATGGCCTCAAAAGCCTGCACACGCGGGTCGTTGAAGGGTTGATTTTCGTATCCTTCGCCGAATCACCTCTCGGTCTCGAGCACGTCGAGGCAGCGCTCGCCGGGTCGGCGCGTCTCTACGGGTGGGCAGAGGCGAAGGTGGCGCATCGTGAGACTTATCCGGTGCAGGCCAACTGGAAGCTCGCGGTCGAGAACTACATGGAGTGCTACCACTGTGGCCCGGCCCACGAGGAGTACTCGCGGTTCCACCTCTATGCGCGGCCCGCACCACTGAATCGCGCCGCGGATGAGCGCGTGCGTGAGCGCGCCCGCGCGCTCGGTGTGGCCATCGAAGAGGTCGATTACTTCGCCTTGCAGGCGCGGCCGGGACAGGAGGCGGCTGACAGCGCACGCTCTGCGCTGGGGGAGGGAGCAGTGAGCGGCAGCGAAGACGGGCAGCCGCTCGCACCCCTGATGGGCCATTTCTCCGACTATGACGGCGGGATGACTTTCTTCGATGTCGGGCTCACCAGTAATTTCCTCGCGTATCCCGATCACGGGCTCATCTACCGCTTCATTCCCAACAGCGTGCAGAGCACCGACATGGAGGTCATCTGGCTGGTGCGTGCAGATGCCCGCGCCGGCAGAGACTACGAGCTCGAGCGGCTCACCTGGCTCTGGAAGGTGACGAGCCTCGCCGACAAACGCATCATCGAGTTGAACCAGCAGGGCGTGAACTCGCGCTTCTACGTGCCGGGTCCTTATACCCCGATGGAGCAGCACACCCGGCGATTCGTGGAGTGGATCCTCGCGGAATTGCAGCCGTAGGCACGCCGTGGCGTCTCCCAGCGAGTGAGCGGCCTGGGCTAGGGCCGGCCCAACTGCCCGCGCACCCAGTCGTGGAACTGCCGCACGACGTATTCTTCGGGCATGAGCACCCCGGCAGTGTGGGCGAGCGCGCGCAGTCCCCGCTGGTTCAACTCGCACACCGCGGCATCCTCGCTCATCACGATGTCGGTGAACTCGATCGCGCCACGGATGTCGCGCGCCGGGTCTGCGAGCGTCTCGGGGAGGAACAGAAACTCGATGCTCATGCCCGTGCGCTCGGGTCCGAGGGGTAGCAGCCGCACGATGCGTACGTAGTCGAGGTGCGCGGCGAGGAACATCGAAGGAAGGCAGGTGAGGTAGGTGTGACCCGCGTTGCGCTCGGCGGAGCTCAGACGCGGAAACGGCACCCCGACCGGCCGGCCGTCCATGGTCCAGGACTCTGCCCCACGGCGCAGTCCACCGATGTATTGCGGATCATCCCCCTCCGCGTGATCCTGCCAGCTCGGGTCTTCACGCTGCTCCATGAGTGCCCGCCCGAAGATCGGCACCAGCTGCGACAGCCGTGGATGGATGCCGGGGCAGTGCAGGCACTCGTTGTAATTCTCCCAGAAGACCTTCCAGTTGCACTCAATCGTCTTGGACATGCGGTGTCCCACGACGAGCTTGTCGAGCTCCCAGTTGCCGAGGCGCTCGAGGGGTATGTCGACACTGGCCGCAAGGGACGGAGGATCGGCAGTGAGCGCCGCGAACACGAAGCCGTTCCACTCGGTCGCCGGCAGGCGGTAGAGCGGGTAGTCGCGCACCTCGAAGCCATCGCCAGGCTGACGCGACGAGGCCTGCACGAGCTCACCGTGCAGGTTGTATCGCCAGGCGTGATACGGGCAGATGATCCCCGCGGCAGGGAAGCGCCCCGAGTCCGCCCGGCAGAGCGCCGAGCCGCGATGGCGGCAGGTGTTATGGAAAGCCCGCACCACACGGTCCTCTCCACGCACCAGCAGGATCGACTGATCCCCGATCCCGAGCGTACGAAAGCTGCGCGGCTCGGCCATATCGCTCGAGCGGCAGACGTAGATCCAGTTGCGGTACCAGATCTGGCTCAGCTCCCGCAGGTACTGGGCCGGATCGAAATAATACGCAGCCGGCAGGCTCTCGACGGGAGCGGTCAGCCCCAGGTAGCCGGGGTCGCGCCGGGCGGGAGAAGGATTGGCACCCATGCCTCGTATGATACCGTGCCGCCGCATGCCTGAAGGCAACACACCGGCGCCGGCGCGGCCACAGACGATATCCCGCGCCGACAAGCTGAATACCAGGGCCGCCGGGGTTGTCGGCCTCGCCGTGCTCTGCAGCCGCGTGCTGGGGCTCGCGCGGGAGCAGATCTTCGCTGCGCTGTTTGGCGGCGGACGGGTGATGGACGCGTTCACCATTGCCTTCCGCATTCCGAACCTGCTGCGCGACCTGTTTGCCGAAGGAGCCCTGTCCACCGCGTTCGTCACCGTCTTCACCCGCACCGCGACGCTCCAGGACGGCGCCGCCGCCTGGCGCCTGGCCAACAAGGTGGCGACGCTCACCGTCGTCGCCCTGAGCGCGATCACCGTGCTCGGAATCATCTCGGCCCCGTGGCTGGTCGCGCTCCTCGCTCCCGGCTTCGATCCCGCCAAGGCGGCATTGACGGTGACACTGACCCGGATCATGTGGCCCTTCATTCTGCTGGTATCGCTCGCCGCGCTCGTCATGGGCATGCTGAATGCGCGCAACGTGTTCGGCATGCCGGCGATGGCCTCGAGCTTCTTCAACCTCGGTTCGATCGTCGCCGGCGTCGTACTCGGCTACTGGCTCGATCCGCATTTCGGGCCGCGCGCCATCCTGGGGCTTGCCATCGGCACACTCATCGGCGGCGCACTGCAGCTCCTCGTGCAACTCCCCGCGCTGCGCCGCGAGGGCTACAGCTTTCGTCCCGATGTGCATTGGGGCGATGCAGGTGTCAGAGCGATCCTGCGCCTCATGGGCCCGTCGGTCATCGCGGCGAGCTCTACCCAGGTGAACGTGCTGGTCAACTCGGTGTTCGCCTCCGAGCTCGGTGACGGGCCGACCTTCTGGCTGACCGTGGCCTTTCGGCTGATGCAGCTGCCGCTCGGCGTCTTCGGTGTCGCGCTCGGCACGGTGGCACTGCCGCTGCTCGCTCGCATGGCGGCGACGGGCAACTCCGCCGCATTCCGCAGCGAGCTGGCGCGCGGCATGCGGCTTGCGCTTCTCATGACGATCCCGGCGAGCGTCGGGCTCATGGTGCTCGCCGAGCCGATCATTTCCGTGCTCTACCAGCATGGCCGCTTCACCGCCTACGAAACCGCCGAGTCCGCGGGGGCGTTGCGTTTTTATGCGATTGGGCTGTGCAGCTATGCCGCCCTCAAAGTGCTGGTGAACGCCTTCTACGCTCTCGACCGGCGCAAGACACCGATGGTGGTGAGCTTCATTGCCGTGGCGCTCAACCTGCTGCTCAACTGGCTGTTCACGCGCGAGCTCGGCTGGGGGCACCGCGGACTTGCGTTCTCGACGGCGTGCGTCGCGAGCAGCAATTTCCTCATTCTCTACCTGCTGATGCGCGCGCAGCTCGGGCAACTCGAATCGCGCGCCATGGTGCGGCTGCTCGCAAAGGTGGCGGTCGCCTCGGCGGCGCTCCTCGCGGTGGCTTATGCCGGCGGACGGCTATTGCTCGCCGACTGGGCGGTGCAGGCGTTCTGGCCGAAGTGCGCGAGCCTGGTGCTCGTCATCGGCACGAGCGCCGCCGCCTTCTTTCTCCTGGCAAGCCTGCTCGGCATCGGCGAGGTGCACGAGATCACCGCCGCCGTGCGGCGCAGACTGCGCCGCCGGGCTCCCTAGCCCTCCGCGGCTTGCGTGCGATCTCCGGTTCGGAGCCTCACGCGCGCGCCCCGGAAGCGAACGCCAGGCAGGCGGTGAGCACCTGCTGCAGCAGCACGCGCATCGGCGCAGCGCTCGCCTCGTCCCACGGACACGGCCAGTTCGATACATCGACCTCGCCCGGTGGCTCGCGCAGGTAGCCGCGGCACGCGAGCTCCATCTGCACCGCATGCACCCCCTGCTGCGGGCTTCCGTAGTGCCGCGTGGTGTAACCGCCCTTGAAACGGCCATTGGTGACGCGCGAGAACGGCCCGCCGTCGCACAGCCGCTCGATGCGGGAGGTCAGGTCCGGCGCACAGCTCGCACCGGCGAAAGTCCCGATGTTGAAGTGCGGCAGCGTGCCGGTGAACAGGCGCGGGATCGCCGAGCGGATCGAATGGCAGTCGTACAGCACGATCAGCGGGTGCAGCGCCCGCAATCGTGCGATCTCCTGCTCGATGGCGTGGTGATAAGGATCGAAATACTCGCTGCGGCGCGCGGCGATCTCCGGCTCTCGCGGCGCAGCGCCGGTGCGATAGAGCAATTCCCCATCGAAAGTCGTCGTGGGACAGAGCTCAGTCGTCGCCTGCCCGGGGTAGAGCGAGGTGCCCGAGGGGTCGCGATTGCAGTCGATCACCGTGCGCGACATCCCGGTGCGCACGAGACTCGCTCCGAGCTCGGCGCCGAAAGCGTATAGCCGCTCGATCCACCAGTCCGTGTCCTTGCGAGCGAGCCACGGAGATACCAGCCTCGTTTCGATGTCCGGCGGTATGGTGGTGCCGGTGTGCGGCATGCACAGCAGGAGCGGTGCCGATCCCTGTCGCAGAGTCAGCCAGGGCACTGGTGCGGCAGCGGTCATCCGAAGGCTTCTCCAATGCTGACCTGGTGACGGCCGATGGGGAATAATGTAACGCATGGCGAGCCTGTGGTTTGACTCGGCGCTGCTCCCCTCCGGTTGGGCGCGAGGCGTACGCCTCACCGCGCACGCCGGGCGCATCGAGCAGCTCAGCACCGACGCACGGCCACAACCCGGTGACGAGCGCCACGCCATCGCGCTTCCCGGAATGCCGAACGTGCACAGCCATGCCTTCCAGCGTGGCCTCGCGGGCCTCACCGAGCGGCGCGGGGCTGGGGAAGACAGCTTCTGGAGCTGGCGCGAGCTCATGTACCGCTTCCTCGAGCGCATCGGCCCGGAGGAGCTCGAAGCGATCAGCGCGCTGTGCTTCGCGGAGATGCTCGAGGCGGGATTCACCCACGTCGGCGAGTTCCACTACCTGCACCACGACCGTGATGGCAGGCCATTCGCCGATTACGGCGAGCTCGCGCGGCGCGTCGTTGCGGCCGCCGCGCACACCGGCATTGGGCTCACGCTGCTGCCGGTGTTCTATGCGCACGGCGGCTTTGGCGGCGCAGCGCCCACCGCGCGCCAGAAACGCTTCGTCAACGATGTAGAGGGCTTCGCGCGCATTCTCGAGGCGTGCCGGCACGCGGCGCGGCCGGTCGCGGGCGCGAGCGTCGGAGTCGCGCCGCACAGCCTGCGCGCGGTAACGCCGGAGGAGCTGTCGGCGCTGCTGCAGCTCGGCAGCTCCGGTGTAGTTCACATTCATATTGCGGAGCAGATTCGCGAGGTCGAGGAGTGTGTCGCGTGGAGCGGACGGCGGCCGATCGAGTGGCTCATCGATACCCAGCCGCTCGGCGCGCGCTGGTGCCTGGTGCATGCGACGCATGCGACTGCCAGCGAGCTCGAGGGCATCGCCGCCTGCGAAGCGGTGGTGGGGCTCTGCCCTATCACCGAGTCGAGTCTCGGCGATGGCATTTTTGCGGCCGCCGACCTGCGCGCTCGCGGTGGCCGCTTCGGCATCGGCAGCGATTCCAACATTCAGCTGGACGCTGCCGCGGAGCTGCGCACGCTCGAGTACTCGCAGCGTCTCGCGCAGCGCGCCCGCAACGTGCTCGCGGCGGGCGCCGATAGCTCGACGGGCCGCACCCTTTTTCAGCAGGCGCTCGCCGGCGGTTGGCAGGCACTGCATGCCGATGTCTCGGTGCAGCCGCGGGGCCTCGTCCGCGGAGCTTGGTTCGATGTGGTGACGCTCGCGGCGAATCATCCGGCACTGCTCGAGCGCCGCGACGATGAGCTTCTCGACAGCTGGATCTTCGCCGGCGGACGCGAGCTCATCGATTGCGTGTGGCGGGCAGGCGAGCGGGTCGTGAGCGGCGGGCGTCATCGGGATCGCGATGCGCTCATCGCCCGCTATGGGCGGGCGCTGCGCGCGCTGCGGGCGTAAAGCATGGCGGAGCGGGAGCTGGGAAGTTGATACGCAGAATTTTCGCAGCCGTGCTGGCACTCGGCGCCGCAATCGCCACGGCCGGCATCGCGCTCCATCGGCACGAGCCGATCAATGCTCTCTGGATCGTCACTGCCGCGGTGTGCATCTACCTGCTCGGGTATCGTTTCTACGCGGCATGGATCGCCACAAGGGTGCTGATGGTCGATCCCTCGCGGGCCACACCGGCCGAGCGGCTCAACAACGGGCGCGACTTCGTGCCGACACATCGTGCCATCGTATTCGGCCATCACTTCGCGGCGATCGCGGGTCCCGGTCCGCTCGTGGGTCCGACGCTCGCCGCGCAGTTCGGTTATCTGCCGGGCACGCTGTGGATACTGGTAGGGGCAGTCCTCGGCGGCTGCGTGCAGGACATGACCATCCTGCTGCTCTCGACCCGCCGCGACGCCCGCAGCCTCGGGCAAATGGCGCGCGATGAGCTCGGACCGGTCGGGGGATTCGCCGCGCTCATCGGCACGCTGCTGATCCTCATCGTGCTCTCGGCGGTCCTCGGGCTCGTCATCGTCAATGCGATGAAGCACAGCCCGTGGGCCACTTCGACGGTGGCGGCCACCATCCCCGTGGCCGTGCTCGTCGGCGTGTACCTGCGCGTGTGGCGGCCAGGGCGGGTGCTCGAAGCCTCCATCATCGGCGTGACGCTGGTGCTCGCGGCGGTGCTCGCGGGCGGGTGGCTCGACAGCCACGCGCAGCTGCGCACGTGGTTCGACTATGCGGCGCTGCCGCTCGCCGCCGCAGTGGTGATTTACGCCTGGGTGGCGGCGACGCTCCCCGTGTGGTTGCTGCTCGCGCCGCGCGATTATCTCTCGACTTTCCTCAAGCTCGGAACGGTGGCGCTGCTCGCCATCGCCATCGTGCTCACCCATCCGCAGTTGCGGATGCCGGCGGTGACGCAGTTCATCGACGGCAGCGGGCCGCTCTTCGGTGGCGCGCTCTTCCCCTTCGTGTTCATTACCATCGCCTGCGGCGCGGTCTCGGGCTTCCACGCCCTGGTGGCGAGCGGCACGACGCCCAAGCTCATCGGCAACGAGGCGGACGTGCGCCTCGTCGGTTATGGCAGCATGGCACTCGAATCCTTCGTAGCGATCATGGCGATGATCGCCGCGACGCTGCTCGATCCGGGGGTGTACTTCGCCATCAACTCCGCCGCCGGCGTGGTCGGCGCGACACCGGAGGTGGCGGTGCACACGATCAGCAGCTGGGGCTTCCCGGTCACCGCGCAGCAGATGCAGACGCTCGCGCAGGCGATGGGCGAGCACACGCTGTTCGGGCGTACCGGTGGCGCCCCATCACTCGCGGTGGGCATGGCGAGCATCTTCGGCAGCAGCTTCGGACGCTCCCTCGCGGCGCTGTGGTACCACTTCGCGATCATGTTCGAGGTGGTGTTCATCCTCACGACGCTCGATGCCGGAACGCGTGTCGGGCGCTTCATGCTGCAGGATCTGCTCGGACAGGTATGGACGCCGCTCGGACGCACGTCGTGGTATCCGTCGGTACTTTTTGCCAGCACGCTGCTGGTCGCGGCCTGGGGCTATTTCCTCTATGTCGGGGTCATCGATCCCAACGGCGGGGTGAACATTCTCTGGCCGCTCTTTGGTATCGCCAACCAGATGCTCGCCGCGATCGCGCTCTCGGTCGCCTCGGGGATCCTCGTGAAGTCAGGCCGCCCGCGCTATGCGCTCGTGACGCTCGTGCCGCTTGCCTGGCTCGCGATCGTGACGACGACCGCGGCGTGGCAGAAGATATTCAGCGCGGACGTGCACGTCGGTTTCCTCGCGGCGGCAGGCGATCTGGCGGCTAAATTAGCGGCCGGCACCCTGAGCGCGGAGCGCGCAGCCGTCGCGCCGCAGCTCATCTTCAATCAGCGGCTCGATGCGGCGCTCACCGTGCTGTTTACCGCGATTCTCTGGCTCGTGATCCTCGACATGGTGCGGGTTTGCTTGAGGCGCGTGCGGGGACTGCCGGTGCGCTCGAGCTCGGAATCACCTTACCGGCCGACCGAGCTCCAGGGAGCGGCGCTCGAAGGGCGCTGACCCGGGCGCACGCAACGCCCTGGGCGGCCGCCGCCCTGTCTCGGGCGGCGGGGGAGATGCTAACATCGCTCGCTTTTCCGCCCGGGCGGCCTTGGCCACGTACGGCGCGGCGCTGCTGGAGGTAGCGACATGGCACTCAAGATAATGATCCTCGGGGCGAACGGCTTCATCGGCAGCGCGCTCACCGGCGCCATCCTCGAGAAGCGCTCCTGGGAGGTCTACGGCATCGACCTTGCGGACAACAAGCTCGGCGACCTGCCGAAGAACGACCGATTCCACTTCGTCGAGGGTGACATCACCATCAACAAAGAATGGGTCGAGTACCACGTCAAGAAGTGCGACGTGGTGGTGCCGCTGGTGGCGATCGCCAACCCGGCGCAGTACGTGACCCATCCGTTGCGGGTGTTCGAGCTCGACTTCGAAGCGAATATCGATGTAGTGCGCAACTGCGTCAAGTACGGCAAGCGGCTGCTGTTTCCCTCCACCTCCGAGATATACGGCATGTCGCCGGATGCCGTGCTGGATGAGGAGGAGAGCCCGCTCGTCTATGGGCCGATCAACAAGCAGCGCTGGATCTATGCGGCCAGCAAGCAGCTGCTCGACCGCGTCATCTTCGCCTACGGGGTACGCGACAATCTCGATTACACGCTGTTCCGGCCTTTCAACTTCATCGGCCCCAAGCTCGACAACCCGGAAGAGCCCAAGGAGGGCAGCTCGCGTGTCTTCACGCAGTTCCTCTCCAACGTGCTCTACCGGCGGCCCATCAAGCTGGTCGATGGCGGCAACCAGAAGCGTTCCTTCACCTACATCGACGATGCCATCGAGTGCCTGCTCACGATCATCGAGAACAAGGACGCCCGCGCGAGCCGGCGCATTTTCAACATCGGCAATCCCGGCAACTGCATCTCGATACGCGACCTGGCGCAGCGCACCATCCGCATCGCGCAGGAGTTTCCGGTGCTGCGCGAGAACGCGCGCGCCACGGAGATCCTCGATGTCTCCGCGGGCGAGTACTACGGCAAGTACTACCAGGATATCCAGGTGCGTGTGCCCAACATCGAGGCCGCACGCCGCGATCTCGGCTGGGCGCCGACCACCGACATGGATACCGCCATCCGCCGCACCATCGATTTCTACGTGAAGCAGGAAGGCTTCGCCGGCCGCGTCGCGGCGCTGGCGGCCATCTAACGCACGTGTCGCCGCAGGTGCGATGGCCGTAACCGGCGCGCGCGAAGCACGCGCCGTCGTGGCGCGCTGGCTGCCATGGATGCTCCTCGCCCTCGGCTGGCTCGCGACCGTGCCGCTGCGGCCGATGCTCGATCCCGACGAAGGCCGCTATGCCGAGATCCCGCGCGAGATGCTGGCACACGGAGATTTCGTCACTCCGCGCTTCAACGATCTGAAGTACTTCGAGAAGCCGCCACTGCAGTACTGGGCGACCGCCGCGGTGTATGCGGTCTTCGGCATGTCGGAGTGGACCTCACGGCTTTGGGCGGTGGGGCTCGCTCTGGCGTGTCTGCCGCTCGTCTTTGCCTGGGTACGACGGCACTATGGTTCCGAGAGCGCGCTCACCGCGCTCGCCGCGCTCGGGGTGAGTCCGTACTTCCTCATTATCGGGCATCTGAACCTGCTCGATGCCGCCTTCACGTTCTGGCTCACCGCGGCGATGCTCAGCTTCACATCGGCCCAATGCGCGCCGGAGCGCAGCCCGGCCGAGCGGCGCTGGATGCTTGCGGCCTGGGCTCTGGCGGCGCTCGCAGTGCTCTCCAAGGGCATCGTGGTCGGGGTGCTGGCGGGCGGCGCACTCGTGCTCTACTCGCTCATCGAGCGCGACGCGCGTCCGTGGCGCCGCTTGCATGCCGGTGCGGGGCTCGTGCTCTTCGCGGTCATCGCAGTGCCATGGTTCGTGCTGGTGAGCCTGCGCAACCCGAGCTTCCCGGGGTTCTTCTTCGTGCACGAGCACTTCACGCGCTTTCTCACCACGGTGCATCAGCGCGTCGAGCCCTGGTGGTATTTCCTCCCGCTGCTCCTTGTGGCGGTGCTGCCCTGGCTCGTGCCGTGCGCGCGTGCCGTACGCAGCGCCTGGCGCGACCGCGAGCCGCTGAGCGGTTCGGCCGGGGTCAACGACTCCAACTCGCCATTCAGGCCGAAGCGCTTTCTCCTCGTCTATGCCGCCTTCACGCTCGTGTTCTTTTCCGCCTCCGGTTCGAAGCTCGCGCCCTACATCCTGCCGATGGTCCCGATGCTCGCGATACTCACCGGCGTGGAGGTGCGCAGCCCGGCGCGGCTCGCGCGCCAGGCGGCCTGGGTGGCAGCGGCGATGGTGCTCATCGTGGCGCTCGGCCTCCTTATCTATAGCGCGCGCCGCAACGACTATGTGCCCCACGAGGCGGTGCGTTGGGTGCTGGCGGCGCTCGGCGTCTCGCTCGGCGCAGCGCTGTTGAGTCTCCGTGCTACGCTCCGGCCAGTCACTGCGGTGCTGGTCGCCGTGATCGGCTCGGGCCTCGCCTGGCAGTCACTCCTGTGCGCTTTCACGGTCATTCCGCCCGCGCGTTCGGCACGCGACCTGGTGCGCGCCGTCCGGCCATTCATCACCCCGGGCCTGCCGCTATACAGCGTCGGCCAGTACCGCGAGACGATATCCCCGTACCTCGGCCGGACTCTGCAGCTCGCCGGCTACGAGGGGGAGCTGCGCTTCGGGTTGGACGAGGAGCCGCAGCGGCGCATGAGCGTGGAGCAGTTCGCCGTCCGCTGGAGCGCGGGCGGCGCCGCCGTGGCATTCTTCGATCCCGGCGTCTGGGATCTCTGGCGCCGGCGCGGCCTGCCGGGGCACGTTCTGGCGGCCGATAACTACACCGTGGCGGTGAGCCGTAGTGAAACTCAGTGATTTCTCGATTCTCTTCTGCGGCGTGCTGCTGAACGCGCTCGCGCAGCTCGGCCTGAAGGCGGCGACGCGTGTCAGTGGTCCGCTCATCGCCGGGGATACGGGCGTCTGGCAGAGGGCCCTCAGCATGCTGGTGGTGCCTTCGCTCTGGTATGCACTGCTCGCCTACGGACTGAGCGTCATCGTCTGGCTCGTAGGCCTCTCGCGCGTGCCGGTGAGCCAGGCGTACCCGTTGCTCTCGCTCGGTTATGTGATCAACATCGGACTCGCCTGGTGGCTGCTCGGTGAAATCCCCAACGTGCAGCGTGTCGCCGGGATCGGCGTTATCGTGGTGGGGGTGGTCCTGGTGGCGCGATCCTGACTCTGGCTATGAACGATTCGAACCGACCCGGGCAGTCCATGCTGCCCTTCACACGCCCCAGCATCGACGAGGATACGATCGCCGCTGTTGCGGAGGTGCTGCGTTCGGGCTGGCTGGCGAGTGGGCCGAAGGTGGCGCAACTCGAGGCGGAGCTCTCCGCGTATCTGGGCGGCCGTCCGGTGCGCACCCAGACCTCGGCGACCGCGGGCCTCGAAATGGCGCTGCTCGCCTGTGGTATCGGCCATGGCGATGAGGTCATCACCCCGGCGCTCAGCTTCGTCGCGACCGCGAATGTCATCATGCGCGTCGGTGCCCGGCCGGTGTTCGTGGACGTCGGACTCGACTCGCGCAACATCGACCTCGATGCCACCGAGGCCGCGATCACTCCCCACACGCGGGCCATCATGCCGGTGCATTTCGCCGGGCACCCGGTGGACATGGGACGCCTGTACGACATCGCACGGCGGCATCGGCTGCGCGTCATCGAGGATGCCGCACACGCCATTGGCTCCTCCTGGCAGGGGCGGCGCATCGGCAGCTTCGGCGACCTGGTGTGCTTCAGCTTTCACCCCAACAAGAACATGACCACCATCGAGGGCGGCGCGATCTCGGGCGGCTCGCCCGATGAGCTGAAGGCGATCGAGCTGCATCGCTGGCACGGCCTGGTGAGATCGGGACTCGATGGGTTCGACGCGCTGCTCCCTGGCGGCAAATACAACCTGTCGGATGTCGCGGCGGCCGTCGGCCTGGGTCAGCTCAAGAGGCTGGAAGAATTCAATGCACGCCGCCGCGCACTCATCGCGCGCTATTACGAGCTGTGGCAGAAAGATGCACCGCTGCGGCTGCCCGAGCGTGGCGATGAAGGCCACAGCTGGCACGTGTTCACCCCGCTTCTGCCACTCGCGCAGCTCGACATCTCGCGCGCACAGTTCAGGGAGGCGATGAAGGCGCAGGGCATCGGTACGGGGATTCACTACCCCGCGATCCACCTCTTCAGCGCCTATCGAGCGCTCGGCTATCGCGACGGGCAGTTCCCGAATGCCGAGCGCATCGGCCGCGAGACCGTCACCCTGCCGCTGTTTCCGGCGATGCAGCCGGGCGATGTCGATCGGGTGGTCGCCGCGGTCAACGGCATCCTGAGTGGAGCGCGCCGGTGAACGCCCAGGCGAACCCGGACGTCTCGGTCGTCATCCCGGTGTACAACGAGGAGGAGGGGCTGCCCTTCCTCTTCGAGCGGTTGTACCCGGCACTCGATGCGCTCGGCCGCACGTACGAGGTAGTGTTCGTCGATGATGGCAGCCGGGACCGTTCGGTGGCCGTGCTGCGCGAGCAGTTCCAGCGCCGTCCGGATGTCACCCGCGTCGTCGTGCTCGCGCGCAATGCCGGCCAACACCTGGCGATCCTCGCCGCTTTTCAGCAGACGCGCGGCCGCTATGTCATCACCCTCGATGCGGACCTGCAGAATCCGCCCGAGGAGATCGCGCGCATCGTCGCCGCGATGGACACCGGCGCCGACTACGTCGGCACGGTCCGCGTCAGCCGCCAGGACGTGCTGTGGCGCAAGGCGGCGTCGCGCTTTCTCAATCGCCTGCGCGAAGGCACCACCTCGATCCATATCACCGACCAGGGCTGCATGCTGCGCGGCTATGAGCGGAGCGTGATCGATGCGGTGAATCGCTGCAGCGAAGTGAGCACTTACGTGCCGGCGCTGGCCTATACCTTTGCGCGGCACCCGCTCGAGATCGAGGTGGCGCACGCGGAGCGCACTCACGGGGAGTCGAAGTATTCGCTCTTCCGGCTCATCCGGCTGAACTTCGATCTGATGACCGGGTTCTCGGTGGCACCGCTGCAGTTCTTCTCGATGAGCGGCATCGTCATCGCGCTGCTCTCCATCGCCTTCGTCATCTATCTCGCCATCCGCCGTCTCATCGTTGGCCCGGAGGCCGAGGGTCTCTTCACGCTGTTCGGCATCGCCTTCTTCCTCATCGGCGTGGCGCTCATCGGACTCGGGGTCGTGGGCGAGTACGTTGGGCGGATTTACGAGCAGGTGCGCCAGCGACCGCGCTATACCGTGGCCGCGGTACTCGAGCAGGACCAGGAGGGCTCCGCGGCGCAGCTGACGCATGCACCGGCATCCGGCACGATTGCGGCGCAGCTCACCGCCCCCGAGCGGGTGCGCGGAGCGGTGGAGTGAGCCAGGCGCGGGCGGTCGTCTTCGCCTATCACGATGTCGGAGTGCGTTGCCTGAAGGCGCTGCTCTCGGGCGGAGTCTCAGTGCCGCTCGTCGTGACGGTGCCGGATGACCCGCGTGAGAGGCGCTGGTTCGCGAGCGTCGCCGAGACGGCGTCCGACTATGGGCTCGACATCGAGGCTCCCGCTGATGCCAACTCCTCTGCGCTCGCAAGCCGGGTGAGCGAGCTGCAGCCCGACTTGCTGTTCTCCTTCTACTATCGCTCCATCCTCGGCGCGCCGCTGCTGCGCGCGGCCCGCCGCGGTGCGCTCAACATCCATGGCTCGCTCCTGCCGCGATACCGCGGCCGCGCCCCGGTGAACTGGGCGATTCTGCGCGGTGAGCGCGAGTGCGGCGCGACGCTGCACTACATGGTCGAGCGCGCCGACGCGGGCGACATCGTCGACAGCCAGCCGGTGCCCATCCTGATCGACGATGATGCGCGCGAGGTCTACGCCAAGGTCACCCTCGCGGCCGAGACGGTGCTCGTGCGCTCACTGCCGGCGCTCATCGCGGGCACCGCGCCGCGCCGCCCGCAGCCGATTCTTCCGGGGGAATATTTTGGCCGGCGGCGGCCTGAAGACGGGCGCATCGATTGGTCACGGCCGGCGCTCGAGATTCACAACCTCGTACGCGCAGTGGCCCCGCCGTTCCCCGGCGCCTTCGGTGCTGTCGGCGGTGAGCGCTGGGAAATTCACCGCACGCGTTTGAGCCCCGGCACGGCTCCGCCTCAGGGGCGCTCGCTCTTCGGCAGCGCCGGCAAGTGCTACCTCGGCTGTGGAGATGGCAGGGCATTGCTGCTGCTCGCGGCAGTCAGCCCGCGCGGCACGGTGGATCTAGCGGCCCTCGCCGCCGAAGTCTCGGTGCAGCCGCTGCCGCTCGGCTAGTCGTGGCGCTCATTGCGCTCAAGGTCGATGTGGACACCTACCGCGGCACGCGCGAGGGCGCCGTGCATCTCGCGGCTCTGCTCGAGCGGCTCGGTGTGCGCGCCACCTTTCTCTTCAGCCTCGGACCCGATCACACCGGACGCGCAATCCGGCGGGCGTTCCGGCGCGGGTTCCTCGGCAAGGTGAAGCGCACCTCGGTGCTCGAGCACTACGGACTGAAGACTCTCCTCTATGGAGTACTGCTTCCAGGTCCACGCATCGGCCGCGGTTGCCGGCGCGAGATGCAGGAAATCGCGCGGCGCGGGTTCGAGGTCGGCGTGCACACGTGGGATCACGTGCGCTGGCAGGATGGTGTCGCGAGGGCGAGCGAAGAGTGGACCCGGCATGAGCTCACGCTCGCGCGCGATGAGTTCACCGAGGTTTTCGGGCGCACGCCGCTCGTGCACGGTGCGGCCGGCTGGCAGATGAATCGCTTCGTGCCGGCGCTGCAGGCGGAGCTCGGCTTCCGCTACGCCTCGGACACCCGGGGATATGAGCCCTTCGTGCCCTCGCTCGAAGACGGCGCCGCTTCCGTACCGCAGCTCCCGACGACATTGCCGACCTTCGATGAGCTCATCGGACGCGCGGATCTCGAGCATGCCGATCCGGTGGATCACCTGCTCGCGCTGACCCGCTCGACCGGCACGCGCCCGCACGTTTTCACGCTGCACGCCGAGCTCGAGGGCGGCAAGTACCTCCCTTCCTTCGAGCGGTTGATGCGCGAGTGGCAGCGGCGCGGAGCGCAGCTTACGGATCTCGCGACCTACGCCGCGTCCCTCGATGTGGCCAGTCTCCCGCGCCGCCGCATCGTCGAAGGCAGCGTGGAGGGTCGTTCCGGGACGCTCGCCACGCAGGAAGCGGCGTTACACTGATGTCCACGCCGCTCGCGGTCGCGACTCGCTGATCGTCCGCCGGTTCCGCGCCGGGCCGCTCGCGCCTGCCGACAATATTTCACCGGCTCAAACGTCTCATCAGGCAGATGCAAGCTGCGCTCAGCGAACCCGTCAGCCTCTCGCAGCAGGACCGTGACATTTCCGCCACGGTGCGGCGCGAGCGCGGGCGGCTGTTGGCCTACATCCGCCGCTCGATCGCGGATGCGGCGGAAGCGGAGGACATCCTCCAGGAGTCGTTTTACGAGTTGGTCGTGGCGCACCGGATGATGCAGCCAGTGGAGCAGGCGGGGGCATGGCTCGCGCGCGTCGCCCGCAATCGCATCATCGATCGCTTCCGGCGCCGCGCTACCGAGCCACGCACCCGTGAGCTCCCTCCCGGGGCAGCCGGCGAGATCGATGCGGTTCCGCTGAGCCTCGGGGACCTGCTGCCTGCGGCCGAGGATGGACCCGATGCTGCGGTGATGCGGGGAATTCTGCTCGCGGAGATCGAGACGGCGCTCGCGGAGCTGCCCGCCGAGCAGCGGGAAGTCTTCGTCGCGCACGAGCTGGAGGGTGTCAGCTTTGCCGAGCTCGCGCGGCGCTCGCGCCTGAGCATCAACACGCTGCTGGCACGCAAACGCTACGCCGTGCGTTATCTGCGCAAGCGGCTGCGGGCGGCATGGGACGAATGGTTGACGGGATGAGGAGACTGATGTGAGACATGCAGTTCGCTGGTCGGTGAAAGGTGTTGCGGTGCTCGCGGCCGTGGTGGCGGTCCTGGCGCTGCTCTCGCTCGCGGTGATGCTGTTGTGGAACTCGCTGGTGCCCGGGCTTTTCCGCGGACCGAGGCTCGAGTACTGGCAGGCGCTCGGACTGCTGCTGCTCAGCCGGATCCTGTTTGGCGGTCTGCGCGGGCGCGGCTGGCATGGACACTGGCGGCAGCGGATGTGGCGGGAGCGTTGGGAGAGCATGACTCCGGAGGAGCGCGAGCGCCTGCGCGAGCACTTTCAGCGGCGCTGCGGTGGGCGTTCGCCCTCTGGAGAGCCGTCTCCGCCTCAGCCGAGCAGCTGACATCGACGTTCGAATGAGCGCTTGACCGCTGGCGCCGGGAGACGCACCCTCCAGCGCCGTGAGCCTTGCTCAAGTGGGGGAGAGCAGCGGCGTCAGCGCGCGCGTAGTCGCGCTGCTGACTCTCGCGGCGTTCATCAACTACGTTGATCGCGGCAATCTCGCTACCGCAGCTCCGCTGATCCGCGATCAGCTCAGCCTTTCCAACACGCAGCTCGGCGTGCTGCTGGCCGCGTTCTTCTGGAGTTATGCACCCGCGCAGCTGCCCGCCGGATGGCTGGCCGAGCGGCTCGATCCGCGGCGGGTGCTTGCCGCGGGCCTTGCGCTATGGGGAGCCGCTACGGCGCTGTCGGGCTTCGCTACCGACTTCATCGGGTTACTGGTGTTGCGGCTGTTGCTGGGGCTCGGCGAGAGCGTCATGTATCCCGCGAGCTTCAAGACCCTCGCAGTCGAAGCGAGCGAGGGCCAGCGGGGAGGAGTGAATGGATTTCTGGCCTCGGGTCAGCTCCTCGGGCCCGCGGTCGGGACGCTCGCGGGTGGGCTGCTCATGGCGTGGGTGGGCTGGCGGGCTGTCTTTATTTTGTTTGGTTGCGTATCACTTCTGTGGCTGTGGCCCTGGCTGACAACGCCACCCGCGAAGGTCGCGCAGCAATCGCCGCAGCTGGCCGCCGCACGCTCTGCCGGGCCCTCGGCCGGCGTCATCCTGCGACGCCGCGAGCTGTGGGGCTCGTGTCTCGGGCAGTTCTGCGGGACCTACACGCTCTATCTCGTCCTGAGCTGGCTACCGGTCTATCTGGTCAGCACACACGGCTTTTCGATGGCAGAGATGGCAGCCGTCGGCGCCGGCGTGTATGTGCTCTCTGCCGCTACCTCGGTCCTCACGGGTTGGACATCCGATCGCTGGCTCGCAGCTGGCGCGGGCTCAAACCGTGTGCGCAAGGCCGGATTGATCGCAGGTCTGCTGTTGGTAACGGTCTGCCTCTTGGCCTGTGCGCACGCCAACCTGGTTGGTGCACTGCTGGCGATGGCCGGGTGCGGCGTCGGCATCGGCATTTTCACACCGGCGCTGTTCGCAACCCCACAGACTCTGGCCGGACCTCAGGCGATCGGGCGATGGTTCGGGATTCAGAACTGCTTCGGTAACCTTGCGGGGATGACTGCGCCGCTGGTGACCGGCATGGTTGTAGACCGTACCGGCCACTTTGCGTTCGCGTTCCTGATCGCAGCCGTCATGGCGGTCGCCGGGATAGTCGCTTTCGGTGTCGTCGTGCGGCGCATCGAGCCTATCGACTGGCACGCGGTTGACCACCGCGGGAGTCCCGCGCAGGCTCGGGCGCCGTGAGCGGGGCCCACCCGGGAGAGAGCCGGGGCGTGAGCCCGCGCGTCGTCACGCTGCTGACTCTCGCGGCGTTCATCAACTACGTCGACCGCGGCAATCTCGCCACGGCGGGTCCGCTGATCCAGGGCGAGCTCGGTCTTTCCAACACACAGCTCGGGTTGCTGCTGTCGGCATTCTTCTGGAGCTACGTCCCCGGCCAGTTGCCAGCGGGCTGGCTCGCTGAGCGTCTCGATGCCCGGCGGCTGCTCGCCGCGGGGCTTGCCCTGTGGGCGCTCGCCACCGTGCTCACGGGCCTGGCGGGAGGCTTCCTGACACTGTTGATGGTGCGCGTGATGCTCGGCGCAGGCGAGGCCGTCATGTTCCCCGCGAGCTTCAAGATCCTCGCACGTGAGGTGCTCGAGGAGCAGCGCGGTCGCGCGAATGGCCTGCTCGCCGCAGGCCTGTCGTTCGGTTCGGCGTTCGGGACGCTGTTCGGCGGACTGCTCATGGCGTGGCTCGGCTGGCGGGCAGTGTTCATCCTCTTTGGCTGCGCGTCGCTGGTGTGGCTATGGCCGTGGCTGCGTACACCGCGACGAGTCGCCGTGCAGCACGAGCACGCAACGGGGGTGGGCCCCTCGGCTCTCGCGCTGCTCCGGCGGCGTGAACTGTGGGGTTCTTGCCTGGGACACTTCTGCGAGGCGTACGCGCTCTATCTCATGCTGAGCTGGCTGCCGCTCTACCTGGTCAAGATGCGTGGATTCTCCGTCGCCGAGATGGCACCGCTCGGGGCAGCCGTGTATGCGCTGTTCGGGGTCGCATCGCTGCTCAGCGGGTGGCTCTCGGATCGTTGGCTGGCCAGCGGGGTGAGCATCAACCGCGTGCGTAAGACAGCATTCGTTGGCGGGTTTGCCGGTCTTGCCGCGTGCATGAGTGGCTGTGCGTCCGGCGGTCCGCTCGGGTCGCTGCTGGCCATGGCCGGTTGCGGCATCTGTTTCGGCATCATCATGACCGCGCTCTACGCCACCGCCCAGACCCTCGCCGGGCCCGCCGCAGCCGGCAGGTGGATGGGAGTACAGAATTTCTTCGGCAATCTTGCCGGGATCATCGCACCGGTGGTCACCGGAATAGTGGTGGACCGGACCGGCACCTTCTACTTCGGTTTTCTGATCGCGGCGGTTTTCGCTCTCATCGGAATGTTCGCCTACGGGGTGATCGTGCCGCGCATCGAGCCGATCGACTGGCGTACTGCCGAGCCGGCGCGGTGGCTCCCGGCAGCGCCGCCAGCGGGTTGACGCTGCCGCCCCGAGGCCGCACGCTCGGCCGCCTATGATTCCCGAGACGATGACGGCGGTGGAGATCCGCGAGCCAGGACCACCGCAGGCGCTGCGCGCCGCCCAACGCCCCGTGCCGCAACCCGCGCCCGGGGAGGTACTCATTCAGGTCGCTGCCGCCGGGGTCAACCGCCCGGATGTGCTGCAACGCAAGGGCGCTTATCCGCCGCCGCCCGGAGTCACCGACATACCCGGACTCGAGGTGGCGGGGGAGGTGGTGCTCCGCGGAGAAGGTGTGTACGAGCCGGCGATCGGTGCGAAGGTGTGCGCGCTCGTGGCAGGTGGCGGCTACGCGCAGTACGTGAGCGCGCCCGCAGTGCAATGTCTTCCCGCGCCGCCCTCGCTCACTCTCGAGCAGGCCGCGGTGCTGCCGGAAACCTTCTTCACGGTCTGGTACAACGTGTTCGAGCGCGCGCGGCTCACCCGGGGCGAGACGCTGCTCGTCCATGGGGGCGCGAGCGGCATCGGCACCACGGCGATCCTGCTGGCCAAGGCCTTCGATGCGCGCGTCATCGCCACCGCCGGCACCGCGCAGAAGTGCGCAGCCTGCCGGGAGCTCGGCGCGGAGCTCGCCATCAACTACCGCGAAGGCGACTTCGTGGAAGCGACGCTGCGCGCCACCGATGGCAAGGGCGCCGATGTCATTCTCGACATGGTCGGTGGGGACTACGTTCCGCGCAACGTGAGCGCGGCTGCGCTGGAAGGTCGCATCGCGATCATCGCGACCCAGGGCGGCAGCAAAGCCGAGCTCGATCTGCGTCCGCTCATGCTCAAGCGCCTGACGATCACCGCCTCGACCCTGCGCGCGCAACCGATTGCCAGCAAGGGCCGCATCGCCGCCGCACTCAGGGAACAGGTATGGCCGCTGTTTGAAAGCCGCGGTTTGAAACCGGTGATCCATGCACGATTTCCACTGAGCGATGCGGCAGGTGCGCATCGGCTCATGGAATCCGACACGCATATCGGCAAGATTGTGCTGCTGAGCTGAGGCCGCCCTCAACCGAGCGCGCAAAAAATGCCCCGGGCGCCGCGCAATTGCCGTACGCTTGGGAGCGAAAGGCAACACGGGCAGAACCTACGCACCCATGAGTTTCCTGCGCTACGGTCTCGTGGAACTTCCCTTCTGGGGCTACTGCCTCGTGACCTTGCTCACCATCGAGATGATGTTTCTCGGCGTCACGCTGTATCTGCACCGCGATCAATCCCATGGCGGACTGATTCTCCATCCGGCGCTGCGGCACCTGTTCCGCTTCTGGCTGTGGTTCAGCTCCGGGGTGGTGACCCGGGAGTGGGTCGCGGTACATCGCTGCCATCACGCCCATGCAGACGAACCCGGCGATCCGCACAGCCCGGTACTGTTCGGTCTGCGGCGCGTGCTGCTCGAGGGCGCGGAGCTGTACCGCGACGCGGCCCGCGATCCGCAATTGCTGCGCAGGTACGGGCGCGGCACCCCCGATGATTGGCTCGAGCGCCACCTCTACACCCCCTATGCCTACGCCGGGATCGCGCTCTTCGTCGTCGCGCACCTCATCCTGTTCGGCATCCCCGGCATCATCATGATCGCGGTGCATCTCGCCGCGATGCCGTTCTTCGCCGCCGGAATCATCAACGGAATGGGTCATGCCGTCGGCTATCGCAGCTTCGAGATGCCCTCGAGAGCCACGAACCTCGTTCCCTGGGCGCTGCTGCTCGGAGGCGAGGAGCTGCACAACAACCATCATGCGTTCCCGCGCTCGGCGCGCTTCGCGGTGCAGCCCTGGGAGATCGACATCGGCTGGCTGTGGATCCGGTTATTCCGCGCGCTCGGGCTCGCGCGCGTGCGCTGGCTCGCGCCGCGCCCGCGCCTCGAGCGCCGCCGCCGGGAGGTCGATGCCGAGACGGTGAGCGCGCTCTTCATCAACCGCATGCATGTGTTGCGCGATTACGGACGGCGCGTGGTGTTGCCGGTGTGCCGCGAGCTGGCGGCACGTGAAGGGCAGGGCGCGCTGCCACCCAGTGCACCGACGCTGCTCATCCGCCATCCGGCCGTGCTCGCCGATGAGGCGCGGCGCAAGCTACGCGAGCTGCTGGAGAAGTACGAAGTTTTGCGGCGGGTCGTCGAGTATCGCGAGAGCCTGCAGCAGCTCTGGAACGAGAGTCCGGCGCGTGCCCTCGCACCGCTGCGCGATTGGTGCCGCGCCGCAGACGAAAGCGGTATCGGCGCGCTGCGCGAATTCGCGAAGGGCCTCCCGGCTTACGCGCGCGGCTGACCGCGCACCGCGCCGCGCCCCGTCCCATCGTCCCCGGGGAGCGGCAGACTCGCCGCACGCGTCACCGTGCGCATGGCGAAACTCGAATGCACGCGCGCCACACTCGGCAGCCGGGTGAGGTGCTGATTGTGCACCCGCTCGAAGTCCGCCATGTCCGTCACCACCAGCCGCAGCAGGTAGTCGTGCTCCCCAGTCATGAGGTAACACTCCATCACCTCGGGCACCTTGCGCACGGCACTCTCGAAGGCTTCGAGCCCGGCCTGGCTCTGCCGATCGAGCGTGATGCTCACGAACACATTCACGGGGAAGCCGGCCTTGTGCTGATCGATCAGCGCCGTATAACCCTGAATGAGCCCGGCCTGCTCGAGTGCGCGCACGCGGCGCAGACAGGCGGATTCCGAGAGGCTCACCTTGCCGGCGAGGAGTGTGTTGGTGATGCGTGCGTCCTGCTGCAGGAGTCGCACGATGGCGCGATCGTAGCGGTCTAGCTCCATTGGCGCAATAATCCACCGGCAAATCGACTGACCTCGGCAGATTCTGCCACAAACAGCCCCGAACGCCAGCGATTACGCAAGCTCTCATCGCGCCGGAAATCCTACTGTGCGCGGCTAAGAACACAGGAGGACCACGGCCATGCGTATCGGGGTTCCACGGGAAATCAAGGTTCACGAGTATCGGGTCGGGCTCACGCCCGCGGGCGTGCGCGAGCTCATGGCGGCCGGACACCAGGTGCTCATCGAGAGCGGCGCGGGTACCGGCATCGGCGTCGATGACGAGCAGTTCCGTGCCGCCGGCGCCTCGATCGCCGCACGGGCGGCGGAAGTCTTCGAGCGCTCCGACATGGTCGTCAAGGTGAAGGAGCCGCAGCCGGTCGAGTGCGAGATGTTGCGATCGGGGCAGGTGCTCTTCACCTACCTGCATCTTGCCGCGGACCCGCAGCAGGCGCGCGGGTTGATGAGCTCCGGAGCCACCGCCATCGCGTACGAGACAGTCACTGGGAAGAATGGCTCGCTGCCGTTGCTCACACCGATGAGCGAGGTGGCAGGCCGTATGTCCATCCAGGTCGGCGCGGCGAGCCTGCAGAAGGCCAACGGCGGCTTCGGCGTGCTGCTCGGCGGCGTGCCCGGCGTGCCACCGGCGAAAGTGGTCATTCTCGGCGGTGGGGTCTCCGGCACTCACGCCGCGGAGATGGCGGTAGGTCTGCGCGCCGATGTCACCGTAGTCGATCGCTCGGTCGATCGGCTGCGGGAGCTCTCATCGATGTTCGGGCCTGCGCTTCGTACCGCGTACTCGACGACCGCCACCATCGAGCGGCTGGTGCGTGATGCCGACCTCGTCATCGGCGCAGTCCTGGTCGCGGGCGCCGCCGCACCGAAACTGGTGACGCGTGCCATGGTGAAGACCATGAAGCCCGGCGCAGTGCTCGTGGACATATCCATAGACCAGGGCGGCTGCTTCGAGACCAGTCATCCAACCACGCACGCCGAGCCGACCTTCGTCGTCGATGGCGTGATCCATTACTGCGTGGCCAACATGCCGGGCGCCGTGCCCCGCACCTCCACGCTGGCGCTGACGAATGCCACGCTCCCCTATGTGCGTGCGCTCGCCGATCTCGGCTGGCGGGAGGCCTTGCAACGCGATGCGGGACTCGCGGGGGGGCTGAACGTGCATGGCGGGCAAATCACCCACGAGGTGGTGGCGAGGGCGCTCGGGCTCGCTGCGCATCCGCTGCGCTGAGCACTCGCCGCGCTGAGGCTCGCTGCGCTGAGGCTCGCTGCGCTGAGCACCGCCTGCGTCATCAGGCGCGTCCCCAAAAAGGGAGGTGGCCAGGCCTGGTATGTGCCGCTACGCTAACCGTTCGCAAAAAACCCGGAGGTCCCCGTGACGAAGATTGCACTGCCGGCCGCACTGCTGGCACTCCTGGCGGGCGCGGCGCTCGCCGAGCCAGTGACGTACCAGATCGATCCCGCGCATACCTACCCGAGTTTCGAGACCGATCACTTTGGCGGCGTATCGGTGTGGCGTGGCAAGTTCACGAAATCCTCCGGCACGGTGGTGCTCGACCGCGAGAAAGGTACTGGCACCGTGGAGGTCACAATCGATGCGTCCTCGATCGACACCGGCAATCCGAAGCTCGATGAGCACGTCAAGTCTCCCGATATGTTCGACGTGGCGAAGTATCCGACAGCCACCTACAAGGGCACGCTCGGCGGTTTCAAGAACGGCGTGCCCACCAAGGTTGAAGGGGAATTCACCCTGCACGGTGTGACTCATCCGCTGACCCTCAACGTCAAATCCTTTCTCTGCAAGACCTACCCGCAGGACAAGAAGGAGCATTGCGGGGCGGATCTCTCGGGGACCATCAACCGCGCCGACTACGGGGTGGGCTACGGCGATAAGTACGGCTTCAAGATGGACGTGCCGCTCGCCATCCAGGTCGAGGGCGTTCGGGCGGGCTGAGCCCGGGCGGCTAGCGCGGCGCCGTCAATCGATACGGGACACGGCCTCGCTCGCGAGCGCGAGTGACGCCGTGAGTCCCGGTGACTCAATGCCAAAGAGATTGAGCACGCCGGTGACACCGTGCTGCGTTACGCCATCGATGCGGAAATCCGCGGGCGCTTCCCCGGGTCCATAGATCCTCGCGCGCATACCCGCGTAGGCGGGCTCGAGCGCTCCGTCTTCGAGCGCCGGCCAGTAGCGGCGGATCGCCTTGTAGAAGGTTGCGCTTCGGCCCGGATGCACATCGAGGTCGCACTCTTGCAGGTACTCGACGTCCGGACCGAAGCGCGCACGCCCGGCCAGATCGAGTGTCAGGTGAATCCCGAGGCCGCCGGGCTCGGGCACCGGGTAAACCAGGCGTCCGAAGGGTGCCCGGCCGCGCAACGCAAAGTAATTTCCCTTGGAGAAGAATGCCGGCGGAACGTGGCTTGCAGGAAAGCCCTCGATGAGACGTGCGACGGCCGGCGCCTGCACTCCAGCGCAATTGATCAGCCGCCGCGTGCGTAAGCCGGGTGGCCCCCCATTCACGCCAATGGCGATGCCGCGCTCTTCGGCGATGAGCCGCGTCACGGTGCTGCGACACGAGAGCGTCGCGCCGTGTGCTTCGGCGTCCGCGAGCAGCGCGAGCATCAAACCGTGCGCATCGAGAATCCCCGAGAGCGGCGAGTGCAGTGCCGCCGCGCAACTGAGCGCCGGCTCGAGCGCGCGGACCGCGCCCGCATCGAGCCACTCGAGCTCGACTCCATTCGAGCGCGCGTTGAGTGCAAGTTGCTGCAGCACCGGAAGCTCGGCGCGGTCTGCGACGATGAGCTTACCGAGCTGCCGATGGGCAATGCCCCGCTCGGTGCAGAAGTGGTAGAGCCGCTCCCGGCCCGCCACGCACAGGCGCGCCTTGAGCGAGCCGGGCGGGTAATAGATCCCGGCGTGTATCACCTCGCTGTTGCGGCTGCTCGCGCCGGTGCCGACGGCCGGCGCCGCCTCGAGGATGAGCGTCTCGCGACCTTGCAGGGCGAGCTCGCGCGCGATGGCGAGGCCCACCACTCCGGCTCCGATCACCACCGCATCGACGCTCTCCATCGGCCATCAGTGTAGTGCGGCGGCCGCGCGGGCGCGCGTGCCGGCGCCGCGCACAGACGAAGGCCGTACAATGTGGCTGAACAAAGAAGGAGAGCGCAGCCGTGCCCGCCGTGAGCTACCGCCTGGAAGGCGAGATCGCCCTTCTGACCATCGCGAATCCGCCGGTGAACGCGCTCAGTCTTGCGGTGCGCACGGGCCTGATGGAAGGGCTCGAGCGCGGCGCAGCGGACGATGCCGTTCGCGCCCTCGTGATCACCGGTGCGGGCGGCACGTTCTCCTCCGGCGCAGACATCAATGAGATTGCCTCCGGCGCGGCATTGACTGCACCCACGCTCCGGGACCTGCAGGCCCACATGGAGTCGAGCCGTAAACCCCTCGTAGCCGCGATCGATGCGATCGCCTTCGGCGGAGGCTTCGAGATCGCCCTCACGTGCCACTGGCGCGTCGGCAGCCGCTCGGCAAAAGTCGGACTGCCCGAGGTCAAGCTCGGACTGCTGCCCGGGGCGGGCGGTACGCAACGCTTCACGCGTCTTGCCGGCCCCGCTGCGGCGCTCGAGGCCATCACCAGCGGCGCACCCCTGGCCCCATCCCGCGCACTCGAGTTGCGGCTCCTCGACGCCGTGGCCGACGATGCAGTCGCGGCGGCCTGCGCGCTCGCGCGGCAGGCGCTCGCGGAGCACTGGCCGCTGCGGGTGACGAGCGAGATCAGCGAGCACCTGCGCGAGGGCACCCCCGAGCTCTTCGCGGAATTTCGCCGTCGTGTCTCGGCGAAGGCGCGCGGCCAGGTTGCGCCGCTACGCATCATCGACAGCATCGAGGCGGCCTGCACCCGACCGAAGGAGGAGGCGTTTCGCCTCGAGCGGCAGTACTTCCTCGAGTGCCGCGACAGTCCGCAGCGCAAGGCGCTCACGCACGTGTTCTTCGCCGAGCGCGAAGCACGCCGCATTCCGGGTCTCCCCACCGACACCGAGCCGCTGCCGGTCCGCAGCGCAGCGGTGATTGGCGCGGGCACGATGGGCGGTGGCATCGCCATGAACTTCGCGAACGCCGGCATTCCAGTCGCGCTGCTCGAGGTCTCGCCGCAAGCGCTCGAGCGCGGACTCGGCGTGATCCGCGCGAACTACGCCGCCTCCGTCAAGCGGGGCAGCCTCACGCCGGCACGTGCCGAGGAGGCGCTCGGGCTGATCCGCGGTGTGAGCGACTATCAGGCGCTGCGCGAGGCGGACATCGTCATCGAAGCGGTGTTCGAAGACCTCGGGGTGAAGCGCGTCGTATTCGCCAAGCTAGATGAAGTGGCGGCTGCGCACGCCATCCTCGCAACCAACACCTCGACTCTCGACATCGACGCGATCGCTGCGAGCACCACCCGCCCCGATAAGGTGGTCGGCACACATTTCTTCAGCCCGGCGAATGTCATGAAGCTCCTCGAGAACGTGCGCGGGCGGGATACCTCGGCACAGACGATCGCCACCGTGATGGCGCTCGGCAGGAGGCTCGGCAAGATCCCGGTGCTCGCCGGGAACTGCGATGGCTTCATCGGTAACCGCATGCTCATGTTCTACGGCAGTGAGGCGGAGTTCCTGCTGGAGGAGGGCGCCACGCCCGAACAGATCGACCGGGTGATGGAGGCATTCGGCTTTGCCATGGGACCGCTCGCGGTGCGCGATCTGGCCGGCAACGACGTGGGTTTCCTCATCCGCAAGGGTCGCAAGGTGCCTGCGGATGAGCGCTGGTCGCCGATCCTCGAGCGGATCGTGGCCGCCGGCCGGCTCGGGCAGAAGAGCGGCAAGGGTTTCTACCGCTACGAGGGGCGTACGCGCATCGTCGATCCCGAGGTCACGGCGCTCATCGAGGAGGTGTCGCGCGAGCTCGGCATCCGCCGGCGCGTGATTCCAGATGAAGAGATTCTCGAGCGTCTGTTGCATCCACTCATCAACGAAGGCGCACGCATTCTCGAGGAAGGGATCGCGATCCGCGCCTCGGATATCGATGTGGTGTACGTGTACGGCTACGGCTTTCCTGCTTACAAGGGTGGCCCGATGTTCTGGGGCGAGGAGTCGGGTCTCGCGCGCGTGGTCGCGACCATGCGGCGGCTCGCGCCGACGCACGGCGCTCGCTGGCGGCCGGCACCGCTGCTCGAGCGGCTGGCACTCGAGGGCGGCGGCTTCCGCGCCGTGAAGAGCGCATCCCGGTCCCAACACAACGACTGAGGCGCGACCGGAGGCAAGAGATGCGCGGACAAATGACGGGGGTGCTGGCCTTCCTTCTGTGCGGGGTGAGCGCGGCTTGGGCCGATACCCCACCGGACACGCACTCCATGGCGCAGCTGCCCCCAACGGTGGCGGACTGGGCCCGCGGGGCGCAGCTCTTCGAGGGCCTCGGGAATTTCCATCGTGCCGTGACTACCTCTTCGCCGCAGGCGCAGCAGTACTTCGACCAGGGTATGCGGTTCCTGTGGGCGTTCAATCACGACGAGGCGACGCGCTCCTTTGCGAAGGCGGCGGAGCTCGATCCCGGCTGTGCCGCCTGCTACTGGGGTGTCGCCCTCACGGTCGGACCGAACTACAACCTGCCGATGATGCAGGAGCCGCGGGCACGGGTCGCCGCCGAGGCACTGCGCAAGGCCGAGGAGAGCGCCGCCCACGCGACTCCCATCGAGCAGGGCCTGATCGCCGCGCTCGCCAGGCGTTATCCGAATCCCGAGTCGCTCGGTCCCGCTAACCTCGAGCCGGTGACGCGCGCCTATGCCGCCGCGATGGGCGAGCTCGCGCAACGCTTTCCACAGGATTCCGATGTGCAGACGCTGTGCGCGGAAGCCGAGATGAACGTGCACGCCTGGAAGTTGTGGGCGGCCGATGGTGCGCCCGCCGAAGGAACGGCGGACATCCAGGCACGTCTCGAGTCGGTCCTGCGCCGCGATCCTCATCATCCCGGGGCCAATCACTACTACATCCACACCATGGAGGCTTCTCAGCACCCGGAGAAAGCACTCGCTTCGGCCGAGCGTCTTCCCGGCATGATGCCGGCGGCCGGTCACCTCGAGCACATGCCCGCCCACATCCTGCAGCGTGTCGGCCACTACGAGCAGGCCGCCGAGGCGAACCGTCGCGGTATCGCCGCCGACCACGCATACGTTTCCGCGAGCTCTCCGCCCGACTACTACGCGATGTACTTCGCTCACAACTATTCTTTCCTGGCGTTCTCGGCCGCCATGGAGGGACGCAAGGCGGAAACACTCGCGGCGGTGCAGGGTGTGGTGACGGCGGCGCCGCTCGATATGGTGCTCGCCATGGGCGACTCCGGCTGGAACCTCGCCCAGTCCTACGCCGCTCTCGTGCGCTTTGGTCTGTGGGACGAGGCGATCGCGCTCGGCGCGCCCGATAGCCGCGCGCCTGGTCTCACCGCGGCGTACCTCTATGGCCGCGGCGTGGCACTCGCCGCACGCGGACGGCTCGAAGAGGCGCGCGCCGCCCTCGCCCAGCTGCAGCAACTCGCCGCCACGGAGCCCGCCGATGTGCAGGCGGGGTTTAACTCGCTGCGCGACATTCTCGCGGTCGCAGAGCCGATCCTGGCGGCACGGATCGCGGCGACCGAGCAGCACAACGACGAGGCGGTGGCAAGGCTGCGCGAGGCGGTGACGGCGCAGGACAAGCTCGCCTACAACGAGCCCGCGGACTGGTTCTTCCCGGCGCGCCATCTGCTCGGCGCGCAGCTCCTCATCGTGCGGCAGGCGGCGCAAGCCGAGCGCGTCTATCGCGAGGATCTCCAGCGCAATCCCGCCAATGGCTGGGCGCTTTACGGTCTTGCCGCGGCGCTGCGCGCACAGGGCAAGGCGGCAGAGGCCGCGCGTGTCACGCATGAGTTCGAGGCGAGCTGGCGGCACGCCGATATCAGGCTGCAGGCCTCGGCCTTCTGGTTCGCGGGTGTGGATAATCTCAGCTGCGAGTGCCAGCGCGCCTCGATCAGCCGACCGGCAGCCGGGTCGTGAACTTCTTGGTACGCAGCACGAAGCTCGTGTTGACCGAACGCACCGCCTGGAGCTGCAACAGCTGCGTCGAGAGAAAGTGCTCGTACGCCTCCATGCTCGCGGCAACGATGCGCAGCAGATAGTCGTTCGCCCCGCTCATCGAGTGACATTCGAGGACCTCGGGCCGCTCCATCACCAGCCGATCGAACTGCCGTACCGACTCGGGGTGATGGTTCTCGAGCGACACGACTGCGTAGGCGAGTATCGGAAGCCCGATGGCCGGTGCGCGCAGCAGTGTCGCGTAGCCTGCGATGAGGCCGCTCTGCTCGAGCCGCCGCAGGCGCCGCCAGCAGGGCGCGGCCGAGAGACCGACACGCTTGGCGAGCTCCTGGTTGGAGATCCGGGCATCGGCCTGCAGCTCTTCGAGGATGCGGCGGTCGAGCCGGTCGAGTGCACGGGTGCCCATGGCCTCGCGATTCCTGCGTAAACCAAGTCGGCAACAATATTGCCTAAATTGCCTCCAGAAGGGCAATGGAAGCAAGGTAATTGCACGGCATCGAGCATAAGCTGCGCCCCGAAAACCTGAGAGGTGTGATCATGCCGGCGCACGCTGCCGCGATATCCCGTTCTTCCCACGAATCCGGCGCGGCGGCGCCGCAGACCGACTGGCGGCGCGTCGCGTGGCTCGTGCACGCCTCACGGGCCCTCGATGAGATCGAGGAGACCCGCCTCGTGCCCGAGCGCAAGGTGCTGTACCAGTTCTCGGCGCGCGGACATGAATTTGCGCAGATCCTGCTCGGACTGCAGCTCACCGATGCGCACGATGGCATTTCGCTCTACTACCGTTCGCGCCCACTCATGCTCTCGCTCGGTGTGGCTCTGGAGGAGGCCGCCGCCGGCCCGCTCGCGCGCAGCGGCGCATTCAGTGGGGGTCGCGATATCGGCGTGGTGTTCAATCTGCCGGGACGCGGCGGTCCTACCGTGTTGCCCGCCTGCGGCGGTGTCGGCACGCAATACACACCGGCTGCAGGCTGGGCGCAGGCGATCCGCTATCGGCACGAGACACTCGGCGATGACACTTATGCGCGCAGCATCGCGGTGGTGCTCGGCGGAGATGCCTCGACCGCCACCAACGGCTTCTGGTCGGCGCTCAACATCGCGACGACGCTGCAGCTGCCGATGCTGTTCTACATCGAGGACAACGCGTTCGGCATCTCGGTGCCCTCGCGCCTGCAGACTCCGGGAGGCAACATCGCGGCCAACCTGCGCTCGTTTACCGGGCTGTCCATTCTCGAAGGCGACGGCACCGAGCCGCGCCGGGTGGAGGAGCTCACCCTTGAGGCGGTCGCGCGGGTGCGCGAGCAGCGCACACCGCACCTGCTGCGGCTCACTGTGCCCCGGCTTTCGGGGCACTCCGGTCAGGATACCCAGGCGTATAAATCTCCCGACATCCTCGGTGAGGAACGCGCGCGCGACCCCCTCAAGCGGCTCGAGGCTTACCTCGTTCCGCAACTCATGCGCGCCGAGGAGTGGACGCAGCTCGCGCGAGAGGCGCGGGGCGAGGTCGAACGGGCGATCGAGAGTGCCCTCGCGCGTCCAGCGCCCGATCCAACCGAGCTGACGCGCTACGTGTTCTCGGGTGCCGCAGGCTCGCCCGTTACGCTGCAGGAACAGGGTGGTCTCGCACCGGAGGGACACCGGTTTCCGCGCTCGAGCGCGGTGCCGCAGCCGCACGGGGCACGCATCAACATGTTGACGGCGATCCGCCGCGTGCTCGACGCCGAGCTCGGGCTCAATCCCCGCATGCTCGTCTTTGGCGAGGACGTCGGTCCTAAGGGCGGCGTCCATGGGGCGACCCTCGGACTACAGGAGAAATACGGCGTCGCGCGGGTGTTCGACACGAGCCTCTCGGAGGAGGGGATCATTGGCCGCGCAGTCGGCATGGCCCTCGCGGGTCTGCTGCCGGTGGCCGAGATCCAGTTCCGCAAGTACGCCGAGCCCGCGGCCGAGCAGCTCAATGATTGCGGGACGATGCGCTGGCGCACGCACAATCGCTTCGCAGCCCCGATGGTCGTGCGTATGCCGGGCGGCTTCTTCAAGTGTGGCGATCCCTGGCACAGCCAGACGAACGAAGTTGCCTGGGTACATGGCGTTGGCTGGCAGGTGGCCGTGCCCTCGAACGCCGAGGATGCCGTGGGACTGCTGCGCTCGGCGCTGCGCGGCAACGATCCGGTCATCTTCTTCGAGCACCGGGCGATGCTCGATGGCGCCTGGGCGCGCCGTCCGTACCCGGGGGATGAGTTCGTGGTGCCTTTCGGCGAGGCACGCACCGTGCGCGCGGGGAGTGAGGTCTCGGTCATTACCTGGGGAGCGATGGTCGAGCGGTGCCTGCAGGCGGCGAACGATTCGCACGTTGACGCCGAGGTCCTCGATCTGCGTACTCTCTCGCCGTGGGACAAGCGGGCGGTACGCAGCTCGGTGGAAAAGACGCGCCGCTGTCTCATCGTTCACGAGGACAATCTAACCGCCGGATTCGGCGCGGAGATTGCGGCGACACTCGCCCAGGAGAGCTTCTTCAGCCTGGATGCGCCGATCGAGCGCCTCGCCATGCCCGACATTCCCAGTCCCCACAGTCCAGTACTGCTCGAGGCGGCGCTGCCGAGCGTTGCCCAGATCACCCAGGCCATTCAGCGGCTCGCCAGCGTGTGAGATGCGAGTGCCTGACATCCGACCGTCCTGACATGCGAGTTCTGACATGAGCGATGCCCTCGAAATCCGCGCCCCCGCTGAGCAGACCGAGGGCACGCGCTCGCAGATCCTGCGCTGGCTGAAGCGGGTGGGTGAGCACGTCAGCGAGAACGAGCCGCTCATCGAGATCGAGACCGACAAGGTCACTGTCGAAGTGGCCGCGCCGGGCTCGGGTGTTCTGCGCGAGATCCTCAGGCAGGAGCAGGAAGAGATCACACCCGGGGAGCTGCTCGGGTGGCTCGACGCTTCAGGCGATGACGCAAACGCTGCGCCGGTGAGGTCTGCGCCAACGACCGAGAGCGGGGCACATGGCGCAGTACCTGCCCGGCCGGCGCACGCCGCGGACGAGGGCATGCGGGGCGCGGCCGCGGGTGCGGGGCAGTTGAGCCCCGCGGTGCGCAGGCTGCTCACCGAGCATGGGCTCGAGCCCGCAGCCGTACAGGGCACCGGCCAGGGTGGCCGCCTCACGGTCGAGGACGTCCTGCGTGCAGCCGCCGGGAAGGGGCCAGCTGGCGGTCGGCGGGCAGCCAGCGGGCAGCCGGCGGCTAACCTGGAGCCTGCAGCGAGCGGGCAGCCTGCGCCTGGCGGGGAGCAGGCAGCGCAGTCCGCGCCGACGAGCGAGGAGGGCGTACGGCGTGTGCCGCATAGCGCCATGCGGCGCCGCACCGCCGAACACATGGTGCAGAGCCTCCTGCACACCGCACCACATGTGACCACGGTGTTCGAGGCCGATATGGCCGCGGTGCTCGAGGATCGTGCGCGGCGGCGGGAGGAGTTCGCACGGCGTGGCGTCCCGCTCACTCTCAGTGCCTACTTCGTGCAGGCGGCCGTTGCCGCCATACGAGTGGTCCCCGAGGCCAACAGCCGCTGGACAGATGCAGCACTCGAGATCTTCGATGCGATTCACATCGGCGTGGCGACTGCCGTCGAGGGCTCGGGGCTCATCGTCCCCGTGCTCCGCGACGCGCATAGGCGTGACCTCTTTGATACGGCACGCGCTCTCGATGACCTCGTGTCCCGGGCTCGGGCCGGAAAGCTCACGCCGGCCGATGTGCGGGGCGGCACCTTCACCATCTCGAACCACGGAGTGAGTGGCAGCCTTCTCGCCACGCCGATCGTCATCAACCAGCCACAGTCCGCCATTCTCGGCGTCGGCAAGCTCGAGCGGCGAGCGGCGGTGATCGAGGAGGGGGATGGCGAGAGGATCGCGGTGCGGCCGCGGTGTTACGTCACGCTCACGCTCGATCATCGCGCCATGGACGGCCACCAGGCGAACCGCTTCATGCAGACTTTCGTCGAGACCCTGGGCGGCTGGCGCGCGTGAGCGAAGGGCCTGGGGCCCTGAGGCCGGGGTCCTGAGGCCGGGGTCCTAAGCGGCCTGCGCGGCCGCCCGCAGCCCACCGAAGCGCGCACGCGCGGCCGAGTTGGCGGCGGGAAGCGGACGGCTCAACTGGCGTGCGGCGCCGGAAAGATAACGCTCGGCATCCGGGAACACCTGCGCGTAGAGCCGGCGGCAGAGCTCATATGCGGCGCCGCCCACCCACTCCTCGGGCAGCAAAGCGGGGGGCAGCATCGGGTCCTTGAGGTGGATCTTGCGGTACTCGTGGATTAGCAGCGTGCGCACGAGGAAGGCCGTCTCCGGCGTACCAGGCTCCGCTTCGAACGCGAGCTCGACTGCCGCGAACTGAGCGACGAACTGCCGATAGCGGCGCGTCAGATCAGCGAGATCCCAGCCGCGCGCGATCAGCGCCCGGTCCGCAGCGAGGCCTGCGCCCGAGCTATGCAGTACGAGCGCTTTGCTGCCGCCGGGGACGTTGCGCAGCCAGGCGCGCGCCTGCGAGAGGCTGCAGGCAGGATGCGCAAAAAGTGTGGCATCGAGCTCGCCGAAGCCGAGCCAGCGCAGCTCTTCCCGCGCCTCGCGCCGCGGCCCGCTCCCCACGGGGAGCAGGACGAGCGTCCACCGTCCGTTCCAGGACTGCGGGCTTTCGCCATAGATGCGCCGCGTTGCCTCCGCGAAGCGCTCGGCTCCGCTGCGGGTCAGGCGATATTCGCTGCGCCGTCCCGCGCGCCGCGAGGCGAGCCAGCCGTCACGTGCCAGGCGTGCGACTGAAGTGCGCACCGCGCGCTCGCTGAGGCCGAAGGGCGCGGCGAGGCGGATGAGGCTGCCGAGGGTCACCGCTCCGCCGCGCGGCGCAATTGCATCCCCGAAGATGCTGATGAGGAGCGAGCCGGCGCGCAGCGGCCGCTGGGCCTGGAAATGCTGCAACAGCGCCCGCACCGGGGCACAGCGGGAGACGCTCGGCTCGCGTTTCATGGGGTGCAAATTGTGACACAAAAAATGGACCTTCCGTGCTAATCTTGTGTCACATCTTGCGGGGCGCAGCCACATGTACACCCAGGCACTCGATATCCACGGCAAGGATCCGGCAGCGAGCGCCGAGGCGGGGCCGCAGGCGGCGCGCTTCCAGACGCGCATCGATCAGGAGGAGAAGATCGAGCCGAAGGATTGGATGCCCGAGGCGTACCGCCAGACGCTCATCCGCCAGATATCACAACATGCGCACTCGGAAATCGTCGGCATGCTGCCGGAAGGCAACTGGATCAGCCGCGCCCCGACGCTCAAGCGCAAAGCCGTGCTCATCGCCAAGGTGCAGGACGAGGGCGGTCACGGCATGTATCTCTACAGCGCCGCCGAGACGCTCGGCATCTCGCGGGCACAGATGCTCGAGCAACTGCTCTCGGGCGCCGCGAAGTACTCGAGCATCTTCAACTATCCCACCCTCACCTGGGCCGACATTGGCGCGATCGGCTGGCTGGTGGATGGGGCGGCGATCATGAACCAGATCCCCATCTGCCGCTGCTCTTACGGTCCCTACGCGCGTGCCATGGTGCGTATCTGCAAGGAGGAGAGCTTCCACCAGCGGCAGGGTTTCGAGATCATGCTGACGCTCACGCAGGGTACGCATGAACAGCGCGCCATGGCACAGGATGCGCTCAACCGCTGGTGGTGGCCGTCGCTCATGATGTTCGGCCCGAGCGATGCGGACTCGAAGCACAGCGCGCAGTCGATGCGCTGGAAGATCAAGCGCTTCAGCAACGACGAGTTACGGCAGAAATTCATCGACATCACCGTGCCGCAGGCGCATTTCCTCGGCCTGACGATTCCCGACGACGAGCTGCGCTGGGATGAGGCCACGGAGCACTATCGCGCGGGCGCCATCGACTGGAGCGAGTTCCAGGCGGTGCTGAAGGGCAATGGGCCATGCAATCGCGAGCGGCTCGAGGCGCGTCAGCGCGCGCACGAGGCGGGACGCTGGGTGCGCGAGGCCGCTGCGGCGCACGCGGCACGCGCACGCACAGACACTGTGGCGCAGAAGGCGGGAGAAGCCGCATGAGCGAAGCCGACTGGCCCTTGTTCGAAGTATTCATCCGCTCGCGTTCGGGCCTCGAGCACAAGCACGTAGGCAGCGTGCACGCCGCCGATGCGCGCATGGCGATCGAGCACGCGCGCGATGTGTACACCCGCCGTCAGGAAGGAGTCAGCCTCTGGGTGGTGCGCTCGGCGGACATCATCGCCTCGGACCCGGAGGAGGCGGACGCGCTCTTCGAGCCGGCGCGCGACAAGGTGTATCGCCATCCCACGTTCTACGCGATTCCCGAAGAGGTGAAGAACCTGTGAGCGCCACGGCGAAGTCGTTTGAGGCGAATGCTCAGCTGCGGCAGGAGGCGCATTGGCGCTTCGTGCTGCGCCTCGCCGACACCTCGCTCGTGCTGGGACAGCGTCTTGCGGAGTGGATCGGCCATGCGCCCGCGCTCGAGGAGGAGCTGGCACTCGCCAACATCTCGCTCGATCTCATCGGGCAGGCGCGCTTACTGCTCACTTATGCCGGTGAGCTCGAGGGCCGGGGACGCGATGAGGACGCGCTCGCCTTCCTGCGCGATGCGCCCGAGTTCTGCAATCTCGCCCTCGCCGAGCAGCCGAACGGCGACTTCGCGCACACCATCGTGCGCCAGTGGCTGATCGATGCCTGGCAGCTGGAGATGTACGCTGCGCTCGAGCATTCCAGCGACACGCGCCTCGCCGCGATCGCCGCCAAGGCGCTGCGCGAGACGCGGTACCACTACCGCTTCAGTCGCGGCTGGCTGATACGTCTCGGTGATGGCACCACCGAGAGCCACGAGCGCATGCAGCGTGCGCTCGATGCGCTGTGGCGCTTCACGGCCGAGCTGTTCACACCCGATCAGATCGATGAGCACATGAGCGAGCGCGGGATCGCGCCTTCATTGCCGGAGCTCGCGCCGCGCTGGTCGGCGCGGGTGGAGGAGGATGTGCGCATGGCGAGCCTCGCACGGCCCGCCGCGCAGCCTTACCCGTGGCACGGCAAGCGCGGGGTGCACACCGAGCATCTCGGCCACCTGCTCGGGGAAATGCAACACCTGCAGCGCACCTACCCTGGCGCGCGCTGGTGAAGGTCGCATCGAGTCATACCACCTTGAGTCATACCATGTCGGCAACGGCGTCCGATCCGCAGGGCGGGAGTCGCGTAACCGCGGAGGCGAGCGCGGCCGAAGCTGAGGTATGGGCGCTGCTCGCCGAGGTGCCTGATCCCGAAATACCGGTACTGAGCATCATCGACCTGGGGATCGTGCGGGAGGTTCGGGTCGGCGCCGACGGGCGGCTGCGCGTGGCGATCACACCGACTTATTCGGGGTGTCCGGCCACGGCGGTGATCCGCACCATGGTGCGCTCGGCACTCGATGCCGGCGGGTTTCCGCATGCGATCCTCGAGGAGGTGCTGTCGCCACCCTGGAGCAGCGACTGGCTGACTGCCGCGGGACGGGACAAGCTGCGAGCGTTCGGCATTGCACCGCCTGAGGAGACTGTCACGAGTCCCCGCCAGCTCCTCGGCTCGCCGGGCGTGAGTTGCCCACGGTGCGCGAGCCGCGACACGACCTGTGTGAGCGAGTTCGGCTCGACGCCCTGCAAAGCGCACTACTGCTGCCGCAGCTGCGGCGAGCCTTTCGATTACTTCAAGTGCCTGTGAGATGCTGAAGTTCCATTCATTGAAGGTGCTGCAGCTCGCACCCGATGCCGAGGATGCGGTGGCCATCTCGCTCGAGGTGCCGCCGCAGCTGCGCGCGGAGTACCGCGGCAGCGCAGGTCAACACGTCGTGGTGCGCGTCAGCCTCGATGGCGAGGACACGCGCCGCACCTACTCACTGGTGAATGCACCGGGGGAGTGGCCGCTGCGCATCGTGCCGCGTGTGCACGCCCACGGCCGCATGTCCCGGCACCTCGCCGAGCAGCTGCGCCCCGGGGATGTCCTCGAAGTGCTGCCACCCAATGGCAGCTTCACGCCCCGGGAGCCTGGCGCGGGCAGCGCCACCTACGTGGCGTTCGCGGCCGGCTGCGGCATTACCCCGGTGCTCTCGGTGATCCGCGCACTGCTCTCACGGTCCGGGACGCGCGTCATCCTCTTCTACGGCAACACCGCCAGCGCGCGCGCCATGTGCCTCGAGGAGCTGCTCGGGCTCAAGGATCGTTACCTCGAGCGCCTGTCGCTGCATTTCCTGATGAGCCGCGAGCCGCAGGAAGTCGAGCTCTACAACGGCCGCATCGATGGGCAGCGCGTGCGGCAGTTCGGCGGCACGCTCTTTCAGCCGCTCGAGGTCAGCGAGTACTTCGTCTGCGGGCCCGGTGACATGATCGAGCAGGTCACATCGACGTTGCGCGACCTCGGGGTCGAGGGTGCGCGCATACACGCCGAGCATTTCACGGTGGCCACCACGGAGGCCCTCGGGCAGCGTCCAGCGCTCGAGTTGCCATCTTCCACCGCGGCGCCCGCACCCGCGCCGCGGCCGGCACCGGCGGCTGCCGCCGGCAGCGCCGAAGTCATCGTGCTCATGGATGGCCGCCGCCGCTCCTTCAACATGCGGATGGAGGACGAAACGGTGCTCGATGCGGCGGCACGCGCGGGAGTGGAGCTGCCCTTCTCGTGCCGCGCCGGGGTGTGCTCGACCTGCCGCACCAAGGTGATTCGCGGCGAGGTCGAGATGGCGCAGAACTACGCGCTCGAGGATTGGGAGCTCGAGCAGGGCTATGTGCTCGCGTGCCAGTCGCGTGTGAAAAGCCCCGTGCTCGAGCTCGATTACGACGAGAAGTGATGCCTGCGGCGGAACGCCCGCTGCCTTCTGCACGGAGCGATCAGTGAGCTACGAGAACGTACTCTTCGATATCGGCGCGGGCATCGCCCGGCTGACCTTCAACCGTCCCGAACGATTGAATAGCTTCAACGCGGCGATGCACGCGGAGGTTCGCGATGCGCTCGCTCAGGTGCGGGAGCGGCAGGCGCGCGTGCTGGTGATTACCGGCGCCGGTCGCGGCTTCTGCGCCGGACAGGACCTCAACGACCGCGCGGTGGCACCAGGCGCGGCCGCGCCGGATCTCGCCGATTCGATCGAGAAGAACTACAAGCCGCTGGTGCTCGCGCTGCGGGAGCTGCCGCTGCCGGTGATAGCGGCGGTAAACGGGGTCGCGGCCGGCGCGGGTGCCAACATCGCACTCGCCTGTGACCTGGTGATCGCGGCTCGCTCGGCGAGCTTCGTCCAGGCCTTTGCCAAGCTCGGCCTGGTGCCCGACTCCGGTGGCACCTGGTTCCTGCCCCGGCTCATCGGGACTTCCCGCGCGCTCGGGCTGACCCTGCTTGCGGAAAAGTTGCCGGCGGAGCAGGCCGCGGCCTGGGGCCTCATCTGGCGCTGCGTCGAGGATGAGGAGCTCGCGCCCGTCGTGGAGAGCCTCGCGCTCCAGTTGGCGGCGGCGCCTACCCGCGGGCTGGCACGGACCAAGCAGGCCATCTACGAAGGCTTGAACCGCACGCTGCGCGAGCAGCTCGACATCGAGCGCGACTACCAGGGTGAGCTCGGCCGCAGCACCGACTATGCGGAAGGAGTCAGGGCCTTCAGCGAGAAGCGTGCGCCGCGCTTCAGCGGCCACTGATAGCGGGAGTGGACATGAGCGATGCCGGAGAACGGGAGTCGCCTGCCCAGCAGCGTGCGGAACGCGCCGCGGCGGCGCTTTTCGAGCGCGACGGCGCTAGTCAGGCGCTCGGCATGCGTCTCGCTGCCGTGCGTCCCGGCTGGGCGCGCGTCGTCATGCGCGTGCGCGCGGACATGGTGAACGGTCATGGTGTCTGTCACGGCGGCATGGTGTTTGCGCTTGCGGACAGCGCCTTCGCCTTTGCATGCAATTCGTACAACGAGTCGACCGTGGCGGCGGCCGCCACCATCGATTTTCTTGCCGGTGCGCGCGAGGGCGATGAGCTGACGGCAGAGGCGGGCGAGCTGTGGCGCACGCGGCGCAACGGCATCTACGAGATCAGCGTCTGCAACCAGCGGGGTGAACGCATCGCGTTGTTTCGCGGACGCTCGTACCGCATCGACGGACAGGTGGTGAGCGAGGAGTGAGCACCATGCAGCTGAAGAGCTTCGTTGCCGGCGAGTGGCAGGTGGGCTCGGGACCTGGGGTGCTGCTGCGCGATGCGACCACGGGCGAAGTCATCGCCAACGCCAGCGCCGATGGCCTCGACACGCAGCTCATGCTGCGCCATGCGCGGGAGATCGGCGGCCCAAATCTGCGCCGGCTCACCTTTCACGAGCGCGCAGCGCTCCTCAAGTCGCTGGCGCGCTTCCTCGGCGAGCACAAGGAGGAGTTCTACGCGCTCTCCTACGCCACCGGTGCCACCAAGGCTGACTCATGGATCGACATCGACGGCGGCATCAGCACGCTGTTCGTGTACGCAAGCAAGGGGACCCGTGAGCTTCCCAACAGCCGCGTATACGTGGATGGCGCCGTGGAAACGCTCGCGAAAAGCGGCGGCTTCGTCGGCCAGCATCTGTGCGTACCGCTGGAAGGCGCGGCCGTGCACATCAACGCCTTCAACTTCCCCGTGTGGGGGATGCTGGAGAAGCTCGCGCCGGCACTCCTCGCTGGAGTGCCCGCCATCGTCAAGCCGGCCACTCAGACCAGCTACCTGACCGAGCGGGTGTTCCGCCGCATGATCGAATCCGGGATCCTTCCGCCGGGTGCGGTCCAGCTTCTGTGCGGCAGCACCGGGGATCTGTTCGATCACCTCACCTGCCAGGACGTGGTTTCATTCACCGGGTCCGCCTCGACCGCGCACAAACTGCGTCAACACCCGGTGGTGAACGCCAATGCGGTGCGCTTCACCGCCGAGACCGACTCGCTGAACTCCTCGATTCTCGGTCCCGATGCGGGCGCGGGCAGTCCCGAGCTCGAGCTGTTCGTGCGCGAAGTAGTCCGCGAGATGACGGTCAAGGCAGGACAGAAATGCACCGCGATCCGTAGAGCGCTTGTGCCGGGCGCGCGCGCCGGTGATGTTCTCGACGCGTTACGTGCAGCGCTCGCGCAGATCGTGATGGGTGATCCGCGCCTCGAGAAGGTGCGCATGGGCCCCGTGGCCTCCCTCAGCCAGCGGCGCGAGGTGCTCGCGCAGCTCGCGCGGCTCGTCAGCGAGGCCGAGCTCATCTGCGGTGGGGCCGGCGAGGCGCAACCTTTGGGCGCGGATGCGGAGCGTGGCGCCTTCGTGGCGCCGACCTTGCTCTACTGCCGCGATGCGCGCGATGCACGCGCCGTCCATTCGGTGGAAGCCTTCGGGCCGGTGTGCACGCTGATCCCCTACGCGAGCGTCGAGGAGGCGATCGCGCTCGCACGGAGCGGCGGCGGCAGTCTCGTCAGCTCGATCTTCAGTGCCGACGATGAGATCGCAGCGCAGCTCGTCCTGGGACTCGCCCCTTACCACGGCCGTATCCTGGTCGCGAATCGCCACTGTGGGCGCGAGTCCACCGGACACGGCACCCCGCTCCCTCACCTGGTGCACGGTGGTCCGGGCCGCGCGGGTGGCGGCGAAGAGATGGGGGGGGTCCGTGGCGTCATGCACTATATGCAACGCACCGCCGTGCAGGGAACCCCTGACCTGATGAGCGCTGCGAGCGGCCGCTGGGTGAGGGGCGCGCGCGAGCGCGATCCGGGCGTGCACCCCTTCCGCAAGCCCTTTGCCGCACTCGCGATCGGCGACACTTTCCATTCGGCCGAGCGCGAGGTAACGGTGCAGGATATCGAGCGCTTCGCAGAGCTCTCGGGCGATCGCTTCTATGCGCACATGGACGAGGCGCAGGCGGCGCGCAATCCGCTCTTCGGCGGCCGGGTGGCGCACGGATACTTCCTGGTCTCCGCAGCCGCGGGTCTGTTCGTCGATCCGGATTATGGGCCAGTGCTGGCGAACTACGGCATCGACAACCTGCGCTTCGTAAAGCCGGTGAAACCGGGAGACCGCATCCGCGTGCGCCTGACCTGCAAGGAGAAATCGCTGCGCGCCGGCGCGGGTTACGCCGAGGTGCGCTGGGACACCGCAATCACCAACCAGAATGGCGAAGCCGTGGCCAACTACGACGTGCTCACCATGGTGAGCGAGAGCGAGACCCCCGCAGCGCCGGCCGGCTGAGCGCCGCTCAGCGGCAGCCACGGTCACTTCACCGCATCCGCCTCGCGGCGATTGGTGCTCAAGTCTGGAAAGGCCGGCAAGGCGCCGGTAACTTTCACCGGAAGCCCGAGCTCGGTGGCGAGACCATCGACGCCCGTTACACTCAGACTTACGCGGTAGTCGGCAGGCCTCGTATACACGTGCGACACGCGCGCGCCGTCGGCACTCGTGCCATCGCCGAAATCCCAGCGGAAGTCGACCACCGGCGCGTCATCGCTCAGCGCATGCGCGGAAACGTGAATGGTCTCGCCGGTCCGGGCCGATGCCGGAACCTCCGCTGAGGTGGCAGGTGCGTGCGCCGGGACATCCACATCGGTCAGCCGGAGCACGATGACGGACTCCGGTGGTTGTTCCGGCAGCTCGATGGAGCTGCGGCTGACATGCGCAGCCGATGTAGCCTGAAGCACGTTGTCGGCCTTGAACGTGTGCCCTGCAGGCAGCCCGAGATCAGCGAATGTCAGCGTGTGCGAGCGTGCTTGCCGGGTCCAGTTGAACACCGTGAGGATCGACTGCCGCGCAGACTCCTTCAGAAAGAAGATGCTCGGCTGCCCATCCTCGGACCGATAGCTCAGCAGGTCGATGGGAGTGGACGCACGTCCGAGTTTCGCCATGTTGAGCAGATCCTGATTCTGCGCGAGTGCCAGACGCTCCGCCTGCGACCCGAGGGTCGGCAGGTCATCGCCGATCTCGTACATGCCGCCGGAGACCGCGGAGAGGGCAATCGAGGCCTCGGCCGCGGCGAGCGGCAGCTCCCCCTTCAGCTCGCTGACATCGGCAAACTGCTGCGGGCAGAGATTGAAAGCATCCGGATCGTCCACGAAGAAATTCCGGTGCATGTAGAAGCGCGCCGCGATGCCGGTCCCGGCCTCGCGGGTGGCCTCGAAGCTGTGGCCGGTGTCCTGGGAAATGCGGCCGGTGTCGACGAGCCCTACCGCGTTCAGCATGGGACTGCCATCCTTGTCGAGGATGACGTCCTCACCGACAGCCTCACGCAGTACCTGTAGTCCGATGCGCTGCGCTTCGAGCGCGGTGGTGTTCGGCCGGTAGCGGTACCCCTCGATGGCGGTCGTGTCCATGAAGTCGAGCTTGATGAAGCGCACACCCCACTCGCGCACCATCTTCCGGTAAGTCTCACGCAGATACTCCTGCGCACCCGGATGGGTCGTATCGAGAGTGTAGATCGTGTCGGTGTGCTGCCCGCGGTCCCCGAATACCTCGCCGCTCGCAATCGGCTGTCCGTCGGCATTCTTCACCAGCCAGTCCTTGTGGTGCTCGTAGACCCATGCCCGGCGCGAGACCTCGAACACGCCGGTCCAGACACCAAAGCTCAAGCCTTTCGCGCTGACCCGCTGTCCCACTGCGCGCATGCCACTCGGAAACTGCACCGAGTTCGCGGTGGTGTACTCACCGCGTGCGTACTGATAGCCCTCATCGACCTGAAAATAACGGTAACCAAGGCCCGCGAGGTGTTGCGCCAGCCAGTCGGCGTTGGCGAGCGTCTCGCCTTCGTTGATGGCGGCATAGAACGCCGTCCAGCTCCACCAGCCGATCGGTGTCGCCGCGCTGACTCGCGCGTGGTGCAGTGTGCGGACCGCCGCGCCGTAGCTGAGGAGCTGCTCGCGATAATTTGCGCCGGCGGCGAGGAGTAACGGCTCGCTGGCCATCTGCGCACCGGGGGCGAGCGGCAGGCTGAGCTCGACCTGATCCGCGGCGGGCGAGTTCTTCAGCTCGAAGTCGCGCTGAATCTCCGTGGTGCCGGTGGAATCCACCCAGAACGCCTTGATGCCGTGGCTCTCGCTGCTGTCCGCCTGCAGGTGGAGGATCGTGAGGAAGCGCTCCGAGCTCAGTGCACCGGCGAAGAAACTCTGGCGGCTTTCCCGGTTGTAGATGAGCTGACTTCCGACGCCTCGGTGCATGCCGCCCGGTCCCGCAGCGAGATCGTAGATACTCATCGCGGGCCAGTCCTCGCTGAAACTATCGGACAGCACGCGATCCGCAGTGTCGGGTCCGCGCAGCTGGAGAATGCCCGGACCGACGGCCTCCAGCGGCCGCAGCGCCTGGACATGCAGCTCTTTCGCGGTCGAGTTGCGCAGACTCACCTGCACCGTTGCGTACGGTTGCCGCGCGTAGCTGCGCAGGCGGTAGATCAGGTCCGGCTCAGCGCTCAGCCCGCTGCAGGTGACCTGCAACTCGGTGCCTGAGCCGAGGGCATCGCTGAAGCTGGACTGCTGCACCGCATGGCGCGGGTAGTCACTCGAGCGCAACCAGCGGTGATCGACTTCGGCACCGGTGCGCGCCTGCACGATGGGTGTTCCGTCCGGAAAACCGACCGAGTATGTGTCCCGGCCGGCGCCGATACGGAGCGACAATCCACTGTTGGCGAGCGGCTGCCCGCCACAGGGCAATGCCGAGAGAGCACCCGCCAGCGCGAGCAGGGTGAGCGAGTGCAGCTGGAGGCGGCCGGTGTTGAAGATTGGCATCTGTGCTCAGCGTCCGGAAGTCAGCGTGAACGCATGGCCGCGTGTCGATACGGCCTTCACGAGTGTCCACACCGCATCCCCGGGACGGAGCCTCAGCGCCTGGCGGGCATCGTGACTGATGCGCGCGATCACGATCGCGCCGCCCACATCGACGCGCACCAGCACGGCGCCGAAGTCATCGTCGGAGATTGCAATGACGGTGCTTGCGAGTGCATTGCGCACGCTGAGGCCTTGCACAGGCTGCGTCGCAAGGATGACATCGCGTGCAAGCAGTTGCAGCCGCACGCGTGCACCGACCCGGACATCGCGCAGACTCACCTGCAGCGTCCCGGTGCCGACTGCGAGCTCGGCGCTACCGGTACCCGGGTTCACCCGGACGACGAGCCCCTCGATCACCGCACCTGCGAGATCGGGTCCGATGACGCTCTGCAGCTCGGGGTACAGGCTCATCTCCTCGACCGCTCCCTCGGCGAGTACCCGTCCTCCCTCGAGCAGCACGAGGTGTGTGGCGAGACGCAGCACCTCATCGAACTGGTGACTCACGTACACGATGGGGATCGAGAGCCGGTCGCGCAGTGCGACCAGATAGGGCAGCACCTCCTCGCGCCGCGCCACATCGAGCGAAGCGAGCGGCTCATCGAGCAGCAGCAGCCGCGGCTGTGAGAGCAGGGCGCGCCCGAGCGAGACGCGCTGGCGCTCCCCGCCTGAGAGCTGCCACGGTTTTTGCTCGAGCAGGCGCGCCAGCCCGAGGAGCGTCACCACCTCATCGAAGGCAATCAGGGTAGGCGCGCTGCGGCGCCGCCGCTCGCCGTAGCGCAGGTTGGCGGCGACGGAGAGGTGCGGAAAGAGCCGTGCGTCCTGGAACACGTAGCCGATGCGCCGGTGCTCCACCGGCACGGCCATGCCACGGCTGACATCGCTGAGCACCTCCCCATCGAGACTGACCGCACCGGAATCGGGAGCGAGCAACCCCGCAATCACGTTGGCGAGTGTGCTCTTGCCGCTGCCCGAGCGGCCAAAGAGGGCGATGACTCCGGGAGTAGGTGCGGTGAGGGTCGCATCGAGGCGAAAGGCCCCGAGCTGCTTCATTACGGATACTTCCAGCACCTCAGCCGCCGAGATAGCGGCGCACCCGCCGCACCAGAAACTCGGCCGCAAGCAGTCCGAGCAGGCCGAGCGCGAACGACAGCAGGGCGAGCCGCAGCGCGAGCGTATCTCCGCCCGGGGACTGCATGGCCGTGTACAACGCAAGCGGGAGCGTACGAGTCACCCCCGGCACGTTGGAGGCAAAGGTGATCACCGCGCCGAATTCACCGAGGCCCGCGGCGAATGCAGTGACCGCCCCGGCGAGGATCCCGGGCAGCATGAGAGGAAGCGTGATCGACACGAAGCGATCGAGAGGTGCAGCTCCAAGGGTACGCGCCGCATCCTCGAGCCCACGGTCGACATTCTCGAGGGACAGCCGGATGGCGCGCACCATCAGCGGAAAGGTCATGACGGCCGTGGCAAGTGCCGCGCCCGCGGTGGTAAAGGCGAGCTGCACACCGAACTGTGTCCGCAGCCACGCTCCGAGCGGGCCGCGGGCGCCAAAGAGCAGTAACAGCACGTAGCCCACCGCCACCGGCGGCAGCACGAGGGGCAGGTGCACGAAGGCATCGAGCAGCAATCGTCCGGGGAAACGGGCGCGTGTCAGGACCCATGCCGCGAGCACTGCGAGCGGCAGGCTGAATCCCACGCTGCGCACGGCCACCTCGAGGCTCAGGCGTAGCGCCTCCAGCTCTGGGGAGTGCGGCGAAGCGTTCATGCGGGCGGGCGCGAAACTGCGGAGTTGTTGTTGCTCGGGTGACTTTCTCACACCCGGCCCGCAGACAGCCAGAGTCTGGCGGGGAGCCTCCTCCTGCGCAGCGGATCGCGCTCGCACGAACGGCGCGAACGGCAGCGCCACCTCTGGCCCGCTCTAAGCCGGGGAGTGGCCCGGGTTCAGGCGACCAGTGCGGACTTGATGGTGATCGGCGCGCGGCCGGGGGGTGTGATTGCGTGGGCTGCGAGTCCCTTCTGCTCGAGCCACTCGCGGTTGAAGAGCCGCGACTGATACTTCGCCCCGCCATCGCACAGCACCGTCACCACGACGTGGCCCGGCCCGAGCTCCCGTGCCACACGCAGCGCCGCGGCGACATTGATCCCTGATGTGGAACCGAGGAACAGGCCCTCCTCGTACAGCAGGCGGTAGACGCAACGCACGGTCTCGGGGTCCTCGACCAACACGGCATCGTCGATGGGCGCGCCCTGGAGATTCGCAGTCACGCGCGCGATACCGATGCCCTCGGTGATCGAGCTGCTGCCGCTCGCCGCGAGCGTGCCGCGGCGAATGTAGGCATACAGACTGCTTCCGGGTGGATCGGCGAGCACGCAGCGGATTGCGCGGCGGCGTGACTTGAGGAACTCCGCCACCCCAGCGAGCGTGCCACCGGTGCCGGTGGCGGCGACGAAGGCATCGATGCGGCCATTCGTCTGTGCCCAGATCTCCGGCCCGGTCGAGCGAAGGTGGATATCGCGATTCGCCGTGTTGTCGAACTGGTTCGACCAGATTGCGTCAGGCAGCGAGCCAGCGAGCCGCTGGGCGACGCGCTGGTACTGGTTGGGATTGCTGTACGGGACCACCGGCACCCTGTGTACTTCGGCCCCGAGCATCTCGAGCAGGCGATACTTCTCCGGGGACTGGTTGTCGGGCATGACGATGACACAGCGGTAACCGCGGGCGTTGCAGACATGCGCGAGCCCGATGCCGGTGTTGCCCGCAGTGCCCTCTACCACCGTGCCGCCGGCGTGGAGCTCGCCGCGTCGCTCCGCATCGGCAACGATCGCGGCGGCCGCACGATCCTTTACCGAACCGCCCGGATTCATGAACTCCGCTTTGCCGAGTATCTCGCAGCCGGTCTCTTCACTCAGCCTGTTCAGGCGAATGAGTGGTGTGTGGCCGATGGCGCCGATGAAGCCTTCAGCTGCGCTCATGTCAACGCTCCTGCCGCCACCGCGGCCGGCCTGGCTGGAGCGGCGAAATCCGCGACACCGCTCGGAACGAAAGCTGCACTGATACACCCGGTGGCATCCGCAGTAAACGCTGCGACGTTGCCGACGATCAGCAACGCAGGTGGCGCCACCGCCAGCTCGCGCACGCGCGCGAGAATGTCGGCCAGCGTGCCACGCACGATCTGCTGGTCGGGAAGCGTCGCGCGTGCGATGACCGCAGCGGGGTGCTGGGCTGAGGCTCCGGCCGCGCGTAACCGCTTCAGAATATCCTCGAGATGCCCCAGCCCCATGTAGAAGACAACGGTACGGCGCGGATCGGCGCAAAAATCCCAGTCGCAGGCCGCATCCTCCTCGCCCTGGTGGCCATTGACGAAGGTCACGCTGTGCGCGAAGCGTCGATGCGTCAAGGGCAGGGCGGCCGCTGCGGCGGCGCCGAGCGCAGCAGTGATGCCGGGAACGATGGTGCAGGGGATATCGTGTCTCGCGAGCGCCTCGAGCTCCTCGCCTCCGCGCCCGAACACGAACGGATCGCCCCCCTTGAGCCGCGCAACCCGCTTGCCGGCGAGCGCGTGGTGCAACAGCAGCTCGTGGATCTGCTCCTGTCGGCCGGAGTCGCCCGGCTCCTTGCCGACGAAGATCCGCTCCGCGTCGCGGCGCGCGCGCTCGAGCACCTGAGGGCTCACCAGCCGATCGTAGAGGACCACATCCGCCTGCTGCAGCAGCTGCAGTGCCCGTAGCGTGAGCAGATCAGGGTCACCGGGACCGGCCCCGATCAGATAGACCTCTCCGAGCCGGTTACCGCCCGTTGCGGCTGCCCCGCTCAGCGTCGAGGTCAGCAGCTCACGGCCGTATGCATGTTCGGCGCCGGGCAGATCGCTAGCGAGCACGCGGCTCGCGACCGGACCACTCACGATGCGCTCCCAGAACTCGCGCCGCGCCGGCGCCGCCAGGGCGCGCTGCAGCGCTCGCCGCCGCTCGCCCATGAAGCGCGCCAGTGCCCCGAGGCGCGCGGGCAGCAGCGCCTCGATCTGCGCACGGATGCGCCGGGCGAGCACGGGGGCATGACCACCTGAGCTCACCGCGACCACGATGGGCGAGCGGTCGATGATGGCGGGAAAGATGAAGGTCGATAGCTCGGCATCATCGACCACGTTGACCGGTATGCCGCGCTCCCGCGACGCGCGCGAGACCGCACGGTTGACGGCGATATCGTTGGTTGCGGCGATCACCGCGGCCGCATCGCCGAGGTGAGCCGGAATGAACGGGGCCGCGATGTGCCGCACCTCGCCGCGCGCTGCCTGTGCGGCGAGCTGCAGATCGAGCGCCGGCGCGACGACCGTGACCTGCGCACCGGCCGCGCGCAGGGTGCTTACCTTACGCAGCGCGACGGCGCCGCCGCCGACCACGACCACCTTACGGCGCTGGAGGTTCAGGAATATCGGCAGGTAGTCCATGTTTGCCGCCTGGCTCACGCCGGTGCCGTCAATGCCGGAGCGAGCGCTCGCGGGTGCAGGCCGCATTCGCGCGAGTCCGCCCGCTCCCACCACCAACGGCCAGCGCGCCGGCTTTCACCGGGCTGGATGGCCCGTGTGCAGGGCGCACAGCCGATGCTCGGAAACTCACGATCGTGCAGCGGATTGTAAGGAAGCCGATGCAGGCGGATGTAACGCCACACATCCTCCTCGCTCCAGTCGAGAAGCGGGCTGACCTTGTACAGGTCGTGCTCGGTATCCCACTCGATGGGCTGACCGTTGGCGCGGCCCGTCGACTGCTCACGGCGCACGCCGGTGATCCAGGCGGGAAACCCCGCCACCGCGCGGCGGAAGGGTTCGACCTTGCGCACCCGGCAGCATTCGAGGCGCGCCGCGACGCCGTGATAGAACCCGTTCACACCCTGACGCGCGACGAGCCGCTCGAGCGCGGCGGCATCGGGATACACCACGCGAATGGTGCGCTGGTAGCGGCGCTGGAGCCGCTCGAGCAGCTCGTAGGTCTCCTCGTGCAGCCGCCCGGTGTCGATACTGAAGACGTCGATCTTGGGGAGGTGCGTCCAGATGATGTCGGTGAGCACCATGGCCTCGGCGCCGAGGCTGTTCGCGTAGGCGAGCCGGGCGTGCTGCTCGAGCGCGCGCCCGAGCAGTGCGCGGACGGCCGCGGCCTTCTGCTCCAGATCCGCTATCGGCAGCTCTGCCATGGTGGGCAGGACTATAGCGACGCCGCCCGGGTGGCCAGAACGAATGATTGCTTCTTACGGGCTGCGTGCCGGTTATGGAACGGTTACGGACTATTCACGGCCCGGTTGCCGGTTGAGTTAGTCTGTCACGCAGGACGGTACTCGATGAAGCTCCACCAGTTACGTTATCTCGCGGCCGTGGCGCAGAGCGGTCTGAACATCACCGCCGCGGCGCAGAAGCTGCATACCTCGCAGCCGGGCGTCAGCAAGCAGATCAAGCTGCTCGAGGACGAACTCGGTTTCCAGATATTCGTGCGTGAAGGGCGCAATCTCACCCGCATCACCCCGGCGGGGCAGCAGGTGATCGAGCGGGCGGTGCGCATCCTCCAGGAGGCGAGCGCGATCCGCAGCCTTTCGACCGAGCTGCGCGATGAGGGCAAGGGGAGCCTGTCAATCGGCACGACACACACCCAGGCGCGTTATGTACTGCCGGATGTCATCCGCGAATTCCGCGGCCGCTACCCGCAGGTGCGGCTCAACCTGCACCAGGGGACCTCGGAGCAGATCGCGGAGATGGTGGCGAGCGACCGCATCGATTGCGCCATTGCGACCGGCTCGGAGCACCTGTTCGCGGAGCTCACGCTGCTGCCCTGCTATCGCTGGCACCGCACGGTCATCGTGCCGAAGGGGCACGCGCTCGCCGATGGAGCCCGTCTCACCTTCAAGGCGCTGGCCGCCTATCCGCTGATCACTTACACGTTCAGCTTCACCGGTCCCTCCTCGCTCCACGAGGCCTTTTCCCGAGCTTCGCTGGTGCCGAACGTCGCCATCACTGCGCGCGATGCGGATGTGATCCAGACTTACGTGCGCCTGGGACTCGGGGTGGGAATCGTGGCGCACATGGCGGTGGATGAGCATGATCCGGATCTCATCGCGGTCGATGCCTCGCATCTTTTCGCCGCCCACACCACCTGGCTGGGCTTTCGCCGTGGGACGCTGCTGCGCAAATACATGTACGAGTTCGCGCAGCTGCTCGCGCCGCACCTCGACCGGCGGCTCGTCGACCGGGCGCATCGGGCGGCATCTGCACAGGAAGTGAGTGCGATGTTTGCCGACGCGGTGCTCCCGCAGCGTTAGGCCATCCGCCTCGCTGGCCGGGAATCAACGCGCCGGCTCAGGGGGCGGAAAAGCGCTGCCGGCGCAGCTCCACGAGCGCAGCCCCGGGCTGATAGGCGACGTCGTACCGCGTGAGTGCGAGGCGCAGAGCCTGCAGATCTGCACCCGGGGGAGGCTCGAGGCAATCGAAGCCGCAACGCGCGAGGAGAAACGCCTGATCCTGGCGGACACCGGCGCCCACCGCGCGCACCTCGCCGCGGAAACCGCAGCGCCCGCGCAGCATCCGCGCCTGCGAATATCCGCGTCCATCGCCCGGGCTGGGGAACTCCACGGCGATCAGCGCCAGGCGCGGGAGGAGGGGTGCGAGCTCATCCACCGCATCTGCCGGGCCGAGACGCACACCGAGCGGACCCGCGCGGCGTTGCCACTGCGCAGCGTCACCGCGAAGTTGCGCCAGCGGCACGATGAGGGGATCGGCTTCGGCGCACGCTTCACCGAGGTAGTGCCAGTCATCGGCACGCCACTCACGCTGCCGCAGGATGTGCCGCATAGGCGCGTTCCCTGAAAGGGGTGACGCCGAGCCGGCGCACGGTGTCGATAAAGCGCTCGTCGTCCAGGCGCAGCTCGCGATAGGTCTCGACGATCCGCTCGAGGGTCGCCGCGACCTCGTGCTGGGCCACCGAGGGACCGATCACCTCACCGAGGGCGGTGAACCCATTGGCGGAGCCGCCGAGGCTGATCTGGTACCACTCCTCGCCGTGCTTGTCGACTCCCAGTATGCCGATGTGACCCACGTGATGATGCCCGCACGCGTTCATGCAGCCTGACATCTTGATCTCGATCTCACCGATGTCGTAGAGGTAGTCGAGATCGTCGAAACGCTGCTGAATCTGACGCGCGACGGTGATCGTCCCCGCATTCGCGAGCGAGCAGAAGTCGAGGCCCGGGCAGGCGATCATATCGGTCAGAGTGCCGATGTTGGGCATCGCCAGCCCGAGTGCCACGAGCTCGCGCCATACCTCGTGCAACTGCCGCTGTGGCACGTCGGCGAGCAGCAGGTTCTGCGTGTGCGTACTGCGCACGAGTCCGAAGCTCACGCGCTCGGCCAGCTCCGCGACACCCTCCATCTGCGCCGAAGTCATGTCGCCCGGCACGGCGCCGTGGGCCTTGAGCGACACGAGCACGGCCCGGTAGCCCGGCACGCGATGCGGCCGCGTGTTGTAGCGATACCAGGCCTGGAAAGCGGGCTCACGCGTCGTCCCCGGGTCGCAGTCCTCGAGCGCCTCGTAGGGCTGGGCCCGGAAGAATCCGCGCACCCGCTCGACCTCCGCGGGAGTGAGCTGCGGTGCGTGCGCGCGGCCGGTTTCCCACTCGCGCTCGGCCTCGGCACGGAAGCGCTCGATGCCGAGGGATTTCACCAGCACCTTGATGCGCGCCTTGTGGATGTTGTCGCGCCGTCCATGCAGGTTGTAGACCCTCAGAATCGCTTCCAGGTACCCGAGCAGCTCGGCGAGCGGCAGCCACTCGCGGATAACCTGGCCGATGGCCGGAGCCCGGCCGAGGCCTCCACCAACGCGCACGGTGAAGCCGATTGCGCCGCTCGCATCGCGCCGCAGCTGCAGACCGATGTCATGGACTTCGGAGGCGGCGCGATCCTCGGGCGAGCCGGTGACCGCGATCTTGAACTTGCGTGGCAGGTAGGTGAATTCCGGATGCAGCGTCGCCCACTGGCGGATGATCTCGCAATACGGCCGGGGATCATCGATCTCGTCGGGCGCGATACCCGCCATGTGGTCGGCAGTCACGTTGCGCACGCAGTTGCCGCTCGTCTGGATGGCGTGCATCTGCACCCGTGCGAGCTCGGCGAGGATATCGGGCACGTCGGCGAGCGCCGGCCAGTTGAGCTGCAGATTTTGCCGCGTGGTGAAGTGGCCGTAGCCGCGGTCATAGCGCCGCGCGATCGAGGCGAGCGCGCGCAGCTGCGCGGACGAGAGCAACCCATAGGGTATGGCGATGCGCAGCATCGGCGCATGGCGCTGGATGTACAACCCGTTACGCAGCCGCAGCGGGCGGAACTCCTCCTCCGGGAGCTCCCCGGCAAGGTGGCGGCGCACCTGGTCACGGAATTCCGTGACGCGCTCATCGACCAGCGCCTGGTCCAGCTCGTCGTAACGGTACATGGCAATCGACTATAGGCGGGGCAGGTCGCCGGTCTAAATACCCGCTGGTTTGGTGCCCCCTTTCTGGGGTTATGACCCACATGCGACACTAGCGGGCGGGGAGAACGATCGTGCCGGGACTTTATTTCGAGCAGTTCGATGCGGGGCAGCGTTTCGAGCACCTCGTGCGGCGCACGGTGACCGAGACCGACAACCTGCTGTTCAGCGCACTCACCATGAACCCCGCCGCCATTCATCTCGATGCTGAGTACTCCAAGGGCACCCCCTTCGGCGAGCGCATCGTCAACAGCGTATTTACGCTTGGCCTGCTCGTGGGCCTCTCGGTATACGACACGACCTACGGCACGACGATCGGCAACCTCGGCTGGGAGGAGGTGCGCTTCCCCCGGCCGGTCCTGATCGGCGACACGCTGCGCGCGGTCACCACCGTGCTCTCCAAGCGCGAGAGCCAGTCACGCCAAGACTCCGGCATCGTCGTATTCGAGCATCGGGCATTCAATCAGCGCGACGAGGAGGTGGCCTCCTGCCGCCGCGTGGCGCTCATGCTGAAAAGGCCCGCCCCTTGATCCCGCGGCGGCGACCCGCGCGTCGCGCGGCCCCCGCGCGGCGTGGGCCGCCTGCAGGGCGCGCGGCAGCTGCAGCGCCCCTACGGATGCTGCGCTCCTGGCTGTTCGTGCCCGGTGACAGCGAGCGCAAGCAGGAAAAGGCGCTCGCCGGCGCGGCCGACGCCGTGATCCTCGACCTCGAGGACTCGGTGAAAGCGTCAGACTTACCCGCGGCCCGCCAGCGAGTCGGCGAGCTGCTGCGCACGGCGGGGAGCCGCCCCGGCCCGCAGCTCTGGGTACGGGTGAACGCCCCTTCGAGCGCTGTGCTGCGTGAGGATCTCGAGGCCATCTTTGCCGGTGGCGCGCCGCGGGGAATCGTGCTGCCGAAGGTGTCTTCCGCCGGGGAGACCGAGGCTGTGGCGCGGCAGCTCGCCACGCTCGAGACGCGCAGCGGCATCGAGCCTGGCAGCACGCGGCTCCTCATCATCGCGACCGAAACGCCGGCCGGGGTGCTCTCGCTGTCGCAGTACCCCGGAGATCTCAGCCGTCTTCCGGGGGCCCGCCCGCGCATCGCGGGCCTCACCTGGGGTGCGGAGGATCTGAGTACGGCGATCGGGGCGCTCGCGCAGCGCGATGGGGCGGGCGCACTCACCTTCACCTTTCAGCTCGCCCGCACTCAGTGCCTGCTCGCGGCCTCGGCGCTCGGCGCGCAGGCCATCGATGGGGTGTGTACCGATTTTCGCAATCCGCAACGGCTGCAGCAGGAGCTCGCCGCGGCGCGCCGCGATGGGTTCAGCGGCAAGCTCGCCATCCACCCGGATCAGATTGCCGCGATCAACGCTGCGTTTGCACCCACCGAGGCGGAGCGCGAGCATGCACAGCGGGTGGTCGCCGCATTCGCGAGTGCAGCTGGGGCGGGGGTCGTGAGCCTCGATGGCCGCATGCTGGATCGGCCACATCTGTTGCAGGCGCAGCGCATTCTCGCGGCCGCGCACCGGGACGGGGACGGAACGTGAAGCTGAGGATCAAAGGACCGACGTTGAGATTGCGCCTGAGCCAGGGCGAGATTCGCGCGCTGCTGGAGGAGGGGCTGGTCGAAGAGCGTGTTCCTTTTGCGTCCGGTGTCAATCTCGTTTACCGCCTCACACGCGATGCCGCCACGGACGAAATCACCGCCAGCTTCCGCAACGGCATACTCGAGATCCGGGTCCCCGAGGCTAACGCACGCGAGTGGTGCACCACCGAGCTCGTGACGCTGGCGCACGAGCAGGCGCTGCCCGATGGGTCGCTGCGCATCACCCTCGAGAAGGACTTCGCCTGCCTCGCTCCGCGCGAGGGAGAAGACGAGTCGGACAACTTTCCTCACCCGCAGGCGGGCAGCGGCACAACCTGCTAGGGGCGCGCTGCCAGGCGCGCGCTGTCAGGCCGGCGCCGAGAGTCACTTGTGGGCTTCGAGCGCGAGCAGGTCTTCCGGGGTATCGACATCGACCGCGGCGCTCGGCATGGGGACGCGTACCACCCGATCGGAGTTGCGTACCAACAGCGCGCGTGCGCCCGTATCGCCCCGCAGCTCGCTAAGTGAGCGGAAGGAGCTGCGCGGAAAGATGGCGGGTGCTCCGCAGGAGCCCGAGTAAAGCGCCGCCGCGATGTGCTGTGGTTGCTTGCGCCAACTGCCGGCGAGCCGCTTGAGGTCTTCAGCGGTCACCGCCGCCTGGTCTGCGAGCAACAACATGACGGCACTGCAAGCGGCCGGCAGCCGTGCAACACCGGCGCGGATCGAGCTGGCGAGCCCCTCGCGCCACTCCTGGTTGATCACCACGGAGCCCGGAGAGTGTTTCAGGAGCGGTGCGAGCTGCGCGGCACCGGATCCCAGCACGACGATCAGGGCGTTTCCGGTCACCTCTGAGGCGCGCGTGACCACTGTGTGCAGCAGTGGCCGGCCGGCCAGACGCACGAGTTGCTTGGCCGAACCGAAGCGTGTCGAGGCGCCGGCGGCGAGCACGATCGCATAGAGGCCGTCAGCGCTTCGAGTCGAACGGTCAGATGCCATCAAGCGGATGTCCTCAAGCAGATGCCCTCAGGCACGCTCCGCCGCGGCGCCGAGTGTGACACCCGGCGGCACCTGCGCGGCCACGAGCGCATAGCGCCTGCGCTCCTCGAGAATCGAATCGGCATCGATGCCGCCGAGGGTGCGCCAGTCGGCCGCGCGGGAATTGGGAGTGAGCAGGGTTTCGAGTGCCTCGCGCCGGCTGCTCCAAGTGCCGTTGAAGTACTCGGCGAACTCGCGCCACGCGCTCTGACGCCCCGCGCTCCCGGCTGCCACGGCGCAGGCGGCCTCGAGCTTCGCGAGCACATCGCGACTGCGCCCGGGACGCGCGAGCACCGCTTCGAAGGCGCGCCGCGCGGACGCTGAGGCTTCGAAGCGCATCGCGACGAGATCCGCGAGCCGCTGATCCCGCTCCTCGAACCAGGCCAGCACGCAGGCGAGGTAATCGATGCACGCGCGGCGGAACTGACCGAGCGAGTCACTCGTCGGGCTTGCCCCGCCATCGGACTGCAAGGCGCTCGCGCAGGCATTGGCCACCGCGCTCGCGTGTGCCCGCTCGAGCGCCAGTTGGTTACGGATGAGCTGGACCTCGTTCATGACCCGCCAACAAATGACTCGAGATAGATCCTATAACACCATGAATACATGTGCTAATCCTCGACACCGTGCAGAAAGGCGTGGAGCTGCGCCACGATCGCGAGCGCAATCGACTCGGGGCTCCGCCCGCCGAGTGTCAGGCCCACCGGGGCACGCAGTCGACCCTGCAGTCCCTCGGCTTCGGCGCCGAGATCGGCGAGCAGCCGCGCACGGCGCACCGCAGGGCCCAGCAAACCCACATAGCCAATGGTGGGGCTGCGGGCGAGCACGCGCAGGTAGGCGAGATCGGAAGGGAGGTGATGGCTCATCACGACGGCGGCCCTGAAAGCCGCAAGGTCGAGAATGGCTGGCAGTGTCTCCGGCCGCGCGAGCAGTACACGCTCTGCATCGGGAAAATTGCCTCGAAGCGCGTACGACTCGCGGTGGTCGACGAGGGTTACTTTCCAGTCGAGGCGGGTTGCCAGGTCGACGACCGGAAGTGCGTCCGGACCCGCTCCGAGCAGCAGAATCCGCGGCGGGAGTGCGAGCGGCAGCGCAAAAAGCCTCCATCCCGGCCGCTCGAGCCATGCGGTCTCACCCTGCGCCGCGACCCGGCGCAGCATCTCCTGCACTGCGGCCGTTGCAAGTGCTTGCGCATACGGCGAGCTCCCCGCCTCATCGAGCGGAAGCACCACGGTGCCGAGGGGCACAGCAGGATCCGACGACTCTGCGATGACACCGATGGCGCTGGGCTCGTGAGCGTCGAGCGCCCGGGCGAGATGCGCCAGGGGCTGCCAGCCGTTCGAGGAATCTGCGCGCAGCAGCACGATCTGCATCGCGCCTTCACACCCGAGTCCCAGTCCCCAGAGCAGATCCTCCGCGGTGCGCGTGTCGTAGCGCACCGTGCGCGCCGCGCCTCCGGCGATGACTGCGCGGCCGTGCTCGCGCAGGTCTCCTTCGAGACATCCCCCCGCGATCAAACCGGCATATTGCCCATCGCTCGCGATGAGAATCAGGGCCCCGGGCTTGCGATAGGTCGAGCCGAGCGTATGCACGAGCACCCCCAGCGCCATGGCGCGCCCGGCGGCACGCTCGCGCTGGTAGAGCGGTAATAACGGACCGAGTGAGGCTTCCACGCCGCACGATTATGCCAGCCCCACGCGTGGCTCCTCGTGCGCGTTCCAGTGCAGGGCGTCGTTGCACGCGCGCAGGAGCGTCAGTAGAGTCGCACGGCCTGTCCGGCGTCCATCAACCTCTGGTTTAAATGGTCCAGCCCGATCCCTGGGTCGTGCACAAGTTCGGGGGGTCGAGCGTCGCCGACGCCGACTGCTTCCGCAAAGTGGCGGCCATACTCGAAGCCGCGCCCGCAGGGCGCCTGGCCGTCGTGTTGTCCGCCTGCCGCGGTGTCACGGATGCGTTACTGCGCCTCGTGGCGCTTGCCGAGCGCCAGGACGAGCGCGTGAGCGCGGAAATCACCCAGCTGCGCGACCGTCATCTGGCGATCGCCACGGAGCTCCTCAGCGCCGAGGGCGCACAGCGCTACCGCGCCGCCTTCGAGAGCGATTGCCGCGACCTGAAGGAGGTGCTGCGCTCGCTGCAGCTGCCACGCTCGCTCGAGCATCCGCGCGGCTCCTCACGCGATGTGAGCGACCTGGTCTCCGGTTACGGCGAAACCTGGTCGACGCGGCTCTTCCAGCGGTTCTTCGCCGAGCGCGGGGAGCGTCCGGGACCTGTGGCCTGGCTCGATGCACGGCGGGTGGTGGTCGTCGAGTGGGGGCCACTCGGGCCGGGCGTTCAATGGCCGGAGTCGCGCGCCAACCTCGAGGCGCAGGTGCCGGCGGGCTTTCACGGCACGCTCGTCATCACCGGCTTCATCGCCGTCGACCGGCGCGGAGTGCCGACGACGCTCGGCCGGAATGGCAGCGACTTCTCCGCCTCCATCTTCGGAGCGCTGCTCGGGGCGACCGAGATACTCATCTGGACCGATGTCGATGGCGTGCTCTCGGCGGACCCGCGCCGGGTGCCCGATGCGACCGTCATCGACTCGCTCTCCTACAACGAAGCGATGGAGCTCGCCTACTTCGGCGCCAAGGTCATCCATCCGCAGACCATCGCGCCGGCGGTGAAGGACCGCATCCCCATCTGGATCCGCAACACCTTCGCGCCGCAGAAGACCGGCACGCTCATTTGTGCCGAGCCCGCCTCGGCGCTGCCGGTGAAGGGCATCACCAGCATCGAGCGCGTCGCTCTCGTCAATCTCGAGGGCACCGGCATGATCGGCGTGCCGGGCACCGCGCACCGATTGTTCGGGGCGCTACGCGAGGAAGGTATCTCGGTGATCCTCATCTCGCAGGGCAGCTCCGAGCACTCCATATGCTGTGCGATTCCGCAGGAGCAGGCAGAGCGTGCCGCCGCCGTAGTGACGCGCGCCTTCGAGCGTGAGCTCGAAGAGGGTCAGATTCAGAGCGTCGATATCGATGCCGACCATGCCATACTCGCCGTGGTGGGTGATGGCATGGCCGGCACCCCCGGCATCGCGGCCAAGTTGTTCACGGCGCTCGGCGATTCCGGGGTGAACGTGCGCGCCATCGCCCAGGGCGCCTCCGAGCGCAACATCTCGGCCGTGGTCGAGGGACGCAGTGCCATGCGTGCGCTGCGCGCGGTGCATGCCGGGCTCTACCTCTCGCCGCACACGCTCTCGATCGGGGTGATCGGGCCGGGCACGGTCGGGCGCGTGTTGCTCGATCAGCTCGCAGCGCAGAGCGAGCATCTGCGGCAGCAGTTTCGGCTCGACCTGCGGGTGCGGGGCATCATGGGCTCGGCGCGCATGCTGCTCGCCGACACCAACATCCCGATGCACGACTGGCGGCTGCGCTACGAGCAGAGCGCCCGCGCAGCGGACATCGAGCGCTTCGTCGAGCACGTGCGGCTCGATTACCTGCCGCATACCGTACTGGTCGATTGCACGGCGAGCGCAGCGATCGCTGCGCACTATGCGGAATGGCTGGCCGCCGGCATCCACATCGTGACGCCCAACAAGAAGGCCAACAGCGGCGACTATGCCTACTACCAGCGGCTACGGAGCGCCCGCCGCAGCGGGGCCTCGCATTATCTGTACGAAGCCACGGTGGGCGCAGGGCTGCCGATCGTGCATACCCTGCGCGACCTGGTGCAGACCGGCGATGACATCAGCGCCATCGAGGGAATCTTCTCCGGCACGCTCGCGTATCTCTTCAACCTCTACGACGGACGGCGCGGGTTTGCGGAGATCGTGCGCGATGCCCGGCAGCGCGGCTTCACCGAGCCCGATCCGCGCGATGATCTCTCGGGCCAGGACGTGGCGCGCAAGCTGATCATCCTCGGGCGGGAGATGGGTCTGCCGCTCGAGCTGCGCGAGGTGCAGATCGAGAGCCTGGTGCCGCCGCAGCTCGCCGGCGGAACGATCGAGGAGTTCATGGCACACCTTCCGGCCCACGACGCCGTCATGGCCCGGCGGCTCGCCGCTGCCGAGGCCCGCGGCAAGGTGCTGCGTTACACCGGCAAGCTGAGCGCTGCCGGGGACGCCACCGTCGGGCTCCAGGAGCTCGACGCGCACCATCCCTTTGCCAACATCGCGCTCACGGACAACGTCGTGCGTTTTGCGACGCGCCGCTATCGCGACAACCCGCTCATCGTGCAGGGACCGGGCGCAGGGCCCGAGGTCACCGCGGGCGGCGTGTTTGCGGATCTGCTGCGGCTGTCAACCTACCTGGGGGCACGCCTGTGAGCGGCGCCCCGTTCGACCGGGCGACCGCCTTCGCGCCGGCTTCGGTCGGTAACGTGGCGATCGGGTTCGACATCCTCGGCTTTGCCATCGATACCCTGGGCGATCGCGTCACGGTCACGCGGCGCGAGGCGCCGGGCGTCGAGATCGTTGCGGTGCGCGGGGTAGCTGAGGAAGTGCCGCTCGAGGCGCCCGATAACACCGCCGGAAGGGCGTTGCTCGCATTGCAGGACACCGTGCGTCCGCGCTTCGGCTTCCGTGTGGAGATCGACAAGGGCATCCCGCTTGGTTCCGGCCTCGGCGGGTCCGCCGCCTCGGCCGTCGGCGCCGTGGTTGCCGCCAATGCGCTCCTGCCGCAGCCGCTGAGCCGCCTCGAGCTGCTGCAGTTCGCCCTGGCAGGCGAGGCGCTCGCGAGCGGCGCACGGCACGCAGACAACATTGCGCCCTGCCTCTTCGGCGGGCTCGTGCTCACGGTCGGCATCGATCATCCACGCGTGAAGCAGATTCCGGTCCCCGCCGCCATTCGTGCGGTCATCGTTCACCCGCACATGTTCCTCGCCACGGCGAAGGCGCGCGCCATCCTCAAGCTGAGCGTCGAGCTCTCCGACTTCGTGTGGCAGACGGCCAACCTCGCCGGCTTCATCTCCGGCTGCTACACCGACGATCTCGACATGATCCGCGCTTCGTTCCAGGACGTGGTGATCGAGCCGCAGCGCGCGGCGCTCATTCCAGGCTTCAACGAGGTACGCCGCGGCGCAATGGAAGCAGGGGCCCTCGGCTGCTCGATCTCCGGTGCAGGGCCTTCGATGTTCGCCTGGACGCTCGAGGCGAACGCACCGGCGGTGCTTGCGGCCATGCGGCGCGAGTTTGCCCGGCAGTCGCTCGCCACCGATCAGTGGGTGGTGGAGTTGCGCTCGCCGGGTGCGCGGCTGGTGGATTGACCGCACATGGGCGAGCCGTTCCTCTTCAAAAGTTCGCGCGCGCAGGCGGCGCCCTGCGCCTTCAGCCAGGCGGTGCTGCAGGGCCTGGCGCCGGATGGCGGCCTGTATGTACCGGTCGAGTATCCGCGCGCGACTTTGCAGGAGTTCACCGCGGATCGCGGGCTGGCTGCGGTCGCCGCACGGCTGCTCACTCCCTTTCTCGCCGGCGATCCGCTCGCCGCTGAGCTCCCGGCGATCGCCCGCGAGGCGCTCGACTTTCCGGCGCCGCTCGTGGCGCTCGATGCAGACGGCCGGCTGAGCGAGCTCGAGCTCTTTCATGGCCCTACGGCCGCCTTCAAGGACTTTGGCGCACGCTTCCTCGCGGCATGCTTTGCCCGCATGCGGCCCCGCGATGAGCGCACGCTCACTGTCCTCGTGGCGACCTCCGGTGACACCGGCGGCGCGGTGGCGGCGGCGTTTCACGGCCGGCCCGGGGTCGAAGTGGCGGTGTTGTTCCCCAAGGGACTGGTCTCGCCCACCCAGGAGCGGCAGCTCACCTGCTGGGGAGGCAACGTGCGCTCGCTTGCCGTGCGGGGTACGTTCGATGACTGCCAGCATCTCGCGAAAGCGGCCTTTGCCGATGCACAGCTCGCGAGCGAGCGGCGGCTCTCCTCAGCCAACAGCATCAATCTCGGGCGGCTCCTGCCGCAGAGTGCTTATTACGCCACGAGCAGCCTCGAAGTGTGGCATCGCTACGGCGAGCCCGCTTCCTACATCGTCCCGAGCGGCAATCTCGGCAACGCGCTGGCCTGTCTCTGGGCCCGGCAGGCGGGGCTGCCGATCGCTGAGATCGTGCTCGCGCACAACGCCAACCGCACGGTGCCGGACTTCCTCGCGAGCGGTGAGTGGCGGCCGCGGCGCAGTATCGCGACACTCGCCTCGGCGATGGACGTCGGCGACCCGAGCAACATGGAGCGGCTGCGTGCGCTCTATCCGGATCTTCAGCAGCTGCGGGGCGCAGTGAGCGCCTGCTCGGTGAGCGATGAGGAGATCCGCGCCGCCATCCGCTACGGCTACCGCGAGTATGGGCAGATGTGGTGCCCACACACCGCCACCGCGGCGCATGCCTGGCAGCGGCTCGCGGCGTCCCGGCGCGAAGGGCGGCACTGGGTGCTCGTGTCGACGGCACACGCCGCCAAGTTCCGCGAGATCGTCGAGCCGCTCATCGGTCGCGAGGTGCCGGTCCCGGAAACTCTCGCGCGCCTTTTCGCCCGGCCAGCGCATTGTGTTGAAATCGATGCCACGCTCACGGCGCTGCGCGGGGCGCTGCTCGGGGAGGCTTGAGGTGGAGGAGCTGAGTCGACTACCGCCGCTCGCATGGCTGCTGATCGCGGCCGCCGGCGTACTCGGCTTTCTGCTCTTCTGGGCCTGGAGCTGGTACCGGCGGTACCGCGCTCGCAGGGCACTGCATGCCGCAGTTACCGGCGCCGCCGCCGATCACCTGCGCGAATCGCTGGTACCCGATGGCATGGGCGGCTCATTTCACATCGATTTCCTGCTGCTCACGCTGCGCGGGGTCGTGGTGATCGATCTGCGCGATGTGAAGGGCAACATCTTCGGCGGCGATCAGATGGCCGAGTGGACGGTGATGGATGGCGCGCGGCGCTTCACCTTCACGAATCCACAGGGCGCGCTCTACGACCGGATCGCTGCGGTCAAGGCGATCGCCGGCGACGTGCCGGTGGAGGGCCGCATCGTCTTCACGCGCCGCGGGCGATTCCCGAAGGGACTCCCCAAGTGGACGCTCATGCTCGATGCGCTGCGCGCAGAGTTTCCCGCGGCCGATTTCGAATCCCCGGCCGAGACCGTCGCGCGTTTCAGCGAGGGCTGGCAGAGCCTGCGGAATGCCGTAAAGCCGAGCTCCATGGCCACGCCCGCGACGAAACTGCGCGTCCCCTGAAGCCGCGCACGCTACGGGCCACAACGCTCTGCCGCGCTCAACCGGATGAGAGCGTCCGAGCGTGATCCGCCAATACCAGGGACACGCAGGCGGTGAGCTTCTTCGCATAGTCGATGTGCAGAAATTCGTTGGGACCGTGGGCGTTGGCTTGCGGACCCAGGACGCCTGTGATGAAGAATTGCGTGCGCGGGAAGCGCTCCCCGAGCATTCCCATGAAGGGAATCGTGCCACCGCAGCCGATGTGCACCGCCGTCTTCCCGTACACCACTGTCGAGGCGCGCGCGATCGACTCCTCGAGCCACGAGGCAAATGCCGGAGCGTTCCAGCCACCGCTGCTCGAGGCATCCTCGAAGCTCACCTGTGCCCCATAGGGCGGCTCGCGCTGCAACGCCTCGCGCACCGCGCGCTCGGCCCCTGCAGCATCGCAGGTCGGCGGCAGGCGCAGCGACAGCTTGACCGCAAGCTCCGGCAACAACACGTTGCCCGCCGAGCCGAGTGAGGGCAGCCCCTCCGCTCCCGTCACGGCGAGCGTCGCGCGCCAGGTGCTGTTGATGATGAGCTCGGCCGGGTCATTGGACACCGGGTGGACCCCCGACAGCCAGGGAAGCTTGTCAGCCACCTCGCCTCCGAGCACCTGCGCCGCCGCGCTCGCCTGTGCACGCCGGTCCCGCGGCAGGCTCACGTGCAGCTCATCGAGCAGCACATCGCCGCTGACCGGGCTCTCGATGCGCGCCAGCAGCTGCTCGAGGATACGGAAAGGCGTCGGCGCGATACCGGTCGCCATCCCCGAGTGCACCCCCTCCTTCAGGACACGCACCCGCAGGGTTCCCACGAGGTTGCCTCGCAGTGAGGTCGTGCACCACACCTGGTCGTAGTTGCCACACTCCGCATCGAGGCATACGACGAGCGAGGGCTCCTCGAGTGAGTCGCCGAGTGCGGCGAGGTGTGCCGGCAGGTCGACGCTGCCACTCTCTTCGCACGCTTCAATCAACAGCACGCAGCGCGGCAGACGCACGTGCTGCTCCTTCAACGCCGCGATCGCCGTGAGCGAACTGAAGAGCGCATAACCATCGTCGGCTGCACCCCGACCGTAGAGTCGACCGTCGCGGACCACCGGCTCCCACGGCCCCAGTCCGGGAAGCCAGCCGCTGAACTCCGGCTGCTTGTCGAGATGACCGTAGAGGAGAGCGCAGCCCGGGAGCTCACCGGGCAAATCGACCAGCAGAAGCGGAGTGCGTCCGGGCAGACGTCGCACCTCGATGCGTGCGCCAGGGACTTCCTGCGCCCGGCACCACTCCGCCATGAGCTGCACCGCCGACTCCATGTGGCCATTGCGCTCCCACTGCGGGTCGAACATGGGCGATTTGTTCGGGATGCGCACGTAGGCGATCAGGCGCTCGAGAATGGAGTCGTCCCAGGTTCGGGCGATGCGCGCTTTCAGCCGTTCAAGATCCATGGTCCAGCCTCATTCGGTGTAGCAACTTAGCTGATTTTCTTCGTATCGTTTCTCAGTCAGCGAGCTTCAGGCGCAACCGCCGGAATCCCAAAGAGCGCGCGGGCGGCCGCGGTGCTCGATTGGGCGATTGATGCGAGCGTTTCGCCCCGTGCGCGGGCGACCGTGGCGGCGATGTGCGGAAGATACGCCGGTTCGTTGCGGCGCGAGGCAGGTTTCGGCACGAGGTCGCGCGGCAGGAGGTAGGGACCATCGGTCTCGAGCAACAGCCGCGCTGCCGGGACCTGCGGCATGAGGGCGGCGAGATGCGCGCCGCGGCGCTCATCGCATATCCAGCCGGTGATGCCGATCGCAAGACCAAGTCGCAGATAGGCGCGCAGCTGCTCCGCAGCGCCTGTGAAGCAGTGCGCGACGCCGCGCCACTCGCTCGCGTGCTCACGCAGTATGGCGAGGAAATCATCGTGGGCATCGCGTTGGTGCAGAAACACCGGCTTGCCGATGCGCCGGGCAAGCTCGAGCTGGTGGTGAAATGCCTGGCGTTGCGCGGGGCGTGGCGAGAAGTCGCGGAAATAGTCGAGTCCGCACTCGCCCACCGCCACCACTTCCGGATACCCGGCGAGCGTTGCGAGCTCTGCCAGAGCTGCCGCATCGAGATCGGCGGCATGGTGCGGGTGAACTCCCGCGGTCGCAAACAGTCTTCCCCGGTGCGCGCGAGCGAGCGACAACGCCTGCGCGCTGCCTGCGAGCGTCGCGCCGGTGACCACCATCTGCATCACGCCTGCCGCGCGCGCACGTGTGATGACGGCATCGCGATCGTCATCGTAGCTGTCGTGGGTGAGATTGATGCCGATGTCGATCAGCGGGGCGTCCGCGGCGGCTGGCGTCACAGGTGGTGTGCTATGGTCTGGCATGCCTGCGCGTATCTTACTGAATGGGGGAGAAATGCAGCCGCGAGCGGCAAGTGACCATGCATTCCCCGGCCGCGGCGCGCTGGCGCTACTCGCCGGTGCGCTAGCGCTCGCCAGCACCTGCGCGGGCGCGGACCAGGTTGTATGGCGCGACATCGAGAGCCGCATCCAGTACGGCTACTACACCGAGGACAGCGCGGCGTTGCGCAAGCTCGAAGAGCTCGTCGCGGCCGGTGACGCTCATGACAAATTGCGCGGCTACTACGGCGGGCTGCTTGCCTTCCGCCGGGCACAGCTCGCGGCGCCTGGGGGTGCGGCGGCTCAGGGCGGCACCCTGGCGCACTATGCGCAGCGTTGCGTGAGCGAGCTCGACAACTCGCTGGCAGTCGAAGCCGAGTTCGCGGAAGCGCTCGCGTTGCGCGCGGCCTGCCTTGCCGAGCCGCTCGAAATCGGGGGCGGCTATGGGCCGCTCTCCGGACACCGCGCGCGCAAAGACCTCGAACGGGCCCGGCAACTTGCCACGCGCAATCCGCGCGTGCTGCTGGTCGATGCGATGAACGACTATGCGCTCGCGCCCTCCCAGGGTGGCAACAAGGATCGCGCACTCGGCAAGCTGCGGCAGACGGTGGCCGCGTTCGAAGCCGAGCGCAGCGATGCCGACCGGTTGCCGGGGTGGGGCGCTGCGGAAGCGTGGCTGCTGCTGGCGCAGGATCTGCTCGACCACGGCGATACGGTCGGGGCGCGCGATGCGCTCGAGCATGCGCTGCTGATCGCACCGGAGTTTGTCCAGGCACGCCGGTTGATGACGAAGATAACCTCCGGTTGAAGCCGGCGCGCGGCCGCCGTGGACCTCCTGCAGCGGCCCAGGCGTGGCCGGGCCAGACCCGCAAACCTGACGTGCAAACCGCGGCTACACCGAAGCTGACATCTTCGTAGGCGGCTTGCGGTGAGCCGTAAAGCCCCGCGCGCCCAACCGAGCCGCGCCGGGTCCGGCCGTATGCAGCAATAGCCAGGCGCAGATGCTATCGTTGCGCGCCGCGTCGGATGGATAGGTGTGGATGACATCGGAAACCGACAAGAAGGCGCTGTTAGGACAGCTGCGTATCGACCGCAGTGAGCCGCCGCCGGGTACCGGTTTGAGCCGGCGCACATGGATCGTCGCCGGGGCCATCGCACTGGCCGCATTGCTCGCGGGCATCGCCTGGCTCGCGCTGCCCTTGCGCACGGTGACAGCGGTACATACGGTGAGCGCGCAACCGATCGGTGGTGGCAGCAGTGGCACCTCGGTCCTCGATGCGACCGGCTATGTCACGGCGCGCCGCCAGGCGACCGTGTCGGCGCAGATCACGGGTACGGTCGCGGCGGTGCTGATCGAGGAAGGCGATCACGTCAAGGAGGGACAGGTTATCGGGCGCCTGGATGACACCGCGCAACGGGCGAGCCTCGCCCAGGCACAGGCGCAAGTGCACTCGGCGCAGGCCCTGCTGCTGCAGGCGCAGGCGCTGCTCGCCCAGAACCAACGCGACGTGAAGCGCGATGAGGACCTCGTGCAGCGCAAGCTGGTCTCCGAGCAGGCGGTCGAGCTCGCGCGTACCCAGGTCGAGACGCAGACCGCTCTGGTGCAGGCGCAGCGCAAGCAGATCGACCTTGCCGAAGCGAACGTGCGTTCTGCCCAGGTGCAACTCGACTATTGCACGGTGCGTGCGCCCTTCACCGGCGTGGTGATCGCGAAGGCCGCCCAGGTGGGCGAGATCATCTCGCCGCTTTCCGCCGGGGGCGGCTTCACGCGCACCGGCATCGGCACACTGGTCGATATGGACTCGCTGGAAGTGGAAGTCGATGTCAACGAGGCGTACATCAACCGCGTCGAGCCCGGGCAGCACGTCGAGTCCGTGCTCAACGCCTATCCCGACTGGCGCATTCCCTCCCACGTCATCGCCATCATTCCCACCGCGGATCGTTCCAAGGCTACCGTCAAAGTCCGCATCGGTCTCGACGTCAAGGACAATCGCATCGTGCCGGACATGGGCGTGCGGGTTTCGTTCCTCGAGGCCGGCAAAGCCGCGGCGGCAACGCCGGAGCGCGTGCACGGCGTGCTGGTGCCGGCTGCGGCGCTACGCAAGGACGGCGCCGAGGATGTCGTCTTCGTGGTGAAGGACCACCGCGCGCAGCGCCGCGTGGTGACACCCGGCGGCACGAGCGGCGATTCGCGTCAGCTGCTCGCGGGCGTGAGCCCCGGGGAGGCGGTGATCGTCGATGCACCCGCCGAGCTCAGGGACGGGGCCGCGGTGCGCGAAGCGCGGCCATGAGCCATTCAGAGTCAAGGAGCAATGGCATGCCCGAGTCGATGGTTCAGATCCGGAACGTCACCAAGGTGTACGAGCGAGGCAAGCAGAAGATCGAGGTGCTGCACGGACTCACGCTGGAGATTCCACGCGGCGACTTTGTTGCGCTGATGGGTCCCTCGGGGTCGGGCAAGACAACGCTCCTCAACCTCATCGGCGGCCTCGATCAGCCGACCTCCGGAGAGATCGCGGTCGGCGGCCGCCGCATCGACCAACTCTCGAGCGGACAGCTCGCCCAGTGGCGGGCGCATAACGTCGGCTTCGTGTTCCAGTTCTATAACCTCATGCCGGTACTGACCGCCGAGGGCAATGTCGAGCTGCCGCTGCTGCTCACCAAGCTCTCCGGTGCCCAGCGCCGCCAGAACGTCGCCGTCGCCCTCGAGATCGTGGGGCTGGCGGATCGCGCCAAGCACAAACCGAAGGAGCTTTCCGGCGGCCAGGAGCAGCGTGTCGCCATTGCGCGGGCGCTGGTGTCCGATCCGCAGCTGCTCGTGTGCGATGAGCCGACCGGCGACCTTGATCGCAAGACGGCGGACGAGATCCTCGGACTCCTGCAGGTGCTCAACCGCGAGCACGGCAAGACCATCGTCATGGTCACTCACGATCCCAAGGCCGCGGAGTTTGCGCGCCGCACGCTGCACCTGGAGAAAGGTCAGCTGCTCGAGCAGGCGGCGTGAACTCGGTCTGAGAAACTGACATGACCCGAAGCAGCTTCGTCATCGCCAACCTGTTCCGCAGGCGCACGCGCACCATTCTCACCCTGCTGTCGGTGATCATGGCGTTCCTGCTCTTCGGGTTGCTGCAGTCGGTCAACACCATCTTCAATTCCGGCGCGGATTTCGTCGGGGCGACGCGGCTTTTCACCCAGGCGCGGGTGTCGTTCACCTCGCCGCTGCCGATCAGCATGCTGTCGAAGCTCGAGGCGGTGCCGGGCGTCGCGCGGGTGGCTTACCAGTCCTGGTTCGGCGGTGTGTGGCAGGAGAATACGCCGCTCATCATGTTTGCCCTCGACCCGCAGCGCTATCGCGATGTGTATCCGGAGTGGGTCATGCCCGAGGCGCAGTGGCAGGCGTTCATCCACACCCGCACCGGTATGATCGCCGGCAAGCAGATCGCCGAGCTGTATGGCTGGAAGGTCGGACAGAAGGTCCCGATCAACTCCAACATCTATCCGCAGAAAAATGGCAGCAAGGCCTGGATTTTCGACCTGGTGGGGGTGTTCGACGGCAAGGACGAGGACTGGAAGAAGCGCACCAATCTGGCGTTCATCCAGCAGGACTATTTCGATGAGGCCAACCAATTCGGCGTGAAGGGACGCGAGAATTTCTTCATCCTGAAGCTCACCGACAGCAACCGTGCGCAGCAGGTCGCGCGTACTGTGGATGCGATGTTCGAGAACTCACCCGATGAGACCAAGACCCAGACGGAAAAGGACTTCAACATCAGCTTCGTCAAGCAGATCGGCGACATCGGACTCATCGTGCGCTGGATCCTGTTCGCCGTGTTCTTTACCTTGCTGCTGGTGGTCGGCAACACCATGGCACAGAGCGTGCGCGAGCGTATCCCGGAGCTCGCCGTGCTGAAGACACTCGGCTTTTCCGACGGCAGCGTGCTCGGGTTCGTGCTCGCCGAGGCGTTCGCACTGTGCCTCGCCGGGGGCCTGCTCGGGCTGCTGCTCGCCTCGATCGCAGGCGCCATGGTGGGGAAGGGCAGCGGCGGGCAGTTCCAGCTCACCGTCGATTACCGCGTGTGGCTGATCGGCATCGCCGCCATCGCACTCATGAGCCTCGCGGTCGGGCTGCTGCCGGGCCTGCGGGCACGGCGCCTGAGGATCGTCGATGCGCTTGCCGGACGCTAGCGCGCACCTCGGGGAGATGGAATGTTGAGGCAGGCTCTGGCCATCACCGGCATCAGCATCCGCAGCATTCCGCAGCGCTGGGCGCCTTCGCTCGTCATCGTGGTGGGACTCGCCGGTGTAGTGGCGGTGTTCACGGCGCTGCTGGCGATGGCCACGGGCTTCGAGAGCACGCTGAAGGCGACCGGGCGCACGGATGCGGCACTCGTCCTGCGCGGCGGCTCGGACGCCGAGCTCAACTCGGCCTTCGACCGTGCCTCGACCGATCTGATCAAGGAGCAGCCCGGCATCGCCGCCGGCGCCGACGGCAAGCCGCTCGCGTCGGCCGAGCTCATGGTGATCGCGGAGCTGGTGCGCAAGGACGATGTCAGGAATGGCGCCAACATCACCCTGCGCGGCGTCGAGCCCGCTGCCTTCGCGCTGCGGCCAGAACTGAAGATCGTCGGCGGGCGTAACTTCACCCCGGGCCTGCGCGAGCTCATCGTCGGACGCGGTGTGCTGCAGCAGTTCCAGGGGGCCGCCATTGGCGACACGGTGCGCATGCGCGGCTCGGAGTGGAAGGTGGTCGGCACATTTGCCTCCGGCGATGCGCACGACAGCGAGATGTGGACCGACATCAACGTCGCGCGCAGCACCTTCGGCCGTCAGGGCTCGAGCTCGGTGCTCGCGGCGCTCGACGGGCCGGACGGCTTAGCGCGTCTGCGGAGCGCGGTAGCGGCCGAGCCGCGGCTCTCGCTCGATGTGATGCGCGAGCAGGACTATTTCAGCGGCCAGACGAAACAGTTTCGCAAGACCATCGGCTTTCTCGCGGGAGTCGTGACGCTCATCATGGCGCTCGGCGCGGTATTCGCCGCGCTCAACAGCATGTACGCCGCGGTGGCGGCGCGCGGCAAGGAGATCGCCACGCTGCGTGCGCTCGGCTTCGGCGGGCTGCCGGTCGTCAGCTCGGTGATGACCGAGGCGCTGCTGCTGGCGCTCGCCGGTGGAGTGTTGGGTGCCTTGATTGCCTACACGCTGTTCAACAATCTGTCGGTGTCCACCCTCGGACAGAACTTCACCCAGGTGGTGTTCAACTTCAAGGTGACGCCGCAACTCGTGGTGCGTGGGCTCGTGATCGCGGTCATCATCGGCATGATCGGCGGTTTCATGCCGGCGCTGCGCGCCGCGCGGCTGCCGGTGACGGCAAGCCTGCGCGAGCAGTGAGGCCCTAGAGGCGCGGCAGCGCCGCGCACAGCGCCTGCACGTCCTCTTCGGGCTGGTCCCAGGAGACGACCAGCCGGGCATCACCGCGCGCCCCGGCTCCCCAGTCCTCGAACTCAAAGCCCTGAGCACGCAGCTGCTCGCGGCGCTCGCTGCCGAGGCGCAGGAATACCTCGTTCGCCTCGACCGGATGCAGCAAGGCGTGGCCCGCGGCGCGGCCGATGCGCTGCGCCAAGTGATTGGTGCGCTCGGCATTGCGCAACCACAGGCCGCTTTCGAGATAGGTGAGCAGTTGTACCGCGGCATAGCGCGACTTCGAGAGCAGGTGCCCGGCGCGCTTGCGGCGCAGCTCGAAGTCCCTGACCAGGGAGCGGTCGAAGTAGACGACCGCCTCGGCGGCGAACGCGCCGTTCTTGGTCGCGCCGAAGGACAGCACGTCGATGCCGGCGCGCCAGGTGATATCGCCCGGATGACAGTTGAGAAATGCGATTGCATTCGCGAGACGCGTCCCGTCCATGTGGACCTTGAGGCCGCGCTCGTGAGCGGCCTGCGCGAGCTGCGTCAACTCCTTGCGGCGATAGGCAGTGCCGGCCTCGGTCGCCTGAGTGACCGACAGAGCTGCCGCCTGCACGGTATGCAGGCTCACCGGGTGTGCGGCCAATGCGGCGCGAAAACGCTCCGGCTCGAGGCGACCGTGCTCGCCGGGCAGCAGGACCAGCTGCGCGCCACCGGTGTAGAAGCCCGGAGCGCCGCACTCGTCGGTGACGATGTGGGCCTCCTCGTGGGCGAACAGCGCGCCGTAGGGCGGGCTGAGCGTGGCGAGGGCGAGCGCATTGGCGGCAGTGCCCGTGCTCACCACGAAAGCGCGCACCTCGGTCCCGAAGAAATCGCTGAAGCAGCGATCGAGCCTGGTGGTCCATTCGTCGCCGCCATAGGCCGGCACCCGGCCCTCGTTCACGGCCGCGAGCGCCGCCAGAATCTCCGGGCAGGCGCTTGCGGTATTGTCACTTAGAAAACGCACGAGCCAGCTCCTTTTCGATCAATCAATGCGCCAGCGGAACGACCAAGCGCCGAAGGCGAGAAACGCGAGCGCGGTCGCCCCGAGAAACAGCAGGTGCGGCGCGATCTGCGCAACTCCCGCGCCATCGAGCATCACCGCCCGCGCAGCGTCGAGCACGTGCGTGAGCGGAAACACGTGCGCAACCCACTGCACCCAGCTTGGGGAGCCCTCGAGCGAAAACCAGATTCCCGAGAGCAGCATCATCGGCCAGGTGAGCAGGTTGAGCAGGCCGCCGACCAGCTCCTCGCTCGAGAAGCGTGCTGCGATGGTAAGTCCGAGCGCAATCATGGACAGTGCCCCCATGATCGCGAGCAGCAGCAGGAGCACGGTGCTGCCGGCGTTGTGGAACCGGATGATGGCGCCGATGCCGAGGTAGAGAATGACGGTGACGAAGAGAATCAGGCCGAGGCGCGAGAGGACCTGCGCGCTCAGGAACTCGAAAGCGGTGAGCGGAGTCGCGTACAGCCGTTTCAAAAAGCCGCTCTTGCGGTAGCGCAGCACCACGTAGCCGACGCCGAATAGGCAGCTGAACATCATGTTCATGCCGAGGATGCCCGGAAAGAGCCAGTCGACGTAGCGCAGCGCGGCGCCGCTCACCGGCTGGCGCTGCGCGCTGGGCTCGGCAGCGAGCAGCAGCTTCTCGACGATGTAACCCTTGGGTGAGTCGGTATTCACCCAGTAACGCGGCGGGGCATGCAGATCGAGGAGGAGATCGATCTGCTGGTGGCGTACCTTTTGCACCGCCTGCTCCCGCTGCGGCAGCGGTACGAATTCGACGTAGCGCTCAGTGAGAAACGGGTGCGCCGCGCGATCGATCTGCGGCGCGAGCACCCCCACCTTGAACAGCGGCCGCTCGGGTCCGCCGAACACGAAGCCCATGCCGATCACCAGCAGTATCGGCAGCAACAGCGTGAATAGCAGCGTGCTGCGGTCGCGCAGGAACTCGAGGTTGCGCGCATGCAGTACCGAGAGCAGACGGCCCATCATGGGCGCAGCTCCGTCCCGGTGAGCTCGAGGAACAGGTCCTCGAGATTGGCGGGCCGTATGCGCAGGCGCCCGAGTGGCACCTGCGCGGCGAGCAGGGCGCGCAGGGTCCCTTCCAGATTATCGGTGGTGATCTCGATGCGATCGCTGCTCTCGAGGATGTTGAGCGGCAGCGTGCGCGCCGCGGCTGGAAAGTCCTGGCGTGGCAGCTCGAGCAGCACCTGCTCGAAGTGCTCGTGCAGCAGTTGCCTTGGGGGCCCCTGGGCGACGATGCGGCCGTGATCGAGGATCACGATCTCATCGCACAGCAGCTCCGCCTCCTCCATGTAATGCGTCGTGAGGATGATGGTCTTGCGCTGCGCCTTGATCGATTGCACGAGCTCCCAGAAGTTGCGCCTGGCCTGAGGATCCAGCCCGGTCGTCGGCTCATCGAGAAAGAGCACGCTCGGATCGTTGACGAGCGCGATTGCGAGCAGCAGCCGCTGCTGCTGCCCGCCCGAGAGGCGGCGATTGTCGCGTCCTTCGAGCTTCTCCAGCGCGCACAGTCGCAGCACCTCATCGACCGCGAGCCCGCGGTCGTACAGCCCGCGGAACAGGCTGAGGGACTGACGCACGGTAAGAAAATCCTGCAGCGCGGTTTTCTGGAAGAGGATGCCTGCTTCCTGCCGGAAGCGCGGGCCCAGGGCCTCACCCCGGTAGCGCACTTCCCCGGAGGTCGGCGGAAGGATCCCCTCCATGATCTCGATCGTGGTGGTCTTGCCCGCGCCATTCGGTCCAAGCAGGCCGAAGCAGATGCCTGCGCGGACGCTGAAGGAGATGCCGGTGACCGCGGTCGCGGCAGGGTAGACCTTCACCAGGTCGCGGACCTCGAGTATCGGCGTAGTCACGATGGGCTGCGTTACCGGCCTGGCTGCGGGATGAGCGCGCGATCCTAAACTACCCCAGGAAATTGCGCTCGGCGTCCGTGCGCAGGCGGCCACCGATCCGCGCGGGTATGGGGCGTCCGCCCCGCGGTTGCCCTCGATGCGCTGACGTGTACCATCGGTGTGCATGAATGAAAGTCAGTACGACAAAACCGCCCGCGTGGAGCTTGCCGACGAGGCGGTGCACTGGGATCTGGGCTCCTCGATCTCGTACGGCGAGTACCTGCAGCTCGAGAAACTCCTCGCTGCGCAGCAGCCGATCTCGAGCCAGCACAACGAGATGGTGTTCATCCTGGTGCATCAGGTGTCGGAGCTGTGGATGCGCCTCATGCTGCACGAGCTCACGGCAGCGCTCGAGTGCATCCGGCGCGATGACCTCGATCCGGCGCTGAAGATGCTGGCGCGCATCTCGCGCACCCAGACGCAACTGCTCACCGTATGGGATGTCCTTTCGACCCTCACGCCTTTCGAATATTCGGCATTTCGCAACGCGCTCGGGCGCTCCTCGGGTTTCCAGTCCGTGCAGTACCGGCTGCTCGAGTTCCTGTTCGGCAACAAGCACGCCGCCATGATCGAGGTTCACAAGCGTGACGCGCGGGCCTATGAGCTGCTCGCGCGCGCGCTCGCCGAGCCGTCGCTCTACGATGAGGTACTGCGGCTCCTCAGCCGCCGCGGCTACGGCATTCCGGAAGGCTACCTGTCACGCGACTTCAGCGAGCCGTACCAGGCGAACAAGCAGGTGGCCGGCGCGTGGCTCGGTGTCTACCACAACGCGGATCAGGCCTGGGACCTGTACGAGCTCGCCGAGCGCCTGGTCGATCTCGACTACAACTTCCAACTCTGGCGCTATCATCATCTGAAAACGGTGGAGCGCATCATCGGCTACAAGCCAGGTACCGGAGGCACGGGCGGGGTGTCGTATCTCGCCAAGGCCCTCGAGCTCAAGTTCTTTCCGGAGCTGTGGCAGATCCGGACCTCGATGTCAGCCGCCTATCCCTGATGCGCAAGGACAAAATGCTCAGGATGAGCGCGAGCCCGAAGAGTGCCGCGGTGGCGGGCTCTGGCACCGACGTCACGAGAGAATACGAAACCTTCCCGAATCCGAACGGGCCGCCGCCGCTGTATACGAAGCCTACGGCACCCGGTGAGGCTAACCAATCTGTGGAAGGACTGTTGACCGTGCAAGCCAATGCAATGCAATCGTCCCCAAAAGTAAAAAAAGTCAGGTGCCCCTCGGTGTTGAACGTCAGCCAGCCGGTGTTGGCGGTATTCGAGTTATAGGTGATGCCGTCCCATCTGAAGCTCAATGCGGTAAGAAGGTTGGTTCCACCAACAGTTCCCCCGCCGGACGGAATCGAGCTGCTATCGAAGGTGAAATTGCCAGAGGCGGTGGCCCCGGACAAAACCCCCGAGGTAGCGTCGACCCTGAAGTCGTACATGATCGATGAGCCGCTGGCTGCTCCGCTCATGGCCATCGTCGCAAAATTCGCCGCACGCCTCTCGAGCTCACCGATGCCGAACCGGCGACCGCCTGGGGGTCTGTAAGCGCTGGTGCTGCGTCATGGCGTGATCTCCTGCCGCCCTCCGACGCCCGGGATATTAGGCTAGTTCAGTCTGATGCGGACGGTTGTAGGGCCGGACCACATCGAGACCCGGCAAACCGCTGGCGATTCGGGCATTTAGCTCACCCATCGCTGCGAGACAGGAAAGTCCTACAACTGATTCGGACTGTGCCGCTTCGGGGTGGGATCTTCGCCGCGGAAGATAATTACGTTGTCATTGTGTTCCTTATTGGAGGCGAACATGGTTCACCGTACCAGGAGAATATTTGCGACGCTTGCGTTGTCGGCGATTTCGTCAATGGCGCTCGCTCACACCTACGAGCGCTGCGACGCAGACGGCGATCATTGCGTGCGGGTCAAGTGCGACCACGACGGGGACAGATGTTGGCAGGAGTCCGAATACAGCAGGAACACGATTTACAGCGGTCCAGGTCGGTGGGTGTGCGATTCCGATGGGGACCGGTGTCATTATGAATACGCTGGCAGGAAGGAGCACCGGGAGCACCACGGGGAGCACCACGACGACGACGACCGCGACCGATAAACGGTAGCGCGAGCTCCTTCAGTGCACTTTCCTGCCGACCGGCGGGGGAGTGCCTGTTGGGGCGCGCGGCAACGTGCGCAACGTGCCTATTTGGTGCCTATTTGCACTCAGTGCTCAAATTATCGTGGTTCACTGTTACCGTGCCTTCAGCGTTGATAGTGATGTGCGCGGTCTCGTGAACCAGAAAGTTGTTTCCGGGACCCTGCCCGATGATTCTGAAGTTGTTTACGAACGTCGTATTGAACTGGCCATTCTGTAAAGACCCCGAGAAGCTGCTTTTCGTAACGCCGGTGCCTCGGTATCTCGCACCAGTTGTCTCGCCGGTGCCGCCGAGGCCTTGTGGCTGAAAATGCAGCAAGCCGCTGACCTCATTGCCATTGATGGTAAATGTGACCAGGGTGTGCAGACGGCCGCTGAGGTCGACCACCTCGCCGACCCCGCCCGCAGCGCAGGGGACGAAAACCTCCAGAGTGAACTCGGCCGTCGTGTTGGCTTCTACGGCTGCATCAGCTGGAGTGATCACGAATAGCAGCAGAGGGACAAGGTACAGCATCGCCTTTGGCGGGTAGGGCTTCATGTCGCCTCCTTGTCATCACGGTTGTTATCAGCGTTGTTGTCGGCGTTGTTGTCAGCGTTCACGCGTCCCGACGAGCCTGGGCCTCGGCTGCAACAGTTTCGGAGGCAACAGCAGCGATTACTTTTTCCAATGTCTCAATCGTTGCAGTAATCCAGGCCACGTCGCCACCGTCGACGACGACCTGGACGCGAAAGAAGGGTAAGTCTGGATGGGCATAGCGCCCGAGTTGATATCGCTCGCGGATCCCGCTGAGCGTGCGCAGAGCGCGTGCCAGGCTAGCCTGGCTCTCGGATCCTAGCGTGCCATTCATTGGCGCGGCCCCCGCTTCCATTCATCGGCCATCCGCACGGTCACCGAGACGCACTGCAGCAATCAATAGGCACTTCAGGGTATGGCGAGCTGAAGCTTCGACTCAACGGTGACGGCCGGCTAAGGCACGCTGGGGATCAATTCGCAATGAAACGTTGCAATCACTCACGAGACGGACCACAAATGCGAGTAAGGGAGCCAAGTCAATCTGATTCGGACGGAAGCAGGCTCGCGGCAGACCGGGACGTCGATGTGAGTTTTGCGGTGCGCGCCGCAGCGGCGCGTGCGGCTGGCGCCGCGGCATCGCGCCGGCGTACGCGCGCGCGCACCACCCGGTAGCCGAGCAGGGCGGCCAGTATCGCGGCGTAGATGAGTGGCTCGCGCACGTCGCGCTTCACCTGCCAATAGAAGTGCCACACGCCGAGGATGGCGATGAGGTAGACCAGCCGATGCAGGCTCTGCCAGCGCCGGCCGAGCCGGCGCATCATGCCGTTGGTCGATGTGACTGCAAGCGGTACCAGCAGCAGCAACGCGCCGAAGCCGATGGTGATGTACGGCCGCTTGGCGATGTCGGCACCGAGAGTCGCGAAGTTCAGCTCCAGATCGAGCACCACGTAGATGGTGAAGTGCAGCACGACATAGAAGAACGCGAACAGTCCAAGCATGCGGCGCAGACGCAGCAGCTGGGGTTGGCGGGTGAGCTCACGCACCGGTGTGACGGCGAGCGTGAGCAGCAGCAGGTTGAGCGCGGTCTTGCCGCACTCGTGCTCGAGCTCCTTCACCGGATCTGCGCCGAGGCTCGCGCCGAACCAGCCGAATGCGCCGCAGGTAAGCCACGCGAGGGGCACCAGGCATGCGGCGAAGACGAGCGGCTTGTAGATCCAGCGATAACGCTGAGTAACAGTCATTCAGGTGTCAGTCATTCAGAAATTGCGCCGCAGATCCATTCCCTGGTAGAGGCTGGCCACCTGCTCCGCGTACCCATTGAAGGGCAGGGTGGGGCGCCGCGCAGCGAGGAAGGGCGCACCGATGCGCCGCTCGCTCGCCTGGCTCCAGCGCGGATGATCCACCTGCGGGTTGACGTTGGCGAAGAAACCATACTCGTCGGCGGCGGCCCCGCTCCATGTCGTGCGCGGCTGGCTGGGAGTGAAGCCAATCTTCACGATGGACTTGATGCTCTTGAAGCCGTACTTCCACGGCACGATGAGCCGCAGCGGTGCGCCGTCCTGGTTGGGGAGCACGCGCCCGTACAGGCCGACCACCATGAGGGTGAGCGGATGCATCGCCTCATCGATGCGCAATCCCTCGACGTAGGGCCAGCTGAGGACCGGCACACGTTGCCCGGGCATCTGGTGCGGATCGTAGAGAGTGGTGAATTCGACGTACTTCGCGCGTGAGGTAGGCTTGAAGCGCGCGAGCAGGGTACTCAGTGGGAAGCCCACCCACGGCACGACCATCGACCAGGCCTCGACGCAGCGGAACCTGTAGATACGCTCCTCCAGGGACACACCCTTCAGCAGGTCATCGAGATCGAACGTGCCGCGGCCCTCCGCTTCTCCGTAGACGCTCACACTCCATGGACGGGTCCTGAGCGAATGAGCGTTGTGGCTCGGGGCCTCCTTATCGGTGCCGAACTCGTAGAAGTTGTTGTAGCCCGCGATCTCCTCGAACTTGTTCGGTGGCTCCTTCACCGAGTACTGCGCGTTGGCGGTGAAGCTGAGCGCTGCGCCCTGAGCCTGGGGAGTTTCTACCGCCCGCAGCAAGCTGCTGGCACCCATGGCGAGTGCACCGGCCAGCAGGCTCCGGCGATTCAGGTAGACCCCATCAGGGGTGATCTCCGAGGGGGCGATGCGTGGAATGCGGACTTTCATGAATGGGTCTCCATGCAAGTAGACCGGCCCGGCCCCAAAAAGGTCACATATCGGAGCGGTCCGCGCTGCAGGGGTTCAGCGCCACGTGACGCAGTCGATATTGAGGCCTGCCGCCGCGCGCCGTGCCGTTGCGCTGCCATTCACCAGCGTGGCGCGGTCCACCAGGGCGAGATGCTCGAGATCGCTCGCGGCATTGCCGTACGCGACCATCCTGAGTCCCGGGTGCTCATGGCGCAGCGCAGTCACGCAGTGCGTCTTTTCGACATCGCGCCGGTTGGGCGTCGTCAGGTGACCATCGAGACGATCGCTCTCCCAGCGGACTCCAGTGCACAGAGTCTTGGCGAAACCGAGCGCGCGGCCGATGGCCGGCACGTAGAGGTCCGGACTCGCGGAAAGGAGCACGAGGGTATCGCCCGCGCGGCGATGGGCCTCGAGTGCCGCGAGCGCATCGGCGTGCATCCCACGCTCGAGCAGGTTCGGCACGAACTCTTGCGTCCAGCGCTCGATCTCGCTGCGCCTGTAACCAGCCATGACGGCGCGGATGGCGGAGGATTTCAGCGCGCCTCGGTCGGCGCGGCCGCAGGCAAACGCCAGCAGTACCGGCACCACGTGCAGGAGACGCACGATGCGCCGTGGATGCCGGCGCAGGAAGCCCGTGAGGTAGGCGAGCAGCGTGTCGTGGCGTGTCAGCGTGCCATCCAGATCGAAGATCGTGAGGGTGGCTTCCGCGGCGTTGCTCGCGGCAGGAATGAGTGATTCCGCCTGGCGATTCTTCAGGCGCTGCCGCCTGCTGCCGCGAGCTGGCGCAGCACGTAGGGCAGGATCCCTCCGTGACGGTAGTACTCGCGTTCCTTTGGCGTGTCGATGCGCACACGCACGTTGAATCTGCGCGCCGCGCCAGCGGGCGGCGTCGCGGTGACCGTGACTTCGCGGGCATCGCCCCGGCTCAGTCCAGTGATGTCGATAATCTCCTGCCCGGTGAGTCCGAGGGCTGTCACGCCCTGTCCCGGCAGGAATTGCAGCGGCGCCACGCCCATGCCGATCAGGTTGGAACGATGGATGCGCTCGAAGCTCTCCGCAATGACCGCCTTCACCCCGAGCAGCATCGTGCCCTTGGCCGCCCAGTCGCGCGAAGAGCCGGTGCCATACTCGCGGCCCGCGAGCACGACGAGCGGCGTGCCCTCGCGCTGGTAGCGCATGGCGATATCGTAAATCGAACCGCGCTCGCCATCCGGAAGATGCAGGGTGACGCCACCCTCGGTCCCCGGCACCAGCAGATTGCGCAGACGGATGTTGGCGAAGGTCCCGCGCATCATCACTTCGTGATTGCCGCGGCGGGCGCCGTAGGAGTTAAAGTCCTTCGGCTCGACACCCTGCTCGATGAGATAACGCGCGGCGGGGCTGCTCCTGGAGATGTTGCCGGCAGGCGAAATGTGATCGGTGGTCACCGAGTCGCCAAGCACTGCCAGTACACGCGCCGCACGCACATCCGCGAGCGGTTTGAGCTGCATGGTCATGCCATCGAAGTAGGGCGGATTCTTCACGTAGGTGGACTTCTCGTCCCAGGTGTAGCGCTGCCCGGTGGGCACGGCGATGTTGGCCCAGTTCTCATCGCCCTTGAACACACTCGCATAACTCTGGCGGAACATCTGCGAGTCGATCGCGCGCGTCGCCAGCTCCTGGATTTCTGCATCGCTCGGCCAGATGTCGGCGAGATAGACGGGCTTGCCGTCCTTGTCGGTCCCGAGGGGCTCCCGGGTGAGATCGATATCGAGCGTTCCGGCCAGCGCGTACGCCACCACGAGCGGCGGCGAGGCGAGGAAATTCATGCGCGTCTCGGGATGCACACGGCCCTCGAAGTTACGGTTGCCGGAGAGCACTGAGGCCGCGGTCAGGTCGCCTTCTTTGACGGCGGCGGAGATCTCGGGCTTGAGGGGGCCGGAGTTCCCAATACAATTATGAACTCCCACGGTGCCGGCGACAAAGGCGTGGAGCGCCCCCACCGCCAGATCAAACACCGGGCGACTGCCTGCGGGACGCACATCGCGGACCTGCAGACAGAGAGTTGGAAGATCCAACGTTTCCTTGTCCACGCAATATCGCCGCAACGACCCGCTGGCAGTGCGCGGCTCCAGCCGTGCGAACCAGTTGCGCGCACCAATCTCGCTCATGAGATCAGCGGGTGAGGGGAACTCGCAGTTGTCGCGATGCATGGGGCGGAAATGCCGGTGATTCTCGGTCCCAGGCAAACGGTCGAAACGGTCGTGACCTTCGAGGAGCGCGTAATGCGGGAAGAGCGTTGTCTCGTAGGTCATCAGCTCCGCAGCCGCCATCCGGCGTGTCTGCTGGAAGCTGAAGTCGTAGTTGGCGTGTAGCGCCTCGATGCGATCCGCCATCCACAGGCGCTGACGATTGATGGTATCGATCGTGCGCCAATAGACCGCCGCGGCGCTCGCCCGCAGTGCCTTGTCGACGCAGTAGCGGAAACCCACGCGCTCCACGAAGGATAAACCCTCGGGAAGTGCGAGGCGGACCTCGATGCGTTCTGCACCATCCCGGGCGGGCGGATAGCTCGACTGGGCGTGTCGGGTTGTATAGGTGTACATCTGCGCACCGCGGGCTTTCACTCCGCAGCGCACCAGTAGCTCGATGATCTGGCGCATCACCTCCTTGAGCGCTTCCACGTGCTCGGGCTTCGCGCTCTGGGCATAGGCAGGGGGTTTTAGGCCTGCGTTGGCTTCACTGTCGCCTTGCCGCTGCAAAATCGGAGCGTGCCCGTCCGCCCCGAACAGGGCCGCCAGGAATTCGCGAACCAGCGCGACCGGACATTTCTCATCCAGTGTGAATTCCGGAAGCGTGGGTATCTGGTGGATACGACGGCCGCGACGTACTCCCGGGAGCAATGCAATTGCGGCGGTCAACTCGATCGGCAGGACGACGGTCCACTTGCGGGCGTCGTAGCGCGTCCCAGCGGGACGCTTGCCGGTGACCAGCTCGATGTCATCGAGCGCCGCTTCACGGTCGAGTGCCTGCCCGAGGTGCATGCGTCCCTGACCCATCACACTGATCGAGCCGTCGCTGATCAGATGACCGACAAGGCGGGCAAAAGCCAAGCTGCGCGCGCGCTCGTGCTCATCGTCGAAGCTGAAGCGCATCTCGCCCGCGATCAGTTCATAGCCGCTCTCGTCGGACCCCGGCTCATCCAGCGGCGCTTCGAGCCCGACCACCACACGATCGCGCCCACGCACCAGCTTTCCGGCCTCCATCCAGCGCCCGTCGGCGCAGAGGATCTTGTGATCGTCCGTGCACACCAGCCGCCGGCCATCTTGCAGCACGATGGAAACGCACTCGCGCTCACCCTGCACCATCATCTCGGTTTGCATGGCCGTCGCGAGGCGGCGGTCCTGCGTCGGTCCAAACAGTTTGACCCCGCCGGCGGTGGGCAGGCGCTCGATGCGGCGGCTCGTGCCATTGGCGAGCAACACCGGAGTGCCCGCAGCCAGGCACGTGGTGCAGCCATAGCCGACGAGATCGAACCCGAGCGCTTCGAGGTCTCCGAGCACACCGGCCTTGATGAAATAGTCCGTGACCACCCGCGAGCCGGGCGCAAGACTGGTCTTCACCCAGGGCTTCGACTTGAGCCCGCGCTGGCGGGCCTTGCGCGCCAGCAGTCCGGCACCGAGCATTACCGATGGATTCGAAGTGTTGGTGCAGCTGGTGATCGCGGCGATCAGCACCGAGCCGTCTTTCAACTCGTAGCTTCCGCCATTGAGCTTGGCCACCGCCACACCACGAGCGCCGCTCGCGCGCGCGGTGCGCTCCTCGGCCGCTTTTTTCGCATTGAGCTCGTAGACTTGTTTCGCGCTCTTGAGCGGGACCCGGTCCTGCGGGCGGCGAGGGCCGGCGAGGCTCGGCTCGACGGTACCGAGGTTCAGCTCGAGCACGTCGGTGTAATTCGCCGGGAGCGCACCCTCGTTGCGCCACATGCCCTGTGCGCGGGCATAGGCGCTCACGAGCTCGAGCCGCTCGCGCGGCCGGCCGGAGAGCTCGAGATAACGCACCGTCTCGGTGTCGATGGGAAAGATGCCGCAGGTGCTGCCGTACTCGGGTGCCATGTTGGCGATGGTTGCGCGATCGGCGAGCGGCAAGTTGCCGAGACCATCGCCGAAGAACTCGACGAACTTATCGACCACGCCCTTCTTGCGCAGCATCTCCGTGACGGTGAGTACGAGATCGGTGGCGGTCGCGCCGGGCTGCAGCCGGCCGTCGAGCCGAAAACCGATCACCTGCGGGATCAGCATGGTAACGGGCTGCCCGAGCATCGCGGCCTCGGCCTCGATGCCGCCAACGCCCCACCCGAGGACGCCGAGCCCATTGATCATGGTGGTATGGGAGTCGGTGCCGACGAGCGTATCGGGGTAGGCGCGGCGGGTGCCGGGGGCGTCCGTATCGAAGATCACCCGCGCGAGGTACTCGAGGTTCACCTGGTGAACGATGCCGGTGCTGGGTGGCACCACGGCGAGATTGCGGAACGCGCTCTGGCCCCAGCGCAGGAACGCGTAGCGCTCGCGATTGCGGGCAAACTCGATGGCGGTGTTGGCGGCGAGCGCCTGCGGGGAGCCGTACTCGTCCACCTGCACCGAATGATCGATCACCAGCTCCGCCGGGTTCAGTGGATTGACCCGATCGGCGCTGCCGCCGAGGCGCACGATCGCATCGCGCATGGCCGCGAGGTCCACGACGCAGGGGACCCCGGTGAAATCCTGCAGAATGACCCGCGCGGGGGTAAAGGCGATTTCGTGCGAGGGCGTAGCGGCCGGGTCCCAATGGAGGAGCGCCTCTATATCGGCGCGCGTCACGTTGACCCCATCCTCGTGGCGCAACAGGTTCTCCAGCAGCACCTTCAACGAGTAGGGAAGACGCGCGATCTTCTCCTGCGGCAACGCGGCGAGGCTCCAGATCTCGTAGCCGTGATCGCCCACTTTGAGGCTCGAGCGTGCCCGGAAGCTGTTGTTCATGAAGGTCTCCGCGGTGTGCAGCAATTATATCGGGCGCGCCGACCCGCGGCCGCAGGTCGCACCGAAATGAGCCACCCGCATCGCAGCTCGATGCCCGTTGGCAGTGCCAGGGCGAAAGGCTCGGCTCAGGCCGCGGCGCAGAGCCGCTCCGAGGGCATGAGCGACTCGATGACGGCCCCGCCGAGACAGCGCTCACCGTCATAAGCGACGGCGTACTGTCCAGGGGTCACGGCACGCTGCGGCTGATCGAAGAGGATGCGCACGGTGCCATCGGGGCGCGGCTCGAGCCGCGCAGCCTGATCGCTCTGGCGGTAGCGCACTTTCACGGAAACCTGCGCAGGCTCACCCCGCGCAGGTGCGAGCCAGTGCCAGACCCCGGTCGTGAGCGCGCGGCTCGCGAGCAGCGGGTGATCGTGGCCCTGCACGACGAGCAACGCATTGCGCGCCGCGTCTTTCGCCGCGACGTACCAGGGCGCCGCATCGCGGCCGCTGCGGCCACCGATGTGGAGTCCCGCGCGCTGGCCGAGCGTATAGAAGGCGAGCCCTTCGTGAGTGCCGAGCGGCTCGCCGTCGGCCGACTCGATCGGACCGGGTGTGCGTGCCACGTAACGCGCCAGAAACGCGCGGAAGGGCCGCTCGCCGATGAAGCAGATACCGGTACTGTCCGGCTTGTCGAACACGGGAAGCCCGGCGCGGCGGGCGCGCTCGCGCACCGCGCTCTTGTGAAGCTCACCGAGCGGCATCAGGGTGGCAGCGAGCTCGTGGCGCGGGACGGCGTGCAGGAAATAGCTCTGGTCCTTGAGAGCATCGCGTGCCTTGCAGAGCGCGGGTCCGTCAGCTCCGGTCTCGAGCCGGGCGTAATGGCCGGTGGCAAAGTGCGAAGCCCCCAGGCGGCGCGCCCACTGCAGCGCTACACCGAACTTGATTTCGCGGTTGCAGAGCACGTCCGGGTTCGGCGTGCGTCCGGCGCGATGCTCGCGCAGGAAGTGCGCGAACACCCGCGCGCGGTACTCGGCCGCGAAGCTGACTCGATGCAGGACGATGCCGAGCTCGGCCGCGACCGCGCGGGCGTCCTGGAAGTCCTGTGCGGCGGTGCAGTAGGCGTCATCGTCCTCCTCCCAGTTGCTGAGGAAGAGCCCCTGAACGTTCCAGCCGGCATCCTTCAGAAGCAGCGCGGCCACCGCGGAATCGACGCCGCCAGAGAGTCCGACCATGACCCGGGCGGAGGGATCTGCATGTGTGAGCCCAGCGTGCATGTGCGCATTGTAATGCGGCCGCCTCGAGGAGGGCGTTCCCGCTACGCCGTGATGTCGAGCGTGCGGACCGCGGCGCCATTCTCCGGGGCGGCCAAACGGTGCGCCATCGAAGCGGCACATTCGAGATCGAGCTGCGCGATGCCATCGAGGGCGTGCTGCTGCCCGGCCAGGTAGTCGTGCACGCAGCGCAGGACGAGCGGACTGCGCAACCTTTCCTGACGCGCTTCGAGCTCGCTGCGGGTCAGCCAGTGCGTGCGAATGATGCCGCGGTCGAGCTCCTGGGCCGCGTCATGATCGGTTACGTGTCCGCTGAAGGCGAAGCGCAGTATGTCGCGGCGGCTGGTGGGGTTGCGCCACAGGTAGACACCCAGGAGAGCCCGTGGCTCGAAGCGCCACGCCGTCTCCTCGCGCGCCTCGCGCACGACAGCCGCGAGCAACGTCTCGCCGCGCTCGACGTGGCCCGCCGGCTGATTGAACACCAAACGGCGGTTGATACGCTCCTCGACCACGAGAAAACGACCGTCCGTCTCGGCAATCGCCGCGACGGTGATATCAGGCCTCCTGCCCATGTGGAGGATTGTAACGGTCGGCAGTGGGAGCCGGAATCGTCGGCGGTCTGCGACGCCCGGTCAGGCTCAGCCGCGGCGGGCGGCCCGCAGGCCATGCTCGGCCGCGCTGGCGTTCCAGACCTGGTCGAACTCCTGCAGGTAGACCCGTGCGACGGCCGGATTGTTGATATCGGCCACTCCGTCCCACGTGTCGGCGCGCATCCGGTAGACGATCGCACGGTCATCGGCGATGAGATAGCTGGAAGCGCGTTGCGGACTCTGGGCGGCGACGTAGCGGATGTCGATGCAGCTGGACAAGCGCCGCCCCATCGCGACGAAGCGGTTGCTGTCGCGCATGACGCGCGTCGGCTCGGCGAGCAGCACGCGCACCTTGGAGAAGCTGCGCGTCAGGACGAAATGCTTGATGACATCGAGAAACGCGGTCTGGTCGTACAGATCGGGCTCGAGATCCGGGGTGTAGATGGAGATGAGCCGCTGCGCCGCGGCGGCGATCTCATTCACGGCGGCACGGACTTCGGCGAGCGAGGTCAACACGGTCAACGTTTCGGCACCCTGGCGCGAGCTGGCTGCGCCGGCGGCCCCATTGGCAGATTCGGGGGCATAGCGCGCATTGGCAAGCTGGGCCAAGGCACTGTTGAGATCAAGTTCCCCGCTTATGGCCACTCTGGCGTCCCGCATCACCTGCACGGAAGGCAGGTCCGCGGGATCTTAGTGACCGTTGGGGGTATTCCCTTACCGAACCGGTCACGGTTTGGGGGCCTGGGTGGGCCGCAGTAAGTCAAAAGCGAGGCCTGGTTCGCACTTTTCGCGGCCGCGGGCGGAGTGCGGCTCGACCCTCATACCTGCCTCGCGAGCTCCGCGGCGAGGCCCGTATAGCCCTCGGGCCGCAGACTCCGCAGCCGCGCCTTCTCGGCCGGGGGCAGAGGTAAACCATCGATGAACTCAGCGAGCGTCGCAGCGTCGATGGTCCGACCACGCGTGAATTCCTTGAGCCGCTCATAGCCCTCCGGTATCCCCGCCGCGCGCAGCACCGTCTGTATCGCCTCGGCAAGCACCTCCCAGGAACTCGCGAAGTCCGCCGCCATGCGTGCAGGGTCGGCCTCGATCTTATCGAGGCCCCTCCCGAGCGCCCGCCAGGCGATGAGCGTGTGGCCGAGTGCAACGCCGAGATTTCGCAGCACGGTCGAATCGGTGAGATCGCGCTGCCAGCGGGACACCGGCAGCTTCTCCGCGAAATGCCGCAGCAGCGCGTTGGCGAGGCCGCAGTTGCCCTCGGCGTTCTCGAAGTCGATCGGGTTCACCTTGTGCGGCATGGTGGAGGAGCCGACTTCACCACTCACGGGGCGCTGGCGCAGATAGCCCAGTGAGATATAGCCCCACAGGTCGCGGCAGAGGTCGGTGCACACGACGTTAGCCGCCGCGAGGGCGTCACAGTATTCGCCGATCCAATCGTGCGGTTCGATCTGTGTGGTCCAGGGGTTGTAGTCGAGCCCGAGCGAGTCGACGAACGAGCGGGCGATTGCCGGCCAATCGACCCCGGGCACTGCCGCGACGTGCGCGTTGAAGTTGCCCACGGCGCCGTTCCATTTGCCGAGGATGCTCACTGCCGCCCAGCGGCGCTGCGCCCGGGTGAGCCGCGCAACGAAGTTGCCGAATTCCTTGCCGAGGGTGGTGGGACTTGCCGGCTGTCCATGGGTGCGGGCGGGCATGGCGGTATCGGCATAGCGGTGCGCGAGCTGCGTGAGCTCGTGCACCCGGGCGCCGATGACCGGGAGCAGCGTGCCGCGCGCCGCACGCAGCAGGCCGGCGTAGCTGAGGTTGTTGATGTCCTCGGAGGTGCAGCCGAAATGCACGAGTTCGAGTGTGGCGGCTGAAGCGCCGGCAGCGCGCAGCTGCTCGCGCACGTAATACTCGACCGCCTTGACGTCGTGATTGATGCGCAGCTCGATGCTCTTTACCGCCGCTGCCGCGGACTCATCGGGGACATTCGCCAGTTGCCGGGCGCACTCGGCCACTGCCGCGCTGAGCTTCGAGCCGGAAAGCTGCGGCACGGCTCCCGCGAGATGCAGCAGCCACTGGGCCTCGATGCGGATGCGCTCGCGGATGAGCCCGGCCTCCGACAAGAGGCCGCGCAGCGGCTCGGTGGCGGCGCGGTAGCGCCCATCGACCGGCGAGAGCGCCTCGAGCGCCGGCAGGCAATCGCTGGGGCTTCCGGACATGCGTTACTATCATAACGCATACGGTCGTTCGGCCGTCTTTCCAGCAGTAAGGTGCACGCATGACGAGTCCCTTCCGCACGGAGCGTGACAGCATGGGCGAGCTCAAAGTACCGGCGGACGCGCTGTGGGGTGCGCAGACGCAGCGCGCGGTAGAGAACTTTCCCATCAGCGGGTACACCATGCCGCGCGAGTTCATCGCGGCGCTCGGGCTGGTCAAGCAGGCCGCCGCGCGCGCCAATCGCGAATTGAAGCTCCTCGATGCCCGCACCGCCGAAGCGGTAGACGCGGCGGCGGCCGAGGTGGCTGCAGGCCGCCATCAGCGTCACTTTCCGCTCGATGTGTTCCAGACCGGCTCGGGCACCAGCTCCAACATGAACGCCAACGAGGTGATCGCGGCGCTCGCCGGCGAGCGGCTCGGAAGCGCAGTGCATCCCAATGATCACGTCAACATGGGACAAAGCAGTAACGATGTGATCCCCACCGCCATTCATGTGAGTGCCGCCCTCGCGGTGCGGCGCGAGCTCCTGCCGGCCCTCGAGCACCTGCGCGATGTCATCGCCGCCAAGGAGACCGAGGTAGCGGGCATCATCAAGACCGGGCGTACGCACCTCATGGATGCCATGCCGGTGAGTCTCTCGCAGGAGCTCTCGGGCTGGCGCACGCAGATCGAGAATGATGTGGCGCGGCTGAAATCGGTGGAGCCGCGGCTGCTGGCGCTAGCGCAGGGTGGAACCGCCGTCGGCACCGGCATCAATGCCCACCCGGAGTTCGGCGCGCGCTTCTGCAAGGAGCTCGCCGCGCTCACCGGCATTCCCTTCGTGCCGGCGCGTAACTATTTCGAGGCGCTCTCGACCCAGGACACCGCGGTCGAGCTTTCCGGCCAGCTCAAGGTGCTCGCGGTCAGCCTCATGAAGATTGCCAACGATCTGCGCTGGATGAACAGCGGCCCACTCGCGGGGCTCGCAGAGATCGCGCTGCCGGCACTGCAGCCGGGCAGCAGCATCATGCCGGGCAAGGTCAATCCCGTCATACCGGAAGCAGTGGCCATGGTGGCCGCACAGGTGATCGGCAACGACACCGCCATCACCGTCGCGGGCCAGTCGGGCAACTTCCAGCTGATCGTCATGCTGCCGGTGATCGCGGACAACCTGCTCGAGAGTATCCGCCTGCTGAGGAACGGCGCCCGCGCCCTCGCGGACAGCGCCATTGCGGGATTCCAGGTGAACAAGGCACGGCTCGCGGAGGCACTCGATCGCAATCCCATTCTCGTCACCGCGCTCAACCCGGTGATCGGATACGAGAAAGGCGCGGCTATCGCCAAGAAGGCCTACGCCGAGGGGCGGCCGATTCGCGAGGTCGCCGCGCAGATGACCAACCTCTCGTCCGCGCAGCTCGAGAAACTGCTCGACCCCGCAGAGCTCACCACCGGCGGGATCAAGGGAGGAGGCGGTGGAGGAAGCTGACGCCCCGGATCCGATGCGCGCCATGCCGCAGGCATCCAAGGAGAGCGAGCAGGCAACATCGGCCGGAGCGCATCACGACTGGGCGGGCATCATTCGCCGGCGCCTCGCGGGCACGACGCCGCGGCACGCGCCGGAGGAGTGGATGATTCCGGGACGGTTCGAGCCTGGCGATGGGCGGCGCCTGCTGCCACGTGAGCCCACGCCCGCGGCGGTACTCATTCCGCTCGTCGAGAGGGCTGACCCCACGGTGCTATTCACGCAGCGCGCCACGCAGTTGCGCAATCACGCCGGGCAGATCAGCTTTCCCGGCGGGCGCATCGAGCCGAGCGACACCAGCCCTGCTGCAGCCGCACTGCGCGAAGCACGCGAGGAGATCGGACTCGATGAGCGCTTCGTATCGGTGATCGGCTATCTGCCCGATCACGTCGTGATTACAGGTTTCCGCATCACACCGGTGGTGTCATTCGTGCAGCCGGGCTTCGAGCTCGCACTGGCGAGTCAGGAAGTCGAGGACACCTTCGAGGTGCCGCTCGGTTACCTGTTCGACCCGGCCAATCACCGCCTGCAGCGCCGGGACGGCATCGTCGGCGAGCAGGCCGAGTTCCGCGAGATTCCCTTTGGCGAGCGCATCATCTGGGGTGCCACCGCCGGGATGTTGCATACGCTGTATCGTCTGTGCGCCGGGCCACAGGCACCATGAGCGAGGCCGAGCGGGCCGTCGGGGCACTGCTCGCGCTCATGGCGCGCCTGCGCGACAGCGAGCGCGGCTGCCCGTGGGATCGTGCGCAATCTTTCTCCACCATTGCGCCCTACACGATCGAGGAAGCGTACGAGGTCGCCGATGCCATCGAGCATGGCGACCGCGAGCACCTGCGCGAGGAACTCGGCGACCTGCTGTTCCAGGTGGTATTTCACGCACGCATGGCCGAGGAGCAGGGCTGGTTCGACTTCAGCGCCGTGGCGAATGGCATCCGCGAGAAGCTGGTGCGACGCCATCCGCACCTGTTTGCCGGGGCAGATCTGGCAGCGGAGGACCTGGTGCGTGTGTGGGAAGAGCAAAAAGCGCAGGAGCGGGCCGCGGCGAAGGCGCACGGTCGGGCGGCTGGAGCGAGCACGGTACTCGCGGGTGTTCCGCGCGCGCTGCCAGCGTTGACCCGCGCGGCGAAACTCGGGCGGCGCGCGGCACGCGTCGGCTTCGACTGGGAAGACGCACAGGCGGTGCGCTCCAAGGTGCTGGAGGAGTTGCATGAGATCGACGCTGCGCTGGCAGACAGTGGCGGCGCCCATGAACTGGCAAGGCCGCCACAGGCCCTCGCCGATGAGCTGGGAGATCTGCTCTTCAGCATCGTGAACTGGAGCCGCCATCTGCAGGTCGACGCGGAGGCCGCGCTGCGTGCGGCAAATAACAAGTTCGAGCGCCGCTTTGCGTACATGGAGTCGCTCGCGCAGGCGCGCGGATTGGAGCTCGCCCGGCTGTCGGCCGCCGAGTGGGAGGCGCTCTGGAGCGAGGCGAAACTGAACGCCAGCTGAAAATATCCCCGTTGTTTCTGACAGTCGCGTGTCAACACGGGAATGCGTTAGGCTTGACCGTTGTGAGTCGCGTCAAAGTCACCATCCTAGTGCTTGGTTGCGCGGCCGCTGCCGGCGCAGGCGCCGCGCTCGTGTCCGCCTCGGCGGTACCGGTGCAGTCCGCGACTCCGCTCGTGATGCCTCGCAGCAGCCTCTCCATGGACCAGGCCGTGAGAATGGTCGAAGAGCGTTACCACGCCCGCGTGGTCAAGGCGCAGACGGAACAGGATGAGGGCCGCACGTTGTATGTGCTGCGCCTGCTGAACGACGCAGGCAAGGTGTGGACGGTACGCGTCGATGCCTCGAGCGGCTCTGTGCAGTAGCCGCGGCGGCCGGGGAGCATGCGCGCACTGGTAGTGGAAGATGAGGCGTCGCTGCGCGAGAGCCTGCAGGCACGTCTCGGCCAGGCGGGTTTCACGGTCGATGTGGCGCGCGATGGCGATGAGGGGCTGTTCGCCGGGCGCGAATACCCGCTCGACGTCGCCGTCATCGATCTCGGCCTTCCGGGACTTTCCGGTCTCGAGCTCATCCGGCGCCTGCGCGCCGAGGGCAAGACCTATCCCATCCTGATCCTGACCGCGCGTGACAACTGGCAGGACAAGGTTGAAGGGCTGCAGGCGGGCGCCGATGACTACGTCGTCAAGCCCTTTCACTTCGAGGAGGTGCTGGCGCGTCTGCAGGCACTCCTGCGCCGGGCAGGCGGTTGGGCGAGTCCGCAGCTCAAGTGCGGTCCTATCGTGCTCGATACGCGCGCCCAGCTGGTCACCGTGCAAGGCGCGCCGGTCGAGCTCACCACCTTCGAGTACCGGATTCTGGAGCATTTGATGCTGCGCGCCGGGGACGTGATCTCCAAGAGCGAATTGACCGAGCGGCTCTACGACCAGGATTTCGAGCGTGACAGCAACGTCATCGAGGTGCTGGTGGGGCGGCTGCGCCGCAAGCTCGACCCCGAGGATCATCTTCGGCCGATCGAGACGCTGCGCGGCCGGGGTTATCGGCTCGCGCTGCCGCGGGACGCGCCCACCTGAAGCGGCTTCGGGTAGCAGACCGCGTGCACTCGCTCAGCCGGCGATTGCTCGTCTCGGTCTCGTTACCGCTCGCACTCTTCTGCGGTGTGGTGATGCTGGTGCTCGACACCGGCTTCCGCGAAGTCGCGCAGCGAACACTGCAGGATGAGCTGGACCGGCAGATGGTCGCGTTGATCGCGGCGGCCGAGCCGCAGCCCGATGGCGGCTACGCGCCTGCCCCCCATACTCTCGATCCCCGCCTCGAGACACCGCGCTCGGGCGTGTATGCGGAGATCCGCTCCGCGGGTCAGGATTGGCGCTCACCTTCCACCGCGGGACTGAAGAGCGACTTCGGCCGGTTGCTCACGGGCGGCGAACGTAACCTCTCCTATGCCACCTTTGGGGACGACCGCGTCGCCATCGCCAGCCGCTCGATCCAGTTCGAGGGCGAGGTGCCGACGGCGCGCTCGCTCACCTTCAGTGTCGCGACGAGCCTCAGTCCCTACCAGCAGGAGCTGTGGCGCTTCCGGCGCAAGCTCGGGAGCTGGTTCGTCGCGCTGATGCTGCTGCTGCTGCTCACGCTCGCCGCGCTGTTGCAATGGGTGCTGGCGCCCGTGCGGCGCATGGAGCGCGAGATTCACGAAGTCGAGGAGGGACGGCGCGAACGGCTCGGCAGCGGCTACCCGCGGGAGCTCGCCGGTGTCGCCGGCAATCTGAATGCGCTGCTGATCGGCGAGCGCAAACGGGTGGCCCGCTACCGCGATACGCTCGGTAATCTCGCGCACAGCCTGAAGACGCCGCTCGCGGTGATGCGCGCTGAGGGCGCGAACGGCACGGTCAGCACCGAGATCGACCGCATGAGCGGCATCATCGAGCATCAGCTCAAGCGCGCCGCGGCGACCGGCGGTGCACTGCTCGGTCAGGCGCCGGTGGAAGTGGGGCAGGTGGCCGCGGAGCTGCGCGCCACGCTGCTGCGCGTCTACGCCAGCAAGGACCTCGCGCTCGAGCTCGCAGCGGCGCCCGCCGCGCAATTCATCGGCGACCGTGGCGATCTCACCGAGCTTCTCGGTAACCTGCTGGACAATGCCTGCAAATGGTGCCGCACTCGGGTGCGCTTCAGCGCGCGGGTCGATGCCACCGCGGGCTCGCGCGAGCGGCTGAGTCTGGTCATCGAGGACGATGGACCAGGAATTTCGGCGGAAGACCGGGCGCGGGTGCTGCAACGCGGAGTGCGGGCGGATGAGAAGGTGCCGGGCCACGGCCTGGGGCTCGCCATGGTGCACGACACCGTGGACCTCTATGGCGGAAAGCTCGCCATCGATGCCTCACCCCTCGGCGGCGCGCGGTTCACCGTGCACCTGCCGGGTCGCGTGGGCGGGCAGGGCGCGGAAGTGGTGGTCCGCAGCGCCGAAGTTTCGGTGCGCTGACGAACACCTGTCAGAAGTCTGACGTCACTCGACGTTGAACTCGATTCCCTGGGCGAGCGGCAGATCGCGGCTCCAGTTCACGGTGTTGGTCTGTCGGCGCATATACGTCTTCCACGCGTCGGAGCCGGACTCGCGGCCACCGCCGGTATCCTTCTCACCGCCGAAGGCGCCGCCGATCTCCGCTCCCGAGGTGCCGAGATTGATGTTGGCAATGCCGCAATCGCTGCCGGTGGAGGACAGGAAGCTTTCCGCACTCTGCAGGCGATCGGTGAACAGGGCGGATGACAAACCGTGTGCCGAGGCGTTCTGCCGCTCGATCGCCTCACTGAGCGAACCGACCCGAATCAGGTAGAGAATCGGGGCGAAGGTCTCGGTCTGCACGATCTCCCACTCGTTACGCGCGCGGACGATCGTCGGCTCGACAAAGTTGCCAGGACGATTGAGGACGTTGCCGCCGTACAGGATCTCACCGCCGGCACTGCGCGCGGCGCTCACCGCACTCTGGTAGCTCTCGACCGCCTGCGCGTCGATGAGGGGTCCCATCAGCGTGCCCTCCACGAGTGGATCGCCGATTTTCACCTGGGCGTACGCGTGTACCAGGCGCCGTTCGAGCTCCGCAGCGATCGCCTCGTGGGCAAAGACGCGTCGCGTCGAGGTGCAGCGCTGGCCCGCGGTGCCGACAGCCCCGAACACAATGGCGGGCACCGCCAGATCGAGATTCGCGGTGTCATCCACGATGACCGCGTTGTTGCCGCCGAGCTCGAGCAGGCTCTTGCCGAGCCGGGCCGCGACGCGCTCGCCGACCTTGCGGCCGATCTCCGTCGAGCCGGTGAAGGAGACGAGTGCAATCCGCCGGTCTTCGACCATCCGCGTGGCGAGCCCGATGCCACCGTCGACGAACGTCTGGAAGACCGCGGGCAGGTGGCTCGCCTCGAGCACGCGGTTGCACAGGTGCTGCACGGCGAGCGCCGTCAGCGGAGTCTTGTGCGAGGGTTTCCAGACGCAGGCGTTGCCGCAAACCGCGCCGAGGAAGGCATTCCACGACCACACCGCGACCGGAAAGTTGAACGCCGAGATGATGCCGACGACACCGAGCGGATGCCATTGCTCGAACATGCGGTGCTGAGGGCGCTCCGAATGCATGCTGAGCCCGTAGAGCATGCGCGACTGGCCGACTGCGAAGTCGGCGATGTCGATCATTTCCTGTACTTCGCCCAGCCCCTCGGCGCGGATTTTGCCGTTCTCGAGCGAGACCAGCGTGCCGAGGTCCTGCTTGTGGCGGCGCAGCTCCTCGCCGATCAGCCGCACGGTCTCACCGCGCTTGGGAGCCGGGATCTCGCGCCAGCGCGCGGCGACCTCGACCGCCGAGCTCACCACGTGCTCGTAATCCTCGACACTCGCGGGCCGCAGCTGCGCGATCAGCGTGCCGTTGGCGGGATTGCGTACGTTGAGGAGCGCGGCGTCGGTGGTGCTCGACCAGCCGTGTGACCCTGACCAGGCGCCGGGATTGAGCGGCCCGAGACCCAGGCGGCGCAGTAGCGCGTCGGTATCCGTATTCATGCGTTGACAGCCTTTGCGCGGCGTTGATGTCCGACCTTGCCGGCGACGACGAGCTCTCCGGAGAGATGCTTGGTGCCGCCGGGGGCGTAGTAGCTTCCGAAGCGATTGGCGAGGATGTCGGTGAGGCGGAACTGCTCCTGCGCGACGAAGCCGCTGTAGCGGCCGTTGCCCTCGAGCACGATGTCCACCACCGCGGTGATTCCGGCCGCGGTCGTCACCTGAATCGCCGACCATAGCCGGCCAGCGATTACCTGCGGATAGATCTTGTTGACGTAGTTCTCCTCGCGCAGCTGACCATCCTGCGTGCCGGTGACCGCCACGTAGACGATCACCACGTCCTGCAGCGTCTGCGGAACGGCGCTCTCCAGGATGCGCTTGAGCGTGGCGCGATCGTGGTTGAGCTTCAGATCGTTCATGAGCAGGCGCATCTGCTCGCAGTGCCCCGGATAGCGGATGGTCTTGTAGTTCATGGACTCGACGCGCGCACCATGAGTCTCGGCCAGCGACCCAAGGCCGCCCGAGGTGTTGAAGGCCTCGTAGCGCATGCCGTCGATCTCGATTTCCTCGAGTCCCTCGAGCGGTGGGACGTCGATGAGCCTGCCCTCGCTCACCGCCTGGCAGGGATTGCCGTACTCATTGATCAGGCCCTCGGTCGACCAGGTGAGCGAGTACTTGAGCACATTGTTCGGGTGCTGCGGCAGCGCTCCCACGCGCAGTTTCACCGCGCGCAGCTCATCGAAGTGGGTGATGAGCTCAGCGGCGGCGATACTGATGAAGCCCGGGGCGAGGCCACACTGCGGTACGAAAGCCTGTCCGGCGCGCGCGGCGATCGCGCGCACGGCCCGGGTCACTTCCACATCCTCGGTGAGATCGAAGTAATGCACGTGCGCCTTGCGCGCCGCCTCGGCCACGCGCACGTTGCAGTGATAGGGGAGGCTCGAGATGACCGCATCGACCGGATGAGCGTCGAGGTGCCGGGTCAACGCGGCGGCATCACTCGCATCGAGTGTGATGGGAACGAGCTGAGCGCTCGCGTGCGCCCGCACCACCGCGTCCGCGGCCGCACCATCGACGTCCGCGAGCTGAACCTTGTAAGCGCCGGATTCGGCTAGTAATCCAGAGATCAGTGCGCCGATCTTGCCGGCGCCGAGAATCAGAACACGGTGCATAGGGACCCTCGTGAAAAGGGGCGCATTCTGCCTTCGAAGTGCCCGCAGCGCCAGCCCTGAGCTTCAGTAAATACGTGCTAGGATCAATGACATGCGAGCGCCCGAAACCACTTCCTGGCACAGCGCCAGCTGGCAGACCCGCCCCGCCCAGCAGCAGCCGGTGTACGCCGACCCCAAGGCGCTCGAGCGGATCGTGGCTCAGATCTCCCGCCTGCCCCCGATCGTCGTGTCCTGGGAGATCGAGGAATTGCGCACCCGGCTCGCCGCCGCGCAGCGCGGCGAAGCCTTCCTGCTCCAGGGTGGCGACTGCGCCGAGACATTCGTCGACTGCGAGTCCGACACGATCGCCAAGAAGCTCAAGATCCTTCTGCAGATGAGTCTCGTGCTGCTGCACGGGCTGAAGAAGCCCATCATCCGCGTCGGACGCATGGCCGGGCAGTATGCGAAACCGCGCTCGGCCGATAGCGAGACGAGAGGGGGACTCACGCTGCCGAGCTATCGCGGCGATCTCGTCAACCGGCCCGAGTTCACACCTGAAGCCCGCGCGCCGGATCCGGAGCTGCTGCTGCGGGGCTACGAACGTGCGGCGCTCACGCTGAATTTCGTCCGCGCGCTGGTGGAGGGTGGCTTCGCCGACCTGCACCACCCGGAGTACTGGGACTTAGGCTTCGTCCACCAGGCGCCGCTCAAGGACGCGTACGAGCGCATCGTCCGCTCGATCGGCGATGCATTGGATTTCTTCGAAGGCATGAGCGGGCATCCGGTCCACGAAGCGACGCTCGTCGACTTCCATGCGAGCCACGAAGGACTGCACCTGCTGTACGAGCAGGCACAGACGCGCTTCATCCCGCGTCAGAACCGCTGGTACAACCTCTCGACGCACATGCCCTGGATCGGCATGCGCACCGCGGCGCTCGATGGCGCACACGTCGAGTATTTCCGCGGCATCTCCAACCCGATCGGCGTGAAGATCGGCTCGGCGATGGATGCGGCATGGCTGCAGGGACTCGTCAACGCCCTCAATCCGCAAAACCAGCCGGGCCGGCTCACCTTCATCCACCGCTTCGGCGCAAAGGAGGTCGCGGCGGCGCTCCCCAGAGCGATCGAAGCCGTGCGGCAGACGGGGCAGACGGTGCTGTGGATCTGCGACCCGATGCATGGCAACACCGAGACCACGACCGGTGGGCTGAAGACGCGGCGCTTCGAGAACATCCTGCGTGAGCTCGATCTGGCGTTCCGCATCCACACCGACATGGGCTCGAACCTCGGCGGCGTGCACATCGAGCTCACCGGGGATGATGTGACCGAGTGCACCGGCGGCGCGCGGGGACTCACCGACGCTGATCTCGCGCGCGCCTACCGCTCGAGTGTCGATCCACGCCTCAACCATGAGCAGGCGCTCGAGCTCGCGATGCTCATTGCCGAGCGCAGCCAGAGCCGCCGCATCGAGCGGCGCAGCGGAGCCGCCAAGAGCTAAGCCCGGGCACATGGAGTTTCAGCACATCCTGGTGCCGGAGGCGGGCCGCCGCATCCGCCTCGCGGGCGACGCTTCACTCGATGTGCCCGATCACCCGATCATTCCCTTCATCGAGGGCGATGGCATCGGCATCGATGTCACCCCTGCGATGCGCCGCGTGGTCGATGCCGCGGTCGCGGCGGCCTATCGCGGGGCGCGGCAGGTCGCCTGGATGGAGATCTACGCGGGCGAGAAGGCAAATGCGCTCTACGGCGAATGGTTTCCGCGCGAGACGGTTCAGGCGCTGCGTGATTTCGTGGTGTCGATCAAGGGCCCGCTCGGCACGCCGGTTGGCAGCGGCCTGCGCTCGCTGAATGTCGCCATACGCCAGGAGCTCGACCTGTACGCCAACGTGCGTCCGATCCGCTACTTTCCGGGTGTCGCAAGTCCGATGGCGGATGCCAGCCTGACGGACATGGTCGTGTTTCGCGAGAACACCGAGGACATCTATGCCGGCATCGAGTGGCCGGCCGGCTCCGCCGAGGTCCGCAAGCTCATCGCTTTCCTGCAGGGTGAGCTCGCTGTCACCGCCATCCGCTTTCCCGAGAGCTCCGGCATCGGCGTGAAGCCCGTGTCGAGGCAGGGCAGCCAGCGCCTGGTGCGCAAAGCCCTCCAGTACACGATCGACAACGACCGGGTCTCGGTGACGCTGGTGCACAAGGGCAACATCATGAAGTTCACCGAAGGAGCCTTCCGCAACTGGGGCTACGAGGTGGCGCGCGGCGAGTTCGGAGCCCGGCCCATCGGCTCGGGGCCGTGGCTGTCGTTCAGAAGCCCGCGCAGCGGCAAGGACATCGTGGTGAAGGATGTGATCGCCGACAATTTCCTGCAGCAAGTGCTGCTGCGGCCCGAGGAGTACGACGTCATTGCCACCTTGAACCTCAACGGCGACTACGTCTCGGATGCGCTCGCCGCGCAGGTCGGCGGCATAGGCATCGCGCCCGGCGGCAATATCGGCGATGGGCTCGCGGTGTTCGAAGCGACGCACGGCACTGCGCCCGGGTTCGCCGGCAAGGACCGGGTGAACCCGGCCTCGCTCATCCTCTCGGCCGAGATGATGTTGCGCTACCTCAAGTGGACCGAGGCGGCCGATCTCATCATCAGAGGCGTCGCGCAAACCATCGCCCACAAGGAACTCACTTACGACCTGGCGCGGCTGCGCGAGGCGATCAAGGCTCCCAAACGCGAGCTCGCCGCACGGCGCAACGTCGAAGAGGACCTGCAACGGCTCATTCCCGGAGCGACGCTCATGAGCACCTCGGGCTTTGCCGACGCCATCATCCGCCACATGGGTGAGTGAGACTGGGCGCCAAACGGACACGCACGGCAGCCTACGACCCGGACTGCACACTCTGCCCGAGGCTTGCGCAGTTTCTCGAGCTGACACGCGCGCGCCATCCGACCTACTGGGCGCGCCCGGTGCCGTCCTTCGGTGCCGCGCGGCCCCTCATCGTCATCGTCGGGCTGGCACCCGGTCTCCACGGTGCCAATCGCACCGGGCGTCCATTCACCGGCGATCATGCGGGGCTACTTCTCTACCAGACGCTCTACGACGCGGGTCTGGCGAGCCGCCCGCACTCGCACTCGGCCAGCGATGGGCTGCAGCTCATCAACGTGCGCATCGTCAATTCCGTGAAGTGTGTGCCGCCGGAGAACAAACCCTTACCCGCCGAGGTGCGGCGCTGCAACGGCTACCTCGCGGCCGAGCTGCAGCGGCTGCGCTCGGTGCGAGTCTATCTGGCGCTCGGGCGCGTGGCGCACGAGGGGCTGCTCATGGCGCTCGGCCTGCGCCGCCCGGACTACCCCTTCGGCCACGGCCGCGAGCACACCCTCGATGCGACACGCTGGCTCATCGATTCGTATCATTGCAGCCGCTACAACACCGCCACACGGCGCCTGACGCCCGCGATGTTCCAGCAGGTCGTAGGCCGCGCCTGTGCGCGTGCGGCGCTCCCGGGACACCGTGCGAAAGCGCGCGCGGACCCGGACTGAAGACATGTTCGATCACAAGGACTACACCGCATCGCTTCCCCGGCGTCCCGGCGTGTACCGCATGTATGGTGCCGGGCAGGAGCTGCTGTATGTCGGCAAGGCGCGCAGCCTCAAGGACCGCGTCGCCACCTACTTCGCCCCGCGCAACGTCGATCCCAAGGTTCAGGCACTCGTCGCGCAGATCAGCGCCATCGAAGTGACGGTCACCAACTCCGAGACCGAGGCGCTGCTGCTCGAATACAACCTGATCAAGGCGCACAAGCCGCGCTTCAACATCGTGCTGCGCGATGACAAGAGCTTCCCCTACATTCACGTGTACATCGAGCACGACTACCCGCGTCTCGAGTTCTACCGCGGCTCGCGTGCCGCGCCGGGACGCTACTTCGGGCCCTTTCCCAACGCCGGAGCGGTGCGCGACACGCTCAAGCAGCTGCAGAAGCTGTTCCGCATCCGCAATTGCCGTGACAGCTTCTTTGCCAATCGCAGCCGCCCCTGCCTGCAGCATCAGATCGGCCGCTGCTCGGCGCCGTGCGTGGGGCTCATTACGCGCGCGGCCTATGCCCAGGATATGGCCGCCGCGGTAAAGGTGCTCGAGGGGCGCAGTGAAGAGGTCAACGCGGAACTGCAGGCGCGGATGGAGGAGGCCGGCGCACGGCTCGAGTTCGAGCGCGCCGCAGAGGTTCGCGATCAGCTCGCGGCGCTCAAGCGTATCCAGGCTCAGCAGGTCGTCATGGCAGAGGGTGCGCGCGATGCCGACGTGTTCGCCATCGTCGGCGACGCCGGGGAGTATGCGGTGAGCGTGATGCTGGTACGCGGCGGCCGCAACCTCGGCACCCACAGCTTTTTCCCGCGTGCGGTCCTCGCCGAGCCGCACGAGGCACTCACCTCCTTCGTGATGCAGTACTACGCGAATGCCGATGCGCCTGCCGAAGTGCTGCTGGGCAGCCGCGTGGAGGAGGCCCCGGCACTGGCGGAAGCGCTGCGCGAGAGGTTAGGTCGCGCCATCGAGGTGCGCAGCCCCTCGCGCGGGATCGGTGCTCGCTGGGTGGAGCTCGCGCGCGAGAACGCCACCCAGGCGCTGCGCATGCGTCTGGCACGGCGCGCCGGCATGGATGAAATGCTCGCGGACCTGGCACATGAGCTCGACCTCCCCGAACCGCCGCAGCGGCTCGAGTGCTTCGACATCAGCCACACAGGCGGGGAAGGCACGGTGGCGTCCTGCGTCGTGTTCGGCTGCGAGGGGCCGCTCAAGAAGGAGTATCGCCGCTTCAATATCCGCGGCGTGACTGGCGGCGATGACTATGCCGCGCTTCGCCAGGCGCTCGAGCGCCGCTATCGGCGCGTAGGCGAGGGAGAGGTACCGGCACCGGATGTCCTGCTGATCGATGGCGGTCTGGGGCAGATCACTCAGGTGCACGAGGTGCTGGCTCAGCTCGGCTTCGCCGAGCTCGCACTCGTCGGCGTCGCCAAGGGCCCCGAGCGCCGCCCGGGGCAGGAGCGGCTCTATGTCTATGGCGCGCAGTCGCCTGTCACGCTCGCACCGCATGGACCGGCGTCACGGCTCATTCAGCGCATCCGCGATGAGGCGCATCGCTTCGCGATCAGCGGGCATCGCAGCAAGCGCGCACGGCGCTACACGGAATCCGTTCTGGAAGTGGTGCCGGGACTCGGTCCGGCCAAGCGCCGTGCGCTGCTCAAACACTTCGGCGGTCTGCAGGGAGTGATGCGCGCCGGAATCGCCGACCTGACACAGGTGAGCGGAATCGGCGCGGCGCTCGCGCGAACTCTTTATGATCACCTGCATCCGGGCTCTTAGGCGCGGCCGATGGCGTGGAATCTTCCCAATACGCTCACCTGGACGCGCATTGCCGCGATCCCGCTGATCATATTGCTCTTCTACATGCCCTATCCCTGGGCGGATCCGGCGGCTGGACTGCTGTTCGCCGCGGCCGGCGTGACCGATTCCCTCGATGGCTATTTTGCCCGGAGGTTCGGTCAGATCTCGCGCCTCGGCGCCTTTCTCGATCCGGTGGCCGACAAGCTGATTGTTGCCGTGGCGCTGGTGCTGCTCGTCAGCAAGGTCGCTGAAGATACTTCCGCCAGCCAGCTTCTGCGCATAGTGATCGTGCTGACGGCCATCGTGATCATCGGCCGCGAGATCACCATCTCCGCTTTGCGCGAGTGGATGGCCGAGATCGGCGCTCGGCGCAAGGTAGCCGTATCGCAGCTCGGCAAGTACAAGACCATCCTGCAGATCACCGGGCTCTCGATGATGCTCTACCGCTGGCCCCTTTTCGGGATGCCGACCTACATGATCGGCGTGGTGCTCACCGTGGTCGCTGCCGCTGCGACGATCGTGTCGATGCTCGTTTATCTGCGCGCCGCCTGGCCTGAGCTCACGCGCTGAGTATCTCTGGGGTTAATTTAAGTTTAATCATAGGCTTACACGCATTACCTCATCTGAAGCAGTGCGACCGGGCGCGGCAGGGCTCGCCTTGACTTCCGAAGGGGTGTACATAGAATTTCGCGCTCCCAGAGCACGCGGGCTTAGCTCAGTTGGTAGAGCGGTACCTTGCCAAGGTACAGGTCGACGGTTCGAACCCGTTAGCCCGCTCCATCTTTCCATTCATTCATGTCTGAGCGTCTCCTCGCCGGCTGCGCGAGCGTGACGCCGCATGCCGCGGCGTGGGCGGCGAATCCGCATCCGGGGAGGTTCGCAATGTCTGATGCGCTGAGCTGGGATGGCAACTGGGCCTGGGGCTTGCCGCTGATCGTCGTGACGCTGATCCTGCACGTGGTCGGCCTCGCACTGATCAACCTGCGCATGGTACGTGCGATTGCGCGCGTGCGCGCCAGCCGGCGGTTCTTGCCGATGTTCGTCTTCGTCATGGGAGTGACCGCTCTGCTCGCGACCGTGTTGCTCGGCTTCGAGGCCACATTGTGGGCCGCGGCCTACCGCGGTCTCGGTGCTCTGTCGGATGGCCGCATGGCACTGCTCTACTCCCTTAATGCCTTTACGGC
>DASYFL010000071.1:0-4405 GCA_036498445.1 Steroidobacteraceae bacterium
GCTAACGCGACACGCTTCTTCGGCCTCGAGCCCGCACACGCCAACGTGCGGGCAGGTGGATCACCGCAGGCGCGGCGGCGCGCGTGACAGACCCCGCGGGTGCCCGCGGCCCGTGAGCACCCATGACGTGGGCTATGATGGCGCCCATGTCTTCGGCCCGCCTCGAGCGCTGGATCACGCGAAAGTTTCGCCTGCGCCATGTCGAGCTGATCGCCGAGGTCTATGACTGCCGCAGCATTCTCAAGGCGTCGCGCCGGCTCAATCTCAGCCAGCCCACCGTCACCAAGGCGCTGCAGGAGGTCGAGCGCACGCTCAGCGTCCCGCTCTTCAAACGCAGCAATCGCGGCCTCGAGCCGACACCCTACGGTGAGATCTTTGCGCGCCACGCGAAGATCGTGCTCGCCCAGCTGCGCCATGCGGCCGAAGAGCTGGAAAATCTTCGCGCGGGCTACAGCGGCAAGGTAACCGTCGGTACGCTGCTGGCGGCCGCCGCCAGTATCCTTCCTGACGCGATCGCTCTTCTCAAGAAAGAGCGCCCCGGTGTCGCGATCAGCGTGGTCGTCGGCACCTACGACATCCTCATGCCATCGCTGGTCGTCGGGGACCTCGACATGGTGCTCGGGCGCCTGCCCGAGCAGGGCCGCAGCCGCACGCTGGTGTATGAGGATTTCTACGTCGAGCCGATATGCCTGGTCGTGCGTCGTGGCCACCCGCTCCTGCGCCGCCGGCGGCTCATGCTGCAGAACCTTGCGAACGAAGCCTGGCTCTTGCCACTCCCGGAGACGACGCTGCGCCGGCAGATCGAGCGTGCTTTTATCGATGTCAACGCACCGATGCCGCGCAATGTCATCGAATCGGTCTCGATCCTCACCAACCGCGTGCTGCTGCGCAAGTCCGACTGCATCGGCGTGTTGCCGTACCATGTCGCGCTCGATGATGTCGAGCACGGTCTGCTGGCCATACTCCCGATAAAGCTCAAATCGATGGAGAGCCCGGTAGGGGCGATCATACGCGCGCCGGGCAACCTGCCGCCCGCGGCGAGTGCACTGCTCGAATGCCTGCGCATCGCCGCACGCGATGTACCTTCGCCGCGCCTCAACCGGCTTTAAGCCAGCGTTCCTGTCATCCTCCGCCTACGACCGGCGGTGTAGGCGAGGAGCCCGGAGGCGCCGCCCGCTTGCTGCGCAATAGCCGCCGCAGCGCGCGCACGGCCAACCAACACAGGAGCGCCACGAGAACCACCGCGAGGAGTGGTGCAGCGAGCGACAGCAGCGAAAGCGCCAATGCTGCGCCGATTTCTCCCGTCGCGACCAGGTGGTTGCCGAGCCCGGCGGTGGTCAGAGTCGACTTGGCTCGCAGCAGCGAAGTGAGCCCCTGGGTGAGACCGGCGGCGCCGCCACCGGCGATGACGGCGGTGGTCCACTTGACGATCGGCGGCAGGTCGGTCATGACGGCTGCAGAGACGACCGTGCCGGCAATCAGTGCCGCGGGCGTCGCGATCGTATCGAGCAGGTTGTCGACTCCGGGAATGTAGTAGGCAAGGATTTCGAGCAGCGCCGCCACACTCAGCATGACGAGCGCTGGAGGGGTCGCGAGCCAGGCGAAGCCGTTGCTGAGCGTGAGGTGCCCGCTGTAGGCCGCCACGCTCATCACCAGCATCGGCAGGAAGACCCTGAAACCGACCGCGGCGGCGAGCCCGATGCCGAGCGCGATCGAGAGCACGAGATCGAAGCCTGAGAGGTGCGGGAGAGCAGCCAAGCGGATCCACCATAAAGATGATATCGAGGCCTGTCGAGCCGCCGAGAATACTTCCTCGGCCCGCAGGCGCCAGCTATCCTCGCGAGCGTCATGCCAGTACCGCCATGCTCGCCCTAGTCCGGGAAGTCAGTCCGCAGCTCGAACGGTGCGAACTCACGCACCTCGAGCGTGAGGGCATCGATGCTGGCCGCGCTGTGCTACAGCATGGGAGCTACACGCAGGCACTGCAGGCGCTCGGCTGCACCCTCGAATGGTTGCCGGCCTTGCCGGATCATCCGGACAGCGTGTTTGTCGAGGACACAGCGGTCGTGCTACCCGAGGTCGCGGTGATTACCCGGCCCGGGGCAAGCTCGCGGCGCGGCGAGACGCCGAGTGTGGCGCTGGCGCTCGAGCGTCATCGGCGCATGAAACGCATTACCGAGCCAGGCTGTCTCGATGGCGGTGACGTCTTGCACATCGGGCGCACCCTCTATGTCGGGACCTCGCGCCGCACCAACTCCGCGGGTATTGCACAGCTCGCGCAGCTGCTGAGTCCGTACGGCTATCGTGTGCAGGCGGTGGCGGTCGATGGCTGCCTGCATCTGAAGAGCGCCGCCACCTTCATCCCGCCGGACGTGCTGCTCGTGAATCCGGGCTGGGTCGATCCCGCGGCGTTCGGCAAGTTACGGGTAATAGCGGTCGAGGAACGCGAGGCCTACGGCGCCAACACGCTCAGCATCGGCGGCGCGACTCTCGTGAGCGCGGCTTATCCTGAGACCGTTCGCCGGCTCGAGGAGGCTGGAGTGAGCACGCGGGTGCTCGATGTCAGCGAGCTGCACAAGGCGGAGGGCGCACTCACCTGCATGAGCCTGCTGCTCGAGTGAGCCTCCGCGGCGCTCACGCACTCGCGCTTGCGCTCACTTCGCTCAGCGCCTTGAGAAACACCGTGACCTCGGGCTCGGTGCCGATGCTGATGCGGCACCACCGGTCGTACGGCGCAAAGAGTCTGCCGACGAGGATGTTGCGCGCGCGCATGAGCTCGATGAAGCGGTTGAGCGGCATGCCGGTGTCGAAGAACACGAAATTCCCCTGTGGCTCCGCATAGCGCAGCTTGAGCCGTGTCAACTCGGAGGTGATGCGCACGCGGCTCGCGAGGATGCGCTGGCGGCAGTCGCGGAGGAACCCGCTGTCATCCAGGCTGGCGCGCGCGGCACGCACCGCGTAAATGTTCGGTGAGGTCATGCGGGCGGCGGCAAGGTTGGCGGCAATCCCGGGAGAAGCAATGGCATAGCCGCAGCGCAGCCCCGCCATGCCATGGATCTTGGAGAAGGTGCGCAGCACCACCACCCGCTGGCCGGCCGTGACCAGGTCGGCTACCGAGCCGCTCTGGCCGGTGGCCACGAAATCCAGGTAGGCCTCATCGACGATGGTGACGACCGGTGCGGGGAGTGAGCGCACGAACTCGCGGATCTGCGCGGCGGGTAGCGCAGTGCCGGTGGGATTGTTCGGGTTGCACAGGTAGATGGCACGGGTGCGCTGGGTGACCGCGGCGTGCATGGCATTGAGGTCGTGACGCAGCTGCGAGTCCACGGGTACGAACTTCATGGCTGCGCCCCAGTGCTGCGCGTAGCCCGTCAGCTCTTCATAAGTCGGCTGCGCCGCGATGATCTCGCCGCCGTCGCGCCCGTAGATCAGTCCGAGCGCCCGCAGGAGCTCCCCGGAGCCGGTGGCGGTCACGATGTGATCGGCACTCATCCCCTCGCGCGCAGCGAGCGCGCCGGTGAGTGCATCGATCTCCTCATCCGATGGGTAGCGGCAACCCTGCGCGATCGATTGGCTCACGGCAGCCCGGGCCGCCGGGGAAGGTCCGTAGGGATTCTCATTCCAACACAGCACGAGCGGCCCCGCGCTGCCGCTGTCCTTCGCCGCAGCCCGCAGCACGGCTCCCGGTCCCGCCAGCAGCAGTGCCGAGGCGCTCAACAGTTCGCGGCGGTTGAGTTTCATGGTCCGTTCCCCCTTTCCGGAAAGATACACCGTGGCCGTGGGCGCGACCACGTGCTCATCGCGCCAAGCGGGGGGCGGCGCGCGCCGTGCTATGTTGGGAATCATGGGCGATCTGCAGATCGGCTGGAATGACCTTCTGCGCCATCTCCACCCGGACACCTTCGTCGGCGCAGTCTTCTACCTGCTGTTTTTCCTGCTGCTGGCAGTGCTGCTCTCGCGGCTGCTACGGCTCACCGTGCGCGATGCGGTGCTGCGCCGTACACATCTCGATCGCACCACCATGATTTTCCTGCAGCAGGTCGGGGTCGCCGCGATCTGGTTGGTCATGTTCATTCTTTATGCACACCTCATCCCGGTACTCCGCTCACTCGGGACGGCGTTGCTGACCGGTGCCAGCATCGCCTCAGTGGTGATCGGACTTGCGGCGCAGAGCACCCTCGGCAACCTGGTATCCGGGATTGCCATCACGCTCTACCGGCCGTTCCGTCTCGGCGAGCGGTTGCAGGTGACGGCGCCGACCGGGACGGAGGTCGGCAACGTCGAGATGCTCTCACTCGGCTACACCACCTTGCGCACGGACGACGGGCGGTTCGTGGTGCTGCCCAACAGCGTCGCCGCGAGCCAGGTGGTGATAAACCTGAGCGCCTCGCAGGAACACACTCCG
>DASYFL010000072.1:0-55810 GCA_036498445.1 Steroidobacteraceae bacterium
CATTCCTTCAGCAGCCGCGCATTGAGCGAGCCGGCGCGCATCCCTCGGGCGCGCAGCGGCGCGTGGTACACCAGCGTCGGGACCAGCAGCTCGGTACTCATTGAGCGAGCAGCCAGTATGGGGGGCGGTGCGTAACTGGTCTATGATCGCCCTGAGCGCACTCAACGCACATCCGACGGACAATCCTCATGGCAGCCACCACACTCGACTCGCCGGCCGTGGCCGCGCGACCCGCTGCGCCGGAGCTCGTGCCCCACTGGATCGGTGGACGCGCGGCCGCCGGGGCCGGCGCGCGCCTCGCGGTGCTCAATCCCGCCACCGGCGCGAAACTGCGCGAGATCGCCCTCGGAGGCGTGGAGGAAGTGGGCGCCGCAGTCGCGAGTGCCCGCAACGCATGGCGCAGCTGGGCCGACACCCCACCGCTGCGGCGCGCACGCGTGCTCGGCAATTTTCTCGCGCTCCTCAACGAGCAGCGCGACGCCCTTGCCGCCCTGATTACCAGCGAGCATGGCAAGGTGTTCTCCGATGCGCAGGGTGAAGTGTCACGCGGCATCGAGATCGTCGAGTTTGCCTGCGGTGTGCCGCAGCTCCTCAAGGGCGATTTCACCGAGCAGGTGTCGACCGGGATCGACAACTGGACGCTGCGCCAGCCGCTCGGCGTGGTCGCAGGCATCACCCCGTTCAACTTCCCGTGCATGGTGCCGTGCTGGATGTTTCCGCTCGCCATCGCCTGCGGCAACACCTTTGTCCTCAAGCCGAGCGAGCGCGACCCTTCCGCTTCGATCTTCATGGCGGGCCTGCTCGAGAAGGCCGGCCTCCCGGCCGGTGTGTTCAACGTCGTGCAGGGAGATAAGGCCGCCGTCGATGCACTGCTCGATCATCCCGAGGTGCGCGCGGTGAGCTTCGTCGGCTCGACCCCGATAGCGCACTACATTGCGCAGCGCGCCGCATCCGCGGGTAAGCGCGCACAGGCACTCGGCGGGGCCAAGAATCATATGGTGGTGATGCCGGATGCCGACCTCGAGCAGGCCGCGGATGCGCTGATCGGCGCCGCCTACGGCTCGGCCGGAGAGCGCTGCATGGCAATCTCCGTCGCGGTGCTCGTCGGCAACACGGCGGATGCGTTGCTGCCGAAGCTCGCGGAGCGCGCACGCCGGCTGCGCATCGGCAATGGCATGCAAAGCGATGCCGAGATGGGCCCGATCATCAGTCAGGCCGCCATCGAGCGCATCCGCGGCTACATCGAGGACGGCGTAGCAAGCGGAGCCACGCTCGTGGTGGATGGCCGCCGCCATCCGCTGAGCGGCGCGCCCTTCACTGTCGCAGGTCACGAGCAGGGGTTCTGGCTCGGAGCGACGCTCTTCGATCATGTGGCCCCGCAGATGCGCATTTATCGCGAGGAGATCTTCGGCCCGGTGCTCTCATGCGTGCGCGTGCCGGACTTCGCCGCCGCAGTCGAGCTCGTGAATGCGCATCCGCTCGCCAACGGCGTGGCCTGCTACACGCGCGATGGCAACATCGCGCGCGAGTTCGGACGCCGTATCGAGATCGGCATGGTGGGGATCAACGTACCGATCCCGGTCCCCATGGCCTGGCACGGGTTCGGCGGCTGGCGGAACAGCCTGTTCGGCGATATGCACATCTACGGCGAGGAAGGCGTGCGCTTCTACACGCGGCAGAAATCCATCATGCAGCGCTGGCCGGAGAGCACGCCGAAGGGCGCCGAATTCACCATACCTACGACCAAGTAGCCGCAGCTCAGCCGGCAGAGAATCCGCGCGCGCTCATCAAGGCCGGGCGATGCGCTGAGATTCCGGCGATGGCCCGCGACACGCTCCTCGAGCTCACCGGTTTGATCAGGTGCTCGTCGAACCCCGCCGCCCGCGTGCGCTCACGATCCCGGGGCTGACCGTATCCACTCACGGCGATGAGCCGCGTATCGCGCAGCTCCGGCACGAGCCGCATGCGCCGCGCGACCTCGTAGCCATCCATCCCCGGAAGCCCGATATCGAGCAGCACGACCTGCGCTTGAAACGCCACGGCGCGGCGTAAAGCATCCATACCGGAATAGGCCATCTCGATGGTGTGACCCTCGAGCGTCAGCAGCGCGGCGAGCGAGTCGGCCGCGTCGCGGTTGTCATCGACAATGAGAATACGCGCCGGGGCGAGCGGTGTGGCAAGCGCGGGCTCCTCCTGCAGCGCCGCGCGATGCTCGATGAGCGGCAGGCGAATCTCGAAGGTCGAGCCCTGTCCGGGGCCGTCGCTGCGGGCACTCACGCTGCCTGCGTGCATCTCGACGAGCCGCTTCACCACCGCGAGACCCACACCGAGGCCTCCCTCCGCGCGGTCCGGCGCGCGCTCCCCTTGTACGAAAAGATCGAACATGCGCGGCAGCAGCTCGGCCGCGATCCCCACCCCGGTATCGGAGATCTCGATCAACGCACGGCCGCCGTCGGCGCGCGTCTGCACCGTGATCTGGCCGCGCGGGTCGGTGTACTTCGCGGCGTTGGTCAGCACGTTGACCACGCATTGCATGAGGCGCGCAGGATCCGCGTTGACGTAGAGATCGGTCGGCTCGGCCGCGTGCACCGTGACCAGCCGGTGGTGCTTCTCCCGCAGTATCGGCTGCACCGCTTCGATCGCCTGCATGATGATGTGCGCGAGCTCGACCGGGCGGCGTTGCAGCTCGATGCGGCCCTGAGTGACGCGTGAGACATCGAGCAGATCATCGACGAGGCGCGTGAGTTGCGTGACCTGGCGACGTGTGGCGGCGATCGCGGTCTCGACGCGCGGGTCGGAGAGCTCGAGGATCCGGCCGAGCAGCTCATTCGCATTGCGGATTGGAGCGAGCGGGTTGCGCAGCTCGTGAGCGAGCATCGCCAGGAACTCATCCTTGCGGCGGTCCGCCTCGCGCAGCGCAACCTCCTGCTGCTGCAGGACCCGCTCGTTGCGCTTGTGCGCCGTGATATCGATGAACCAGACCAGCACCCCATCGCCAAAGCGGGCGATCAGGTTGAAGTAGGTTTTCTCGGGCGAGCCCGCAGCATGCCCCTGGGTCTCGACGCTCTGCAGGGCACCCGTTTCGACGGCCTTGTGGAAACCATCGAGCAGCCGTTGCTCCTCCCAGGCCCCGGGCAGTACCTCGCTGACACGCTTGCCGATGAGCTCATCGCCCGCTCCGCCGAGTATGTCCTGGGCCGGCCGGTTGAGGTACACCCAGCGGAAGTCGACGATGCGGCTCCCCTCATCGCGCTCCGCCGTAAGCAGCGCCAGCCCGGCCGGTGAGGCATCGAGCACCGTCTGGAAGCGGATCTCGCTCGCGCGCAGCTCGCCGCGGATGCGCGCGAGCGCCAGAGTCCCCGTGACGCGGGCGAGCAGCTCGCGCGCCACGAAGGGCTTCACGAGATAATCGTCCGCTCCCGCTTCCAGGCCTTCGATGCGCGATTCCTCCCCCGCGCGTGCGGTGAGCAGGATGAAGGGGACATCACGCAGCGCTGGCTCTTCGCGCACCGCCTTTAACAGCCCGAAGCCATCGAGGCGAGGCATCATCACATCCGAAAGGATGAGGTCCGGCTTCGCGCGCCGCGCAGCCGCGAGCGCCTGTTCGCCGTCTGCGACGAGCTCGACCGTATAGAGTGGCGTGAGCAGCCCACGGACGTAAGCCCTCATGTCCGCGTTGTCATCCGCCAGCAGGATGCGCGCGTTGCCAACACCGCGAGCGAGTGCATCGCTGACCGCGGCTGCCTCTTCTCCCCTTGAGGCGGGCGGAATGATGTTGCCCGAAGGCTCCGGAAGCCACCGCAGCGCTTCCTGGACGTAAGCTTGCGCAGCCGTCGCGGTGGACGCCAATGTGCGCGGCGCCTTGATGCGGTCTGCGGGCAGGTGCGCGGTGCCAAATGGAATGCGAACGCGAAATACCGCGCCTGGCCCGGCCCTGCTCGCCGCCTCGATCGTCCCGCCGTGTAACTCGATCAGCTCGCGCGCGAGTGCGAGCCCGATGCCCGATCCTTCCTGCGTGCGCCCGCCGGCGCCCTCGATACGGTGGAAGCGCTCGAACAGCCGCGGCAGCTCGTCGGGGGGAATGCCCACCCCGGTATCCGCGACCTCGAGCAGCGCCTTGCCATCCGCTTGCGCAAGGTGCACCGAGATCTTCCCCTCGAGCGTGAACTTGAAGGCATTCGAGAGAAGATTCAGCACCACCTTCTCCCACATCTCCCGATCGAGATACACCGGCTCCGCGAGATCCTCACAGCTCACCTCGAAGCGCAGCCCGGCCCGCTCGATGGTCGAGCGGAACGTGCTGGCGAGATCGCGGGTGAGTGCGGCGAGGTCGGTGGGCTCGTAGGAAGCCTGCGCCCGCCCTGCTTCGATACGGGAGAAATCCAGCAGGCTGTTGACGAGCTTCAGCAGGCGCAGCGAGTTGCGGTGCGCGAGCTCGAGCTGTGAGCGCACGGCAGGCGGCATCTGCGGATGCGCGACCGCCTCGGCGATCGGGCCCAGCATGAGGGTGAGCGGGGTGCGGAACTCGTGACTGACATTGGAAAAGAAGATCGTCTTGGCTCGATCGATTGCGGCGAGCGCCTCGGCGCGCTGCCGCTCGGCCTCGTAAGTCTGCGCATCCGCTAGGGCCGCCCCAAACTGCCTGGCCACGAGGTCGAAAAAGCCACGGTAGGAGTCATCGAGCGGGCGGCGCGGTGACACGCCGGCGACGAGCACACCGATCGGCTCCGCCGACCCGCGTCCCTGTATCGGCAACACCATCGCCTCGCTGATCGGCTGCTCCGGCCACAGCGGAGCCGGGATCGCCCGATCCAGCTCGGCGAGCGATACGATGTAGGGCTCCTGGCGGATCCCTGCACCGAGGCGCCATGGATCGTCGATACCTTGCGTCACGGTGCGCGGGCGCAGCCGCTCGGGAATGTTGCCCTGATGGCTCGCGAGCCTCCCGAGCGGAGCCGCCTCATCGATCAGGTACAGACACGAAAAGGGCACATCGAGCAGGTTCTCGCCCAACACCCCGATCAGCCGGCCGCAGGCCTGGGGCACACTCTCCACGCCCGAGGCCCGCGCCGCCAGATCACGCAGCACCCGCAGATGCCGCTCACCGATTATTCGCTCGGTGACCTCGGTGACCACACACAACATGCCGGCGATCCGGCTGGCATCGTCGTATACCGGACTGTAGGAGAAGGTGTGATAGGTCTCCTCCGGAAACCCGCTGCGCTCGAGAAAAAGCAGCAGCGCTTCGTCCCAGGTCGCCTGGCCATGCTCGAGCACCTGGCTGATGCGCGGACCGATATCCGGCCAGATCTCTTCCCACACCTTGTCGGCGCGCGCGCCGAGCACCCACTCGCGCTTGATGCCAACGGTGGGCAGGTAGGCGTCGTTGCAGAAGAAGGTGAGGTCCGGTCCCCACAGCATCCACATGGCGTAGCGCGAGTCGAGCATCACGCGCACGATGGTCTTGAGTGATTGCGGCCAGTGCTCCGGTGGCCCGAGCGGGGTCGCACTCCAATTCAGTGCGCGCAGCCGCTCGCCCACTTCGCCGCCACCGGAAAGAAAGTCCTGGGCGGGCGTCGCGGCCAATGCCGGACGAGGAGCGGAGTGCTTGCGGCCCACTGAAGCTCCCGGACGACTCGTGGAGGGAAGCGAGTCTAACAAGCGCGACCGCCCGTGCCGTGTCGGAGAAAGCCGCATTGCATTGGTCAGGGCCAAGCCGCGCGCCCTGAAAGCACCCGCCCTGCCAGAGGCTACGCTCGAGCCTGGAGCCGATCAGGAGCCTTGCGCTGTCGCGCCTGACAGGAGGCGCGTACGCTTGACTTTCAGTTAGCATTCACTTACCGTAAGTAATGACTTACGGAAAGGCACTGCAATGCCTCAGCGACCCGACACGCCGTCAGGTGTTCGAGCGCTTGCGTGCCGGCCCGCGTTCGGTCGGGGCACTTGCGCGCGGGCTGCCGGTGAGCCGTCCGGCGGTGTCGCAACATCTCAAAGCGCTGCAGACCGCCGGGCTCGTCGCACATCGATCCGAAGGAACGCGCAACGTGTACTACATCGATCCGCACGGACTCGGGGAGCTGCGGCGCTGGCTCGATGGGTTTTGGAGCGACGCGCTGGAGGCCTTCAAGGACGAGGTTGCCGCTACGGCCAACGCACAAGGGAGGAAGAAACCGTGAATCGCACCATTGAGATCGCGCCCGTCCGCAAGACGGTCGTGGTCGAGGCGAACCCGTCGCAGGCGTTCGCCGTATTCACCTCCGGCATCGATCGCTGGTGGCCGAAGAGCCACGGCATCGGCTCCGGGCCGATCAAGGAGTCCTGCATCGAGCCTTTCGTCGGTGGCCGCTGGTATACGCGCCACGAGGATGGGAGCGATGTAGTGATCGGGCACGTACGTGTCTGGCAGCCCGGTGAGCGGCTCGTCGTCTCCTGGGAGATCAGCGCCGAATGGAAGCCCGACCCGCGGCCGGCGATGACCTCGGAGGTCGAGGTGCGCTTCGCGGCCGAGGCAGGCGGGCGCACCCGTGTCGATCTCGAGCACCGCAACTTCGAGCGCATGGGCGGCGCTGCGGGCGAAAAGATGCGCAAGGACGTCGATGGCGGCTGGCCGCGCCTGCTGGATCTCTATGCCAAGGACGCATCAACACGCGAGGAGAAACGAGCATGAGCGATTTTCTGGTGCACGTCGTTCCCGGCAGCCCGTTCGCGCGCGCCGTGCTGGCCACGCTCGAGGAAAAGCGCACCGGCTATCGGCTCGCTCGGGTGGTGCCGGGCACGCTGCGCTCGGCGGAGCATCTGCGCCGGCATCCCTTCGGCCGCATTCCGGTGCTCGAGCACGGCGAGTTCCGGCTGTACGAGACGCAGGCCATTCTGCGTTACCTCGATCGGGTGCTGCCGGACCCTGCCCTCACGCCCGCCGATGCACGCCGCGCGGCGCGCATGGACCAGTTGATGAATGTGAACGACTGGTATCTTTTCCAGGGCGCCGGCGCCGTCATCGGCTTCCAGAGGATCGTCGGTCCGCGGCTGCTGGGCCTCAGCTGCGATGAGAGCGCGATCGCTGCCGCGTTACCAAGGGCGCGGACGGCGTTCGATGAGCTCGCGCAGCTTCTTGGCGCAGCGCCCTACTTCACGGGTGAGACGCCGAGCCTCGCTGACCTGATGCTCGCTCCGCAGCTCGATTTCCTGCAGCAGACGCCCGAGTGGGAAGCGCTCACCGCGCGGCATGCAAATCTCTCGCAGTGGCTCGCACGCATGCAGGCGCGGCCGAGCATGCAGGCGACCAGCTGGGAGAAGGTCGCCGCACGTGTCGATGCACAGGCTGCGCCGCTCGCGCGCGCCGCCGCAGGCTAGCGGCTCGCGCGCTGTGCGGGTTCGAACTGCTGCTCCTCGGTGCTGCCGGCCAGCGCGGTGATCGAGGAAGTGCCACCGCTCACTGTCTGGGTGACGGCATCGAAATAACCGGCACCCACCTCGCGCTGATGCTTGGTCGCGCTGTAGCCTGCCGCCTCGGCCGCGAACTCGGCCTGCTGCAGCTTCACGTACGCACTCATCTGCTGCGACTTGTAGCCGCGTGCCAGCTCGAACATCGAATAGTTGAGCGCGTGGAAGCCGGCGAGCGTGATGAACTGGAAGCGGTAGCCCATCGCGGCGAGCTCGCGCTGGAAGCGCGCGATGGTGGCATCGTCGAGCTTGCGCTTCCAGTTGAAGGAGGGTGAGCAGTTGTAGGCGAGGAGCTTGCCGGGAAACTGTGCATGGATGCCCTCGGCGAACGCGCGTGCTTCCTCGAGATCGGGCTTCGCGGTCTCGCACCAGAGCAGATCCGCATACGGCGCATACGCGCAGCCGCGCGCGATCGCCTGCGCCAGGCCCGCCTTGACGGTGAAAAACCCCTCGCTGGTCCGGCCGCGTGCGCTGTCGATGAAGGCGCGGTCGCGCTCATCGATGTCGGAAGTGAGCAGCGTCGCGCCCTCGGCGTCAGTGCGCGCGATGAGTACGGTGGGCACGTTGCAGACATCCGCGGCGAGGCGCGCCGCGGTGAGCTTCGCAACCGCCTCCTGGGTAGGCACCAGCACCTTGCCGCCCATGTGTCCGCACTTCTTGGCCGAGGACAACTGGTCCTCGAAATGCACGCCCGCGGCGCCTGCCTCAATCAGCTGCTTCATCAGCTCGAAGGCATTCAACACGCCGCCGAACCCCGCTTCCGCATCGGCTACGATCGGCTTGAGCCAGTCGATGCTGTCGTCCGCCTCGGCATGGCAGATCTCATCCGCACGCCGCAGCGTGTTGTTGATCCGGCGTACCACCGACGGCACCGAGTCGGCCGGGTACAGCGACTGGTCCGGGTACATCTCGCCGGCGAGGTTGGCATCGGCAGCCACCTGCCAGCCCGAGAGGTAGATGGCATCGAGCCCGGCTTTCACCTGCTGCATCGCCTGGTTGCCGGTGAGTGCGCCGAGTGCGTTCAGATACGGCTTGTCGTTGATGTAGCGCCATAGCTTCTCGGCGGTGAGCCGCGCGATCGAGTGCTCGATGGGAATCGTGCCTCGCAGCCGCACCACATCGCCGGGCTCGTAACCGCGGCGGATACCGCGCCAGCGCGGGCTGTCGCGCCAGTGACGAGCGAGCTCATCAGCAGAAGGAAACGTATGGGTCGGGTTCATGAATCGCCTGTACCTTGCAGGAAGATTGAAAACTGCGCCGGTCAGCTGAGGAGCTCGTACGCGGGAAGCGTCAGGAACTCATCGAAGCTCTCGCTCTTGGTCATCTGCTCGAAGAGGCGCGCCGCGGTAGGGAACACCCCGCCCGTGAGCCGCTCGGCGCCGACCTCCTCGTGGATGCGGCTGAGCTCCTCGGTGAGCAGGCGGTCGAAGCGCGCCACGGTGACCGCCTCGCCATCGCTCGTGCGCGCGCCGTGGTGCAGCCACTGCCACAGCTGTGCCCGGCAGATCTCCGCGGTGGCTGCATCCTCCATGAGGTGATAGAGCGGCACGGCGCCATTGCCCCGCAGCCACGCTTCCAGGTACTGGACCCCGACGCGGATGCACCCACGCACGCCCTCCTCCGTGATCGCCCCGTCGGGCACCTTGAGGAGGTCGGACGCGCTCACCTGCACATCCTCGCGCCGCACCCCGAGCTGGTTGGGTCCGGACATGACCTCATCGAAGGGCTCACGCGCCACCGTCGCCAACCCCGGGTGCGCGATCCAGGTGCCATCGTGCCCGGCACGTGCCTCGCGCAGCTTGTCGGCGCGCACGCGGGCCATTGCGACCGCGTTCGCCTTCGGATCATCACGGATCGGGATCTGCGCGGCCATGCCACCCATCGCGTGTGCGCCTCGGGCGTGGCAGGTCCGGATCAGCAGGTCCACGTACGATTTCAGGAAGTGCCGCTCCATCGTAACCGCGGCGCGGTCCGGCAACAGGAAGTCCGGGCGATTACGGAATTTCTTGATGAAACTGAAGATGTAGTCCCAGCGGCCGCAATTGAGACCCGCAGAGTGCTCGCGCAGCTCATGGAGGATCTCATCCATCTCGAAGGCGGCCAGTATGGTCTCGATCAGCACGGTCGCCTTGATGGTGCCGCGCGGCATGCCGAGCGCATCCTGGGCGGCGACGAACACCTCATTCCACAGCCGCGCCTCGAGATGGCTCTCGAGTTTCGGCAGGTAGAAGTACGGGCCGGTGCCGCGCCGCGCGAGCGCCTCGTGGTTGTTGGCGAGATAGAGCGCGAAGTCGAACAGCGCGCCCGAAACAACCTCGCCGTTGATGCGCACGTGCTTCTCCGGCAGATGCCAGCCGCGCGGCCGCACGATGAGCGTGGCCGTGTGCTCGGCAAGCCGATAGACCTTGGAGGTCGCCGGATCCGCGTAGCTGATCGTGCGCCGCACCGCATCGAGCAGGTTCACCTGCCCACGGACGATGTTGCCCCAGGTCGGCGCGCAGGCGTCCTCGAAGTCCGCCATGAAGGTCTGCACCGGCGCGTTGAGTGCGTTGATGATCATCTTGCGGTCGACGGGACCTGTGATCTCGACCCGCCGGTCGGCGAGATCCGCCGGCACCGGGGCGACGCGCCACTCGGCCGAGCGGAGCTTGGCCGTATGGGTCAGGAAATCGGGGAGCGCGCCTGCGTCGAATTCGGCCTGCCGGACAGCCCGCGCATCGAGCAGCTCGAGCCGGCGGCCGTTGAAGCGGCGATGGAGGCTGCCAAGCAGCTGCAAAGCGAGCGGTGTCAACACCTCATCGGCGCGCTCGACCTTCGAGCCGAGAATCTCGACCTTCGGCCCCGGCTGCTCGCGCAGGTGCACGCGTCCGTGTGTCTCGACATTCATCCCGGCGCAGCATACCCGCTATGTCACGCGAATTTGACTATGAAAACTTCACACTGTTAATTTCACAGGGAACACGGCACGAGCGCGGACTGAACATATGGCTGAGCTGTTGCGCAAAGGGCACTTTCTCGGTGCCAAGCTGCGCGCCATACGCAGGCGCAACGGGCTCACCCTGGAGGAGCTCTCGGTACGCTGCATCCAGCGCGAGCCCGACATCGCACCGTCGGTGTCCTATCTCAGCATGATCGAGAGCGGCAAGCGCACGCCCTCGGCGCAACTGCTCGAGCTGCTGGCGGGAATATTCCAGCGCCCCTCTGCCTGGTTCCTGGATGAGAACGCGGCGCTCGATCTGCCGCCGCCGGCGGCCGGGCGCGGAACGATGAGCATCCCGCTCGAGCCGGCATTTCTTTTCTCCAAGAGTCTCCTGCAAATCGCGATCCCCGAGCTCCTCGCGCAGACCGGAACCACCGGAAGGCAGTTCGCGCATCTGCTCATCCGCTCGCACCAGGAGATGTCGCGCAACGACTTTCCCGACCTCGAGCGTGCGGCCGACAGCATCGGCGAGCGGCGCTTTCCGCTCGCGGTCGAGGATCTCACCAGGCTCGCCCGGCGGCACGGGCTCGAGATCCGCTGGTTCGATCGCAAGCCGGTGCTGGCGCGCGACAAGGATCGCGAGGTGCGCAGCATGGTGCGCTCGTTCTTCGAGCCGCCGCGCATCGTGTACGCCAATCGTGCGCTGCAGTCGGACCCCGCGCGGCTCAAGTTCGATCTCGCCGCACACATCGGCCACAAGGTGCTGCACGGGGGCGATGGCCTCAAGTCCGCGCACGCCACCGGCGGGGAAATGGGCGGCAGTCCCGAGGGCGGATCGGGCGCCGCCGGCATGAATGCACAGGATGTGCTGCACGCCTGGCGGGATTTCGAGTGCAGCTTCTTCGCAGGCGCGCTGCTCGCCCCGCGGGTGCCGTTTCGCCGGTTTCTCGCGCGCGAGCGCTACCGTGTCGAGGCGGGGGCGCGGCTCGAGCTCACTCCGGCGGTGGTGATGCGCCGCATGACCAAGGTCTCGCCCTACCCTCACTGGCATTTCTTCGATGCTTACCCACCGGGCTACCTGCGCGCGGTGTACCGCGGCAACGGCATTCCGCTCCCGTGGGGAAATCTCGCGCAGGTGAGCGATCCCTGCCCCAACTGGGCGGTGTTCCGCATGATCGATGGCGCCCACGGAGCGCGCGGCTCGCAGATCTCGGTGCTGCGCGATGGCGAGAACTCGCTCCTCTACTGCTGTCACTCGATTCGCGTGCATGACATGGCGGGCAACCCGCACGTGTTGTCCGTGGGGGTGGACCTGGCCCCGGCGCTCGCCTCGAACGGAGTGGAGAGCGATGCGCTCATCGACTCGATCTTCCGCGAATGCTCGCATCGGCGCGGTGAGGCGCGCATACCGAAGGCGGCGAGCTCCGCGCTCGGGGCGGTCGCCAACGTGCTGAATATTGCCTGGATCGGCGATGCGCTCGCCGCGCCCGCACGCATCATCTGTCCGCGCAGCGCCCGCTGCCCGCGCCCCGAGCGATGCGAGGGCGCGCGGCCGTCGCGCGCGCGCGAGATCGCGGATGTGCGCGAGGAGATCCTCGGGCGCGAGGGCTGATGGCATCATCCGCATCCGCTCCTCGCCCCCATCTGAAAGGTAGATTAATGTCCTCAGCGAGCCGCGCTTGTGCCGCCCTCCTTCTGTTGGCGGCACTCGCCCTGCATCCCCCGCGAGCCGCGGCGGCCTCCGGCACCGCCGTCGATCCTGACGGTGAGCAGGCGGAGGTGAGCACGTGGCGTGCGCGGCGCATCGAGGCGCTGAAGAGCGATGAGGGATGGCTGACGCTCGCCGGGCTCTTCTGGTTGAAGCAGGGCGAGAACCGCTTTGGCCGCGATCGAGGCAACGACCTCGTGCTCGAGAACCCCGCGACGCCTTCGCATTGCGGCACCTTCCTGCTGAGCGGGAATTCCGTGCGCTTCACCGCCGCGGAGGGAAGCGCAGTGACGTACCAGGGCCGGCCGGTGAGCTCGCTCGAGCTCCATGCGGACAACACCGGGGAGCCGACCGTGCTCGCGAGCGGCAGCTTGCGCTTTTTCGTGATCGAGCGGGCTGGCAATCTCGGCGTGCGCGTGCGCGACCTGAACAACCGCCACCGCACCACTTTCCAGGGGCTCAGCTACTTCCCGGTGAGCACCGACTGGGTGCTCGATGCCCGCTTCGAGCCGTACCAGCCGGCGCATCACATCAAGATCGTCAACATTCTCGGCATGGAGCAGGACTACCAGTCTCCGGGGGCGGTGATCTTTCAGAAGGACGGACGCGAGTGGCGGCTCGATGCCGTGCTGGAAGCGCCCGGCGACGAGGAGCTCTTCATCATGTTCGCGGACGGGACGAGCGGACACGAGACCTACGGTGGCGGACGTTTCCTCTACGTGCCGCTGCCGGGTGCGAGCGGCACGCGGCTCGATTTCAACAAGGCCTATAACCCGCCGTGCGCGCTCAATGACTTCGCGACGTGTCCGCTGCCGCCGCTGCAGAACCACCTGCAGCTGCGCGTCGAAGCGGGCGAGAAGACCTACGCCGCCGAGCACGCCGCCCGGGCTACTTCCCGCGGAGGCGCTGCGACTGGACCAGGCGGATCCGGCCCATGAGGCGCTCACGCGTCTCGGGGCTGAGCGCCGCGGGAGCGCTCGCCGGCCGGACGGCGAAGGGAAGCGCGGCCGCAGCGGCAACCGCCGGCGGGAAGGAGATGAAGGTGTCGGTGGTCACCGCGGTGCCGGCGCTGACCGCCGGTGGCGGCTGCGCGTAGAACGGCAGGAATGCGCCGCCGCTGCCGGTGTTGATGAGCGCCTGGTAATCGCCGAGGAACAATCCCTCGGCGTCGGGGGCGTTGTACAGGTTGAAGGCGCCGGAGAGGTGCTGCTCGGTAAAGGTGGCACCGCCATCGGCCGAGGTCACCATCCAGCAGTCGGCGTACAGCGTGCTCGCTGCGGGCGTGGTGTTGTTGCGCAGATCGAAGTACGTGACTGCGAGCACACCGTCGGCGCGCACGTTGACCGTCGGGGTGAAGGCCTGCACCGTGGTATCCGCATTGACCTGCACGGGTGCCGACCAGGTCTGGCCGCCATCGGTCGAGCGCACGAACGCAATGCCGTCGTGGTCGCCATTGCTGAAGCGCGAGTCCTGCCACACCACATAGACAGGGCCGGCACCGGCCGTGGGCGGGAGGACGCTCACCGAGACGAGCTCCGATCCATCGCGTACCGGGGCATTGTTGGCGGGATTGGTGGTGCCCACCGCCTGCAGGTCGGAGATCGTGACGGGGGTGGACCAGTTAGTGCCGTTATCGAGCGAGCGGATGACGCGCACCGCAGCGGAGGGTTTGCCCGCCTGTGTGCTGATCTCCGTGAAGACATCGAGCAGCACATCGCCCGGCAGTACCACGATCTGGTTGCCGAGGGTCTGTGCGGAAGGGCCCGGGTCGTAGATGTTGCGCGCGCTCTGCCAGGTTGAGCCGCCATCGGCCGTGAATGCGAGGTAGCTGGGACCCGCGACGGCTGAGGTCATGCGGTCCCAGACGGCGTATACGTAGCTCGCATTGATCGGATCGGCAGTAATCGAGCCCTTGTCGTTGAAGACCTTGTCACCGTCCTGGATGAGCGCATGCGGCAATTGCCAGGTGACGCCGAAGTCCGCCGAGCGCGCCACCAGCATCGCGCTCGCTGAGCCCGCGGCGAGTGTCGTGCCGTTGAACGACAGGGAGAGCGCGTACACGTAGGTACCGTCCGGCGCCGCGCTGAGCCAGGGATCGGTCGCGCGCTCGTAGTTGCCGAGATTACCGGCATTGCCGCCCGTGCAGCGCGAGAAGGGCGCGCTGGTCAGCGTCCAGCTGCTGCCGCCGTCGAAGGAGGCCGCGAGCACCAGTCCCCGCGAGCCGCCGTTGGACCAGCGATCCTGTTGCCACGCGGCGATCAGGTTCGACGAGTTGAACGGATTGACGATCAGCGAGGGCTCGACCGCGGTGTTGGGATAAAGCGTGCCGCTCGGTGCCGAGACGCCATCGCATCCGGCAGCGAAAGGCGAGGACTGCGAGACCTGCACCTGCTGTACCGAGCTGAAAGGCGGCACCGGAGGGACGGGTACGATGTTCGAGGACTCGCCGCTGCCGCCGCAAGCTGCAACCAGTGTCAGGAGCGCAACGACCCCTACGCCGCGCTGTGCATCCATGTGCCTTCCCTCCCCTCTGCGGGACAAAGACTAACACGGCGGCGACTCCTCACCGGATCGCCTGCGTTATGTCACCTGCGCGAGCGCCCGGCGCTCAGGCCGGGATGAAGAGGGTCGCCGGGTGCTCGAGGCACTCCTTCAGCGCCTGGATCAGCGATGCCGCGTCGTAGCCATCCACGAAGCGGTGGTCGAAGGAGGACGAGAGATTCATGGTGAGGCGGATGGCGATGGCCCCATCGATCACCACCGGGCGCTCGATGGCGCGGTTCACGCCGATGATGGCGACTTCCGGCGCATTGATGATGGGCGTGCTCGCGATGCCGCCGAGCTTGCCGAGACTGGTGATGGTGATGGTGGAACCCGTGAGCTCCTCGCGCTTCGCCTTGTTGCTGCGCGCGGCTTCACTCACGCGGCGCATGGCGGCCGCGAGCTCCCACAGCGTGAGCGCCTGTGCATCGTGCACCACCGGTACCTTCAAGCCCTCCGGAGTCTGCGTGGCGATACCCAGGTGGACCGCGGCGTAACGCACGATCACGCCGCGCTCGGCATCGTAGTGCGCGTTGCACTGCGGGTACTCGCGCAGCACGCGCATGAGGGCGAGGCCGAGGAACGGCAGATAGCTGAGCGGTCCCGCACCCTCGGGGAGCTTCGCGTTCAGATGCCGGCGCAGGGATTCGAGCTCGGTGATGTCGAGCTCCTCGACATAGGCGAAGTGCGGAATGGTGCGCTTCGCCTCGCTCATGCGCTGCGCGATCACGCGGCGCAGCCCGATCACCTTGATCTCCTCGATGGCGGCTGCGGGCACGGCAGGCCGTGCCGCAGGCACGGGCTTCGGCCCGCTGCGCAGCGGTGTCGGTTGCGTGCGCCGCGCGACATACGCCTCGAGATCCTTCGGCACGATACGCCCGTTGGGTCCCGAGCCTGCCACCTGCCGCAGGTCGATGCCGGCCTCGTGCGCGCGGCGGCGGATCGCGGGCGATGTCGCGACGCGCATGCTGCCGGCGGCCGTAGATGCCGCGGAAGGCGCGGCGCCGCCATTGGCACCGGCTGGGGTCGCTCGTGCCCCCGCGGGAGCGGGGCTCGCCGCGGCGGGAGAGGCCAGCGCGGACTTCGGCGGAACCGCCCCGCCGGCGATGGCGGCCGCAGAGCTCGGCGCGGCGACGGAGGAGACACCCGCGCCCGTGTCGGCGGGCTTCGCACTCGCTCCAGCCGCTCCTCCTGCCGCGGCTCCCGCCGCGTCGGTCTCGAGCACGATGAGCTCGGCCCCGACCGGCACCATGTCGCCGGGCGCACCGGTCGTCGCGAGCACCCGTCCGCTCACGGGCGACGGTACCTCCACCGCCGCCTTCTCGGTCATCACTTCGACGAGCACGTCATCCTCGGCCACGGTGTCCCCGGCCTTGACGCGCCAGCCGACGATCTCGGCCTCGACCGTTCCCTCGCCGAGATCCGGCAGCTTGAAGACGTAGCGGCTCATCGCACCTCCATCACCTCGTTCAGTGCCGCGGCGATGCGCGCCTGACCCGGGAAGTACTCCCACTCGAAGGCGTGCGGATAGGGCGTGTCCCAGCCCGCGACGCGCTTCACCGGCGCTTCGAGGTTCCAGAAGCACTGCTCCTGCACGCTGGCCACGATCTCCGCGCCGTAGCCGGAAAAGCGCGTGGCCTCGTGCACGACCACGCAGCGGCCGGTCTTGCACACCGAGTTGCACAGCGTCTCGGTATCGAGCGGCGACATGGTGCGCACATCCACGATCTCCGCATCGATGCCGGTGGCGCGCACGGCGGCCTCGGCCACGTGGACCATCGTGCCGTAGGTGATGATGGTGACGTCCGCGCCCTCGCGCAGGACTACCGCCCGGCCGATCGGCACGGAGTAATGCCCGTCGGGGACCTCCCCGCGCGGGTGCGCGCTCCAAGGCACGGCGGGCTTGTGCGGATCGCCGTCGAAGGGTCCGTTGTAGAGACGCTTGGGCTCGAAGAACACGACCGGATCGTCCTCCTCGATCGCGCTGATCAGCAGGCCCTTGGCGTCGTAGGGGTTGGAGGGCATGACCACCTTGATGCCGCAGACGTGCGCAAAGATCGCTTCCGGGCTCTGCGAGTGCGTCTGACCGCCGCGGATGCCGCCGCCACAGGGGGTGCGGATGGTCACCGGCACGTGGAACTCGCCCGCGGTGCGGTAACGGATGCGCGCGAGCTCGCTCACCACCTGATCGAAGCCGGGGTAGATGTAGTCGGCGAACTGGATCTCGGCGACCGGCTTGAGTCCGTTGACACCCATGCCGATCGCGGCGGCGATGATGCCGCCTTCGGCGATCGGTGTATCGAGCACCCGGTGCTCGCCGTACTTGCGCTGCAGACCGTCGGTGACGCGGAACACTCCGCCGAAGAAACCGACGTCCTCGCCGAGTATCACCACGCGCGGATCGCGGCCGAGCATCACGTCCATCGCGGAGTTCAGCGCCTGCACCATGTTCATCCGTGCCATGCGCTCAGCCCTCGTGCGCGCGCGGCGGGCTGCCGTGCGCGTCCTGCGACTGCGCGGAGCCCGCCTGGGCGCGCTGCCGCTCGAGGAGCGCGCGCATCTCCTCGCGCTCGCGCTGCAGATTCGCCGGCATGTCGCGGAACACGTCGTCGAACATCGTGAGCGGGTCGAGGAACGGACCCTGCGTCAGCGTTCCGTAGGACTCGGCCTCCTTCCAGCAGGCCGTGACGTGCGCTTCGAGCTCCTTGTGCAGCTGTGCATGGCGCTCCTCGGACCACTCTCCGAGCGCGATCAGGTGCTGCTTGAGACGTGTGACCGGATCTCCGAGCGGCCACGCCTGCCATTCCTCCTTCGGGCGATAGCGGGAGGGATCATCGCTCGTCGAGTGCGCCGCCGCGCGATAGGTGACGTGCTCGATGAGGGTGGGACCCGCGCTCTGCCGCGCGCGCTGTGCCGCCCACTGCGTGACCGCGTATACCGCCAGGAAGTCGTTGCCATCGACGCGGATGCCCGGAAGACCGTAGCCCGGCCCGCGCTGCGCGAAGGTGCGCCGCTCGCCCCCGGCGAAGCCCTGGAAGGTGGAAATGGCCCACTGGTTGTTGACGAGATTCAGGATCACCGGCGCCTGGTAGACGGCCGCGAAGGTCATCGCATAATGAAAATCCGCTTCCGCGCTCGAGCCCTCGCCGATCCAGCTCGCGGCGATGTGATCCTCGCCCTTGATGGCCGCCGCCATCGCCCAGCCGACCGCCTGCGGGAACTGCGTGGCGAGGTTCCCGGAGATCGAGAAGATGTTGCCATCGCCGAAGTGATACATGATCGGCATCTGCCGGCCCTTGCACATGTCGCGGCTGTTGGAGAGGCACTGGCACATCAGGTCGACGAGATTGCGCCCGCGCACCACCTGCAGCCCCTGCTGGCGATAAGAGGGGAAAAGCATGTCGCCCGGCTGCAACGCCATGCCGGCGGCGACCGCCACCGCCTCTTCACCCGTCGACTTGATGTAGAAGGAGATCCGGCCCTGGCGCTGGATGCGCTGCATGCGATCGTCGAACAGCCGTGTGAGCAGCATGTGGCGCAGCGCCACCTGCAGCTCCGGAGCCTCGAGATGTGGATTCCACGGGCCGACCGCGCGGTGCTCGTCGTCGAGTACCCGTACCAGCTCGAGCGAGAGGTTCTCGACATCGCGTGCCGCGGCGGTGACATCGGGCCGATAGACCGCTCCGGCGGGTGAGAGCTGGAGATAACTGAAGTCGGGTTCCTGCCCCGGCCGTGCGGGAGGAGAGGGAACATGCAGGCGCGACCGAGGGGTCATGAGGTGAGTTCCGTCTGGTGTGTTACGGTTGCAGGAGCCGGTGCGGCTTCGACAGGATTGTAGTCGCCTCACCCCGGCAACACTACGATGAAGGCCAAACAGACTTATCGAGGCGTGGTGCTGCGTAACGCCTCGCAGGCGTCGCGCCTGCGCGCGCAACCGCGGGCGGCACCGGCGGCTGCGGCGCGAGTGCGTGTCGGGCGGGAAGTCGCCGGCCGCGGCGGCAAGGGCGTAACGGTCGTCAGCGGACTGACACTGGATGCGTTAGAGCTCGATGAGCTCGCTGCACGGCTGAAGAAGCTGTGCGGCGCCGGTGGCACGGTCAAGGACGGCCGCATCGAGATCCAGGGCGACCATCGCGACCGCCTGGTCGCCGAGCTCTGCCGGCTCGGTCTCCAGGCCAAGCGCGCAGGTGGCTGAAAGCTCCCGAAGGCGCCGAGCCACCCCTGCCCCGCTCGCGCCACCGGCGCTCGAGTTGGCTTCGGGACGCGAATATTGCTATAGAGTGATAGTGGCACCGACCTGGGGACAGAACATGAACAACAAGCCTGCAGACCCGCCCCCGGGACGGGCCGGCAACGCGCTGCTTTTCGCACGCAATTTCTTCCGTCACCCGCGCATGCTCGGGTCGATCGTGCCGAGCTCACGTTTCCTCATCAAGCAGCTGCTCGAGCCGATCAATTTCGGCCGCGCGCGGGTGATCGTGGAGTACGGGCCGGGGGTCGGGGTCATCACCGCCGAGCTCCTGCGGCGCATGCGCAGCGATGCGGCGCTGATCGCCATCGAGATGAATCCCGACTTCGTCAGCTACCTGGGCAGCGCCTTCACCGACAAGCGCCTGCGCGTGATCGAGGGGTCGGCGGTCTCGGTCGATGAGATCCTGCGGCGCTGCGGTTATATGCGCGCCGATTACATCATCTCCGGCATCCCCTTCAGCACCATCCCCGCTCCCTTGCGCGAGCGCATCCTCAACAAGACGCGCGACATGCTCGAGCCCGGCGGGGCGTTCCTGGTCTACCAGTTCTCGACGCGCGTGCTGCGGGATCTGAAGCGCACCTTCGGTTACGTTGCGCGCCGCTTCGAGCCGCTGAACGTGCTGCCGGCCCACCTGTTCATCTGTCAGCCCGTCACTGCCTGAGGTTTCCCTCAGCTCCTGAGCACGCCCTGCGCACGCCGGGACGCCGTTGACAGGGGCGCGCAGGCGCGTGGAAGCTTCGCTGCATGGCCGACACCCTCGAAGCTTCCGCCGGCGCAGCCACGAGCCTCTCGAGCAGCGAGCGCGAACGCTATCGACGCCACCTGGCGCTCCGTGAGATCGGCGCTGCGGGCCAGGAGAAGCTCAAAGCCGCGCGGGTGCTCATCGTCGGTGCTGGCGGCCTCGGCTCACCCGCGGCGCTTTACCTCGCGGCGGCCGGCTGCGGCACGCTCGGACTGCTCGATGGCGACCGCGTCGATCTCACCAACCTCCAGCGCCAGGTGCTGTTCGACAGCGAGAGCCTCGGACAACTGAAAGCCGAGGCCGGACGCGAGCGGCTCGCGGCGCTCAACCCGGAAGTGCGCATCATTGCCCATGCGCTCGAGCTGCGCGCAGCGAACGTTCGCGCGCTCTTTGCGCAATACGACCTGGTGCTCGATGGTACCGATCGCCTCTCGACGCGCTACCTCATCAACGATGCGTGCGTCATCCTGCGCCGGCCACTGGTTTCCGCGGCGATCCACCGTTTCGAGGGCCATCTCATCACCTACGTGCCCGACCTTGGCGCGTGCTATCGCTGCCTATTCCCGCAGGCGATGGACGGGATGGTGGCCAACTGCGCCGAGGCCGGGGTGCTCGGCGTGCTGCCTGGCGTCCTCGGCATGCTGCAGGCAACCGAGGCCATCAAGCTCATTACCGGCGTCGGTGAGCCGCTCATTGGCCGCCTGCTCACCTACGATGCGCTCGCGATGCGCTTCAGCGAGTTTCGGGTTGCGCGCCGCGGCGATTGCGCCGTGTGCGGGGCGGCACCCACCATCACGGAGCCACGAGATATGCCCAGCACTCCCGTACCGGAAGGGATCCGGCGGCTTACCGCCGCGGCACTGCAGGAGCTTCTTGCGCGTGGCGAGCGGCCGTTGCTCGTCGATGTGCGCGAAGATGTGGAGTTTGACGCGGGCCACCTGCCCGGAGCGCTGCACATTCCGCTCGGGCAGCTCCCGCAGCGTCTCGCGGAGATCGACCCGCAGGCGCAGCCGGTATTCATCTGCCGCAGCGGCGGGCGCAGCATGACGGCCTGTCAGCTCGCGGTGCGCGCCAACATCCGCGCACCGGCCAATCTCGAGGGCGGCATGCTGGCCTGGGCGTCGAGCATCGACCCCTCGATCCGCGTCGTCTGATATTGATCGCGGCGCTGCGCGGCAACAGTGTGGCGCACCGCGCCGCCGCAGCCTTCAGGCTCCCGGGTGACAACGTGACTTGGCGAACGCGACGCGCGGCTCGGTGGGCGGCGGCGGCATGCGGCTCGTGAGCCGCGCCAGCGCCCGTTGCGGCTCGTCGACGAACTCGAACAGCTTCAGGTCCTCGGCATCGATGGTGCCGTGGCGCACCAGTGCATCGAAGTCGACCACGTCCTTCCAGTAGGCCGAGCCGTAGAGGAATACCGGGATCGGCCGCACCAGCTTGCGCGTCTGCGCCAGCGTGAGGATCTCGAACAGCTCATCGAAGGTGCCGAAGCCTCCCGGGAACGCGATGAGCGCATGCGCGAGGTGCGCGAACCAGAGCTTGCGCATGAAGAAGTAATGGAACTCGAAGCACAGGCCCGCGCTGATGTAGCGGTTGGGCCGCTGCTCGTGCGGCAGACCGATGTTGAGACCGATGCTGCGGCCGCCGGCGAGGTGCGCACCGCGGTTGGCGGCTTCCATGATTCCAGGTCCGCCACCGGAACAGACGATGAGCCGGCCGCCGCATTGCTTCTGGCTCCAGTCGGTGATGAGGCGCGCGAGCTCACACGCCTCATCGTAGTAGCGGCCGAGCGGTCCCTCCGAGTGGATGCGTGCCGAGCCGAAAAACACCACCGTGGCGCTGACGCCTGCATCGCGGAACGAGCGCAGCGGCGCGAGATACTCGGACACGATGCGGATCGGCCGCCCATCGTCCGAGTCGATGAATTGCGGATCGTGATAAGCGAGCAGAGGCGTGTGCACCGTGAGCTCCAGTCAGCGACGCGCGCAGCCCGACGCATCGCTGACACTGTAACGAATCCGCCGGGCTGCGTGCGATACTGCCGACCCGATGCGCTTCCTCGCAACCTGGGCCGCAACATCGGCCGTAACATGGGCGATTGCGCTGCCGATGGCGAGCGCACCGGCGCATGATGTTAGCGGCGGTGCCGCGGCGCTGGAGCGCGACGCGTCGGCGCTGCCGGCGATCGGTGCCGGCACCTCGCTGCTCGTCATCTCGCCGCACCCGGACGATGAGACGCTTTGTTGCGGAGGGGTCATCCAGCGCGTGGTGCATGCGGGCGGCCGGGTCACGATCGTATGGCTCACGAGTGGTGATGCGGCGCGCATGAATCTCCTCCTCATGAGCCACAGCCTGCTCCCGGGGCGTGCGGTGGGCCGTGCGCTCGGCGCGCAGCGCATGGGCGAAGCGCGCATCGCCGCGGCCCGCCTCGGAGTCGCTGCGCAGCGGCAGCTGTTCCTCGGCTACCCCGATGGGGGATTGCTCGAGCTCCTCGGCAGGCATCGCTCATCGGCCTATACCTCGGCAACCACCGGCGCCTCCGCCGTGCCCTACGACGATGCGCTGTACCCCGGGCATCCGTACACCGGCGAGAGCCTCGAGCGGGACTTGCGCGCGGTGCTCGAGCGCGCGCAGCCGGATCTCATCCTTGCGCCGACGCCCCTCGATGAGCATCCGGATCATCGCGCCGCGGGACTGCTCGCGCACAGCCTCGCCCCGCGTCACCCCGGAGCGGCCGTGATACGTTACTGGATCGTGCACGGCGGCGAGGGCTGGCCGGCCCCAGTGGATCTCCTTCCGGGTCTTCCGCTCACCCCTGCGCCGCGCGCCAGCCCGCTCGCCCCTGCGGCATTCGACCTCGCGCCCGCCGAAGAGGACGGCAAGCTCTTCGCGCTCAAGGCCTACGTGACGCAGCTGCGGGTCACGGCGCCTTTCCTGCTGTCATTCGTGCGGACCGACGAGCTGTACTCGGCGCGCGCTCAGTAACGCCGCGTCAAGCGCATGGCCGCTCGCCGGCGACGCGCGCTCATTGGCGCCCGGGACGCTGCCAGCGGTCCAGGTAACGATCGATGGCGCCGGCGATGTTCTCGCGCAGGCGGTCGATCCAGGCACGCTCGTGCCAGTGGCGGCGGCTGATGAGCCGCGACACGAGAAAGTCCCGCTCGAAGAGCGCGGCCACGGCGTCGGCAAAGCGCGTGTCGGCGACTTCCTGGTTGGCCTCGAGGTTCCAGCGCAGGCTCCAGCGATCGAGGTTGCTCGAGCCAACCGATACCCAGTCATCGCACAGAATGACCTTGCCGTGCAGCATGCCGGGCTGGTACTCGTAGATGCGCACGCCGCTGCGCAGCATGCGGGCATAGAAGCGCCGCGAGGCGTAGCGCACCCACGGGTGATCGGTGCGTGCGCCGGGCGCCAGCAGCCTCACGTCCACCCCGCGCCGCGCGGCTCGGCCGAGCGCCGCGCGGAAGCGGCGTGCAGGCACGAAGTAGGCACTCATGATCCAGGCGCGCTGGAGACTGGTGTCGACCCGGCGCAGGACCCCGTTGGCAAGCACCGAGCGCTGCCGCGCTTCCGACAGCGACAGCCTGCCGGCCGCGCCCGCGCGCGGCGGGGACGGCGGTGCGGTGGCGAGGCCGAGCTCCGGGCCGCAGCGCCGCCAGGTGCGCGCAAACGCCCGCTGCCAGTCGGCGACCACCGGTCCTTCGATGCGCACCATCAGCTCGCGCCACCCGGGCCGATCGGCCGTGTGTGCGAACTCATCGGTGAGACCCGTGCCGCCGACGAAAGCCATGCAGCCATCGGTGATCAGCAGCTTGCGATGATCACGCAGCAGATTGCCGAGGCGCTTGTGCAGCTCGAGCGGGTTGAAGAAGCGCAGCTCCACGCCGGCCTCCAGCAGGCGGTGGCGGTCGGCGCGCGACATCCCGAGCGACCCGAACGCATCGAGCACCACGCAAACACGTGCCCCGCGGCCCACGGCAGCCACCAGCGCCGCGACGAACTGCGTCAGGACGTGGCCCGATTGCACCAGGTACATTTCGAGGAGCACGGAGTTGCGCGCCGCATCGATGGCGGCAAGCATGGCGGGAAAAAATTCGCCGCCGCCATCGAGCAGCTGGAACGAGTTGCCCGTTCGCCACGGCCACCCCGTTGTCGTAAATTGCTCCGCATCCCATTCGGCCATCGGCTAACAATGACTGACCGGCGCAAGAGTTGCCACAGACAGCTGGCTTTGCTGCTCACCGCTCTCGGACCCGCCTGGGCTTGCGCTGATGTCATCGACTCGGTGAACACGGTCCGCAACGTCGGTTGCGATGGCCGCCACCGCGCCGCCCCGCCGCTGCGCGAGAATGCCCGCCTGGACGAGGCGGCACACCGGCTGTCGCAGGGCACGGACCTGCGCACCGCGCTGCAATTCGCCGGCTACCACGAGGTGAGCTCCTTTTCGGTGAGCATTTCCAATGTGCCCGCGAACGGGGACATCGAGCGCACGCTCGCGCAGCAGTTCTGTCAGCAGATCATCAACCCTGCGTTCCGCGAGATCGGCACCTGGCGCAGTGGCAAGCAGGTCTGGATCGCGCTCGCCGCGCCCTTCACCCCGCCCGCGCCACAGGAGCAGAGCGAGGTCGGCCGCCGTGTGCTGACGCTCACCAACGAGGCGCGCGCGCGCGCAAGGCGCTGCGGCCCGACGCCCTACGCCGCCGCGGCGCCACTCAGTGCCAACGCCAAGCTGACCCAGGTCGCACATGCCTATGCGCGCGACATGGCCAGCTTCGGCTACATGGATCACACCGGCCGCGATGGCAGCTCACCCGCCGCGCGCATCACCCGCAGTGGCTACCGCTGGAGCGAGGTCGGCGAGAATCTCGCCAGCGGCGTCATGACGGCCGATGAGGTGGTGGCCGGCTGGCTCACGAGCCCCGAGCACTGCGCCAACCTCATGGACCCGCTCTACCGGGAGATGGGTGTGGCGTTCGCCGTGAACGCGCACGACAAGCGCGGTGTTTACTGGGCCATGGAGTTCGGCACGCCGCGCTGAGCGCGAGCGGCGGGAGCCACGAGCGGTTCCGATCCGTGCTCGAGAGTCAGCACGATCCCGGCGGTGAGATACAGCGCCGTAAACCAGGTGACCCCATCGGTGAGCACCACGTACAGCGTGCCGTAAACGCTCGGCGTGCGGCGGAATTCCCGCACGCCCTGCACGGCGCCGATGAGCACCGCGGCCGTGGCCACGAGCAACAACACCGGGCCGGCTGCCGATCGGGCCCGGTCCGGGCCCGCTTCGGGACGCGGCGCAGGCAGCCGCGCGTACCACAGCACGAGCACAAACAGTCCAATCACCGAGCTCAGGTACTGCAGCGCGTGACAGACGGTTCCGTTGTAGGGACCGAGCGTGAACGGCGCACTGAGCGCAGACACGCGGTGCACCATCCAGCCATCGCTGTGCGTGAATGAGTCCCACAGCAGGTGGGTCCACACGCCGATCACGATGGCAGGGATCGCCAGGAACCAGTCACTCACCCGATCGAAGGGCATGAGTGCCCGCAGGCACACAGTGCGCGCACGCGGCCAGAGCACCGCGGTGAGCGGCCGCCGCAGCAGAACGAGGCCGGCGAGTAGCGCGAGCCCGAGCGGCAAGTCGAGGGTGACCGAGTGAGCGAGCAAATGAGTCGGGGGGACGAGGCGCGCCATGCGGCTCGGCAGGTAGTAGGGAAAATCCGGAACGATGGCGCCGACGATGAGCGGCGCCGTCCGCAGGTAACGTACGCCGCGCAGGGGAAGGACAGCCGCCGGGTGCGCGAGGGTGAAGGGCACGGGCTCAGTCCGCAGTGCGCATCACAGGCAAGCCGGGCGGGTTGGCACGGGTGCGGGGACCGGGAGGTCCGGGTGCCGCGCTCATCGGCGGCGGCGCGCCCGCCGCACGGCAGCAGCAGGCGAAGTCATCACGCCGGAATCGGGATCCCACAGGCGCAGCCCGCCAGCGAAGGCGTGGAGATTGCCGCCGAGGCGCACCCCGCGCGGCAGCTTCTCCAGGCGCTTGGCGTTGCCGCCGCCGAGCACGATGTAGTCGGGCTCGAAAGCGGCATCGAGGTCCTTGATGACCCTGCGTACCGCCTTGCGCCAGCGATGGTTGCCTGAGCGCTTGCGGGCGCGCTCACCGACATAAGCCTCGAAGGTGCGGCCGTGCTTGTAGGGCATGTGCCCGACCTCCGTTGGCTCGACCACTCCGTCGATAATGAGCGTCGCGCCAAGGCCGGTGCCGAGTCCGAGAAACAGCATGCGGCCGCCACGGTAGCTGCCGATCGCCTGCATGGCCGCATCGTTGAGCACGCGCACCGGGCCGCCGAGCGCGGCGGCAAAGTCAAAACCCAGCCAGCCCTTGCCGAGGTTGTGCGGGTCGGCTGCGATCCGGCCGTGATAGACGAGGCCCGGGTAGCCGATGGAGACCGCGTCATAGCGTGCCTCGCCCAGGCGCTTGCGGAGCGCGCGCGTCATGCGCGCAGGTGTCATTTTCGGGCCGGATTTGAACTCCTGCATGGCACCGTGCTCGCCGATGCGGAACTTCACGTGCGTCCCGCCGACATCGATCACCAGAATGTAGCGGCGATCCGGAGCGCGCTGGCTTTTCCTTGCGGCTGGCATCGGAAGCGGGGTCTAGCCGAATGATGCGGCGTGTGCCGGCGCGAGGCCGAAGGCTCGGGCCAGCAGCGCGCGTGCCGCACGGCCCGCCTCGAGGGCGTGGCAATTGACTATTGCCAGCCGGAATCCTCCGGGTGGCATCGGGTGCGCCGCCGCCGGACGGTCGGCGTGAAAGGTGCACTGTACGCTGCTCACCTGTGCCATGCGGCGCACCTCCGCGAGCACCGCAGCGGGCGGATGTTGGTATTCGCGGCGATGCGGACCGAAGAGCGCAACGCTGTAGCCGTCGCTGCGGCCATGCTCCTCGCACGACCATACACCGCGTTCGTAGAGTCGCACCACCGCCTCGAGCCAGCTGCGGCCGTAGAGATCCGGCCACTGGTCCGCGAAACGCAGGTGCACATCGATGATCCGGCCGCCGATGGACTCGAAGTTCATCATGCCGGTATAGGACCCGATGTGACGCGCCAGCCAGTCAGCGAGATAGGCTTCGAGGCCCGGCCGTCGCGCGGCCTCGATGCTCCAGTAATCGAAGGTGCCCTGGCCGGCCGGGGTGCCGCGCGAGTGCCGCGACCACGTAACCCTGCCGCGCACGACCGCCACGTCGGTGCTCACGTGTTCGCCCGCGAGCAACGGCATCCAGAAATGTCCGGCTGTCAGGTGCCGGCGGTAATCCAGGGCATTGCGCAGCACGCGGCTGCCGGCCCCCATGCCGCGCAGATTGGTGATCGGCTTGCTGAACACCGGGAACTCCGGCGGCTCGACACCGTGCGGCGCGCAGACGATGCCCTGTGAGGCGCACAAGCGCAGTTTGTCGTACACCCAGCGTTGCTGCGGATTCCACTCGTAGGCGTCCGGATCCTCGGTCGGGATGCGCACCGCCGCTGGACAGAGGACGCCCTCGAAGTACTGCAGTCGCCACGGGTCGGCTTCGCAGAATGGCACGGCGCGTTCCTGGCGCGTAGCTGCGCCGCCTCGGTCAGAAAAGTCCGGTGATGCGGCCGTCGTCGTCGACGTCGATGTTGTTCGCGGCCGGAACCTTCGGCAGTCCCGGCATGGTCATGATGTCGCCACAGATCATGATCACGAACTCGGCGCCCGCCGCGAGCCGCACTTCACGGATGTTTACCACGTGGTGCGCCGGTGCGCCGCGCAGCTTCGGGTCGGTGGAGAAGGAATACTGGGTCTTCGCGACACACACCGGGTAGTGACCATAGCCGCTTTCCTGGAGATGGCGGATCTGGGCGCGTACCTTGGTGTCGGCGGTGATGTCGCTCGCGTGATAGATCTCGGTCGCGATGGCCTTCATCTTTTCCCACAGCGTGGCGTTGTCCGGGTAGACGAAGCGGAAACGGCTCGGCTCCTCGGCGAGCCGTACCACCTCGCGTGCCAGCTCCAGCGCGCCGCGGCCACCCTCGGCGAAATGCGTGGCCGGCACCACGCGCACCCCGTGCGGCGCGATGCGCTCGATGAGCAGCTCGATCTCCCGATCGCTGTCCTCGGCGCGGCGGTTGATCGCCACGGCGCACGGCAACCCGTAGCGGTTGCGGACATTGTCGATGTGCCGCTCGAGATTAACGGCTCCCTTATCGAGCGCTGCCAGGTTCTCCGTCTTGAGATCGGCGAGCTCTACGCCGCCGTGGTACTTGAGCGCGCGGACCGTCGCGACCACCACCGCGGCCGCGGGCTTCAGTCCCGCCTTGCGGCACTTGATATCGACGAATTTCTCGGCGCCGAGATCGGCGCCAAAGCCGGCCTCGGTCACCACGTAGTCCGCGAGCTTCAGCGCAGTGCGCGTGGCGATCACCGAGTTGCAGCCGTGCGCGATGTTGGCGAACGGACCTCCGTGCACGAAAGCCGGGTTGTTGGCGAGCGTCTGCACGAGATTCGGCGCGAGGGCCGACTTCATCAATGCCGTCATGGCGCCCTGCGCCTTGAGGTCGCGGGCCAGGATTGGCTCGCCACTCGCGCGGTAACCGACCACGATGCGACCGAGGCGCTCTTTGAGATCGCCGAGGGAGCTCGCGAGGCACAGGATCGCCATGACTTCCGAGGCCACCACGATGTCGAAGCCATCCTCGCGTGGGACGCCGTTGGCGGTACCGCCGAGGCCGACCACGATCTCGCGCAGCGCGCGATCGTTGATGTCCACGACGCGCCGCCAAGTGACGCGGCGCACGTCGAAGCCGAGCTGATTGCCCTGGTAGATGTGGTTGTCGATGAGCGCGGCCAGCAGGTTGTTGGCGAGCGCGACGGCGGCGAAGTCGCCGGTGAAGTGCAGGTTGATGTCCTCCATCGGCACGACCTGCGAGTAGCCGCCGCCTGCGGCACCGCCTTTCATACCGAAGACCGGACCGAGCGCGGGTTCCCGCAGGCACAGGATCGCGCGCTTGCCCATCATGTTAAGGGCATCGCCGAGACCGACGGTGGTGGTGGTTTTGCCTTCGCCCGCCGGTGTCGGGGAGATGGCCGTCACCAGGATGAGCTTGCCGTCGGGCCGGTCGGCGAGCTGCGCCAGGTAATCGAGCGAAACCTTCGCCTTGTAACGGCCGTAGGACTCGAGGCTGTCTTCGGGGATCCCCAGCCGTTCCCGCGCCAGCGGGACGATCGGCCGCAGCTTCGCCTGCTGCGCGATCTCGATATTGCTCGGAAAAGGCATAGCTGGAGTGGCCATCTTCTCAGACATGGTTGCGCAGGGTGCCGTGATGGAAAGAGCGTGATGCTACCCTACAATCGCCGCCCATGCTGTGGCTCAAAGCCTTCCATGTAGTGTTCGTGGTGACCTGGTTCGCGGGCCTGTTCTACCTGCCGCGGCTTTTCGTCTACCACGCAGTAACCACCGACGCGCCCGGAATCGCCCGGTTCGTCGTTATGGAGCGGCGGCTGTTCTTTATCATGAGCGTCGGCGCCGTGCTCGCGGTGCTGTTTGGCACGGCGCTGATCTCGGCCTCCCCCGGCTATCTCGAGCAGGGCTGGTTACAGGCCAAGCTGGTGCTGGTGGCGCTGCTCGTCGGCTATCACTTCTCTTGCTATCGGCTGATGTTGGCGCTGCGCACGGGAATCAATCCGCACTCGCAGCGCTGGTACCGCTGGTTCAACGAGCTGCCATCGCTCCTGCTGGTGGCGATCGTGATACTGGCAGTGGTAAAGCCATGACGCCGGGGCGCTGCGCCACCCCGCACTCCTACCAGATCCGCACCCGCTCCTGCGGCTGTATGTACAGCTTGTCTCCCGGCTGCACGTCGAACGCCTGATACCAGTCGTCGATGTTGGGCAAGGGCCCATTGACGCGGAACTGCGAAGGGCTGTGCTCGTTCGAGATCACCATCTCGCGCAGTGCGCCGTCGCGGTATTTCTCGCGCCACACCTGCGCGTAGGCGAGAAAGAAGCGTTGATCGCCGGTGAGCCCGTCGATCATGGGCGCCGGCCGGCCCTGCAGCGAGATCCGGTACGCTTCGTGGGCTACGTTGAGCCCGCCGAGATCGCCGATGTTCTCACCGACGGTGTTGGCGCCATTAACCTTCAGTCCGGGCAGCGGCTCGAAATCGGAGAACTGCTTGATGAGCCGCGCGGTGCGTGCGGTAAACACCTGCGCGTCCGCGGGAGTCCACCAGTCGCGCATCGCGCCATCGGGACCGAACTTGCGCCCCTGGTCATCGAAGCCGTGGCCCATCTCGTGGCCGATCACCGCACCGATGGCGCCGAAGTTGACCGCGGCATCGGCGTTGGGATCGAAGAATGGCGGCTGCAGGATCGCTGCCGGGAAGACGATCTCGTTGTTGGACGGGTTGTAGTAGGCGTTGATCTCCTGCGGAGTCATCTGCCACTCGCCGCGGTCTACCGGCTTGTCGAGGCGCTCGACCTGGTAGTTCCACTGCCACTCGCTCGCGCGGCGCACGTTGCCGAGCAGGTCATCGCGCCGCACGCCGAGCTTGGAATAGTCCTTCCACTTGTCGGGGTAACCGATCTTCGGCGTGAAAGCGGCGAGCTTCTCGTGAGCGCGCGTCTTGGTCTGCGGCGTCATCCAGTCGAGCGCGTCGATGCGCCGGCTGAGCGCTGCCTCGAGGTCCGCGACCAGCTGCTGCATTTTCGCCTTGGATTCGGGCGGAAAATACTCCGCCACGTAAAGCCGGCCCACAGCCTCGCCGAGTGAATCATCGACCGCGTCCACCGCGCGCTTCCAGCGCTCGCGTTGCTGCGGCTGGCCGCGCATCGCCTGGCCGTAGAAAGCGAAGCGCGCTTCATCGAAGCGCTTCGGCAGGTACGGCGCGTGGCTGCTGAGATAGTGGAAGGTCAGAAAGTCCCGGAGCGTCGCGACATCGGTACGCGCGAAGAGCGCCGCGAGATCGCGGATCGCCGTGAGCTCACCCAGCACCACTTCGTTGCGCGCGCCGAGCTGCTGCGCGTCGAGGAAGGTCTGCCACGGGAAGCCCGGAGCGTAGGCGAGCAGCTGCGCCTTGCTGCGCGGGTTGTAGATGGCATCCACGTCACGGCGCTTCTCGATGGGCCATTGCACCTTCGCCGCCGCGGTCTCGAAGGCCATGATGTCACGCGCCTTCTGCTGCGCATCGGGCACGCCGGCGAGCTGGAGCATCTGCGCGATATAGGCGACGTACTTCGCGCGCAGCTCCTTCAGCGTCGGATCGTCCTTGAGGTAATACTCACGGTCGGGAAGCCCGAGAGTCGCCTCGCTGATGAAGATGGAATAACGATCGGGATTCTTGAAGTCCGGCGGCAGCTGCACATCGAACAGCGTGGCGAACCCCGGCTCGCCGAAGAGGCGCGCGATATCCTCGCCCTTGCGGGCCGCCGCGATGCGCTGCAGATCCGGCTGGGCGGGGGTCAGGCCGTTGGCTTCGATCGCAGCCTGATCCATGTAGGCGGCGTAGTAGTCTCCGATCTGCTGTTCCGGACTCCCTGGCGCTCCGTGCGATTGCGCGGCTTTCTCGATGATCCCGCGCACGCGCTGCTTGGAGAGCTCATCGAGCCGATCGAACGGACCGAAGCTCGATTTGTCGGCCGGTATGACGAACCCGTCGTACCAGCGCCCGTTGGCATAGCCAAAGAAATCATCTCCAGGCTTCACTGCCGGGTTGCGGGCACTCAAGTCGAGACCGAAGTCTCCGATGGCGGCTCTGACCGGCGCAGCGGCAGCGGCCGCACCGCTCGGCGCGGCAGTGGCGTGGGCCGCAGCGGGCGCCGCGGAGTCGGAGTTCACGGGCACGGATTTCTCCTCGACGGGCTTCATGGCGCAGGCCACGAGGGCGAGCAGTGCAGGTATCCAGACGAGCAATCTCATTCGTCACAAACCTTCATTTTCCACGTGGGCGCGCCATGATACGGGAGCAGCGCGGGGTGCGGCGCACGGGTGGGCGCGCTGAAGCTGCAGGCGAACGCGCACCGGGGCGCGCTACCCCAAAAAGCCTCTCAGAAGCTCCCCTCAGGAGAAGTCCCGCACCCGGTCGCGCCACTCGGTTCGGCCGGGCGGAGCGCGCTCGCCGCTCTCGGTACCGAGATAAAGGAAGCCCACGATGGCATCCTCGGGCTCAAGGCCGAGCGCCTCCTTGACCGTTGCATCGTAGGCCGCTGCACCGGTCTTCCACATGGCGTTGAAGCCGAGGGCGAATGCCGCGAGCATCATGGCATGGGCAGCCGCGCCGGCGGAGAGGGTCTGCTCGATGACCGGTATCTTCACGTTGGGGTCGCAGTGGGCCGCAACCACGACGATGAGCGGCGCGCGGAATGCCTTCAGCCGCTCGCGTTGCAGAGTCTCCTCCGCGGTCTGCGGGTGACTGCGGCGGAGTTGATCCGCGAGCAGCGCGCCAAAGCGCTCGCGCGCCGCCGCACGCACGGTGACGAAGCGCCACGGCCGCAGCCGCCCGTGGTCCGGTGCGCGGGCCGCGGCGGAAAAAATGAGCTCGAGCGCGCCAGCGTCCGGCGCCGGTTCGGTGAGCGCGCGTGCAGACCGTCGCGTCAGCAGGACATCTATGGCTTGCATGAGCACATTGTCGCAGACTCCGGCGGTGCTCACCGTGTCGGAAGCCTGCGAGCGCAACAAGGGCCCGATCCTCGCCGTGCTGCGCGAGGAACTTGCCACCTGCACCCGGGTACTGGAGGTGGGCAGTGGCACCGGGCAGCACGCGGTACATTTCGCGGCCTCCCTTGCCCATGTTCTTTGGCAACCGAGCGAGTTGCCGGAGAACCTCGCGCCGCTCGCCGAGCGCATCCGTGTCGAAGGCGGCGCGAATCTCCTTGCGCCGGTGAGGCTCGATGTGAGCGCTGATCCCTGGCCGGCCGCAGCGGTCGATGCGGTCTTCAGCGCCAACACTCTGCACATCATGGGATGGAGCGCGGTGTGTGAGTTCTTTCGAGGCGCTGGCTCCGTGCTCGCGCGCCCCGGGGTGCTGTGCGTGTATGGACCGTTCCGCTTCGGGGGGCAGCACACGAGCGCGAGCAACGCCGCCTTCGACCATTACCTCAGGCAACGCGATCCACACAGCGGCCTGCGGGATTTCGAGGCCCTCGATCGACTGGCGCAGAAGCACGGACTGAGGCTCACCGCGAACCACGCGATGCCCGCCAACAACCGCACGCTGGTGTGGAGGATCGCGTAGAGTGCCGTCCATGGACCCGGCAAAGCTGCACGCGATTCACGAGGCGATACGCAACATCCCCGACTATCCGAAGCCTGGGGTGATGTTCCGCGACATCACCACGCTCCTTGGCAATGCGGAGGTCTTTCATGACGTCGTGGAAGAGCTCGCCCGCCCCTGGCGCAACGAGCGCATCGATTATGTCGCCGGTATCGAGGCGCGCGGCTTCATTCTCGGCGGCGCGATTGCGCATGAGCTGCGAGCGGGGTTCGTCCCGATCCGCAAGAAAGGCAAGCTGCCGCACACCACCGTGCGCGTCGCCTACTCCCTCGAGTACGGGCTGGATGAGATGGAGATGCATCGCGATGCGGTCTCCTCCGGCGAGCGCATCCTGCTCGTGGATGATCTCATTGCGACCGGCGGCACGGCGGAAGCGGCGGTGAAATTGCTGCGCTCACTCGGCGCGAGCATTCTCGGGGCCTGTTTCATCGTCGACCTGCCCGATCTCGGTGGCTCGGCGCGCCTGGCGGCACTCGAGGTACCGCTGCGCACACTTGTTGCCTTTCACGGACACTAGTCCGCGTCGGACCGGACCACCATTTTGCAGAATTCTCCCTTGATTTCAGAGGGTTACGCGCCGTCTGCCGGCAACATTACGTTGCGGTCATACGGCGCTTCCGCGAAGGCTTTCCGGTCATAATAAGCGCGCCTTGGAACGGGGGGAGCCGCTCCAACACCGCAAACCAAGGCAGCGCATCCCTTTATTTTTGGAGACCACATCGATGTTCAAGAAGCTCGTCCCAGTCGTTGCTCTCGCCTTGCTCGCGGCGCCGGTCTTTGCGGCCGATGCACCGGCCAGCACGCCGTCCGCCGATCAGTCGAGCACGGCCTCGTCCAAGCATCACAAGAAGAGCCACAGCAGCAGCAGCAAGCACAAGAAGTCGACGACCGACTCCGCGTCGACCGCCCCCGCCAAGTAACGGTCAGCCGACTGGCGTTCACGAAAGCCCCGCCCCAGGCGGGGCTTTTGTTTTGGGGCTTGCGGACTTTGCCAAACCAGTTCAAATTTCCGTCCATGGATGGAGCGCAACAGGCCGCAATACATCAGGCGCTGGTTTCCGTTCAAGTTGCCGTTACGAGCATGACCTTCCCGAGCTGCGATCAGGACGATCTGATCGAAGCGATCGACCGCGTCGAAGAGCAACTCCATGCCAATCATCCGAACCTGGCACTCATGTGCCGGTTCCTCAACTCGATCGCGAGAAGCTTGCGCGCGCAGCCCGAAGCGCGTGATGCCTGTCTGCTGATCGAGGACGCGATTGGCAAGGCCGGAATGCCCAGCACCTGGCAGTCGGGGATCTGATCGCCCGACGCCCGCCCCCGCCTCGCGCGCCGCAAGGTGCGCGAAATGTTCGCACGCACTCGCAGCACGCCCCGGCCGATGCGCTCTCCGGCCGACTGACGCGGCCTACGCCTAACTGACGCGGCCTGCGTCCAACTGACCCGGCCTGCCTCCAACAGACCCGGCCTGCGTCCAACAGACCCGGCCTGCCTCCAACAGACCCGGTGCCGATGACGTTGCGCTCGCGCCAGTACGAGGTCTAACTTCACGTCATGTTCAGCCCTCTCGCGCAGGCGCTCATTCTGCTCGCGGGCTCGGTGTTCCTGATCACCCTGGTTCGCCGCCTCGCTCTGCCGACGAGCCTTGCGTACCTGCTCGTGGGGCTGGCGCTCGGGCCACACGCATTCGGGGTGGTCTCCGACTCGGGCACGACGCGGCTGCTGGCGGAGCTCGGGGTGGCATTCCTGCTGTTCACGCTCGGGCTGGATTTCTCGCTGCCACGCATGCTCGCCATGCGGCGCGAGGTGTTCGGGCTCGGTGCGCTGCAGGTGCTCGCCACCGCAGCGGTGTTCGCGGCCATCGGCCATCTGCTCGGCATCCGTTGGCTCATCTGCGTGGTGCTCGGCGGTGCGGTCGCGATGAGCTCGACCGCGATGCTCCTGCAGCAGCTCACCGAGCGTGCCGAGCTCAACCGCACTCATGGCCGGCTGGCCTTCGCCATGCTGCTGTTCCAGGACCTGGCGTTCGTGCCCTTTTTCGCGCTTGGCGCCATGCTGAGCGCCGGCCAGGAGCACTTCGCGCTGAAGGAGAGCCTCGAGGCGCTGGCGAGTGGCGTGCTCGCGCTGATCGGCGTGCTGGTTGCGGGCCGCTGGTTGTTGCGACCGCTCTTTCACGAGATCTCTCACAGCCGACTGCGTGAGCTGTTCACGCTTACGGTGTTGCTGGTGGTGCTCGCTTCCGCCTGGGTGTCGCACCTGGCGGGGCTCTCGTTCGCTCTCGGTGCCTTTCTCGCCGGCATGATGCTGGCCGAGACCGAATACCGCTACCAGATCGATGCGGCCATCCGGCCGTTCCGTGACCTGCTGCTCGGGCTGTTCTTTGTCTCGGTCGGCATGTTGCTCAACCTGCATCTGCTCGGCCGGCCGAGCGAGCTCGCGATGGCCTTCGCGATGCTGTTGACGCTGGTCATTCTCAAGGCGCTGCTCGCGGCGCTCGTGACCTGGCCCTTTACACACTCGCGCTTCAAGGCGCTGCGCACCGGGATCGTCATGTCGATCGGCGGGGAGTTCGGCATCGCGCTATGCACGGTACTGCTGCAGGCGCGGCTCGTGCCCGAAACGCTCGGCGAGCCGCTGCTGGTGGCGATCGTGCTGTCGATGGTGCTGAGCCCGGTGATCCTCAATCACAACAAGCGCGTCGCGCGCTTTCTGCTGCGCGAGCACGCACCGGCGCTCACCGCCGCGGAGCGCGAGGAGGAAGCCACCCAGGAGATCGCGCAGCGCGAGCACGTCATCCTCTGTGGCTTCGGGCGCGTCGGGCAGAACGTCGCGCGCGTGCTCGAATCGCAGGGCTTCGAGTACATCGCGCTCGATCTCGATCCGGCGCGTATCCGTGCCGCGCGCCAGGCCGGGGATCCGGTGATGTTCGGCGATTCCGCGGACGAGGAAATGCTCGCGCGGGCAGGCATCGCACAGGCGAGTGCGCTCGTCATCAGCTTCTCCGACCCCGCGACCTCGCTCGGCATACTGCGCAGCGTACGGCGCATGCAACCGGACCTGCCGGTGCTGGTGCGCACCGCGGACGATGCACGGCTGCGCGAGCTGCAGGAGGCGGGCGCGACGGATGTAGTACCGGAGACCTTCGAGGCGAGCCTCATGCTGGTGTCGCACGTCCTCATGCTGCTACGTGTCCCGGTGACGCGCGTGGTGCGCCTGCTGGGTGAGATTCGCAACAGCCGCTACGCGGTGCTGCGCAACATCGTGCGCCCCGGCGAGCCGCGCGTAGTGGACGAGACCAGTGAGCAACACGAGGAAATCAAGTCCGTGGTCGTGCCGCCGGGCGCCTGGGCCGTAGGCCGGAGTCTCCACGAGGTGCGTAACCGCGGCGTCGCCGTGACCTTCACCGGTGTGCGCCGCCACGGGATTCTCGGCCGCGAGCCGGGCGCAGAGACCGTACTGCGCGATGGCGACATCGTGGTGATTTACGGCCAGCCCGAGGAGCTCGAACGGGCCGAGGCGGTGCTACTCGCCGGCTGAGCCGCAGCTCAGCTCCCCTTCCCGGGCAATGACCGGTGCCGGGCCGTTAGAATGTGCGCTTTGCCGCCGGCGCCAACATTGCCACCGGGCCGGGAAAGGATCGAGCCATGCACAAGAGCCGTCTCGCCGGATTCATCATCGATTGCCGCACCCCCGACCTCGACACCGCCGCAAATTTCTGGTCGGCGGCACTGAACCTGCCGGTGCTTCCGGCTGCGAACCAGGAGCCGCTGTACCGCGTGCTCGGTACCGCCCCCGACCAGCCGCACCTCGAAGTGCAGCAGGTGAGTCATGAGAGCCGCGTGCATCTCGATATCGAGAGCGATGACATCGAGGCGGAAGTGCGCCGTCTGGAGAAGCTCGGCGCGCGCCGCATCGGCATGGTGAAGAGCTGGTGCGTGCTGGAGGCGCCGACCGGCCAGCGCTTCTGCGTCGTGCGTCCGCAGCGCCCCGACTTTGCCGCCAAGGCCAACACCTGGAACGACTGAGTTGGATCGCGGCCAGATCCATTTCCCGCCGAAGCACGAGCCGCTGCGCGATGACGTGCATGCGCTCGGTGCGCTCATGGGCGAGATCCTGCGCGAGCAGGGTGGCGAGCAGCTGTTCGAGCTGGTCGAGCTCGATCGTGTCGCCGCGATCCGCAGCCGCGGCGGCGAACCCGAGGCACGAGCGGAGCTCGCCGCGTGCGTGCGCGGCCGCTCTGCGGAGCTGGCGCGCGATGTGCTGCGCGCTTTTGCCACCTGGTTCCAGGTGGTGAACCTCGCCGAGCAGGTGCACCGCATCCGCCGACGGCGCGACTACTTCCTCAAGGACAGCCAGCGGCCACAACCGGGCGGCGTCGAGGATGCCATCGCCACACTCAAGACGAAGGGCTGGAGCTGCGAGCAGGTGCTGGAGCTGATCGGCACGCTCTCGATCCAGCCGGTGTTCGCGCCGCACTCCACCGAGGCGAGCCGCCGTACGCTGCTGCGCAAGCAGCAGCGCATCGCGCAGCGGCGGGTCGAGCGTCTCGACCCGAGCCTCACGCCTAACGAGTCGCGCAGCATCTGGAGCAACATCCGCATGGAGCTCACCACCGCCTGGCAGACCGAGGAGCTGCCGCGCGAACGGCTCACCGTGGCGGATGAGCGCGAGCAGATCCTGTTCTATCTGGTGGAGATCCTCTACCGGGTGGTGCCGGCCTTCTACGAGGAAATCGGCCAGGCGCTCGAGAAGGTCTACGGCGTCCCCGCCGGCGCGGCGCGCGTGCCCTCCATCCTGCATTTCGGCTCCTGGGCCGGCGGCGACATGGATGGCAACACCGACGTCCATGCGAAGACCATCCGCGAGACGCTCGCGCGCCATCACCAGGTGATTCTCCACAGCTATTTGATCGAATGCCACGAGCTCGCGCAGCGGCTGTCGCAGAGCGCGAGCCGCGTGGCGGCCTCCGCCGAGCTCGGCAAGCGCGTGGAGGAGTACATACAGCTGCTGCCGGGCGCGCGTGCCATCACCCCGGCACGACACGACCGCATGCCCTACCGGGTGTTCCTCGCACAGATCGGCGAGCGCCTGCGCAACGCCCACGAGGGGCGGGCCAACGGCTACGAGAACGCGCACCAGTTCCGCGAGGACATTGCCCTGATCGCACTCAGCCTGCGTGCCCACAAGGGGGTCAATGCGGGGCTGTTCTACGCCGAGCGGCTGCTGCGGCGCATCGAGACCTTCGGCTTCCACCTGGCGACGCTCGATGTGCGCCAGCACGCGAGCGTCCTGCACGAGGTGATAGCCCAGGGCTTCGATGATCCGCAATGGCTCACCCGCGACCGGGGTGAGCGCCGCGAGCTGCTGGCGCAGGCGCTGGAGAAAGACCGCGGACCGGTGATCGAGCTCGGCGCGCTCGGGCGGCGCACGCTCGCCGTGTTCGATGCGATCGTACAGGGCCGGCATCGCTACGGCTCCGAGGCCATCGGTTATTTCATCGTGAGCGGCGCCGCAGGCGCCGACGACCTGCTCGCCGCGCTGCTGCTCGCGCGCTGGGCGGAGGTGTACGACAAGCGCACCGGTGAGATCGCGCTCGACATCGCTCCGCAGTTCGAGACTGCCGAGGCGCTGGTGAGCTGCGGCAACATCATGCAGGAGCTGCTCGCCGACCCGCTCTACCGCCGTTATCTCGAGGCGCACGGACGCCGACAGTGCGTACTCATCGGTTACTCCGACAGCAACAAGGAGCTCGGGGTGTGCGCTTCGCGCTTCACCATTCACCAGGCGCAGCACGATCTGGCGAAAGTACTGCGCGCGGCCGAGGAGCAGCCGCTGCTGTTCCACGCCCGCGGCGGCAGCCTCGCGCGTGGCGGAAGCCGGATCGAGGCGATCGTGAGAGCGGCGCCCGCCGGAGCCGTGGACGGCGTGCTGCGCCTGCGCGAGCAGGGCGGCACCGTCAAGCAGGGCTACGGCCTGCGGCCGATTGCCATGCGGACCCTCGAGCGTGCCTTCAACGCGGTCGGCCTCACCAGCGCCGCGCTGCGCCGCGGAGAGCTCGCTCCGGACACACCGCCACAGCTGGAGATCGCTGCCCACCTGGCGACCGAGAGCCGTGAGGCCTATCGGCGGCTCATCTACGGACAGCCCCGGTTCTACCAGTTCTTCGAGGCCGTGACCCCGATCGATGTGATCGAGCGCATGCAGATCGGCGCGCGCTCGGTACACCGCTCCGAGCAGGCGGGCCTCGAGGCGCTGCTGCCGGTGCCGTGGGTGTTCGCCTGGACGCAGACGCGCTACATGCTGCCGGGCTGGTACGGAGCGGGCACGGGGCTTGCAGCAATCGTCGCGAAGTTCGGACTGCAGCGGGTACGTGCGGCGTGTGCTTCGTGGTTCTTCTTCCGCAACCTTCTCGATGACATCGAGACCTTGCTGGCGCGGGCCGACCTGGAGATCGCCGCGCACTACGACGCGCTCGCGCCCGAGGAACTGCGCCCGTTCTCCGCCGAGCTGCGCGCGGAGTACCAGAGAGCCTGCAGCCAGCTGCTGGAGATCCGTGGCACGCGTGAGCTGCTCGATTTCGATCCGACCATGCAGCGCTCCATCCGCTTGCGCAACCCGTACCTCGACCCGATGAACCTCATGCAGGTGGACCTGCTGCAGCGTTGGCGCACCGGCGGACGCGAGGATCGCGCGCTCTTCGCCGCGCTGCTCGCGAGCGTCGGCGGCATCGCCCAGGGCCTGCAAAGCACCGGATGAGATGAGCAAGCGGCCGCGCGGCCTCCCATGAGCAATCCAAGGTTACTGCCCTGCGATCAGGCGGCGATACGCGCCGCCGCGCCGGTGGCCTCCCCCGCAGCCGGGCGCAGTTGGGTGCTCGCCGCAGCGGTGCTCGGCTCGACGCTCGCCTACGTCGATGAGTCGGTGGTGAACGTGGCGCTGCCCGCCATCGAGAGCGATCTGCACACGACCCTGCCGGCGATGCAGTGGGTGGTCAACGCCTACACACTGTGCATGTCGGCGCTGCTGCTGGTCGGCGGCGCTACCGCGGATCAGTTCGGACGGCGGCGCATTTTCCTCATCGGAGTGCTGCTCTTCGCGCTGGCGTCGCTCGGTTGTGGTCTCGCACCTGGGGTACCGGTGCTCATCGCCGGGCGTGCGCTGCAGGGGACCGGGGCAGCACTGCTCGTGCCGTGTGCGCTCGCGTTGATCGGCGCCGCGTACGGTGAGCAGGAGCGCGGCGCCGCCATCGGTATCTGGTCGGGTGCCTCGGCGATCGCCGCGGGTGCGGCACCGCTCCTCGGCGGCACATTGCTGGATCACGTCTCCTGGCGCGCCATCTTTCTCATCAATCCGATCATCGCGATCCCGACCGTGTGGATTGCGCTGCGCTACGTCCCCGAGAGCCGTGATCCAGCGGCAGGCACCGCTCTTGACTGGCGAGGTGCCCTGCTCGCCTTCAGCGGCCTGGCGCTCTCGGTATACGCGCTGATCGCGGCCGCGGCACGCGGCTGGTCCGACCCGCGCGTCATCGCGGGGCTCGGCGCAGGGTGCATCGGCCTCGTCGCGTTCGTCTTCGCCGAGCGGCGCAGCCGCGCACCCATGATGCCGCTGCAGCTGTTCCGCATCCGCACCTTCAGCGGGATCAATCTCCTCACACTGTTGCTCTACGGAGCGCTCGGCGGCGCGTTCTTCTTCCTGCCGTTCCTGCTCATCCAGGCGCAGGGCCGCTCGGCCACCGCCGCGGGCGCGATCTACCTGCCCTTCACGCTGGTGCTCGCGGTGCTGTCGCGCTGGTCGGGGGGGCTCATGGACCGCTTCGGTGCGCGCGGGCCGCTCATCATCGGGCCGGTGCTGGTCGCGGTGGGTTTCGCGCTGCTCGGCACGCGCGATGCCCGCTACGCCACCGTGCTCATCGCCATGACGGTGCTCGGACTCGGAATGGCCATCACTATCGCGCCGCTCACCACCGCGGTGCTCAATGCCGTCCCCGCGCATCGCACCGGCGTCGCTTCGGGCATCAACAACGCAGTCGCTTCGGTGGGGAGCCTGCTCATGATTGCGTTGCTCGGCACGGTTGCGCTCGGTACATTTGATCGTTCCCTGGAGCGACATCTGGCGGGCGCGGGGCCATCACCGGCGCTCGCGCAGGCGGTCGAGAGCGCCCGCGGCGGCTTCGTGATACCGGCGATGCCGGCGAGCCTGTCAGGCGCGGAGCGCGAGCAGGCGCGGGCGATCATCGCCAGCGCGCTCGGCGATACCGTGAGGCTCGCACTGTGGATCGCCTGCGCGCTGTCGCTCGCGAGCGCACTGGTCTCGGCTCTGACGCTTGGCGCCGCGAGCGGCGCTCTCACGGCCGCCGATAGACCACCCCATCCTTCATGACGAACACCACGTGGCTCACGGCATCGATGTCGCGCGTGGGATCGCCCGACACCGCGACGAGGTCCGCGAGCATACCGGCGCGCACACTGCCCAATTCCTTCTCGTGGCGCAGGATCCTGGCGTCGGTCGCGGTCGCCGCGGTAAGTGCCTGCACCGGCGTCATGCCATCGCGCACCATCCAGGCGAGCTCGCGATAGTTGGTGCCGTGGGCGAAGACGCCCACGTCACTGCCGCAGCCGATGATGACGCCCGCGCGGAGCGCCGCGGTGAACGCGCGTCGCGCCTGTTCCATGCCCGCGGTAGGCTGGGTCTTGCCGGGCAGGTAGTGCTCGAAGTACTCCCCGTACGCCTCTTCGGCGGTGAGCGTCGGGAGATACGCCACCCCGCGTGCCGCCATGAGGCGGAACACCTCGGGTGTGCCGTTGAAGCCGTGCTCGATCGTATCCACGCCCGCGAGCACCGCGCGGCGCATGCCTTCGGCCGTGGCGGCGTGGGCGGCCACCGGACGCCCCGAGGAATGCGCGGTTTCGACGAGCGCGCGCAGCTCCTCTTCGGAGAAAGTCGGCTGCTGCGAGCCATCGAGCCCCCAGCGATAGTCGGCATAGACCTTGATCCAATCGGCTCCGCGCCCGGCCTGCTCGCGCACCGCACGGATCACCTCCGGCACACCGCTCGCCTCTTCGGCGCCTTGCGGTGTGCAGCACACATCCGGACGCAATCCGCGTGGCGCGGGGCCGTAGGAGGCGGTAGCAACGATGGCACGCGTCGCGACGAAAAGCCGCGGCCCATCGATGAGCCGCTCCTCGATCGCGCGCTTGAGCGCGACGTCCGCATACTCGGCCCCTTCGGTGCCGAGATCGCGCAGCGTGGTGAAGCCTGCGAGCAGTGTCGCGCGCGCCTGGACCCCGGCGCGCAGCGTGCGATACGGCACCGGCTCCTTGAGCACCTGGTCGTTCCAGAGCGTCTCGTTGTAAGGATGCAGAAAGAGGTGCGCATGGATGTCCATGAGGCCAGGCAGCAGCGTCGCGCCCGGCAGGTCGATCACCGTCGCATCCGCCGGTGCGGATAGCGCTGCTGCCGGTCCTGCTGCGCGGATGTGATTGCCGTCGGTGAGCACGGCCCAGCCACTGTGCAGCGGCTCGCCGGCCGTCCACACGTGCGCCGGGCGCAGGAGCAGCGCGGCGGCGTGCAGGGTGCAGGGAAGAATGAGAAGAGCGAGAGTGCGGGCGGCCCATCGCGCGCACGTCGCGGGCGCCAGCGGGCCCGGGCTCATGAGCCCATCAGCACCGTCGTATCGTAGCTCTCGAAACCCTGGATGGCGCGGCCGTAGGCGTTGAACACCAGACGCTCCGCCACCTTGTCGGCGCGTGGTGCCAACAGCATGCGCAGCACGACATCATCGGACGGCCGCGTGGCCTCCTCCGCCAACAGCTGCTCGATGACGCGCGTCAGACGGTGAAAGAGCTCATTGACGAACCGCAGGTGCGCGCCGTCATGCACCTGCTCGCCGGCGCCGTAGGTGCCACGCGCCTCCTCGGCGAGCTCATGCAGGAACAGGTTGAGCAGCCGCGCCTTGTCGACCAAGCGCAGGTCCGAGTAGAAGGCGATTTCGGAATTGAGGTTCATGACACGTCAGTAGCCATGGCGGCGCTATGCCGGGAAGAAGTCGATGGGCTTGGTGGTGGTGATGCTGTCGACGTCCTTGGGGTCGAAGCGGAACAGCCGCACCAGCGCGATGATCTTGCGCTCGAGCTCCGGATCCTTCAGCTCGCTCGACACCACACGGCACATGGTCACTTCGCCGGTCGGCGAGATGGTGAGCTCCAGCACCAGCTTTCCCTGCAGCTCCGCATTCTCGCGCAACGCGCGTTCATACAGGCTGTAGATACGGCCCTTGTTGCGATCGAACACCAACTCGATCTCCTCACGCGAGCGTGCGGGCTTCCCGCCGCCGCCGCTGACCGCCGGGCCGCGGGCGTTGAGCCCGGATTTGGCGATGCCGGAACTGACCGCAGTCGTGTCATGTCCCGTGAGCGAGCCCGCTCCGGTGCCGAATCCGCGGCTCCCGTTGGCGGAAGTGATGCCACCTGAGCCGGCGCCCACCTTGGAGGTGATGAGCGAGCGCTCGGCGTGGCTATCGGCGCCGACCGCGCCCGAAAGGTTCTTGGTCTCGAGCGGAGTGAGATCCATGACGTCGCGCAGGTCGGCGAGCTCGTCCTTCACCTGGTTGAGCTGCTTCTGCGCCCTCTCCTTCGCGCGCTGATGCTCATCGACCGGGGGCGGCTTCACCATGGCCACCTTCGGCTCGATCTTCGGTTTCTCCTCCTCCTTCGGCTTCGGCGGCGGCGGGGGCGGCGGCGGCTTCGGCGTCTGTGTCATCACGCGCGCCAGCCGCTCGGGCACCTCCTCGGCGATGGTGTGCTTCGGTCTCGGCAGGAGTGGAAAGAGAATGCCGAGCAGCAGCAGGATGATGAGCAGCACCCGCAGGATCTTGCGGAAGCGATCATCCGACTCCTGGTCAGCCTCCCAGGGCAGCTCGAATTCGCGGTAATAGGGCGCAAGCAGCATGAGTCTCTACACCGGCTTGAACTGGCCGGCCGCGACCGGCTTTTCCTTCTGGATGACCGCGAGCGATATTCGGCCGTAGTCCGCATCGGTGCAGGTGGCCATGACGCGCTTGAGCACCTCGTAGGGGAGCCCCTTGTCCGCCATGATGGTGATCTCACGCTGGGCCACGGTGCGATCGGTCAACTCCTCGCCGACCAGCATGGGCCGCTTCAATGCCGCACGCAGCGGCTCGACCAGCGCTCCCGGAGCGGCCTTGATCTCCGCGACCGTAGCGATGAATTCGCCCTGCACGAACAGGTCGTTGCGCGTCACCATCACCACCACCGAATGTTTCGGTGAGGTCTGGGCGATCGATTGCGGGATCTCGATGCCCTTGGTGTTCTGGATGATCTCCACCTCGGTCGAGTAGACGAGCAGGAACGCCACCATGACCGAGAGGATGTCGATGAGTGGAATGAGGTTGAGCGTCGCGTCGGCACGGTTGCGCAGGTGATGCTGCGCCATGCGAAGCGCCCGGTTCGAGATGCTCATGGTCTGGCTCCCCTGCCATTTGCCGGTGCCGGCGCGGCGGCGGCCGGCGCCACGGGTGTCGTGGCGGGCGCCGCGGCTGCGGGCGCCGATCCGGGCGCGGCGCCCTCGGGCGCATCGCCGATGGAGATATCCGGAAACAACTCGGCCTGCACCGTGTTGATGCCCTCGCCGGCTTCGAACACGCGCACGTGATCCATCACCTGCACGAGCGTGTCATAGGCGGTGTCGGGCTCGAGCAGGATGCTGGCCTCGGTCTTCTCGGGAAACTTCGTCTTCACGAACTTCAAATACTCCGTCAGCCCATCGAAGTCGGGGCCGGTCGCGATGTTGGGAACGGCGTGCAGCGGACCGGTATTCCGGTCGGCCACCATCAACTGGTCTTTGCGTACCATCACCTCGAGCTGCAATCCGGGCGGCGGCTCCTTGAACTCGGTCTGCGGGGCCGGCAGGTTCAGCTGCAGGATCACGGTGCGGGAGAACACCGCGGTCATGAGCAGGAACGTCACCAGCACGGTGAAGATGTCGATCATGGGCACGAGCAGCAGCTCCGCGGGCTTGCGCGAGTGACGCTCGAGCTTGCGATACTGATACGAACGGCGCATGCGGGACCTTCAGTCCTTCGAGGGCTCGACCGTGACTTACGCCGCGGTCAGGCTGCCGCCGGCGCCGGCTGCCGCTCGGTGATCGCGTTCAGGAACTTCACCGACGCCATCTCCAGGCTGTCGATGAGCTCGGTGGTCTTGGTCTGCAACCACGCGTGAATGAACAGCAGCGGCACCGCCGTCATCAGGCCGAAGGCCGTGCAGTTCATCGCCACCGAGATGCTGGCCGACAACAGGTTGGCCTTCTCCGCGGGGTTCACGGTGGCGACGGCGGCGAACGCACGTATCAGTCCCATGACGGTACCGAGGAGCCCGAGCAGCGTCGCGAGGTTCGCGAACGTTGCGAGATAGTGCGTGCGCTTCTCGAGCTTCGGCACGATCTCCATCAGGCTCTCTTCCATCGCCTTCTCGATGTCATCGCGCCGCCGCGCCGACTGAATGCGGGCGAGACCGTAGTTGAGGATGTGGCCGATCGCCGAATCGGACTTCGAGGTTGCCGCAGCAACCTGACGGAAGTTGCCCTGCGAGAGCAGCGGCACGATCTGGTTCCACAGCCCACGGTTGCGCACCGCAGTCTGGGTTAGATAGATGTAGCGTTCGATGGCGATCGCCACGCCGAACACGAACACGACGGCGATCGGGTACATGAAGTCCCCGCCGCCCTGAAAGAACCGTACGATCAAGTTCCAGAGGCCCATCTGACACTCCCGCTCACAAAGACCACCTTAAAGGCAACAAAAGGCACAAGCATTACCAAAACTGAATGACATAAGCCCAAAAAGCTGCGACCTGGCTCTCATCTGCGACGTCACGGCAGGGCATTCTCAGGGCTTAGGCTGGGAACCCTGAGCCGTGCCCGGTTTTGCCTCCCCGGGACCCGCCTGCAGTGAGTCGTAATAACGGTTTTCGCGCCGAAAGACATCCCTATCCAGGGGTTGCAGCACCTCATCCAGGAGGCTGTTGGCGGGCTTACCCACGACATCGCCCAGATCCGAGCGCTTCCACGGGACGATGTACAGCACCTTGGGCAATTCGCGGTTGCCGGTGATTTCCGTGGTGTCGAGCTCGAGTCGATCTGGTCCCTTGCGCGCGCCCGCCTTGGCGGTCGCGGGGCCCTGGCGTGTCCCGCTCGTTGCGGAGGCAGCCGCCGTCCCCGAGGGTGCTGTCTGCGGCGAGACCGCGGGTGCTGCAGCCGGAGCTGCAGCAGCGGAGGATCCCGGCGATGGCGCCGCCGTGCGAGAGGGAGCGGGCGCAGCCGTTGGTGTTTCCCTTGAAGTTGGCGCCGCGGGGGTGGTCGGTGTCGTGCTCACGCCCGGCTCGAGTTGGTCCGGGCGAGGAATCTCGCGACTGCCCGATGAAGTTGGAGGGGGCGCCGTGGGTTCCTGCGCGGCGGCGAGACATGGGACGGCGAGCACGATGACGCACATCGCGCAGACCGCGCCGCCAACCCGGCGGATACTCTGCATACACCTTTCCTCCATGCTCAACCTCCTGTGCGCTTGCCCTGAGGGGCACTCGACGCATTGACCGGGCTCACCGCCGGCTCCGGCTGCGAAGGCTGGCCGCCCGGCGCCGCCCCACCGGGGGCCTTCTCACCCGGGGGCTTGTTGCCCGGCGCCTTATCGCTGGGTGCCTTATCACCGGGTGCGTCCTTGGAGGGCGAGGCATCGCCCGGCGCGGCCGGAGTCGACTCAGCCCCGCCCGGCGCCGACTCTCCCGCCGGCCGCTTCGATGGCGTCAACCCGAGCCGTTGCCGCAGCTCCGCAATCCAACCGCTCACCGGCTTGTCCTCGCCCGTGAGCTGCTTGTACTGCTCGAACGCTTTGAGCGCCCGGTTGGGATCCCCCAGATAGAGATCGGACACCACCCCGAGGTTCCGCCAGGCGGGCGCGTAATGCGGGTCTGCGGCAATCGCCTGCTCGTAGGAGGATGCCGCGTCGCGAAACTCGCCACGCATCCGCTGGGTGGCGCCGAGCTCCGTCCACGCGACCGCGTTGCCGTTCTCGCGGGCCACGGCACTCTTCAGGGTGTTTTCCGCCTGATCGAGGTGGCCGTCCTTGCGCTGCATGATGGCGAGGTTCACGAGCGGCGCCGAAAACTGCGGATACTGCAGCGCGATCTGTTTGAAACCAAGCTCCGCCTCGATGGCGTTACCGGAGCGCATGTACTGCACGGCGCGATCGAAATCGGCGCGTGCGGCCGGCGTCACCTCGGGATGCACGGCCGTCGCGGCGGCCGGTGCGGTGCTTCCGGAGGTGGCCGCCGCGGCCTTCTGGCCCGTGGCGCCGCCCGCGGCTGCCGCGGCGGCCGTGCCAGAGCCCGCCGCAGGCGATGTGCCGGCTGCTTTGCCCGGTGTCACCGCAGCGGCGGGATGCGCCGAAGCCTCTGCTGCGGGCGGCGTGGCCCCGGCCGGTTTGGGCCGTGGCGGAGTCGACCTGCAGGCACCGAGTGCGATGAGCGCCAGCGCCCCGACTGCCAGGGCTGCGCCCACGCCGCAGCGCGGCACGCCGCTGGCGTCACTCGAGACTCGTGACCACATCGTGCGTCATTTCCGTCTTGCCATATCGCGCGGGCTTGAGCTCGGCGAGCGCCTGGAAGCTCTTACGCACCCATTCGTCGTAGACCCCCTCCTTGGCGCGCGCGGCGTTGAGCTCGTGCGCCTTGATCGCCTGCTCCTCGAACGGGAATACCTGCTCCTCCAGCAACGAGTTGTATTCCTCGAGCTCCTCGCCTTTCAAGTTCTTCGGCTTCTCGGAGGTCATAACGTCCTTGGCGAGCGTACGGTACAGCTCAGCCATTTCGTAAGTTGCGGCGGTCGTGACCTCGGCAACCTTGTAATCCGCGGCTCGCTTGTAACCGTCCATCGCCGTCTCGAGCGCATTGCGCTTGACGATCAGGCTCTTCTTGAGCGGGGCGGTGAGCCGCACCTGTCGGAAGGCCTCACGCGCGGGTTGCGCCAGCGCGAGCTGCGCCTTCGCGGCGAGGTAGTGACTGCGGTCGGTCCGTTGGGCTCCCGCCTGCTCATCGGCGCGGATGATCTCGTGGTACCAGTGATCGCGGCGCGCGGTATCGCCGCTTCGCTGTGCGTAATCCGCGAGGCGCTGGCGGGCCTCCATCGCATCGTTGAGCGGTGTCGGATTGGTGTCGACGAACTTCTCCAGCATGCCCATCGCCTTAGGCGTGTTGCCCGCCTTGGCGTACAGGTCCGCCGACTGCATGAGCGCTTCGCGCTGCACTCCCTTGTCCTCGGTTGGACTGGCCGCAATGTGCTCGAATTCGGCGGCCGCCGCGCCCGGGCGGTTGGCGGAGGAGTAGGCAACCGCCAGTTTCGCCGTCACATCGCGCTGCAGAGGATTCTGCGGGAAGCTGCGGCGGAAACTCTCGAGCACCACGATGGCACGGTCCCACTGCTTGAGCGAGATCAGCTGCGCCGCCGCGTCATACTGCGCGTTGGCACGGATCTTCGATTCCGGAGCGACGCGCTCGACGCGCAGGTAATCCTCCACGGCGCCGGCGGCATCGCCTGCTTTCTGCTTCGCCTCGCCCTGCTTGTAGACGCTCGCCGCGAGGCGCTCGCTGAGATCGGTGCGCATCTTCTCGTCACCGGCAGCGAGCTGGCGCGCCTGGAGATAGGCGGGCTCTGCCTTGGCGAACTCGCCCTGATCGAAGTACGACTGGCCAATGATCGTCCAGGCGATGCGCTGCTTGGCCGGATCCACCGGCGGCTGCCGCGCCAGAATCGCCTGCGAAACGCCGATCGCGCGCTCGCGGTCGCCGCTCGCGAAGATCTCCTCGTCGGCGCGCGTGAGCACGCCGGCGCTGTCGGGATGCTCGGGGAATGTCTGGGCAAACTTGACGCTGGAATCGGTGGCGCGGCGGTGCCAGGCGAGCTTGTCCTCACCCTTCAACCCCTCCTCGCCCTTCTGGTAGGCGACGAGCGCCGCGTAGCCGGCGGTGGCGGACTTCTCGTTGCGCGGGAAGTCGTAGGCGCTGTGCTCGTACTCGGTAGCGGCCTCCGCGTACTGGTGACCTTCGTACAGCGCCTCCGCCAGCAGGTAGTTGGTCTGCGCGGAATCGGCATCCCCGGGGAAGGACTTGAGGTAGTCGCGGTACCAGCGCGCCGCCTCCTGATAGTCCGCGACGCGGCCGGACTTCTGGGCACTGGCGTGGAAATAGGTGGCCACGTCCTTCAGGTTGGTCTTCAGCTCCTGCACGACGCGCGGGTTGCTCGCGCGGCTGCGTGTCTGCCAGTAGGGCGAATCGAAGTTGTAACGCTCGACGAACTCGTGCTTGCCATCGAGCACCAGCTGGCTGAAGCCGCCCTTGCCGTAGGCTTCGATCGCCGCCATGTCGAGATCCGGCGCGTGATCGCTGTAGGGCTCGCGCGCGACGTACGCGCGGTAGACGCTCGCGCCGTCCTGGTAACGCTGCTTGTCGACGTACAGGTCACCGAGCCGCTCGTATAGCAGCCAGTTGTATGGCCGCTGGCCGTGCTGCTGCACGTAGTTCTCGAGCGAGCTTGCGCCCTCGCCGTAGGAGAAGGTGATGCTCATGACACGCAGCGTGTCCTCGACCAGCTCGCGGTCGGCGCGCTTCAGGCTCTCGAGCCGCACCGCTTTCTTCGTGCCGAGCTCGCGATCGAGCACGCTTCCAAAGGAGGGCAGGCTCTCGGAAGTGAGCGACTGCTTGAACAGCGACCAGCCGCGCTTGTAGAGACTCTGCTGATAGAACTCCGAGCTGGTCCCGTGCGCGATGACCGCCGCGTAGGCCTGCTCGGCCTCCGGATAGCGCTTCGCCGAGAACAGCAGCTCGCCGCGGCGGAACTGCACTTCATCGAGCTGCGGAGTATGCGGATAGCTCTGCACGATGCGATCGAGGGTTGCGAGCGCAGCATCCGGCTGGCCGGTCGTCTCGTAGGCCCGCGACAGCTGGTAGAGCACCTGGTCGTTGCGGGCGTAGTCCGGGTAGGCTTTGAGGAGCGTGTTGTAGAGCTTGATGGCTTCGCCGCCCTGCAGATCGACGGCAGTGACCTCTTTTTCCAGCCGCTCCATCTCGCCGGCATCGAGGTTCAGATCCCCGAGGCGGCGCATGGCCTCGGCGCGCAGTTTCGGATCGGTCTGCTGCAGCTCGAGGAAGCGCTGGTAATTCGCCATGGCTTTGGTACTGCTGCCCGGCGCAGAAGAGTCCTTGTGCACCTCGACCTTGCGCTTGCTGAGATCGCCGATGGTCGGCTGCCCGCTCGAGGAGCTCTGTGCCGCCGCGAGCTGCGTCCCACTCGCGAAGAGGATCAGTGCCGCCGCAAAGCCGCCCACGCGCCGCAGGCTCATCGCGGCGGCTCCTGCGGTGCCGGCGGCTCCTGCGGTGTCGGCGGCGGTGGCGCTGTGCCCTCGGCAGGCGGCGCAGTCGATTCCTCGGTGGGTTCCCCGGAAGATTCCTCCGCCGGCTCATCGGCGGCGCCTTCCCGTTTCTGCGCCGGCGCCGGTCCCTTGCTGCGGTTCTCGCCGGCACTCGCCGCACGATCGTACATGGTGGCGAGCGCGAAACGCGCCTGCACCTCGTAGGCGGCAAGGCGCCCTTTCTGCTGCTCGAGCTCCTGCACCGCGATCTGCGCGAGGTAGGCGCTCTGGCGCTCCTCGGTTGCGGCGAGGCGTGCCTGCAGCGATGCGATGCGCTCGCGCAGCGAGCTGACGCGCGCAGCAAACTCACCATTGTTCTGCGGCACGTTGTGGCGCGCGCGCTCGACCCGTATCCACCGGCTCTGTGCCTCGTGCAGCGCGAGGCTCACGTCTTTCAGGCTGCGGTGCTCCTGCCACGCGCGTGCGCCGTACGCATCGCTCAGGCGGTAGTGGAGCACGCCCTTCACCAGCGCGAGCCGCGCGCGCACATCGGCCACCTCGGGGCTATCCGGCATTCCCGCGAGCGCGGCTTCCACGCGCTGCACCCGCGCCCACTGCGAGCGCTCGGTTTCAGTGCCGAGGGCTGTCACATCGTGCTGCGACTCGATGGTGCGCAACTCATTCTCGAGCTGCACGTTGCGCTGCTGCAGTCCCTGCAGTGTGCCGGAAGCGAGCAGCCCATCGACGCGCGGCAGCCGCTCGGCATAGGCGCGCTCGCGCGTCTCGATCATGTCCTGGTAGGCATCCATGCTGTCGCCCCAGTGCTCGAGCGTGCTGCCGAGGTAGACCATGTCGCGGTAGTTCTTGACACCCTCCTGAAAGTCATGGTCCGCGAGCACCGTGTACAGGTACGGGGCCTCGCCGGTGCGCGGCAGGCTGCGCAGGTCGCGGAACCAGCCATGCAGCAGCGGTGCTTCGCCAGCGGTGTGCGCCGGGCCGCTCGCGAGCACCTCGCGCAACATGTCGCCCTGGTGGATATGCGCGATCGCCGCATCGAGCCGGGTGCTCTCGGCACCGAAGGAACTCACGGCGCTCTCGTAGTACTCCGCCGACTGCGCGTTGGAATTCATCTTCATGAATGCGTACGGCACGGCGAGATACGACTCCTGCACCGCAGCGTCGAGCACATCGCGGTTGCGCAGCTCCATCCACGGCGTGAGCGCGCCCTGGTAGTCACCGAGCGCAGCCTGCGCCCACCCGGTGCCGAGCAGCGCCTTGTTGGAATACGGACCGTTCAGCCGCACCCGCTCGAGCGGCATGCGCGCCCGCTCCGGCTGGTTCGCCTGCAGGTAAGCAAAGCCGAGCGCGAGGTTGGCGCGATCCCGAAGAGCCGCTAGCTCCGCGTTGGGCGCGAGCATGGTGCCGACCGCAGAGAGAAACGGATCGGCATCGGCGAGGCGGTTGGCGCGCACCAGCGCGATGCCGAGATTGAAGCGTGCGTAGGCCGACCAGATCGGTGCCCCGCGCCAGCCCGAGAGCAAATCGATCGCCTCATCGAAACGCCCCAAGTGCATCAGCACGTTGGCGAGCAGCAGCTCCTTCTGCGCCTCAAAGTCCGGCGACATGCGCCCATTGACCTTGCGCAGCGCGCTCTCGGCCTTGTCGAAGTAGCCGCGCGCGTACCACACCTGCGCGAGGTACAGCCAGGCGCGGTTGCGCACACCCGAGGCGACGTTATCGGTCAAGAGGCGCTGGAAGATTTCGCCGGCCTCGTTGTGCATGCCCTCCTGCAGGTAGAGCGAGCCGGCGATGAGCTCGGCGTCCTCCGCATGGTGCGGCATCCGTCCCCAGTGCTGGTAGGCGAGCACCCGCGTGAGTGCCTCGAAGTCGTGCGCGTCGTCCTCCTGGAAGTACAGGAACAGCACGTCACCGAAGTGCAGGTCGCGGATATGTCCCTCGGAGAGCTTCTCCGGGTCGTGCCGGCGCGCCTCCAGGGCCCCGGCGGCGAAGCATGCGATGAGAGCGGCGATGAGCAGCGCACGCATGGACGACCACGGCCTCAAGGTCTATTCCCAGTCCTTGATCTCGAACTCCGGCTCGAGCTTGCGTTGCCGGTCGTTGATCTTGAGCTCGAGATACTTCGCGCCGACGCCCTTCTCGAAACGCAGGGACGCGCCGCGCTTGTAGGCGCGGGCGTTGGGACCGCTGCCGCTGAAGAAGGCCACCAGCTCGTGCGGACCGACCTTGAGGTTGCCGAGATAGAGACGCTGCACGCCGCCCTTGAGCAGCGCATCGCGCTCGCGCGGAGTGTAGAGGTAGTTGATCACTTCCTTCTGATCGAGCTTCAGCTGCACCGCATCGAGCGCGAAGAAATTGCCGACATCCACCGACAGGAATACCGCGAGCTGCGTGTTGGCCGGGAACAGCAGCTCCTCCTCGAGGATGAACAGGTCCTTGTTGAGATCGACCACATCCTTCTTCAGTCCCTGGATCTCCTGGTCGAGCCCGCGGGTATCGCCGGCGCCCTGCGCGGGCGGCGCAGTCAATGCTTCGGGCGATGCCGGCACGGGATTTTTCGGTGCACCGGGGAAGAGCTGCTTCCCGGCCTCGCTCGCGCCCTGCTTCGCGCCCGGCACCTCGGTAGGCGGCGCCGGGGTCTGCATATTGGGCAATGGCGCGCTTTGCGGATTGGGGAACAGCTGCTTGCCGACCTCTCCCGGGGTGGCCGCGGGCGGCGCAGGCGGCGCGGGGTTCGCGGCTGCGCCCTGCGCGTGCGCTGCCGTGCTCAGCGCAAGCAGCAGGCCTGCGCATGCACCGAGGGCATAGAGTGCGGTGCGCGAGCCGCTAAGCATCCAGCGCCGCCGCCGCGGCACGCAAGTCGGATGAAGGGTCGTCTGCAGCATGTTGGTTCCGATCATTCGTTCAGCAGCATACGCAGCTGTTGCAGGTACAGCGTCGAGCTCGCATCGCTGTAGTCGCGCAGCACGTAGCGCACGGTGCCGCTGCGGTCGATGAGCACCGTCATCGGCAGGTTGTCGACCTGGTAGCTGCGGCTCACCGCCTTGGCCGGATCGAGCAGCAGCGCGAAGTCCACGCGCGCGGTGCGGGCGAAATCCCGCGCCTGCGTCGGATCGTCATCGACGCCGACGCCGTACATCGTCAGGCCCACCGAGCGATAGGTGGCGAAGCTGCGGTTGAGCGCCGTGAGCTGCGTGCGGCACGAGGTGCAGCGGCTGCTCCAGAAGCTCAAGACCACGACTTCGCCCCGATGTTCCGACAGGCGCACGGTGTCGCCGGCGGCCGCGTGCAGCGCGAAATCGGGCGCTGCGCGGCCAAGGAGCGCATACGGCGGCTCGGTTGCCATACCCACAGCCGCCGCGAGCGTCAGCCCGAGCGCGCACAGGCGTACGGTTACGCTCGTGCACGCGCCGGCAGACCACCGCAAGGCAACCGGCCGTCGCGCCACGTTACGCCACGCCGGGGTCGGCTGTTGCCAGCTCAATAAAGATCCTTCGCTCGGACGGCGCGGTCTGCGCTAGCGCCAATGGCCTCAAAATTGCACAGCGTCAGCGACACTGTCAACGAAGCGAGGGGCGAAATGAGGCCTGCAGCAGCGCAGCCGCCTGCACTACCTTGCCGTCGTCAGCATGCGACATGGAGTGCGGCGTGCGCGCCGCCAGTTCCGCGGCGCGCCCGTGAGACGCATCACACGATCTGCTGGAACACCGTCATGGCGGCCAACTGGCTGGCTGATCCCAGGCCCTGGGGCATGCCAGTCCAGTTCTGGAACGCGGTGGGGAAATTCGCGTCGGTGCCGCTGAGTCCCATGTAGTTGAGCAACACCAGCTGCACCAGGGAATCGACCGAGTTGGCGGCCGGGCTCGAGGTGCTCACCACCGAGCCGTCCGCGGTGAAATACCCGATCTGCTGCGTCGAGGCCGCGCCGCGCAGCGCGGGGCGCCCCTTGGGGCTGTAGGCGAGGAAGAACGTCGAAGCCACCGAGGAGTTGTCGCCCTGCCAGCCGAGCTTACCGCGGCCGGCGACGCTGTTGTCGACCATGCTGTTGGAGTTCAGCGAGCCATCGCTGAAGACGTAGATCATCACCGGGACGCCGAGCAGGCTCGCGTACTGCAGCACGGCCCCGATCATCTGCCCGGCCTTGAAGTTCTTCATCTCGCCGCTGGCCCGGGTGCCATCGTGATAGTCGTAACCGCCCATGGCGATGGTGCCGGCGCCGGCGAGGCCATTCAGCACGAGCTTCATCACGGTCGCCGTCTTGGCGAAGTCGTTGTCCTGGAAGGCGTTTGCCTGGAACTTGGAGGCGATCGAGGTGATGTTCGTATCCAGGGTCGGATCGAGCGCCGAGGGGTTACCGAACTGGTTGGCGGTGTTGACCGCCTTCACGTAGGCGCAGCGCACCTGGTTCTTGAGGGTGGCGTCCTGCTGCGCATTGGCATAGAGCGCAGTCGGCATGCCGAGCGCACCGCTGAATGCCGCCTGCCCGTTCTGCGCGTAGGAGGCGGTACCCGCGCTGATGCGGGTCTGCGTCTCGAGCACCTCCACGGCCAACGGGTCCTGCGTGCCGCCGGGGGGGATCGGCACGAGGGAAGTCGCATCCGAAGGCTGGCTGATGGTGCTCGGCTGCAGCGCCGGCACGATGAGCTCCATGGGCGCCATCGAGTTGCCACCCGAGACACTCGAGTCGGTGCCGATCAGCTGCAGCAGCTGGCCCTTTCTGCCCGCCATGGCGATCCCGTACATCGGGTTATGTGGGTTATTTTGCGTGTCGTTCTGCGACATGGCGCAGATCACCGCGCCGTTGACGCCGGCGGCCGTGGCCGGCGTGATCATGCTCGCGATGCCGCGCTTGATGGCGCCATCCGCATGCCACAGGAGACCGAGCGAGGCGTCGACGTTGGCGCTCGAGCTCGGCACCATGCTGCCTGGCACCCCGAGCTTGCCGTAGCCCGCGGTGGTGAGGAAGTTGGTCTGGCCGCCCTGCTGGCCGACGATCACCTCGGAGCCCACCAGGTTCGCCCCGCCGGCGAGATCGAAGCAGATGAACGGCAGGCCCACACCCGAGGCCGGCACGTTGCACTCGGCCGAGGCGAGCAGCGGGCTGATGTCGGCATCGAGGGGCGGTGCGCCGGCATTCGCGCGGCCAGCCTTGAGGAGCGCGCCGAGCCACGCCGGAGCCATGACCATCGCCGGTCCCGAGAGGAAACCCGCGGCGATGAAGTCACGACGCGTCGTGGGCCGCGGGTGATTCTCATGCCGAAACGGCTCACCGGGGCCATGTGGGCGCGGGGGCTTTTTGTAGATGAACATCGGCTTATCTCCAAAACCCTGTTGACGTCTACTGCAAGGTCACGGCGGCACTGCCCAGCACCGCGGTACAGGCCGCGACGGTCGCCTGCGATACCGTGGCGCTCGGGTTGAGCGTCGGAATCTTCTGCAACAGTGCATCGACCTCGTTGGTCACTACGGTCGCAA
>DASYFL010000073.1:0-15516 GCA_036498445.1 Steroidobacteraceae bacterium
GATGCGCGCCTGCGCGGTGAGCTCACCGACTTGTGCGTGCGCAACGACTGGTTCTGCGCCGCGTCCGACTGCCACGTGATGCATTGCCTGCCGGTGCGCCGCAACACCGCCATCGCCGACGAGGTGCTCGACTCCTCGCGCAGCGTCGTGCAGCGCGAGGCCTATAACCGGCTGCCCGCCCAGATGGCGGTCCTCCACCAACTGCTCAGACCCTAGACCAGGACTTCCGGCACATGATCATGCACAGAAATGACCAGGCCCTCGCCATCCGCGCGCTGCGCAGCGCCGCGCCGTACATCCGCATGTACAAGGGCAAGACCTTCGTCGTGAAGGCAGGCGGTGGGGTATTCGCGGAGATGTCCACCACGCGCGCGCTGGTCGAGCAGATCGGCATCCTGCATTACTTCGGGGTGCGGGTGGTGCTGGTCCACGGCGGCGGTCCGCAGCTCACCGCGCTCTCGGCCGCTCTCGGGGTCCCGACACGCGTGGTCGAGGGGCGCCGGGTGACCGATGAGAAGTCGATAGATGTGACCGCCATGGTGCTGAATGGGCTCATCAACACGCGCCTGCTCGGGATCTGCCGCGACCTCAACATCGATGCCGTCGGCATCAGCGGCGTCGACGCCGGGCTGATACGCGCCCACAAACGCCCGCCGGTCGCGCTCGCCGCCAACGGCGAGATGGTTGACTTCGGCTTCGTCGGCGACATCGACGCGGTGGACACCAGCGTGCTGCGCAAGCTGCTCGACAACGGGCTGATGCCGGTGGTGAGCCCGCTGTCGGCGGACGAATCGGGGACGCTGCTCAACATCAACGCCGACACCGTCGCCGCGGCGATCGGCGCGGCGCTCAGTGCGGAAAAGCTGCTGCTGTGCACCGGGGCGCCCGGCATTCTCGGCAGCGTGGACGATCCCGGCTCGCTCATCTCCTATACGGACCTGCGCGGGCTGAAACGCCTGCGCGATGAAGGCCGTATCGCCGACGGCATGTTGCCGAAGGCCAAGGCGATCGAGCAGGCGCTCACCGGTGGGGTGCGCCGCGTGCACGTCGTGTCCTATCGCTCGCCGGAGGGAATTCTCGCGGAGGTGTTCACCAACGAGGGCACCGGCACGCTCATCGTCGCCGACATCAACGCCCTGAGTCCCGCCGAGCAGCAGGGCGCGCCATGACACGTCTGTGGGACAAGGGAGCGCCGCTCGATGAGCGCGTGCTCGAATACACCGCGGGCGAGGACCATGCACTCGATGAGCGGCTCGTGCCGTACGACATACGCGCCTCGATCGCCCACGCCGAGATGCTGCATGCGCAGCGGCTGTTGTCGGCCGGGGACCTGGCCGCCATTCGCGGCGCCCTCGAGGCTCTCGCCGCCGAGCATGCACGTGGCGCGTGGCACATCGAGCTTGCGGATGAAGACGGTCAGACAGCACTCGAGCGTCTGCTGCGAGCACGGCTCGGCCCGCTCGGGGAGCGCATTCACCTCGGACGCTCGCGCAACGACCAGGTGCTTGCCGCCCTGCGGCTGTATCTGCGCGAGACCATCGCGCGGCTCGGTGCCGGCGCGGTGAAGGTGGCGCAAGCGCTCGACGCTCTCGCCGAACGCGAAGCGCGCACCGTCCTGCCCGGCTACACGCATATGCAGCAGGCCATGCCGAGCTCGGCCGCGCTCTGGGCGCAGGGCTTCGCCGCCGAGATCCGCGACGATGCCGCCGGTCTCGAGACGGTGTTGCGGCGCGTCGACCGAAATCCACTCGGCTCGGCCGCGGGCTATGGCACGCCGGGCCTGCCCGTAGACCGGGAGCAGACGCGCGCACGGCTCGGGTTCGCGAACGTGCACCAGCCGGTGACGGCCGTGCAGCTCTCGCGCGGCAAAGCCGAAGCACAGCTGCTCTTCGAGCTCACGCTGCTGCTGCAGGACTGCGGCCGCTTCGCCGCGGACGTGCTGCTCTTCTCGACGCGCGAATTCGGCTTCCTGCTGTTGCCGGAAGGCTTCACCACCGGCTCCTCCATCATGCCGCAGAAGAAGAATCCGGACGTGTTCGAGCTGATCCGCGCACGCTCCGCCACGGCGCAGGCCTCCCTCCTCGAGGCGCTCGCCATCCCGGCAAAGCTTCCCTCGGGCTACCAACGGGATCTGCAGCTGCTGAAGTTTCCGCTGTTCCGCGCGATCGATCTCGCGCACGCGACGCTCGACATCCTGCCACCGGCCATCGCCGCGCTCGGCTTCCGGCCGGAGTCGATCCGGCTCGATCCCGCCATTCACGCCGCGGAAGAGGCCAACCGCCTGGTGCTGAGCGAAGGCATACCCTTCCGCGAGGCGTACCGGCGCATCGCCGCGAAGCTCGTCAAATAGCTGCGCGCACACGGCAACCCGCTCGGCGCCCTGGCGGTTGCAACGCCGGTCCGTGCAGCGCACGCTGCGAGTGCGATCCAGGGAGAGCACATGATCAAGCTGTTGGGAATTTCCGGAAGCCTGCGCCGCGGCTCGCACAACAGTGCCCTGCTGCGTGCGGCCACGAGGCTCATGCCGCCGGAGGCAACCCTGGAGGTCGCCAGCATCCGCGGCATTCCGCTGTACGACTACGACGTGGAGGCCCAGGGCATGCCGGCCACGGTCACGCAGCTGAAGGACGCCATCGTTGCGGCCGATGGCGTGCTGCTGGTCACCCCGGAGTACAACAACGGCATCCCTGGAGTATTCAAGAACGCCATCGACTGGCTGTCGCGGCCTTCGTCCGACGTCAAGCGGGTGTTTGGTGGCCGGCCCTTTGCGGTCATCGGCGCCTCCCCGGGTGCCTTCGGCACGATCCTCAGTCAGGCGGCCTGGCTGCCGGTGCTGCGCACGCTCGGCACCCAGGTGTGGTCGGGCGGCCGGCTGATGGTAGCGCGCGCCGCAAGTGTGTTCGATGAGTCCGGCACGCTGAAGGATGCAGCGGTCCTCGAGCAGCTGCGGCAGTTCCTCGCCGGGTTCGTCGGCTTCGTGCGGCGGCCGGCCGCTTAGACCTTGCGCTGCGCCGCGGGCGGCGGTGTGTACTGATACAACCAGGTCTCGGTGAGTGCCTGGCCATCCAGTGACAGGTAGAGCCGCAGGTTCACCGGGTCGACGATGTCGCCGGTGAGCGCGAGATCGAATGCCGCTCGCCACTCACCGGGACGGCTCACGATGCGCCGCGCCGAGGGAATCTCGATGCGCCCACGGGAGGTGGTAATGACCGGCACCACGTGCGCATTCTCACTGAGGGCGGCGAGCTCGCCGCCGGCGAAGTCGACGACGAACCGCCAGGCGAAGTGGCTGCGCTTGACCCCGACCTGGCCGCCGACGCCGGTGCGCGTGGCGATCACCGTCGCCTGTTTCGGCCCGTGCGGATTGTCGCGACACCAGTAGAGCCGATAGCCGTACAGATATTCGACGCCCGCCTGCGGCTTCTCCTCGGGAGTCCAGAAGGCAACGATGTTGTCATTCGTCTCATCGGGGGTCGGAATCTCGACGAGCATGACGGCACCCTTGTGCCACGCGGACTTCGGCTCGATCCACACACTTGGCCGCTTGTCGTAGAACACACCGTCGTCCTGGTACTGCGCGAACTGGCGCTCGCGTTGCATCAGCCCGAAGCCACGCGGTGCATCGTCGAGGAAGCTGTTGACGCGTACGCTGGCCGGGTTCACGAGCGGACGCCAGATCCATTCCCCGGCACCGGTGCAGATCTGCAGTCCGTCGGAGTCGTGAATCTCCGGCCGCCAGTCATCGTCGATACGCCGGTCGTTCTTGCCACACAGGAACATGCTGGTGGCCGGCGCGATGCCGACGCGCTCGATCTGACGGCGGGGATAGAGAGCCGAATCGATATCCATCAACGTGGTGTCACCGACGTCGATGACGAAGCGGTAAGCCCCGGCGACGCTCGGCGAGTCGAGCAGGCCGTACACGGTGAGGCGGCTGGAATCCCTGGCCGGCCGCTCGAGATAGTAGGCGATGAAATCCGGGAATTCCTCCGGCTCCGGCAGGCCGCAATTGATCGCGAGCCCGCGCTGCGAAATGCCGTACTGCAGATCTCCGTCCACTGCGCGGAAGTAAGAGGCTCCCTGAAACGCAGCACAGTCTCGCGCCCAGTTGGTGTGGTGGAGGATGCGAAACCCGCCGAAGCCCAGGTTGGCCGGCACCGCTGCGGGCCGGATTCCGGCGCGCGTGTAGTCGAACAGCGTCGCATCGAAAGTGATCTCGCGCGCGCTACCGTTCACGACCTCGTACATCCGTACCGGTTTGTCGAGGGTGTACCCGGGATGGGCAAAGCGAACCTGGAAGCGCAGGCCATCGTCGGCCCACAGCGAACGCTCGTCGCGAAAGCGGATCGCCTGCCAGTGATCCCAGTCGAGAGCCGCGATGGCGGGCGGAAGCCGCTTCGCCGGCGCGGCGTACGCCTGCGCGGCGCGCGTACGCGCGAGACCTTTGAGCCGTGCGTAATCGAACGGCGCCGGGGCTTCCTCCTTTGGGCCGCGCGGCGGATCGGCCGCGCCGGTCAGCAGCCATTCGGCTCCGGCAACGGTGAGCAGTGCGGCGCTCGAGCGGAGAAAACTTCTGCGCGACATGGTGCAGGCCGGCTTAACCCGATGTCGCGTCCGGCTGCACCGCGGGTGCCGCCTGTGCGAATGCCGGCAGGCTCTCGAGGTAGGCGCAGATCGCACACAAGGTGGGATACGGCGCAAGATCGCAGCTGAAGCGCCGTGCGTTCGCCATTTGCGGCACGATGCAGACATCGGCAAGCGTGACGCTGTTGCCATACATGTGCCGGCCGTCACTGCTCAGGCGGCGGGCCTCGCGCTCGAGAGGTGCCAATCCCATAGCGATCCAGTGGGCGTACCAGGCGTTCACTGCACGGTCATCCTGAGCGAGCTGCGTGCGCAGATAGTTGAGCACGCGGAGATTGTTCAACGGATGGATGTCGCACGCCACCGCGAGCGCAAGTGCGCGCACCGCGGCACGCTCGGCCGGCGAGCGCGGCAGGAGCGGAGGCTGCGGATGCGTCTCCTCGAGATACTCGATGATGGCAAGGGATTGCGTGAGCGGATACTCGCCATCGACGAGCACCGGAATGAGCCCTTGCGGATTGAGCATGCGGAACTCGCCCGTGTGCTGGGCGCTCACCGGCGCGCGCAGGTCGACCACGGCCGTTTCCCAGCCGATGCCTTTCAGGCCGAGGGCAATGCGCACGCGGTAGGTGGCGGAGCTGCGGAAGTAGCCGTAGAGCTTCACGGGCTAGGCGTGCGCCGCCGGGGCGATCTTGTTGCGCAGCACCTCGAGTCCCTCGATGCCCCCCTCGAGCAGGTCGCCGGGCTGCACGGCACCGACGCCCGCCGGCGTCCCGCTGAAGATGAGATCGCCAGCACGCAGCTCATAGAGCCTCGAGAGCGCAGCGATCATCTGCGGTACACCCCACAGCATGCGGCTGATATCCGACTCCTGGCGCAGCTTGCCGTTGACGCTGAGCCAGATGCGCCCGCGGCTCACGTGTCCGGCGTTCGCCGGACGGATGGCCGCAACTGGCGCCGAGCAGTCGAAACCCTTCGAGGTATCCCACGGCTCGCCGCGCTCCTTGGCGGCGCTCTGCAGGTCGCGACGCGTGAGATCGTTGCCGGCGGCGTAGCCAAACACCAGGCCGAGCGCATCCTGCGGAGCGACGTCGCGGCCGCCGCGCCCGAGCGCGACCACGAGCTCGATCTCGTGGTGGAAATTGCTGGTCGATGGCGGGTACGGCACCGCCGCCCCGTTCTCCACCACTGCGTCTGCCGGCTTCATGAAAAAGACCGGCGGGGCGCGTTCAGGGTCGCGGCCAAACTCGCGCACATGATCGGCGTAGTTGAGGCCGATGCAATAGATGCGGTGCACCGGGAAGCGCTCGGCGCTTCCCGCTACGGCAACGCTTGGCTGGGCCGGTGGAGCAAAGACGAATGCGGACATGGTGGTCGCCTGGGTGTCTCGGGTGGCAGATTGCCATTGCGCAAACCGCTAGACTAGCCGCGATGAGCATCTGGCGCCTCAGCCCAACACCCGAGGAGCTCACCGAGCGCGGCAGCCGCAGCATGCCCGGCTTCCTCGGCATCCGCTTCACGGAGGTGGGGGCGGATTACCTGCGCGCGAGCATGCCCGTCAACGAGCGGACCCATCAGCCCTTCGGATTGCTGCATGGCGGCGCTTCGGTCACGCTGGCGGAGTCCGTCGGCAGCGTCGCCTCCATGATGTGCGTCGACCCCGAGCGCTATCTGTGCGTCGGCCAGGACATCAACGCCAATCATTTGCGTGGCATGTCCTCGGGAACCGTCACCGCCACGGCGCGGCCCTTTCATCTCGGCGCCCGCAGCCATGTGTGGCACATCGAAATCCGCGACGAGAGCGAGCGGCTGGTGTGCGTGTCACGGCTCACCATGGCCATCGTCGAGCGCCGACCGAAGGATCAGTAGCAACGACCAGGAAGGACCCACAGCTGCGGAGGTGCATTCGTGTCGACTCCCACTCCCTCGATAAGCGCCGAGACGCCGCACGTCGATGAGTCTCTCGTGACGTACACGCACGTGATCTACGCGCTGCACACTCTCGCCGTGGTCATCGGCATCACGACCTTTCATACCATCGTCGGCAGCTTTGTCGGTGGACTTCCCTCGATCGTCGCCGTGATCATGAACTACGCGCGCCGCTCGGCGACCCGCGGCACGTACCTCGAATCGCATTTCCGCTGGCAGATCCGCACCTTCTGGTATGCGCTGCTGTGGGCGGTGGTCTGCGTAATGGTGGCGATCACCATCATCGGCATTCCAATCGCACTGATCGGCTTTGCGGCGCTCGCCATCTGGATCGTCTACCGCGTGGCCCGGGGCTGGCTGGCTCTCAAGGACCGGCGGCCCATGTACGTATGAGCACGCGGGTGTGTGCTGCGGCAGCGGCACTCACGGTGTCTGCCGTCCTTCTGCTCGGCGGCTGCGGTCAGAAGGGCCCCCTTTACCTGCCGGAAAAGGGCGCAACGGCCGTCACGACACCGCCGTCGCCCCCTGCACCGGTCCCTGCGGGGCAGCCGCAGCAACCCTCACCCGCGCCACAGCCCCAGAGCACGCCCGAGTCGCCGCCCCCGGGCGCGTCGCCACCGCCGAAGGACCCGGCGACCGACGACGATCAGAAGCGCAAGTGAAACGCGAGGCGCTGCGCCTCAGGTGCGCGTGAGGCCACGCAGCGCTCGTGCCCCCGCGCTGTCGGGAAACACGTCGAGCTCGAGTGCACGCGAGGGAACCGTCAGGTGCTCTGCAAGAATGCCCTTGAGCACCGAGCGCACATCGAGCGTGGGCGCGAGGTCGCGTCCCTGGTAGAGCGCTCGCCGGGACAAGCCCGGCCAGTCAACAATGACGCGGCCGCCCGCGACGGCGCCTCCGAGGAGGAACGCGGCGGTGGCGGTGCCGTGATCGGTACCGTGCGTGCCGTTGATCGCGGCCGTGCGGCCGAACTCGGTGAGCAGGAGCACGGCGGTGTCCTGCCACACCGGTCCGAGCTCCTGACGCAACATCGAGAGTCCCGCATCGAGCTCCGCCAGGCGGCCGGCAAGTTGTCCCTGCGCGCCACCCTCGTTGGCATGCGTGTCCCAGCCGCTGGTGTCGAACACGGCGACCTTCGGCCCTTCCTCCGGCCGGAGGAATGCAGCCGCCGCGCGCACCACATCCGCGTAGCGCGCTTTGCCTTTCGCACCGGACGCGGCTTCCTGCGGCATCGTCATTGCCGCCTGCTCTGCCTCCCCGGAGGCGATCGCATCGGCGGCGAGCGCATCCGCCAGGCGGCTCGCCAGCAGCGCATCGCCCGCGTAGAGGTCGGTGACGCGGGCGAGCGTCTCCTCATCGAGCGCGACGAGCTTCGAGGGCGACCATGAGGTCACGGACGCCGGTCCGCGCATCACCAGCGGCACGTTTTGTCCGACCGACACGCCCGCTTCGCGCGCACCGCGCGCAGGGGCTGCGGCGAGCGCGCGGTTGAGCCAGCCGGTCTGCAGCGCGTGCGGCCGCGGCGTACCGTTCTCGAGCACGTCCTGCCCATCGAAGTGCGAGCGCTCACGATAGGGGCTCGCGAGCGCGTGCAGCACCACGAGCTCGCGCGCGCTGTAGCAATCGTGGAGGAAGCCGAGCGAGGGGTGCAGACCGAAGAAGCCATTGAGCGGCAGCGCGCCGCCTGCATCACCCGCAGGATGCAGTGCGAGCTCACGCCGCAGCTCGGCATAATCAGGATCTGCGAGCGGCGGGACCGACGCGAGCCCATCGAGTGCTCCGCGCAGTATCACGAGCACGAAGCGCGCGCTAAGCGTGTCGGCGTGTGCGAACGCAACGCTCGTGGAGAGCAGCGTGCCGCCCGCGAGCAGTGCGCCGCGTCTGAGGAATTCACGTCTTTCCACGGTGATCTCCTGCGGCAGATTCAGCGCCGCATGAACTCGGGCGAAGCGAGCAGCAGCGTGAGCGCCTGCGCCGCGCTCGATGCGTGCGACACCCCCTCGCCGGTCGCAGCGCTCAGGTTCGCGCCGAGCAACTGCGGCGCGAGCTGCAGCGCATCGCGACCGTTGCCGAGCCTTGCGCCCACCGCGTCCGCCCAACGAATGCGCTTCAACAAGCCCGACGCACCGTCCCAATCGGCGCTGCGGTCCGGCCAACCCGCGGGTGATCCCGGCTGCCAGGTCCGCTGTCCGAGCACCTCGAACGGCGCGAGCGCCACCCGGTCCGCCTCGACCGGTACCGAGAGGCCGCGAAAGCACGACACCACGTAGTCGGCGGGACTCTTGTACTTGGCGAGCGGTTCCAGCCACGCTTCGCGCGCGTCGATGAGTGCGGCGTACACGCTCGGCAGGTGTCCGCCGGTGCGAGTAAACGCGGCTGCAAGCTGCGCCACGGCCTGCGGCGGGGGCTCATCGGCGATGAAGTGGCGTGTGAGTTTGGTTGCGACGAAGTGCGCGGTCGCGGGATGAGCTGCGAGATCCCGCAGCACCGCCACGCCCTGAGCGAAGCCCTCTTGCGTGTAGCGCCGGCCGAGCATCACCTGGCTGCCGGGCTCGTGCAGCTCGGGCCGGAACAGGAAGCGGCCTGGATCGCCGCCGCCGAAGCGGCCGCCCTCACCGGCGATCGACCAGCCGCTGATCACCTCGGCGAAGGTGGTCACGTCCTGCTGCGTGTAGCCGCCTCCGACGCCGAGGGTATGCAGCTCGAGAATCTCGCGCGCGAGATTCTCGTTGATGCCGATCCGCGGCTTCTCGCGCCGCACACGGCGCTGCGCCACGGGCGAATGCGGGCCGACCGACAGGTAGTTGTCGAGATACAGCTGCATCGCCGGGTGCGTCTCGACCGCGAGCAGCAAGTCGCTGAAGTGGCCGAGGACGTGTGGGCGGATCGCCTCGCGCTCGAAGCTGCCGGCGAGACCGGCGATAAACAGCTTGTCGATGGAAATGGCGAAGTGATTGGCCCAGAACTGCGTGAGCCGCTCGAGAAACGGCCGCTCCGTCGAGACTGCATGCTGCAGACGCGCGGTCACCTCGAGGCTATAGATCGGGCGCAGGTACTGCGGCAGTCGCTGCACGGCGTCCTCGGGCGCCCGGGCGCTCGCTGCGGACTGCACCTTGCGCTGCGCGCGGGATTCGCGGCGCAACTCGAGCGCCTGCGCCAGGATCTGCGCCGAGCTGCGCAACCCTGGCGCGGAAAGCGCCGGCGCCGGTGCGCGCAGTTGCGCGCGCAGCCATTCGTGGCTCTCGCCACCGATCAGTGCGAGCTCACCGGGCCGGGCGCCGAGCCCGAAGCGGTTGGCAGCGATGGCGGACGCGATGGATGCGGGCATGCAATGAATCCGGGCTCACCTGCCTGCATAGCGCGAAGCGCAGCCGCGGGTTGACCGCAGCCGCCGCAGCTGCGTCCGTTATACTCGCCGTCCCCCCCTCTCGATTTCACTTTGCATGGCGCGCAATCCCGACCTGGTACTCGTCGACGGCTCGTCTTATGTCTACCGGGCGTTCCACGCCGCACCGGCGGTGGCGCGCCTCGCGACATCGCGCGGCGAGCCGACCGGCGCAGTGCTGGTCGTCATCAACATGCTGAACAAGCTGATCAAGGATTTCCGGCCGCAGCAAATCGCCGTGGTGTTCGATGCGCCGGGCAGGACCTTTCGCGATCAGCTGTTCGCGGAATACAAGGCACAGCGTCCCGGCATGCCCGATGAGCTGCGCGCGCAGGTGCCACCGCTGCTCGCGATCATCGAGGCACAGGGATTGCCGCTGCTGCGCGAGCCGGGAGTCGAGGCGGACGATGTGATCGGAACCCTCGCCTGCCGGGCGGCGCGCGCCGGGCAGCAGGTGCTCATCTCCACCGGCGACAAGGACATGGCGCAGCTGGTGAGCGAATCCATCACGCTCATCAACACCATGACCGACGCACGTCTCGACCGTGACTCCGTCAAGCTCAAATTCGATGTCTATCCCGAGCAGATCGTCGACTATCTCGCGCTGATCGGCGACAACATCGACAACATTCCCGGCATCGACAAGGTGGGGCCCAAAACCGCGGCGAAGCTGCTCGCGCAATACGGCAGCCTCGATGGACTCATCGCGCACCTCGCCGAAGTGCCCGGCAGAGTCGGCGAGAACCTGCGCAGCGGCCTCGAGACGCTCGAGCTGTCGCGCCGTCTCGCCACCATCCGCACCGATCTCGAGCTGTCGATCCCGGTCGAGCAGCTGACACCGCGAGCGCCCGACGTCGCGAAGCTGCGCGAGCTCTACCAGCAGCTCGAGTTGCGCGGTCTGCTGCGCCAGCTGGACGCAGCGGAGGGAGCGGCGATACCGGACTCGGCACCGCCAGCGGCGGCTGCGACAGCGGTGGCTGCGGCGCCGGTGCCGGAAGCTCCGCCCTTCGAGCGTCACTACGAAACGATCACCAGCTGGCAGGAGTGCGAGCGCTGGCTGACCCAGCTCGCGGCGGCCGAGCTCTTCGCGTTCGACATCGAGACGACGAGCCTCGATTACATGCGCGCGGAGATCGTCGGCGTCTCCTTCAGTGTCGAAGCGGGCGTGGCGGCCTACCTGCCGCTCGCGCATGCCTACCCCGGCGCGCCGGACCAGCTGCCGCGGCAGCAGGTGCTGGCGAAGCTCAAACCACTGCTCGAGGATCCGGCGGTGGGTAAGGTCGGACACGATCTCAAATACGTCGCGCACGTGCTGGCGCACGCGGGGATTGCGCTGCAGGGAATGCGCTTCGACACCATGCTCGAGTCCTACGTGTGGAACAGCGTGGCGACCAACCACGAGGTGGACTCGGACGCGCAGCGCTACCTCGGCGTGCGCACCCTCAGCTACACCGAACTCGCCGGCAAGGGTGCGAGGCAGATCGGCTTCGACCAGGTGCCGGTGGAGCGCGCCAGCGAGTACGCCGCGGAGCACACCGATGCGACCTTGCGTCTGCACCACGCGCTCTGGGCGCAGCTCACCGGCATTCCGGGGCTTGCGCAGCTCTACCACGAGATCGAGCAACCGCTCGTGCCTGTGTTGCTGGCGATGGAGCAGCAGGGCGTGCTCATCGACCGCGAGCGGCTGCGCCTGCAGAGCCGCGAATTCTCGCGCCAGCTGCAGGAGCTGCTGCTGCAGGCGCACCGCGAGGCCGGGCACGAATTCAACGTGGATTCGCCGCGCCAGCTGCAGCAGATCCTGTTCGAGCGGCTGCAGTTGCCGGTGCGCCGGCGCACACCGACCGGGCAGCCCTCGACCGCCGAGGATGTGCTCGAGGACCTCGCCGCCAGTTACGCCCTGCCGCGCCTGGTGCTCGAGTACCGCGCGCTCGCCAAGCTCAAATCCACCTACACCGACAAGCTGCCGGAGCTGGTCAACGAGCGCACCGGACGAATCCATACGAGCTACGCGCAGGCGGTCGCCGCGACCGGGCGGTTGTCCTCGGTGGAGCCGAACCTGCAGAACATTCCGATCCGTCATCCGGAAGGCCGTCGCATTCGCCAGGCGTTCATCGCCCCGCCGGGCTGTTTGCTGCTCGCTGCCGACTACTCGCAGATCGAGCTGCGCATCATGGCGCACCTCTCGGGGGATGAGAGCCTGCGTGCGGCTTTCGCCGAGGACCGCGATGTGCACCAGGCAACCGCCGCCGAGGTGTTCGGCGTGGAGCTCGAGGCGGTGAGCGCCGATCAGCGCCGCACGGCGAAGGTGATCAACTTCGGGCTGATCTACGGCATGTCACCTTTCGGCCTCGCGCGCAACCTCGGTATCGAGCGCGCTGCGGCCCAGCAGTACGTCGAGCGTTACTTCCAGCGTTATCCCGGGGTGCGGCGCTTCATGGACAACACGCGCGTGCAGGCGCGCGAGCACGGCTACGTCGAGACGGTCTTCGGCCGGCGCCTGTACCTGCCGGACATCCGCTCCGGCAACCCGCAGCTGCGCCAGTACGCCGAACGCGCCGCCATCAATGCGCCCATGCAGGGCACGGCCGCGGACATCATCAAGCGCGCCATGATCAGCGTGCACGAGTGGTGCCGAAGCTCACAAGCGCCGGCGCGGCTGATCATGCAGGTGCATGACGAGCTGGTGCTGGAGGTGCGCGCGGATGCGGTCGAGCCGGTCGCCGCAGCGGTGCACGATCACATGATGCAGGCCGCCGAACTCAGCGTGCCGCTGCGTGTCGATGTTGGCAGCGGTGCGAACTGGGACGAGGCACACTGAGGCAACGCGCGCTGAGGCGAGCGCCCGCCACATCGGTGGCGTCGCCAGGCGGCGACGCCAGCCGACTGGCGGCGCACTGTGACAATGCTTCACGCCGGTGAGCGCGCCGCTGTGTTAGCGTGGCCCCGCAACGGCTCAGCATTCACGGACGAGAGGGTAATCCATGCGTAAGGTCGTGCTGTTGATGACGCTGTCGCTCGCGGCGACGGTGGCCCGCGCCGAGAACGGTTTCTTTTATGTCGGCGCGGGTGTGGTACGGAACTCGGTGAGCGACATCACCGCGCTCGGCGGACTCCCGGATATCAGCAACACTTCGTGGAAGGCCTACCTGGGAGTGCGTCCCCTCGACTGGCTGGCGGCGGAAGGCGACTACATCGACCTTGGCAGCGGCAGTTCACCCTCGGCACACGCCGATGCCAACGCCGTGGCGGTCTACGCCGTCGGCTTCCTGCCGATTCCATTGCCGATCGTAGACATCTTCGGCAAGGTGGGCTTCGCTCACTGGAAGCTGGACGGCAACGTCAACTCACTGCTGTCTCCCGGTAGCCTCTCCACCAACGGCTCCGAATTCGCGTGGGGCATTGGCGCACAGGCGCACATCAGCATGGTGGGCGCCCGACTGGAGTACGAGAACTTCAATATCCCGAACACCAGCGGTGCGCGCGTCGCGTCCCTTTCGGTCTTCTTGAATCTTTTTTGACGGAACTCGCCGCATAGCCGAAGCTTCAGGCTGTGGCGCAGAAGAGACAGCGTCTTAAGCAAACTTATGATTTCACAAGCTATTTTTTCGGAGCTCCGACGGAACTCCTGCTCCTCACCGGCGTCGAACCTAACGAGTGCATAGCACTCCCCGCTTCCCTCCCTGAGCGGGTAGACCCGGTTCATGAGACCTGTGCCGGGTTAGTCTGCCCCGGCGGTTAACCCCGCCGGGGTTTTTTATTGCGCGCCCGCTTTAGCGGGCGCCATCGAGAGCCAGGCGTTAATCGTGTCCTGCGCCTGGTGCACCCCGAGACCGCGGAGCGCGGAGAAGAGCTGCACGGTGCCGCGGCCGCCGAGCCGCACCGAGGCGGTGCGCAATGCAGCTGCCGCTTCGCCTCGGCCGAGCTTATCCGCCTTGGAAAGCAGCACGTGCAGCCGATGCTCGGGCTGCAGCCATTCGATGAGGGTCTCGTCGCCTTCCGTGAGACCCCGGCGCGAGTCCACGATCACGAACAGGCCCCTGAGTGACTTGCGGCCGCGCAGCACTTCGAGCAGCGGCAGCCATGTTTGACGTTCGGCCTCGGCGACGTTGGCGTAACCGTACCCCGGAAGGTCCACGAGGCGCTTCGAGGGCGCGAGCTCGAAGTAGTTCAGCAATCGTGTGCGCCCGGGTGTCTTGCTGGTGCGGGCGAGGCCGCGCCGCTGCGTGATCGCGTTGATGGCGCTCGACTTACCCGCGTTCGAGCGGCCGGCGAACGCAATCTCCGCCCCCACGTCGGGCGGAAACTGCGCGGTGGATGCCACACTTTCGATGAAGCGGGCCTCGCTGAAGCGGCTCATTTTTCAAGGACTAACGACAAGCGCGGACACGGCTGTAGTGTACAATTCGCCGCCCTTGCGCACGGGTCGGCCACCGGAAATCACGCAATGCCGCAGAGCATGACAGTCTGTTGGGGGAGGCGCTTTGCCGCAGCGGCGATGCTGTCGCTGATTGCGCTCCCCTGCATGGCCCAGACCCCAGCCGCGGCACAAGGGGGCCAGGCGACCTCCGCCGCGGCTGCCGCACCGCCCGATGACCCGTTCAAGGATGGCGATGCGGCGCGGGGTACCGCCAAGGCCGCCGTCTGCTCCGCCTGCCACGGGCCGAACGGAAACAGCACGAGTCCGGACTGGCCGCGACTTGCCGGGCAGAGCGCGGTCTACATCGTCGAGCAGCTGCGGCTGTTTCGCTCGGGCGTACGGGATAATCCGGTCATGAAACCCCTCGCAAGTACGCTCAGCGATCAGGATATCAACGACCTCGCCGTGTACTACGAGGCGCAGACTCCCACGGGACTCGAGGCCGACCCCTCTTTCTGGAAGGCAGGCGAAGCCCTCTACCTGCGCGGAGACCGCGCTCACGATGTTCCCGCGTGCGTCGCCTGTCACGGCCCGGTGGGACGTGGCAATCTCGCCGCAGGTTACCCCGCTTTGCGCGCGCAGCAATCGGTGTATGTCGTGAAGCAGCTCAATGACTACAAGAGTGGCGGACGCTACACCGGCGCGAATGCAGCCGGAGCCTCGCGCAACGGCGCGATGATGTTCACGATCGCCCCGCGCCTCACGCCCGAGCAGATGCGCGACGTGGCTTCCTACGTTCAGGGTATGCGCTGACTCGAGGACTTTGCATGAGGATTCACGTTCTCGCGCTTGCGGCGCTGCTGGCTTTGTCTGCGTGCGCACGCCAGGAACCGCCCGCGGCACCGGCACCGCCGACGCCTCCGGCTGCCGAGCCGCAGGCAGCCGCTGCGCCGCCCGCCGCAACCGCGCCTTCCAACGAGGCGCGCCCGGCGCAGAGTGAGACCGAGCAAGCCACCGCCTCGCAGGAATCGGGCGACGGTGAGAGCGCAGGCCAGGCACGCAGCGATGCGTCACTGGAGAAAATCGCGGGCTCCGCGCCCGGTGCGGGGCTGCCGGCAGGCAAGTGGCAGGCCGGTACGAACTATGACCCGGTGGTACCGGCGCAGCCGACCAGTGTCGCGCCCGGCAAAGTGGAAGTGATGGAGGTGTTCTGGCTCGCGTGTCCGCACTGCTACGCGCTCGAGCCGCGCATGCACAGCTG
>DASYFL010000074.1:0-17983 GCA_036498445.1 Steroidobacteraceae bacterium
CACGCAGGCGGTAGCGGCCGCGACCACCGCCGATGCGGCGCGCCAGGAGAGGCTATACCGGGAAGAGGCACAAGCGTCCCTCAAGACCTGGCAGGCATCGCAGGCCCAGGCGGTGGAAGCCAAAGCGCAGGCACGCGCCGCAGCGATGACCTTCCGCATGCAGTGGGGCCCGATCGCGGACTGGAGCGACTCTCAGCGGCGGACACTGCTCGAGGCGCTGAGCCGCGGACGAGAGCGGTTGCTGCGGGCGGAAGTACCCGGACAACATCTGGCGGGCGCAATCGACCCGCGTGCGCTGGTGGAGATCGATGGCGTCAATGTCGCCGCGCGGGTACTCGGTGCACTACCGCGTGCCGATGCGCAATCGCAAAGCACGGCCTGGCTGCTGGTCCTCGAGCACGCGCCCGAAGGGCTCGGGCCGGGTGCGCGGGCGCTGGTACGCCTGCACTCGGCGGCACCGGCAAACGGGGTGTTGGTGCCGGCCACGGCGCTGCTGTATGCCGAGGACGGGACCTACGTCTATCGCCAGGTGCACGCAGGCGGTTCCGACACTTTCGTGTACACGCCTGTGAATGTGAAGCCGCTCGCGCGACTCGGCAGCGCGTGGCTCGTGGAAGGGCTCACGCGTACCGATCCGGTCGTGGTGCAGGGCGCCGGGGTGTTGTGGTCGCTGCAGGGCATCAGCAGCTTCTCCGCCGCGGAAGAGGAACACGACTAGCGCCCATGCTCGCTACGGTCGTTCGCGCCTCGCTGGCCAGTCCAAGAATCGTCACCGCGTTGTCGCTGCTGATTGCGCTGCTGGGAATCGGCGCGCTGCTCACGGCAAGGCTCGATGTGTTTCCGGACTTCGCACCGCCACACGTACTGGTGCAGGTCGAGGCGCCAGGCCTCGATGCGACGCAGGCGGAAGCGCTCGTGACCCGGCCGATCGAGGAGTTGCTGGCCGGCGCCGAGAACGTCGATGTGGTGCGCTCCACCTCGAGCCAGGGGCTCGCTGCGATCCGCGTGGTATTCGGCCGTGGCAGCGATCCGTATCGGCAGCGGCAGGTGATCAGCGAGCGGCTCGCGGAGGCAGGTGCGCTGCTGCCGGCAGGGACCGGCCCGCCGCGGCTTTCGCCACTGAGCTCCTCGATGGAGTACCTGCTGCACTTCGGCTTCACCAGCGACCGGCTCTCGCCCATCGAGCTGCGCGACCTGATCCGCTGGACCATCCGGCCGCAGATCCTGTCGGTGCCCGGGATCGCGCAGGCGCAGATCTTCGGTGGCGATTCACGCGAGCGTCAGTTGTGGATCGATCCGGTCAAGCTCAATGCGGCGGGCCTGACACTGGATGAAGTGGCCGAAGCGGCCCACAACAGCGCCCAGACGAGCGGCGGGGGTTATCTCGAGACTGCGGCGCAGCGCCTGGTGCTGCAGACGCAGCCTCCCGCCGACTCGATCGCCGCGCTCGCGCAGACGGTAGTGACCGTGCGCGGCGGAGCGCCGGTACGCATCGGCGACGTTGCCGAGGTGCGCGATGGCGCCGCGCCGCGTTTTGGGGATGCGATGATCGGCGGACACCCCGGCATACTGGTCGAGACCTCGACGCAGTACGGTGCCAACACGCTCGATGTCACGCGCGCGCTCGAGCAGCGCCTGCAGATTCTCGCGCCGCAGCTCGCCGCGCGCGGCGTGCAGTACCACCCGGCGCTGCTGCGGCCGGCCAGCTTCATCGAGAGCGCGATCGCCAAGCTGCGCAATTCGCTCGCCATCGGTGCCGTGCTGGTGGTCGTGCTGCTGATGTTGACGCTGCGCGACTGGCGCGGTGCGCTCATCTCCTTTGGCGCCATCCCGGTCTCGCTGCTCGCCACCGTATGGGTGTTGGGGCTCGGTGGGCTGTCACTGAACACCATGAGCCTCGGCGGCCTGGTGGTCGCGCTCGGGGTCGTGGTGGACGATGCGGTCATCGATGTCGAGAACATCACGCGCCGTCACCGCGCCGCCGGCGCGGGCGCGAACCTGCGCGCGCTGTTGCTCGAGGCCTCGCTCGAGGTGCGGCGGCCGGTGTTCTATGCGACCGCGGCGGTGGCGGTCGCATTCCTGCCGATCGTGATGCTCTCCGGTCTCCAGGGAGCATTCTTCCGGCCACTGGCGACCGCCTTTCTGCTCGCCGTGGGACTCTCGTTGCTGGTGGCGATGAGCGCGACTCCGGCGCTGTGTGCGCTGCTCATGCGTCAGCACCAGCCGCGCGAGGAGCCCGCCTGGCTGCAGCAGGCCAAACACTGGCAGCGCAGCGCGATCACCTGGCTGGCACCGAAGGCAAAGCCGGTGCTCGCCGCGATCGTGCTCACGGGCGCCGCGGGACTCGCGCTGCTTCCGGTCCTCGGCGCGCGGCTGCTGCCGGACTTTCGCGAGAACTACCTCATCGCGCACGCAGCGCTGCGGCCCGGCGTGTCCCTGGTGGAAACCTCGCGGGTCGGTGAGCGCATCGCCTCGCGCCTGGCGGCCATCGAGGGTGTCAGGAGCGTCGCCGAGCAGATCGGTCGCGCAGAGAACGGTCAGGACCCCGATGCCCCGAACAAGAGCGAGTTCGAGATCCAGCTGGACCCCTCGCGCGCTCTCACGACCGGGGAGCTCGATACCCGGGTGCGCGAGGTCTTCGCGCAGTTTCCCAATCAGCTGGTCGAGATCTACTCGGTGCTGGCGGAACGGATCGGTGAGACGCTCTCCGGGGAGGTAGCGCCGTTCTTCGTGAGCGTGTTCGGTACCGATCTGGACCGCAACGATCAGGTGGCAGAGGAGATTGCAGCGCTGCTGCGCCAGTGGCCGGAAAGCGGCACGGTGCGTCTGGCGGTGCCGCCGCGGCAGCCGGAACTGCAGCTGCAACTGCGGCCGGAGCGCCTCAGCCTCTATGGGCTGCAGCCCGCGGATGTCTTCGGCACACTGAACGCCGCCTATCACGGCACGGGAGTCGCGCAGCTCAACTCCTCCGACCGTAGCGTTCCGGTGGTGCTGCGCATGGCCGAAGGCGGCGCGACGCCGCAAGAGGTGTCCGAGCTGCGCGTGCGCGGACGCAACGGTGCGCTGGTTCCCCTGTCAGCGGTGGCCGAGCTCAGCACCGTGTCGGCCCGCAGCGTGGTCGAGCATGAAGATGGACTGCGCCGTCAGGTGGTGGTCGCGAGTCCCAGGGTTGCGGATCAGGCGGGCTACGCGCGGCGCGCCCGCGCGGCGATCAGCGCGCACATCCGGCTGCCCGCCGGTGTGTACCTGCGCTACGGTGGCACCGCGCCGGCGCAGGCCGCAGCGGCGCGCGAGCTGCTGTGGCATGGGGGCGCCGCGCTGGTGCTGATCGTGTTGTTGCTCGCACTCGCATTCGGCCGCAGCCGCCACGTGCTGCTCGTGCTCGCGGCACTGCCGAGCACCTTGATCGGCGGCGTCATCGCCGTGGCACTGAGCGGCGGGACGCTGTCACTCGGTGCGATGGTCGGCTTCGTTGCCCTCTTTGGCATCGCCGCCCGTAACACCATCCTGCTGATATCGCACTATGAGCACCTCATCACCGTCGAGGGGCAGCCGTGGAGCCTGGCAACGGCGCTGCGGGGGGCGCAGGAGCGGCTCACCCCGGTGCTGCTTACGGCGCTGCTCACCGCACTCGCGCTGCTCCCCGTCGCGCTGCAGTCACATCAGCCGGGACATGAGATCGAAGGGCCGATGGCAGTGGTGATCCTCGGCGGGCTCGTCTCCTCGACCCTGGTTGGCCTCGTGCTCGTTCCGCCGCTCGCGGCCCGGTGGCTGCACAGGACCTGACGACGCCGCAGCGCACCGTGACGGCGACGCAGATGGCGGCGCAGAGAGTGGCGCGGCGCTGCAACACTCGCCAAGTCACACTGTGACCATTCTGACAAGGCCGTTGTCTCAGGGACATTTTCTGCAGGGATAAGTCCTTGTTCCTGCGGTTGCTAATCAGCAACGACAGCTGGCACGGCACTTGCTGGCGGCGGGTGGTGGCTGTGGGGGAGATAACTCAATGAAAACCACTCGTGCAACTTTTCAGTCTCTGCGGCGTGCGGTTACCGGCATCCTGCTGGCGGCCCTGGCACTGCCGGCGATGGCGATCGACCTGAAGAACTCCGATGGGTCGTGGACCTTCTCGCTCAATGGCAACGTGAACGTCGACTACATCTGGTCGAGCTGCGAGAGCGCGACCAGCGCCGTAGCCGTGGCTGGCGGTCTTACCTGCACCGGCACGACGAACGGCAGCAACGTGTCCAATATCGGCAATGGGCTCTTGCCCGCGGCGTTCGTGTTCGGCGTGGCGACGACGCAGGCGGACATCGACATCGCGGGGTACCTGGGCCTGTACCCCGGTATCGCCACCAATGACGGCGGCAGTCCGAACCTGCAGGCTGGAAGCGGCAACGGCTCTTCCAACACCGCGCTCGGGACGACGGGACTTGATGTCCGCCAGGTGTATATGACCTTCGGCAACAAGAGCATGGGTACTTTCACCCTGGGGCGTCAGATCGGGCTGTTTGGCGCCGACGCCATCCTCAACGACATGACTCTGCCAGGTGTCGGAGCGCCGGGCTCGGCAGCCACGGCAGCGCCTTCCAACACCACCCTCGGTGGCATCGGCTGGGGCTACATCTACACCGACTGGCTTGCGCAGATCGATTACACCACACCCGACATCTCGGGCTTCAAACTCACCGCCGGCATCTTCGATCCGCTCAACTCACTCAGCGAGGCGGCTGCCGGGACCTGCGCGGCCCCGGTGCCCAACTGCGGCGTGTTTGTGGAGCCGAAGAAGGCCCCGGGATTCCACGCGAAACTGAGCTTCACGCTGCCTTTCTCCGACACCTCCAAGTTATATGCCTCGGTGGCCGGCCTGACACAGAAGCAGAACTACAACGATACCAGCTTGGGTGGTCTCGGACCCTATAACTACACCGGCAACGCAGTCGACGTGTTCGTCAAGCTCGATATCTCGGACCTCGAGGTGTTCGGCTACTACTACCACGGCACCGGCGTCGGCACGACCGCGCTCTTCCTTCTCGGGGCGTACAACGGCCAGACGCGTAAGTCCGACGGTTACCTCGTACAGGGCACCTACAAGTTCGGGGCGCTCAAGTTCGGCCTGCAGTACGGCGAGAGCAAGCTCGATTACGCCAACTCCGCCGACCAGGCGGCCAATCCCAGTCTCGTGTCGAGCAACCGCAAGGGCACGGTGGGGCTGTACTACTCCCTCACGCAGAACCTGACACTGCTCGCTGAAGGCAGCGAGACCAAGAGTTACGCGCACGTCGGCGGCCCGAACGGTGACAATAACAGCGGCACCACCATCAACGCGGGTGCGTTCTTCAAGTTCTGAGGGAGGCGCTCGTCGTGATCGTCGTGAGCGTGCTGTATCCGAATGGATCCGGAAGCAAGTTCGATCTCGACTATTACCTGCAGCGTCACATGCCGATGGTGCAGAAGCGGCTCGGTGCGCCGCTCAAGCGCGTAGCGGTCGAGCGCGGGCTGGCCGGTGGCGCGCCGGGAGCGCCCCCGCCGTTTCTGGCTGCGGCGCACCTGTATTTCGACTCGGTGGAGGCATTTCAGAGCGCATTCGGCCCGCACGCCGAGCCGATCCTGGCGGATGTGCCGAACTATACGAACACCACGCCAGTGATCCAGATCAGCGAGGTGAGTCTCTGATGCGGCTGCACTGTCAAGCTGACGGCCCGGCCTTGCTGTGCCGCTGTGCCAGTTGTGACACACGGGTGTTGTGGCGCTCGCGGCGCGGAGCTGGAGGGGCGCCCTTTAGCTGCAGAATCATGACAATGGGACTACGATGTTAAGACTGGCTACCGCCTCAACGTTCAACGGAGAAGGAACGCACGGCCTGCGGGGAGGACGCGGGTCGCGAAGGCCGGGAGCGTCGCGTACCTGCGTTCGCTCGAGCGATGGCCTAACGGTAACCCACGATGGAATAACTCGAATCCAGGAGAGCGTAACAACTCGAAGGTAGGAGAAGTGCGTATGCGATTTCAACTTAGAACCCTGTGCATTCCGTGTGCCGCAGTGGCACTGGGTGCAGCGTGCGCAGCGGCACTGGGGGATGAAGTCACCGACCGCTCGAAGGATCCTAATCTGTGGGCGGCACCGGGTGGCGACCAGGCGTTGACCAGGCACAGCAAGCTCAGTCAGATCAACACATCGAACGCTGGCAAGTTGCAGATGGTTTGGTCGCAATCGAGCGGTACGCTGCGCGGCCACGAAGGTCAACCTCTCGTGGTGACGGTCAACGGCAAGCCGATGATGTACATGGAAAGCGGCTGGCCCAACATCATCCAGGCACTCGATCTGAGTGATCCGGATCATCCGAAGGAAGTGTGGAACTACAAGAAGACCACCAATCGCGATGACTCGGCGGTACCGCGTGCGTGCTGCGATACAGTGAATCGCGGCCCATCGTTTGCCGACGGCAAGCTGGTGTTCGGCACGCTCGACGGCTTCGTCATCGCGCTCGATGCGGCGACCGGTAAGGAGGCCTGGGTCGTCAAGAGTGCGTACCCGGACAAGGGCGAGACCATTACCCCGGCGCCGATCGTCGCCGAAGGCAAGGTTCTCATCGGCTTTGGCGGCGATGAGTTCGCCGCGCGCGGTGCCTTCTTTGCCTACGACCTGCAGACCGGCAAGGAGCTCTGGCATTGCTACAACACCGGAAGCGACAAGGACGTGTGCCTCACCAAGGACACCAACAAGAAGCACCCGGAATACGGTACCGCCGGCCATGATGTCGGCATCCACAGCTACCCGGCAGACGAGTGGAAGCGCGGTGGCGGGGCGATGTGGGGTTGGTACAGCTACGATCCGGAGTTGAAGCTCGTTTACGCTTCGAGCGGCAATCCCGGGTTGTGGAGTCCGCAATACCGCTGCGGCGCGGAGCCGGTGACGCAGGAGGCCTGCAACAGCGGCAAGTGGGACAACAAGTGGTCGATGAGCATCTTCGCCCGCAAGGTCGACACCGGCGAGGTCGTCTGGGTTTACCAGATGACGCCATTCGATCAGTGGGACTACGACGGCATCAACGAGAACATGCTCGAAGATCTCACCGTCGATGGCAAGCCGCACAAGGTGCTGATGCACTTCGACCGTAACGGCTTTGCGTACATGCTGGATCGTACCGACGGCACGCTGCTGCGGGCCAACAAGTACGTGACCACCAACTGGGCGGAGAAGGTCGACATGAAGACCGGCCGCCCCGTCAAGGTGTTCGAGCACTCGCCGCTGAAGGCGCACGGCAACACGCAGGCCTGTCCCTCGGCAATGGGCGGCAAGGATCAGCAGCCCTGCGCCATCGATCCGGGTGAGCCCGGCATGGCGTATTGCCCCACCAACAACTGGTGCATGGAGGATGAGCCGCAGGAGCGCTCGCACACCCAGCAGGGCATCGTGTACGTGTTTGCGAACGTGTACATGTACCCCGAGAAGCCTGGCATCACCGGCAAGTTCAAGAAGTTCAACGTGCTGACCGGTGAGACGGTGTGGGAGATTCCCGATCCGTACCCGAACTGGGGCGGCGCGCTGGTGACCGACGGCGGCCTTGCGTTCTACGGCAGCCTCAACGGCGACTTCCGCGCCGTCGACCGCACCTCGGGCAAGGTACTGTGGCAGCGGCGGCTGGGGTCCGGGATCATCGGTAATCCCATCACCTACAGCGTCAATGGCAAGCAGTACGTCTCGGTGTGGAGCGGAATCGGCGGCTGGATCGGTTTGCCGGTGACGGCGGGTCTCGATCTGAACGACAAGTTCGGTGCGATCGGCGCCACGGCCATGACCAAGGCTGCGGGGTTGAGCATGATCCCGCAGGGTGGGACGCTCTACACTTTCGCGGTCGAATAGGGACTAACCGCAAGCCAAGCCGTTGCCGGCTGGCGCAAACCTGGACCGCGCCCGGCGTCACTGCCGGGCGCGGGCCGGGGTCCCACGGAAGGGATGAGCCCGAGGGGTCGGAAGCGAAATGAGGATGTGCATGAAGAGCCGGTCAGTGCTCGGCGCAGCACTGGCCTTTGCGGCGGTCACGCTGCTGGCCGCGCCGCGCGCGACACAGGCCGCGCTGCGCGTGTGCGCCGATCCGGGCAACATGCCCTTCTCCAACAATCACGGGGAAGGGCTGGAGAACAAGATCGCCGAAGTGCTCGCGCGTGCGCTCGGCACGGGCGTCCAGTACTACTACCGGCCGGCGGTCGAGCGGGGCCTGACCCGTACGACGCTCGATGCCGACCAGTGCGATGTCATGCTCGACATGCCGGTCGACGCGGACGATGTGCTGACGACGACGGCGCTGTATCGCACCACCTATGTGCTCGCCTATCGCAGCGACCGCGGCATCGCCATCAAGAGTCTCGATGATCCGCGGCTGAAGAGCCTGCGGGTCGGCGTTTACGAAACCTCCGCCATCCGCGAAGCACTCGCCGATCACGGTGTGGGCAAGGTGGAGATTCACTATCTGAGTCACAACGGGGACCTGGTTCCGGAGAATCAGCCGAGCTACCAGATCCAGCAGGTGCTCGACGGCAAGCTCGATGTGGCCGCGGCCTGGGGGCCGCTGGCCGGTTACTACAAGGCGGTGAAGCAGGCGCCGCTCACCATCCAGCCGGCCAACCTGATGGATGACTACCTGCCGCTGCAATTCGACCTGGCACTCGCGGTGCGGCGCAACGATCGTGATCTGCAGCGCCGCCTCGAGCAGGCGATGCAGGCGCAGCGCGATGCACTGCACACCATCCTCACCGAGTTCGGCGTGCCGCTGGTGAGCTGCGAGAGCTGCGTGGTGAGTGGCGATCTGCCCGCGCATGGTCCCTACAAGGCGCGCGAGGCCGCGCCGCCCGCTCATGCCGCTGCGGCGGTGAGCCTTGCGCAGTTGGACGACTGGCTCGCCCACGGCGCCAACGTCAACACCGAGCTCAACAACGCGGTGCTGGCGGGCGATCAGGTGCGCGTCAACTATCTGCTCGAGAAGAAGCACGCCTCGCTCGCGGCCCTCGACCCACAGGGCGAGACACCGCTGCACCATGCGCTGCAGCTGCGCTCCAGTGACATGGCCGCCTTTCTCATCGCACACGGTGCGGACGTCAACCAGCGCGACCGCGACGGCTGGACGCCGTTGATGACGGCGGCGTACGGCGACGATGCCGCTGACGTCAAGCTGCTCGCCGCCCATGGCGCCGATCCGAATGCGGTGAGCGCGCAGAACTTCACTGCGCTCGGCATCGCCGCGCAGTACGGCAAGAGCAAGGCCGCGCTGGCGCTGCTGGAGGCGGGCGCCGATCCGGCGCGAGCGATCGGCGATGCCGGCTACACACCCCTGATGCTCGCCACCGCGAATCACGACCAGCCGCTGGCGCAGGCGCTCATCAAGAAGGGTGCCGACGTCAACGCCGGCAACAGCGGCGGCGTCACTGCGCTGATGATCGCCGCCGCCAACAGCCGCGCCGAGATGGTCGAGCTGCTGGTGCACGCCGGCGCAAACGTGCAGGCGCGGACGGAGCGCGGTGAGACGGCGCTGTCCATTGCACGCACCAAGGGCGATGAGAAAGTCATCCGGCTGCTCGATGAGGCATCGGGACATCCGGGAGCATAGGGAACAGGGACAGACACAGGCCAGCGGAGCGGTACGAGGTGCGTGGTGCTCAGGCAAACATTGACTCTTTTCGTCGTCGGGCTGGCCATGATCCCGCTGCAGGCGCAGCAACCGCCGCAGCCAGCGGCTTCGGGCGCACCGGCAGGTACGCAACAGAGCTCGCAGCCCGGCGCGCAGGGGTCGCAGCCTGCCGGCAATACCATGACTCCCGTGCAGCGCGCCGATGCCACCGCCAAGGGCGAGCTGAAAAATCCTTATTCCGACAGCGATGCAGCGGCGGTCGACGCCGGCCAGAAGCTGTACATGGCGTACGCTTGCAGTGGATGCCACGGCGGCACCGGCGGCGGTGGCATGTGTCCGCCCCTGACCAACGACATCTGGGTGTACGGCGGGGACGACGACACGCTGTTCAGACTGATTGCGTACGGCAGTGATACGTTGCAGAGCAAGGGCTACAGCCGCAAGGCCTCGGAGAACGTGGTCGGTGCGATGCCTCCGATGGGGCAGATCGTGAAGACGGACGAGGATCTGTGGCACATCCTGGCGTTCGTGCGCGCGAATTACCATGGTGCGCCGGAGTGCAAACTCGGTTGCGGGGCTAAATAGTCCGACGGGTAACGATGGTTTGGAGGGGGGGCTCAGTCATGATACGTGCGCGACCCGCGTCCCACGGCGCTGCCGATCTGATCGGCAGTCTGGTCCGAAGGCACGGTGCCGAGCTTCCGATCAGCGAAGTCGTGCGGAGCTCCTGGAGCCGCTGTGTCGACGATTACGCCCTGGACCCCGATGAAAGGAAACGGCCCAACTCGGTCGAAGCCGCCGACCTGCAGGCGCGCCGCGAACGCCTGGGTGTACTGCTCGACATCGCGCGCATCGAGATGGAGGCGCTGGGACGGCTCATCAGGCACTCCGAGTACAGCATCGTGCTCACCGACCGTGACGGTGTGATCCTCAACTGCCTCGGCGATACCGGGTTCTCCGCCACCGCGCGCCGCGCGGGTCTGCGCGAGGGTGTCATGTGGAGCGAGCGCGAGATGGGCACCAACGGTATGGGGACCTGTCTGAGCGCTCGGCGGCCGGTGGTGATTCACCGCACCGACCATTTCCTGGCGCAGAACACCCAGCTCACCTGCTCGGCCGCACCGATTTTCGACATGCGCGGCGAGCTGCTCGCCGCGCTCGACATCTCCGGGGCCTCGGCAAATTTCCAGAGCCACACGCTGGCGCTGGTCGATATGGCCGCGCAGAACGTCGAGAACCGTACCCTGCTGAGCGCCTGCAAGGACTTTCACCTGGTGCGTTTTCATAACTGCCCGGAGTTCGTCAGCACTCCGGGTGAAGGCGTGATGGCGTTCGACGACCAGGGGTTGATCAGGGGAGCGAACCGGGCGGCGTTGAAGCTGCTGGGCGAGCGCGACCACGAGTCCCTGTGTGGCCAGCCGGTCGACCGGATCCTCGATACCAGCCTCGCGGTGCTCATGCGGCTCGCGGAGCACCGTGGATATCTGGCGGAACCGCTGAGTCCCAAAGCCGCGAGTCGCCGCTGGTTTGCGAGCGTGCATGCTCGCGTGCGGCCCGCAGCGCACGCTGCGCGGGCGGCCAGCGCGGCGCAGCCGGGCCACGCCGCCGGGCCTGCCGTTGGCCGCGATGCGCTCGAATGCCTCTATTCGGCCGATCCGGCCATGCGCCACAACGTCGAGGTGCTGAGGAGGGTCATCGATCGGGATATCTCGGTGTTGCTGCTGGGAGAGACCGGCACCGGCAAGGGTTACTGCGCGCGTGCGATCCACAGCGCCAGCAACCGCGCCGACAAGCCCTTCGTCACCGTCAACTGCGCCGCGATTCCCGAACCCCTGATCGAGAGTGAGCTGTTCGGTCACAAGCCCGGGGCGTTCACCGGGGCGACGCGCGAAGGCGGTATGGGCAGGATCCTGCAGGCTAACGGCGGCACGCTGTTTCTGGATGAGATCGGCGACATGCCGGTCGCTTTGCAGGCGCGGCTGCTGAATGTGATCGAGGACCGCGAGGTGATGCCGCTCGGGGGCAACAAGGTGGTGAGCGTCGACGTACGCGTGATCAGTGCGACCCAACACCCGCCGCTCGACATGATCGCCAAGGGACAGTTCCGCGAGGATCTGTACTATCGCCTCAACGGCATCACGGTGGGTCTGCCGCCGTTGCGCGAGCGTACCGACATTGCGGAGCTGATCCGCAAGCTGCTCAACAACGAAGCAGACGGCGCGCAGCTCGAGATCGAGCCGGCCTTGCTCGCGCGGCTGGTGCATCACTCCTGGCCTGGCAACGTGCGCCAGCTGCGCAACCTGTTGCGCACCATGCTGGCGCTGCGCAGCCGAGATCTGCTGACGCTCGCGGATCTCAATGAGAGCTGGCTCGCTGGCGGTGGCGCGGAGAATCCACCGCGCGCGGAAGCGGCGGCGATCGCGGACGGCGACGGCAGCATGCTGAGCGAGGCGGAACGCGATGCGCTGCGCCGCACGCTGGAGATGTGCCAGTGGAACGTCAGCGCGGCCGCTGCACGGCTGCACATCAGCCGCCGCACCATCTACCGCAAGATTCATCGACACGGACTGCTGCGGCACGCCCACAACCTCGGGGCGGACATGCAGCGGTCCGAATGAGTTCCACCGCGGAATTCTAGACGTCGCGTACAACCCAGAGGCGAGGCACGACTACGATGGCAATCAAGATTCACCCGATGGTGGATGACGGAGTAAAAAAGGGCACGCCGGGCTTCGCCGGCGGCACGCTCACCTGCAGATGCAGCAGTAACCCGGTGACCGTGCGTATCGGATCGAACGTGGCGTTCAACCACGCGTGTGGCTGCACCAAATGCTGGAAGCCGCAGGGAGCAATGTTCTCGATCGTCGGTGTCGCGGGCCGCGACAAGGTATCGGTCACTGGCAACGGCAACAAGCTGAAGATCGTGGACGAGAAGGCACCGATCCAGCGCTATGCCTGCACCGGCTGCGGCGTGCACATGTACGGCCGCATCGAGAACAAGGCGCACCCGTTCTACGGGTTCGACTTCTTTCATACCGAGCTGTCCAAGGAGCCGGGTTGGGAGGAGCCGCGCTTTGCGGCCTTCGTGTCCTCGGTCATCGAGTCGGGCGCCAAGCCGGACCAGATGGGAGCGATCCGTGGCCGGCTGAAGGAGCTCGGTCTCGAGCCGTACGACTGTCTTTCGCCGGCGCTCATGGACCTGATCGCCACGCACACGGCGAAGGCCAAGGGCGTGCTCGCGTAGGAAGAACCGTGCAGCGGATAGCCCCGCGCCTGCGGCGGGGCTCTTGCTTCGGAGTCGCAACTGCTTCCGAATGAGGAAGGCTGTCAGCCATGAAAACACGTGCTGCGATTGCTCACGCCGCCGGCAAGCCGCTCGAGATTGCCACCGTGGAACTCGACGGCCCGAAAGCCGGGGAAGTGCTGGTGGAGCTGAAGGCCACCGGGATCTGTCACACGGATGAGTTCACTCGTTCGGGCGGCGATCCCGAAGGCCTGTTTCCCTCGATTCTCGGACACGAGGGCGCCGGCATCGTGGTCGACGTCGGCCCCGGCGTTACCTCGGTGAAGAAGGGCGATCACGTCATCCCGCTTTACACACCCGAGTGCCGCCAGTGCAAGAGCTGCCTGTCGCGCAAGACCAATCTGTGCACGGCGATCCGCGCCACGCAGGGCAAAGGCGTGATGCCCGACGGCAGCAGCCGCTTCCACCTGGGCAAGGACACGATCTACCACTACATGGGCTGCTCGACCTTCGCCAACTTCACGGTGTTGCCGGAAATCGCGGTGGCGAAAATCCGCGAGGACGCGCCCTTCGACAAGGTCTGCTACATCGGCTGCGGTGTCACGACGGGCATCGGCGCGGTGATCAACACCGCCAAGGTGGAGCCCGGTGCCAATGTGGTGGTGTTCGGTCTCGGCGGCATCGGGCTGAACGTGATACAGGGCGCGCGCATGGCCGGCGCCAACAAGATCGTCGGTGTCGATCTCAATCCGAACCGCAAGGCCCTCGGTGAGCGTTTCGGCATGACCCACTTCGTCAATCCCAAGGAGGTCGAAGGGGATCTGGTCGCGCACCTGGTGGCGGTCACCGATGGCGGTGCCGACTACAGCTTCGAATGCGTCGGTAACGTCAACCTCATGCGGCAGGCGCTCGAGTGCTGCCATCGCGGCTGGGGAGTGTCGGTCATCATTGGAGTCGCCGGCGCGGGCCAGGAGATCAAGACCCGTCCGTTCCAACTCGTCACGGGACGCGTGTGGAAGGGCACGGCGTTCGGCGGCGCGCGCGGACGCACCGACGTGCCGAAGATCGTCGACTGGTACATGGACAAGAAGATCCAGATCGACCCACTCATCACCCACACCATGTCGCTCGATAAGATCAACGACGCTTTCGACCTGATGCACGCGGGAACCTCGATTCGCAGTGTAGTGGTTTACTGAGTCCCGCTCCGCGAGCGGCGCGGACACTTCACGCACCGCTCGCGCCCGGATGCCATCTGCATGCGGGCGCCATCTGCACCGGTGGCGGGGCCGCAGCCGCCGGCGAGCCCCCTGTGTGCGGTGTTATCTTGTGCGCGCCTTCGCGAGACCGGAGCCGTTCCATGAGCGATACCTCTTCAGCCCGCGGTCGCTGCGCCGCGCCAGGTGCGGCCATGGGCCTCCTGGCCACGAGCCTGCTGCTCGTCAGCGCGTTGACCACTCGAGCGATCCCCGCTGCCGAGCGGCTGTACGTCTCCGATGAGACCGGCGGCAACGTCGTCATCGTCGATCCGGACCGGCAGCAGGTCGTGGCGCGCATTGCGGTCGGCAAGCGCCCACGGGGGATCCAGGTCTCACCGGATCACAGCACGGTGTACGTCGCCCTGTCAGGCTCACCCATCGGTGGGCCGAACGTCGACGAAGCGAAACTGCCGCCACCCGACCGCCGTTACGACGGCATCGGTGTGGTGGACCTCGCATCGCAAAAACTGGTTCGTACCTATCAGAGTGGCGCGGACCCCGAGACCTTTGCGCTGTCGCATGACGGCCGGGTGCTGTATGTCTCCAACGAGGACACCGGACACCTGTCTGCGGTCGATCTCAAGACCGGTACGCTGCGCGGTACCGTCGCCGTGGGGTCGGAGCCGGAGGGTGTGGCCGTGAGCGATGACGATCGCACGGTGTACGTCACCTGCGAGACCTCCAACAGCATCTACGTGGTCGATGCGGCGAGCCTCAAGGTGCTCGCGCAGATACCGACGGGCAAGCGTCCGCGCGCCATCTATCTCTCGAGCCACGACCACCGCGGATATGCGACCGATGAATTTGCCGCTGCACTCACGGTGTTCGACACCCACGACTACAAGGCCCTCGCCAGCATTGCGCTCGGTGATCCCGGCGTCGTCCGGCCGATGGGCATCGCATCGATCGACGGCCGCAAGCTCTATGTGACGACGGGACGGTTCGCGGCGCTGCTGGAGGTCGATCCGCAGGCCGGACGCGTCATTCGGACCGTGGACAAGATCGGACAGCGCCCCTGGGGGTTGGCCATGAGCCCTGACGGTGCCAAGGCCTACACCGCCAACGGTCCCTCAGGCGATGTGTCGGTCATCGACGTACCCTCAGGCCGCGTAGCGGCCCGCATCCAGGTCGGAGGGAGTCCCTGGGGCATAGTCGCCGCCCCAGCGACAGCCGTGGCGCACGGCCAGCGTGAACTCCCGCCCGAAGGAGGCATCTGGAAGGCCGTGGTGCCGGCGAAGGAAGCGATGCATGGAGAGTTCGATAGCAACGATCCCATCGGGCTCACCGCGGGTGTCAGAATCAAGGCGGACTGCTCGATCAACTGGGTCGACCCGGATGCCGGCCAGCTCTACTGCTTCTCGAGCGCGACCTCGCTGGTGGTATTTCTCGAGGCGCCGCGGGCCTACCTGGAGCGCGCACGCCTGCAGTGGCAGCGCCTTGCGGCTGCCGGCTGAAGGCGCTCAGGGCACGACGTGGGAGCTGCCCAGGTCCTTCCACTCGTAACGCGGCACCTGCACCCACTGGCCATTCTTCAGCTCCGGCACTTTGTGGACCCGGGTCTGTTCGACCGTCATCACTCCGTCTTTGTCGGTAATCCAGAAGTCGACGTCGTAGATCTGGTCCTTGGTGCCGGCCGCGCGAAAGTCGGTACAGGCGAAGTAGTGGCCGTTGTCATCGAGCTGGCGCACGGGCTGGTGGGTATCGATGAACTGCAGATCCAGCACCTTGCCGGTCTTGTCGTCCTTGAGATGGAACACGCCATTGTTCTTCGCCTGTTCGCTGAGAGCGCCATGCTCGACGGCGGACATCACTTCCCACCCGCGCTTGTTGGCCATGTGCCCGGGATGCTCCGAGGCAGGAATCCACCACCACGGCACGGGTGAACGCGCGACCAGCGTCCAGGCGCCTTCGGCCTTGACGGGTTCCTTGTAGATGCGGGTCTCCTGGATCCTCAGCTGCCCGTTACTCGGCACCACCCAGAAATCGATCAGGTAGCGCTTACCAGCATCCGCCTGGTCGTGGAATTTCACATCCGGAAAGAAACCGTACCCATCGATGGTGCGCGTGAAGTCGACATCATCGAAGGCGAGCTTCAGCTGGTCCCCGTTCAGTGGATCCTCGAGCGGAAATACACCGTTATTGGCCTTGGTCTTCTCCTCGACGGTCTTTCTCACCAGCGCCTCCGCATCGGTGCTGGTGAAATTTTGCATCGCCTTTTCAGTGGACTCGACGCTCGCGGCCGCGACGAAGTCGCGCGCCTTCTGCAGGTTACCGGTTGGATCCTCGAGGAAGCTCTTCTTCGAGGCCTCGCTGCTGAAGCAGTAGACCTTGCCGTCCTTATCGGTCCAGGTGACCGCGCAGTTGGTTGCGACGTGCTGACCCTGCGCGAGACCTTCGGCGCACTCCCCGCCGAACTGCACCTGCGCGGGGGCTGGTGCGGACTCGCGCGCCATGGCACTGCCGAGAGGAAATGTCGCGAGCACCGTCAGCAGGGCCATGCATCGGAGCGTTGACGCCATGGAGCCATCGTACTCCCGGCACGCTGCCGTTGCGCGCCGACGAGCGCGGCCTCCCAGCTCAGCCGCGAGCTGCGCGCTCTCAAAGGTGGCTATGCAGCCGCCATTCTCCGAATTGGCTCGGGTCGCTGCCGTGAGCGAAGTGTTTGGCGAGGAAAGCCTCGCCGGTCTCGAGGATGAAATAGCGGAACGCCTCGGCCGCGGGCGAGAGTGTCTTCGCCAGTGTGTTGACTACGTGCCAGCGCCGCATCACCGGCAGCCCCTCGGTTTCGGGAGCAGCGATGAGATGGTGATCGAGCTCGAGGCCCACGGTATGCAGCGAGAGCAGCGCCACACCCATGCCGGCCATGACAGCCTGCTTGATCGCCTCGTTGCTCGACATCTGCATCACGATGCGGGGAGTCAGCTGATGCGCGTCCATGTACTCATCGAGCGCGGCGCGAGTCCCGGACCCGGGCTCGCGCACGATGAAGCCTTCCGTCATGAGCGAGCGTGCCGAGACTTTCTCCATGCGTGCGAACGGATGCTCGACCGAGGTGACCAGCCCGTGCGGGTGCATCGCGAAGGGCTCGGACCGTGAAGGCCAGTTCTTCGGCGGTCTGCCCATGATGGCGAGCTCCACGAGTCCTTCGCGCATGAGCGCGACCACCTCCTCGCGGTTGTTGCCGACCTGCAGGCGCACCTCGATACCCGGGTGTTCGTCCCGGAATCGCACCAGCAGCCGCGGGAGGAAGTACTTTGCGGTGCTGACCATCGCCACATCGAGCACGCCGATTTTGAGACCCCGGAACCGCGCCATCATGTCCTCGGCGTCGCGCATGGCCGCGAGGACTCGCTGGGTGTAGGCCAGCAGATACTCGCCCACCATGGTGAGCGAGACTTTCCGGCTCGAGCGATCGAAGAGCGGCAGCCCTACCTCCGTCTCCAGCTCCTTGATCTGCATGGACACCGCCGGTGCCGTGAGCCGGAGCTCCTCTGCCGCGCGTACGAAGCTCAGATGACGGGCCACCGCCGAGAAGACCCGCAGTTGCCTCAGCGTCGCGTTCTTAAGGGTCGGTGGCTTCATTAAGGTTTATTTAACTTGATGCTAACTTTAAATGACTGTACCTGAAGAATAGGCCAGCCATAGAGTGGCTACAAGCTACCGAGAAGCGGCTAGCAGCTACCGAAAAGGGGCGGCAAGGATGGGAATCGAAAGCGAGACACGGCAACCAGGGGCCGGCCCCTCGGCGATCAGGGATAGCGCGCGGCGTTACAAGGCCGGCGTTCTGAAATACCGGCAGATGGGTTACTGGGATCCCGACTACCAGCCGAAGTCAACCGACACGATCTGCCT
>DASYFL010000075.1:0-21152 GCA_036498445.1 Steroidobacteraceae bacterium
GTAGAAGCGCTTGATATCGAACCCGAAGCCATTCGGCGGGGTATCGACTTTCTTACCGGTTTTATCCTCGTTCTGCAGGCTGATGTTGCTCACATCGTAGAACACCAGCCCACCGATGGTGGTGTCGCTGCCGACGTCCACCGCCAGAGCGGGTGTCGTGGCAGTACAGGCGAGAATCACCAGAGCGGCGACACTGCGCTTGCGCGCGGTATAGCCGTGTATCGCTCTTGGCAGGTGTCTCATGGCGTAGGCTCCGTGAACCCATACTTCGCGAAAACTTTATGTCCTCGAGGACCGGTGAGATACGCGACAAACGCGGCCGCTGCGCTTTGCGCGGACTTCGTGAGTGCTACGGGATACACAATCGGGGGATGAGTGTTGGCCGGAAACGTATCCACGACACGTACGGTCTTATCGACCAGCGCGTCGGTCGCATAGACGATCCCCAGGGGAGCCTCCCCCCGGGCGACGTACAACAGTGCGACGCGGACATTCTCCGCACGCGCAAGCCGGGGAGAGACCTCATCCCAGACGCCGAGGGTCGAGAGCGCCGAGCGCGCATAGCGGCCAGCGGGTACAGAGTCAGGATCGCCAGTTGCAAGGCGGCCGTCCTTGCCAAGCGCCGCGAGCAGAGGAAAGTGCGGCGCAATCTTCAGCTTTATCCGGCTGTCGGCCGCGGCAATCAGCACCAGGCTGTTCCCCACGACGTTCTGGCGGGTAGATGCCTGGATCAGGTTGCGGGTGTGCAGATAGTCCATCCACTGGGTGTCTGCCGAGAAGAAGACATCCGCTTTCGCGCCCGCTTCGATCTGCCGCGCCAGATTTGAACTCGCATCGAACGACAGCTTTACTGTGACGGGCGTGGTTTTTTCATAGGCCGAGCCGATCTCTTGAAGTGCATCGGTAAGGGAAGCAGCGGCGAAAACCAAAAGCTGCGGCGCCTGCGCCTCTGCCGCTCGGAGCGGCCTACCTTCGACGGCTAGGCAAAGCAACGCCAAGCTGAGCAAGGCTCGCGACAGCATGTCTCCCCGGCTCCGTTATGTTTATTAGAATATATCGATAACAGCTTCGCGGGGACATTGCAAGCTAAGTCCCTGGGCCGAATTGCCGTGCGCTAAGATCGCGATGAGAGCAAACGTTGTGATCACCCCATTGGTCAGGTTCCGCATCGATTTTGGGACGCGCTGCTGCGTCGGTCCTGGGAAGATCGCACTGCTCGAGGCCATTCACCGGACCGGGTCGCTGTCGCAAGCTGCCCGTGACCTGGGTATGAGCTATCGCCGTGCTTGGCAGTTAGCCTCGAGCCTGAACGCGTCGTTCCACAACACCATCGTGTTGCTGACCAGGGGCGGCCGCGGGGGTGGGGGCGCTCAACTCACCGATGTTGGTCGGGAACTGATCAGCCAGTATCGAACGTTTGAGGGAGACATCCAGGCACGGGCCGAACGAGCGTTCAGGGCACTGTCGGGCCAAGCGCGTAAGCGCTCGCGAAGCGCCGCAGCGGCGCCGATAATCCGACTCAGCAACCGCTGAGCCGCGCCGTGAAACGCATTAGTGCGCCAGATCCCGCAGTGTGGCAAGTCATAGGAGGCTACATGAGGCTCAGCACTCGGAACACCTTTACGGGGACGATCAAGCGAATCAAGCGCGGACCGGTAAGCACGGAGGTGACGATCGGTGTCGCGGCAGGCGTCGAGACAGTGTCAGTAATAACGACGGAATCTGCCAAGCGCCTGAAGCTGAAGAAAGGGCTGCGCGCGCACGCGATAATAAAGGCCGACAACGTTATAGTGGGTGTGGACTGACCGCCGGCTTAGCGTTCAACCGGTGTCAGCGACGCAACGCGGGCAGATGTCGCACCCGGAATCGAAAACGATGCGCCAGGTGTTCGGGGCTTCCAACCGCCAGATTGAAGTGTATTTGCCAACGATCTTGCCGGCGGCATCGTGCACCGGTCCGCTGCTCAGGGCGAGCCGGCCTGAGTCCAGCACCTCGACAGTCTCGGGCTCCCACGAAAAAGGCGCGCTCGGGCCTGCGTAGAGTTTGCGCCAGCCGTCGATCACTTGCTGACGCCCTCGCAGCGACTTCGCGCCCGAGATGAAAACGGCTTCCTGCGAGATGAAGCGCCCGAACGCCGGCAAGTCGCGGTCAGCCATGGTTTTCGCAAATGCGCGTTCGGTCATGGCGACCTGCTGCTGCAGATTTTGCTTCGCGGACAGCGCCTCCGCGGACACGGTTACGGCGGGGGTCGGCGCGAGCACCAGGACAGTGACAAGCGCCGCAGCCAACACGCACGGACGCGAGTTAAGCCGCGATCGTGGGCGGAGGTCCCCTGGCAGTCTGTTCACGTGAAGCACCAGATCATGACGGAGCCTCCGAGAATTCTGCCCCAAGGCATTGATGTAGGGTAGCGTGCACCTCAAAGCGGGTTGGTTGTCAGGTTCCTCAGGATAGAGCCGGCCGCTGGCGGGAATTCCCGGGCTCTCACAGGTCGGTAGGGGCATTCGATTGGTCGGCCGGTTGCAGCGGGTTGCTGCGGATGGCACGCTGATACCGTGAGCATCGTGAGATTCCGTCGCGCCCCAAAGGCCGTGATCCTCTGCTGGATGCTGCTGGTCAACGGCCTGTTGTGCGGCGCGCCGGCCGGCACGCTCGCGGCGCCAACCACGAAGCCCCTGATTGTCTTCATGACGGACTACGGAATCGCTGACGACGCCGTCGCGATCTGCAAGGGAGTCATCAAAACGCTGGCACCCGACGCCGAGATCATAGATCTCACGCACGACGTCACGCCGTATTCGATCTCGGAGGGCGCACGATTACTCGGCCGGACTTCACAGTACTACCCAGCGGGGACGATATTCCTGACCGTCATTGACCCGGGGGTGGGAACCAGCCGGCGCTCGATCATCGTCAAGACCAAGCGTGGTCAGTACTTCGTGCTGCCGGACAACGGCCTGATCACGCTGGTCGTCGAGCGGGATGGGATTGAACGAATCCGCGAAATCACCAACCCAAACTGGGCCCTCGCAGGATCGAGCTCATCGACATTCCACGGACGCGATATCTACTCGCCAGCCGCCGCGCACCTGCAGCGGGGCGATGACTGGACGGACGCGGGTCCGGAGCTCAAGAACGTGTCGCGACTCGACATTCCCCGCGTGACCGTCGATTCCACCGGGATTCAGGGTCAGGTCGTGGCCCTCGACGGACCGTTTGGCAATCTGGTGACCAACATCGAAGGTCGGGACCTCGCCAAGCTTGGTTATCACGTCGGCGATGCGGTGCGGGTCAGGCTCTCGGGGAGCGAATACTCCGTGCCGTTCGTAACCACGTTTGCAGCAGTGCCCGTCGGCAAGCCGCTGCTATTCATCGACTCACGGGGCCTTGCGAGCCTCGCCATCAACCAGGGGAACTTTGCCAGCAAGCACGGTATCTTGCCTCCGGTACCCCTGGTGATTCTCCCGAAGTAACCTGCTGCGCGCGGGAATCCGATCCGACGCAGCCCTTGGCGCGGGGCTGCGCGGGCAGCGCTGGGCGTGCACGCGCGCGGGAAGTAGACTCGACTGATCGGCGTGGGATTCACTGGAGTCCCGAGGTTGCGCTTGCAATGGCTGAACAACGCGACGAGATCGATTCCCCGTCTCGAGTGCCGGAGCTCGGCAGCAAACGACCCGGCGGTGCGCCCGATATTCCGCCGTCGATGCGTCATCAGACGGCGCTGTCGCGGCTCGAAGCCGATGTTCGCGATTGCCAGGTCACCGGCAAGATCCCCGCGGATCTGCGCGGCGCGTTCTATCGCGTCGGCCCCGACCCGCAGTATCTGCTCCTGCCGCGCAACATCCCCTTCGACGGCGAAGGCCACGTCTGCATGTTCCACATCAAGGACGGGCGCGTCGACTATCGCAGCCGCATGGTGCGCACGCAGCGCTACGTCGCACAGGACGAGGCGCGCCGCGCCCTGTTTCCAATGTACCGTAATCCGTCGCTCGATGATCCGAGCGTCAGAGGCTTGAGCCGCAGTACGGCGAATACCCACATCATCAATCACAGGAACTATCTGCTCGCGCTGAAGGAGGATAGCCCTCCGGTCGCAATGGATCCGCTGACGCTCGCGACGGTGAATCCGGTCTACACCTTCGATGGCCAGTTAACGAGCAAGACATTCACGGCGCATCCGAAGCTCGACTCGCGCACCGGCAACATGGTGGCGTTTGGCTACGAGGCCGAGGGCTTCGGCAGCAAGACGGTGTCGATGTTCGAGTTTACGCCGCAGGGCCGGCTCGTCTGGAAGGCGAAGATCGAAGTGCCATATGTCGGGATGCTGCACGACTTCGCGGTCACCGAGAAACACATCGTGTTCTACGTGATCCCGCTGGCGCTCGATCAGAAGCAGATGGAGGACGGCGGGCCGCATTGGTCGTGGGATGGGACTCTGCCGACCTATTTCGGCTTCGTGCGCCGCAGCGGCGACGGGAAGGATGTGCGCTGGATTCAAGGTCCGACGCGCAGCGCGACGCACGTGATGGGTGCGTTCGACGACAAGGACAAGCTCGTGGTCGACGTCGAGATGTCGATGTCGAACCCTTTCCCGTTCATGCCGATGCGCGCTGGGTTGCGCTGGGATCCGGTGGCGGGCTCGAGCCACATCACGCGGCTCTCAGTCGATCTTTCGAAAAGCACACCGGCGGCCTATGGAATAGAGCAGATGTACCCACACGTCGGCGCGTTGCCGCGGCAGGACGACCGCTACCACACGCAGCCCTATCGGTACGGCTTCCTGGGCTGTCCCGATCCGCAGGCCGCGCCCGGCACCGGGGGCGCTTGCTATGTGCGCTTCGATCATCAGAACCGCACGCACACGCTGTACAACGCGGGCACCGAGACCTCGCTCTACGAGTGTTGCTTCGCGCCGCGCGCTGCGGGCGCGCCGGAAGGAGCGGGGTATCTCCTGGGTGCCGCGGTTCGTAACAACGAAGGCGGACGCGCGGACCTCGTGATTCTCGACGCTGAGCATCTCGCCGACGGACCCGTCGCGGTCGTACATCTGCCGATGCGGATCCCGATCCAGATCCATGGTTGGTGGGTGCCGGAGGCGCAGCTACCGCAGCGCGTTTGACGCGACGCGACCTTACTCTTCGCTATGACCGTGCTCGCTACCCCGCCGCTCGCCCTCTACGTGCACTTTCCGTGGTGCGTGCGCAAGTGCCCCTACTGTGACTTCAACTCTTACACGCTGAATGGCGAGCTCGCGCCGGAGCTGTATGTCGCGCGCCTGGCGCGGGACATCGAGGCGCAGGCGCCACGAGTCGAGGGGCGGGAGGTGATCAGTGTTTTCTTCGGCGGAGGCACCCCGAGCCTGTTTTCGCCCGAATCCATCAGCCGCGTACTGCACGCCGCGCGGCGCTGCCTGCGCGTGACGCCGGAGGCGGAGGTGACGCTCGAGGCGAACCCCGGCGCCATCGAGCGCGGCGCGTTCCAGGAATACCACGCGGCCGGCGTGACGCGCGTGTCGCTCGGCGCCCAAAGCTTCGATGAGCGCGCACTCCGCTCCCTCGGCCGCATTCATTCGCCCGGGGACACGCAACGTGCGGCTGCGGAGCTGCACGCCTCCGGCGTGAGCAACTTCAATCTCGATCTCATGTACGGGCTCCCCGGGCAGTGCCTCGCAGGCGCCGTGCGCGATATCGATGAGGCGCTCGCACTCGAGCCGGCCCATCTCTCGCACTACCAGCTTACGCTCGAGCCGGGAACGGTGTTCGCGGCGCGCCCGCCGCCGCTGCCCGATGAGGACGAGTGCGCAGCCATGCTCGAGGAGTGCCGCGGGCGGCTCGCGGCGGCTGGCTTTGCGCAGTACGAGGTATCCGCCTATGCCCGCGTCGGCGCGCAGTGCCGGCATAACCTCAATTACTGGACCTTTGGTGACTACCTCGGTGCGGGCGCGGGTGCGCACGGCAAGCTGACCTGCGCCGCCGCCTCCCGCATCGTACGCACCACGCAGCAGCGCGAGCCGCGCCGTTATCTCGCCTCGGCCGATGCAGCCATCGAGCAGCGGACGATCTCACGGCAGGATCTGCCGTTCGAATTCATGTTGAATGCGCTGCGCCTCACCGGCGGGTTCGACAAAGAGACATTCAGTTCGCGCACCGGTCTACCCTGGGAGGCGATTGCGGCTGCGGTGCGCACGGCGTGCGCGGCGGGACTGCTGCTCGTTACGGCGGAAGATTGCCGGCCGAGCGCGCAAGGGCAGCGATTCCTGAATGATCTGCTGCTCCACTTTCTGCCGGAAACAACGGAAAACTCTGGTGCTTCCGGATTGTCAATGGCCACGCCCGAGGTTACATCCAGCCTCTGAAATACCTTTATTCACAGGCGGCCGAGGCTACGTTGCAGAATGAGTAAATTACGGCCGATATCGGCTAAGCCGCTGGATGTGCTGTCCATAACCCATTGAGGCGACAACTGAAAATTATCTGATCATTTTTTGATCAAGGTAACAATTATGCAATGTAGCTGCGAAATCGCTTGGCCGCGCAATAGGCCGTCCACAGAGTTGTCCACAGCTTCTGTGGATAAGGAACGGGCCCGGGTAGACCCGGGAGCGAGGGCGCTTGAGCCCGCGCGGGGCTGCCGCTAAACTCCCGCGCCCTTTAACTGTCCCGCTCACCTCCCCATTAAACGGTGAGCCCCACGCTGAACACCGAGTCCGCCATGAAAGCGTCGATTCACCCTGAGTACAAAGAGATCACCGTCACCTGCACGTGTGGCAACACGTTCAAGACGAGCTCGACTCTCGGGCACGATCTGCAGATCGAGGTGTGCTCGAACTGCCATCCTTTCTATACCGGTAAGCAGAAGATCGTCGACACCGCCGGCCGCGTCGACAAGTTCCGCCGCAAGTACGCGACCGCGACAGGCACGAAGTAAGGCGCACGCTCCCCTGGGAGCGATTCACCGCGAAGGCGAAGACCGAGGAGTCGCTGCGCGCGGGCCGCGAGCGGCGTGCGCCTCGTGTCGCTCCCTGCTGCGAGGCCGCGGCGCTCCGCTCTTTACCCGCGAGTAGGCTTAGGCCGCGCCTTGATTCGGCGCGCGGACCATGTAAGTCTCCTTCGATCCATCTGCGCGCGCCGGGTCGCGGCGGCGCGGCGACTCACGGACAGCGTCTCTGCAGCGATGAACGACAATCCCGGCAAGACCTTCGAGCTCACCGATAGCGCTACCGGTCGCAGCGTCAGTCTGCCGGTGCGCGCCGGCACGATCGGCCCGGCCGGCCTCGATATCAGCCACCTGCAGCCCGAGCTCGATGTCTTCACCTACGATCCCGGCTACGGCATGACCGCCGCGACCGAGAGCCGCATCACCTACATCGATGGCGACGCGGGGGTGCTGCTGTACCGCGGGTATCCGATCGAGCAACTGGCCGAGAAGAGCTCCTTCATGGAGGTTGCTTACCTGCTGCTGATCGGTGAGCTGCCCACTGCGAAGCAGCTCGCCGAGTTCACCGGCATCATCCGTTATCACACGATGATCAACGAGACGTTGCGGCGCTTTATCGACGGCTTCCACCACAACGCCCATCCCATGGCGATGGTCTCCGCGGTGATAGCGTCGATGTCGGCGTTCTACCACGACAGCATGGACATCCATAATCCGCGGCACCGAGAGATCTTCTCGCATCGCATCATCGCGAAGATTCCGACCATCGCGGCCGCGGCCCACAAGCACTCCCTCGGCCAGCCATTCATCTACCCGCGCAACGATCTCGACTACGCCGGGAACCTGCTGAGCATGCTGTTTGCGGTGCCCTGCGAGCCTTATAAGCTCGACCCCATCGCCGCGAAGGCGCTCGACCTGCTGTTCGTCCTGCATGCGGATCATGAGCAGAATGCCAGCACCTCGACCGTACGGCTGGCGGGCAGCACCGGCGCGAACCCCTACGCCGCCATCTCCGCCGGGGTTTCTGCGCTCTGGGGACCTGCGCACGGCGGCGCCAACGAAGCGGTGCTCGCAATGCTCGAGCAGATCGGCACCGTCGACAACATCCCGAAGTACCTGGCGATGGCCAAGGACAAATCGAGCCACTTTCGCCTGATGGGCTTCGGGCATCGCGTCTACAAGAACTTCGATCCGCGCGCCAAGATCATCCGGGAAATGACCCACAAGGTGCTCGCGGCGCTCGGGCGGGGCGACAATCCGCTGCTCGAGCTCGCGCTGCGGCTCGAGGAGATCGCCCTCAAGGACGAGTACTTCATCAGCCGCAAGCTCTACCCCAACGTCGATTTCTATTCCGGTGTGATCTACAGCGCGATCGGCATTCCGCGCTCGATGTTCACCGTGATGTTTGCGGTGGCGCGCACCGTCGGCTGGGTGGCGCACTGGCAGGAGATGATCTCCGATCCGCACATGCGCATCGGCCGGCCGCGGCAGCTGTACACCGGCGCGCCGCGGCGCGAGTACCTGCCGATCGGCAAGCGCTAGCTAATCCCCGGTCTGCTCGATGTTGCGGGCATTGAGCGGCTGAGTCGGCCGGGCGTTGTGCGGATAGCGGGCGGCGAACTGCCCGATCTGCTCCTTCGAGGCGTCGACGGACTGCTTCAGCACGAACCAGCGCACGTGCTCCGTGCAGGGCGGTGTGGTGAGCGAGCCATCGAAAGTGTAGTAGCCGCGCTTCGCCGGCAGGAACTGCATCAGGTCGACGTTGGTTCCCGCGGTCTTCGACTCGGAACCCGTAGCGGGGAAGTTGTCGAAGACCGGCTTGAGGAATGCGTTCGCCTCTCCGCCGTGGATCAGCACCGCGACCACCGCGAGCTCGCCCTTGTCGTTCTTGTGCACGAGGTGCGCCACCATCGCATAGTGCTTGCCATGCATGGCCTCTTCGCTCGGGCGGTGGAAGTGAAACTGCACCAGATCGTAGTGGTCTGCGCCGACGGTGATGCCGCCGCTTCCCTGCGGGACGTTTACCTGGAAGCTGTGGTGGGTGTCGGTGACCGTGAGCGGGAAAGTCTTGTAAGCGAACTCGATGGCGGGAAGCTTGGCGATGGTGGCCGTCTCGATGTCGATCGGCGACTGCCGGCTGCCGTTGCTGCAGGTGGCGAAGGCAGGATCCTCCGCGCCCCAGTGCTCCGGGCCGTTGGCCCCCGAATAGCTCCAGTGCTTGGCGTGTTCCTCAGCCATGGCGGCAGTGCTTGCCGCGAGCATCAGGGTGGCGGCACACGCCGCAGCCATCGAGCAGATACCCTCACCGTTTCTCATCGAGCTTCTCATCTTGCCTTCTCCGCCCGCGTCACGGCGCGGGCCCGTTATTGCGCTGACCCGCCGGCAGTTTCTGCTCGAGCAACGCCTCCACCTCGAAGGTGTTCGCGCGCCGCATCGGGCGCCCATCCACGGGGCTCACCGGCGCCTGACGAATGCCATCGGGCGGAAAGACGGTCGCCTCGATTGGCTGGGCGTCGATCTCGAAACGCACCCCGGGAAAGGCGCGCACCTGCTCGGCGTTGAACCGCATACGCTTCTCGGTGACCTCGTGCGGAATACCCTCATCGAGCAGCTTCAGGGTAACGGACTCCGCGCGGTCGGCGAACAGGTGCAACTGCACTTCGGAATGCAGCGTCGCGGTACCGGAGAGCACGGCGCCCACCAGCCTGGGTGAGAACTCGCGCAGATAGCGCATCGCCGAAAGCGCCGCAACCCGTTGCGCGTGCAGCGCGCTCAGGTGCGACTCGCCGCCGAACAGCCGCTGGTATTCGGCGAGTGCGCTTTCTATCTCGCTGTTCTTCGGCAGCAGGGCCGCGCCGTCGGCGACCCCGAAGCGCTCGGCCGCCTTGCGCTTGGCAACGAGGAAGTCGCGAATGCCGTGCTCGGCCATGATGCGGGCAGCTTCCTGCGCCAGCGCACGCCGCAGATTGTCGCCACGAGTCGGGTGTCGCTTCACGTGGCTCCTCCCATCGCCCTAGAAGATCGGCTCGCTGCTCGCCTGTGCCTCAGGTCCTTGAGTGAGGTTGCCCGCCTGCTCGGCCGAGGGCAGATGGTCCACCAGGAAAAGCTCCGGGATGCCCTCGGGATTCTCGGCACTCACCAGCGTGCCGCTGGTCGCCGAGATGCGCAGGGTGACGAGTCCGTCGGGCATGGACCGGTGCCGCTCGGGTACGCCCTGCAGGGCATCGCGCATGAACTGGATCCAGATGGGGAGCGCGGTGCGGGCGCCCTCCTCCGCCTCTCCGAGACTGCGCTCCTGGTCGAAGCCGACCCACACGGTGGCGACGAGATTGCGCGTGAAGCCGTTGAACCAGGTGTCCTTGGCCTCGTTCGTCGTGCCCGTCTTGCCGGCGATGTCGCTGCGGCCGAGGGCGAGCGCGCGCCGGCCCGTGCCGCGCTTGATGACATCCGACATCATGTCGGTCATCAGGTAGGCATTCTGCGCCGTGATGACACGCGGCGCGGTCTCGGAATCCGGCAGAGGCGCAGGCTCGCCATGCGTGACACCGCCGCGCGTGGCATCGGGGTTCGCGACGGTGCGGCCCGTATCGGAGACGCGTACCGGCTGCGCCTGGGTGGCCGTCCCCGCACCGTCCTCATCGCACTGCGAGCACGCCATGCGCGGGGAGGCGCGCCATACCACCTTGCCGCTCGCATCCTCGATGCGGTCGATGAAATACGGGGAGACCTTGTAGCCGCCGTTGGCGAAGACCGCGTACCCGCCCGCAACATCGAGCGGGGTCGCCTCGAGCGTGCCCAGAGCGAGCGTCAGATCGTGCGGCATGGTCTTCGGGTCGAAGCCAAAGCGGCTGATGTAGTCGATCGCGGTCGGTATGCCGATGTCCTTCAGCACCCGTATGGACACCAGGTTGCGCGAGCGCACCAGCGCTTCGCGCAGTCGTGTCGGGCCGCCAAACTCGCGGGTCGAGTTCTCGGGACGCCACTCATCCTCGTGCGAGCCACCCTCGAGCACGATCGGTGCATCGAGCAGCACCGAGGCGGGGGTGAGACCGTGCTCGAGCGCCGCGGAGTAGAGGAACGGCTTGAAGCCCGAGCCCGGCAGGCGCCGCGCCTGGGTGACGCGGTTGTACTTATTGGTGAAATAGTCGAAACCGCCGACCAGCGCCACGATGCTGCCGTCATTCGGATCGAGTGCGACGAGTGCGCTCTGCGCCTCCGGGATCTGCGCGAGCTGGGCGTGACCTTGCGTGTCCGCCACCACGTAGATGACGTCGCCGCGGCTGAGGACCTGCCCGGCCTCCTTCGGGGCGGGTCCGACCGTCGAATTCTTCAGCTCGCGGCGCGCCCACGACAGTCCGTCCCAGTCGATCTGCACCATGCCGAGCGAGCGCACCCAGGCATGGGCGTTCTTTTCCGCCACGCTGGTCACCACGGCAGGGGACAGATTGCCGATAGCGGAGTACTCATCGACCAGGTCGTCGTAATCCGGCTCACCGTGAGCCGGCAGCTCGACGTGACCTGCGGGGCCGCGCCACCCGTGGCGCCGGTCGTACTCGATGAGACCGATGCGCACGGCACGATTGGCGGAGGTCTGCAGCCGGCCGTCGATGGTCGTGTACACCTTGTAGCCGGTGCTCTCGGCGGTAGGCCCGAAGCGCTGCCGCAGCTCGAGACGCGCCATCTCCGCGACGTAGGGCGCTTCCACCTCATAAAGCGGCGCATGGGCGCGCGCGGCCATCGGCTGCTTGTTGGCGTTTTCCGCCGTGGCCGCATCGATGTAACCGAGCTCGCGCATGCGTCGCAGCACGTACGAACGCCGCTGCGTCGCGAGCTCGGGGTCCACGATCGGGTTGTAGCGCGAGGGCGCCTTGGGCACCCCGGCGATGGTGGCGGCCTCCGCCACATCGAGCTTGTCGAGCGTCTTGCCGAAGAAAGCCTCCGCGGCCGCCGCGACGCCATAGGCGCGCTGGCCGAAGAAGATGACGTTCAGATAGAGCCCGAAGATCTCCTGCTTGGTGAACTCGTGCTCCATGCGGTAGGTGACGAAGGTCTCCTGAAGCTTGCGGCGATAGGTCTTGTCGAGGTTCAGGAACATGTTGCGGGCGGCTTGCATGGTGATGGTGCTCGCCCCCTGCGTCTTGTCGCCGGAGATGAAGTCGACCAGCACCGCGCGCACCACGCCGAAGTAGTCGATGCCGTGGTGCTCGAAGAAGCGCTCGTCCTCGGCCGCGATGAACGCGTGCTTGACGAGGTCGGGAATCTGGTCGTAGGTGACCGGAATGCGCCGCTGCTCACCGATCTGCGCGATGAGCGCGCCGCTGCGCGTATAGACCCGCAACGGCACCTGCAATTCGACATTGCGCATCACTTCGAGCGAGGGGAGCGACGGCACGAGATACACGTAGCTGCACGCGAGCCCGTAAGCGCCGAGAAGTGTGACGAGGGTCACACTCCCGAGGAAGATGACCAGCAACCGAAACCAATTCCATTTCACGGAAACGATCTACCTCTGCTTGCGCTCCCTGCGGGGGGACTGCATAGTAACCGCCGATTTTTGGGCAAACTCACCGAAAGGTGGGGACGCAAAGCCTCCGGTCTACGGGACGCAAGTGCCTATGACAGCGGGGTTGCCGGGCCGAACGTTAACGCACTCCGATCGCGCGGGTCACGCGCGGTTTGCCGAGAGCGTCGCTTCGACCGTCTCATCCCGCGCAACACCAGGCTCTCGGCTCCCGCCGGCGATGGCGCCTCGTCCCCATGCAGGACACTTGGACAAAGCGAGATCGCATTCGTTGTGCTTTGGCAACGCCTCGTGCGCGGCGCGTGACGCTTTCACCACTCCCGCCACTCCGCGTCGCCCTCTACAGACAAGCACGAATTTCCGTGAGGCAACTCACGTTCTATTTGACAGTGCACTGATATATAGTGCGCCGGACTTCAAAACAGGGCGGTCATTTTCAGGCGTAATGTCCTGAAAAGGAAACAAAAATGCTCCTTCTGCAGCGCAAATACCGCCCCCTGCTGGGACTTGACATAACCACCTCCTCGGTGAAGCTCATCGAGCTCGCCATGGCGGGGGGTCAGTACCGGGTCGAGGCCTATGCGGCGGAGCCCACGCCCCAGAATGCCATCAACGAGAAAGCGATCGTCGATGCGGAGGCGGTGGGCGAGGCGATCCGTCGCGCGGTCAAGCGTGCGGGCGCGAAGAGCAACGAAGTGGCGGTCGCCATCTCCGGCGACGCCGCGATCACCAAGGTGATCCAGATGCCGCGCGCGCTGCGCACCGGCGATCTCGAGTCCCAGGTCGAGATGCAGGCCGATCAGTACATCCCATTCCCGATGGACGAGGTGAGCTACGACTTCGAAGTGCTCGGGCCCAACGACAAGGATCCCGAGAGCAACGACGTGCTGCTCGTCGCGACACGCACCGAGAACGTCGAGCAGCGCCAGGCGGCGGTGAAGTCCGCGGGTCTTGCTGCGCGCATCGTCGATGTCGAGGCCTTCGCGCTCGAGAATGCCTGCAAGCTGATGACGCACCAGATGCCCGATGGCGGCATCGATCGCACCATCGCGGTGGTCGACTTCGGCGCGAGCAGCACCACCTTTTCGGTGCTGCGTAATCTCAAGGTGGTGTACACGCGTGACTTCTCCTTCGGCGGGCAGCAGCTCACCGAGGAGATCATGCGCACCTACGGGCTCTCGATGGAGGAGGCGGGCCGCGCCAAGAAAGAAGGCGGGCTGCCGGGCAACTACCAATCGGAAGTGCTCGATCCGTTCATCGATGACATGACGCAGCAGGTGAGCCGCTCATTGCAGTTCTATCTCGCTTCCGGTTCCGGACGCGAGCAGCCCGAGAAGATTGTGGTGTGCGGCGGCTGCGCCAACATCCCGGGCGTTGCCGAGGTGATTTCCAGCCGCGTGGGGATTGCTGCCGAGAAGGGCGACCCGCTCGGCCAGATGAAGCTGTCCTCGCGCGCCAAGGCGCAGGCGGTGCAACGTGATGCCACGGCGCTGCTCACCGCGTGTGGCCTGGCACTCCGGAGTTTCGACTGACATGCCTCGTATAAACCTACTTCCCTGGCGCGACGCACAACGCAGGGAGCGCAAGCTCGCGTTCCTGGTGGCGCTCGGTGTGGCGGCGCTCGCGGCCGGCGTCACCGCGTTCGCGGCCTTCCTGCTGTACGGCTCGATGATCGAGGGGCAGCAGCGGCGCAACAACGAGCTGCGCGTGGCCATCAAGACGCTCGACAAGGAGATCGAGGAGATCAACAGCCTGGAAAGCGCCAAGCAGAAGTTCATCGCGCGCATGGAGATCATCGAGAAGCTGCAGCGCTCGCGGCCGGAGATCGTGCACGTGTTCGAGGAGATCGTGCGCACGCTTCCCGAGGGCGTGTACCTCACCTCAGTGAAGCAGAACGCGATGCGGTTGAAGTTCGAAGGCATTGCGCAGTCGAGCACCCGCGTGTCCTCTTTCATGCGCAACATCGATGGCTCGCAGTGGCTGCGCAATCCCGAGCTCGAGGTGGTGCAGACCAGCAAAGGCTCGGGTCCGGGGTCGAGCTTCACGCTCACCGCCGACCAGGTGACGACGGCGGGACCCGATAGCGGGAGCAGCAGCAAGGCCGCCAAGGGCAAGATCAGGAAGGCCAGTGCCGCCGGGCAGGAGGCGCACCAATGAACCTGCTCGAGGAACTGCGCTCACTCGACCCGCGCGATCCTGGCCGCTGGCCGCTGCCAGCGCGCGCCGGTGCAGTCGCGGTCGCCTTCGTAGCGTTGTCGGTGCTGGGAATCTACCTTCTGGTTTGGAACGAGCAGCGACCTGAGCTGCAACGCCATCAGGCAGAGGAGCAGCAGCTGCGTCAGGAATTCCGCGACAAGCACGCCAAGGCGGTGAATCTCGAGCTCTACAAGCAGCAGCTGAAGGACATCGAGCGCTCCTTCGGCGCGCTGTTGCGCCAGCTGCCGGGTAAGACCGAGGTGCCGAGCCTGCTCATCGACATCTCGCAGACCGGACTTGCTGCCGGGCTCCAGGAGAAATTGTTTCAGCCCGAGCCCGAGCAGAAGAAGGACTTCTACGCGGAGTTGCCCATCAAGATCCGCCTGACCGGCAGCTATCACCAGTTCGGCGAGTTCGTGAGCGGCATCGCCGCGCTGCCGCGCATCGTTACGCTGCACGACATCGACATCAAGTCCGACAACAAGGACGCCTACGACCAGTTGTCCCTCGAGCTCACCGCGAAGACCTACCGCTACATGGACGAGGATGAGATCGCTGCGGGCGAGGCGGACAAGAAGAAGGACGTCACCCACCGGCCGAAGCCGGCGGGAGCAGGGTGAGCAGAATGAATAATGCGATCGCGGGACCTGGCCATGACTGACCACACGTATCGACCGGGGTTGCGGCTGTTGAGCGTGGCGCTGGCCTGTGGCTACGCAGCGCTCACGGCCTGCTCAAGTGCCGATGACGACCTCGCGCGCTTCATCGAGGACACGAAGAAAGAGCCCGGCGGCCGTGTCGAGCCGCTGCCGGAGATCAAGCCGTACGAGACCTTCGTGTATGCGGCGCAGGAGCTGCGCTCGCCCTTCCTGCCGAGCAGCCCGGGCTCGGGGGCGGGACTTGCCGGTGTACGCCCCGATCAGAAGCGCAGCCGCGAGTTTCTCGAGCAGTACTCGCTCGACACGCTGAGGATGGTGGGCACGTTGCGCCTCAGCGGGCAGATGTACGGGTTGGTGGAGACCAAGGACGGACTGGTCCATCGGGTCACCACCGGCAATCACATGGGGCAGGCAGAAGGCAAGATCACCGATATCACCCCCTCCAAGATCAGTCTCATCGAAATCGTTCCGGACAGCCTCGGCGGGTACATGGAGCGGCCTGCGGCGCTCGGCCTGAACGAGTAAAAAGTCCACCAGGGAGTTCTCAGCATGCACTCGTCCAGCCTGATGAATCGTCTCCTCGGCGCCGCCGCGACGGTGGTGCTCGCTGCGGGACTTGGCCTGGTAGCCCCAGCTCCGGCCCGCGCCGCGGATCAGCCCGCGTTGCAGTCGGTTGATGTGCAGCCGCTCCCGGGACAACAGGTGCAGGTCACCCTGCGCCTGTCGGGACCGGCTCCGCAGCCGCTGTCGTTCACCATCGACAACCCGGCGCGCATCTCCTTCGACCTGCCGAACACCACGCTCGCGATACCCTCCAAGCGCATCGACGTGCATGCTTCGGGACTCGACACCATCGTGGCGGCGGAGACCAAGGACCGCACCCGCCTGGTGATGAACCTCGACAAGCTGGTGCCCTACGACACGCGCGTGGTCGGCAACAATATCGTCGTGGTGCTCGGCGGCAGCAGTGCCTCGACCGCCACCGTGACGAGCGCCGGGTCCACACCCTCGGCAGCTAGCGGCGCACGCGAGCTGCGCGCCATCGACTTCCGCCGCAGCGCCGATGGCGCAGGCAGAGTGATGGTGAAGCTCTCCGATCCGCACATCCATATCAACCTGCATCAGGTCGGGAATCAGGTGGTGGTCGACTTCAGTGACGCCGGCGTGCCGGCCAACCTCGTGCGCCGCTACGATGCGACCGACTACGGCACTCCGGTGAGCGGATTCGACGTGACACGGGTCGGCAACGGCTCGCGCATCTCGATTTCGGCCAACGGCGACTTTGAACAGCTCGCCTACCAGTCCGACGACCAGTACGTGGTGGAAGTCTCTCCCAAGCGCCGCGCTGCCAATGCACCGGAGGAGAAGCCGGTGTACTCCGGCGAGCGGCTGACCCTGAACTTCCAGGACATCGAGACCCGTGCGGTGCTGCAGCTGCTGGCCGATGCCAGCGGCCAGAACATCGTGGTGAGCGACTCGGTGAGCGGCAACGTTACCCTGCGCCTGCAGAACGTGCCGTGGGACCAGGCGCTCGACATCGTGCTGCGCACGAAGGGGCTCGACAAGCGGCGCCAGGACAATGTCATCATCGTCGCTCCGCAGGCTGAGCTCGCGGCGCGCGAGAAGGCGGAACTCGCCGCGCGCAAGGACGTGCAGGAGCTCGCGCCGCTGCGCTCCGAGTACCTCCAGGTGAACTACGCCAAGGCCAAGGACATGGAGGCGCTCATCAAGACGCAGAGCAATTCGCTGCTCTCACCACGCGGCAGCGTGACGGTGGATGATCGCACCAACACCCTGCTGCTGCAGGATACCTCCGACCGGCTCGCGGACATCCGCCGCCTGGTGGCGACGCTCGACATCCCGGTCCGCCAGGTGCAGATCGAGGCGCGCATCGTCATCGTCAGCAACGACTTCAAGCGCGACCTCGGGGTGATCTTCGGCTTCACCAACTGGCACAAGAACGGCAACGGCCTGGTGAGCACCACCGGCAGCGCGGCCGGCGTCGACACCATGACGAACACCTTCATCACCGGCCAGAACGCGATCAACAACGCGATCAACTCCGGCACTGTGCCGACGCCACTGCCGACCTACGGTATCCCGGCGGCAGCGAACCGTTACAACGTGAATCTGCCGGTGAGCAACCCGGCCGGCACCTTCGCGCTCGGCATTCTCGGCAACAACTTCATCGTCGATCTCGAGCTGAGCGCGGCGCAGGCGGAGACGCAGGCGAACATCATCTCCTCGCCGCGCGTGGTCACTGCCAACCAGAAGGAAGCGACTATCGAGCAGGGCGTCGAAATTCCCTATCAGCAGTCGGCATCGAGCGGCGCGACCACCATCCAGTTCAAGAAGGCGGTGCTGCAGCTGAAGGTAACGCCGCAGATTACCCCGGACAACCGCATCATCATGGACCTCGACGTGCGGGATGACACCGTCGGGCAGGTGATCGTGGCCTCGGGCGGCGTGAACGTGCCCTCGATCAATACGCGCGAGATTGCGACCCAGGTGCTGGTGAACGACGGACAGACGGTGGTGCTCGGCGGTATCCTCGAGACGACGCAGCGCGAGGACGACAACAAGGTACCGTACCTGGGCGACATTCCGGTTCTCGGCCACCTGTTTAAACAAACCAGTCACCAGGACAACAAGGACGAGCTGATGATCTTCATCACGCCGAAGATCGTGCACGAGGGCGTGAACGTCTATAACTGAACGATCGGGTCATCAGGGAGCTGAGCGCGGCCGCCTCCGGGCGGCCGCACTCATTTTGGGTATCCTTGGGCCGAGATGATCGGCAAAGCCAGCGTATTTCTCGTCGGTCCCATGGGCTCGGGCAAGACCGCCGTCGGCCGCCACCTTGCGCGGGCCCTGCGCCTGCCCTTCCACGACAGTGACAGCGAGATCGAGCGGCGCACCGGCGTTGACATCCCATTCATCTTCGAGAAAGAGGGTGAGGCGGGATTTCGCCAGCGCGAGCGCGAAGCGATCGAGGCACTCACGGCGCTCGAGGGCATCGTGCTCGCCACCGGGGGCGGCGCGGTACTGCTCCCCGAGAATCGGCGCCTGCTGAGTGAGCGCGGCTGCGTGGTCTATCTGCATACCTCCGTGGCACAGCAGGCCGCGCGCGTACGCCATGGCAGGCACCGACCCTTGCTCGCAAACGCCGACCCCGCAACGCGGCTCGGCCATCTGATGGACGCGCGCGCGCCGCTCTACGGTGAAATCGCCGATATCGTGGTGCCGACCGACGGCCGACGGGTCAATAGCGTGGCCGAGCAAGTACTGCGTGAGCTCGCCGCCGCACGCCGGCGCTAGGACCGGTTCCGGGGCAGCCCCTCACGTATACTGACCGCGTCTTTGTTGCATGCCGCAACGTGAACGACGTGATCGTGGACACTCTGAACGTCGAGCTCGGGAGCCGCAGCTACCCGATTCTGATCGCCGGCGGATTGCTGGAACGTCCCGAGATCTTCCAGCAAAGCCTGCGGGCTCGCGAGCTCCTCATCGTGAGCAACACCACCGTGGCGCCGCTCTACCTGTCGACGCTCAGGACCAGTCTCGGCGAGCGCCGCGTGGTCGAGGTGATTCTCCCGGATGGTGAGGCCCACAAGACGCTCGCCAACGCCGCGCGGGTACTCGATGTGCTGGTCGCCAATCGCCTGGCGCGCGATGCCGCGATACTCGCTCTCGGTGGGGGAGTCGTCGGTGACCTCGCGGGTTTTGCTGCGGCCTGCTACCAGCGGGGCATCGACTTCGTGCAGCTGCCGACGACGCTCCTCGCGCAGGTCGACTCGGCGGTCGGCGGCAAGACCGGCGTCAATCATGCGGGCGGCAAGAACCTGATTGGTGCGTTCCACCAGCCGGTGCTGGTGGTCGCCGATACGGCAACGCTCACCACGCTACCGGCTCGCGAGCTGCGTGCCGGCCTTGCGGAGGTCATCAAGTACGGACTGATCGCCGACGCAGCGCTGTTTGCCTGGCTGGAAGAGCACCTGGACGAGCTCCTGGCGCGTGACCCGGCCGCGCTGGCGCACATCATCCGCCGCTCCTGCGAGATCAAGGCTGCGGTGGTTGGCCGCGATGAGCGAGAGCAGGGTGAGCGCGCGCTGCTCAATCTCGGCCATACCTTCGGCCACGCGGTCGAGTCTGCGACCTCCTACCGGGAATGGCTGCACGGCGAGGCGGTGGGCGCCGGGCTGGTGATGGCAGCCGCCATGTCCGCAGCCTGTGGGTTGCTGCGCGATGCCGAGGCCGAGCGGGTGCGGCAACTCATCGAGCGCACAGGTCTCCCGAGCCGCATCGACTCGGTGACGGCGTCCGCGGCGCTCGATCACATGAAGATGGATAAGAAGGTGCTCGGCGGACGGTTGCGCCTCGTCCTGTTGCGCGACATCGGTGAAGCTTGCGTGACCGCGGACTATCCGCCGGAGGCTCTCACCCGCACCCTCGCGGCGCATCTCGGGGGCCATCGATGAATGACGTCACGGCCGTGGCGGCGCTCGCTCCTTACGCGGCGCACGATGAGCAATCGCGCGGCCGACGCTACCCCGAGCCGAAGCCGGAGTTGCGCGGCGAGTTTCAGCGCGACCGAGATCGCATCATCCACTCCAACGCCTTTCGCCGCCTCGTCTACAAGACTCAGGTGTTCGTCAACCACGAGGGCGACCTGTACCGCACGCGCGTCACCCATTCCATCGAGGTGGCGCAAATCGCCCGCTCGGTCGCCGTCGCGCTGCGGCTGAATGAGTCACTCACCGAGGCGATCTGTCTCGCACACGACCTGGGCCACACCCCCTTCGGCCATGCGGGGCAGGACGCGTTGAATGAGTGCATGCGCGACTACGGCGGGTTCGAGCACAACCTGCAATCGTTGCGGGTGGTGGACGAGTTGGAGGAGCATTATGCGGCCTTTCGCGGGCTGAACCTCACCTTCGAATGCCGCGAGGGCATCCTCAAGCATTGCTCACTGCGTAATGCGCGCGAGCTCGGCGAGCTGGGCGAGCGGTTCATCAAACGGCGACAGCCGGGTCTCGAGGCACAGATCGCCAATCTCGCCGATGAGATCGCCTACAACAACCACGATGTGGACGATGGTATCCGCGCACAGCTACTGGACCTGGCCGCGCTGCGCGAGGTACGGATGTTCCGACGCCAGTACGATGCGGTGGTCGTGCATTATCCGGAGCTCAACGAGCGCCGGCTGGTGCACGAGATCATCCGCCGGATGATCAACCACCTGGTGGTGGACTTCATCCGCACCACACAGGCCCAACTGGCACAGGTTCAGCTGCGCTCGATCGATGAGGTCCGCCTGCACCCAAAGCCACTGGCGATGCTGAGCGACGCCTGCTACGAGGAGCATCTCGAGCTGAAGGCTTTCCTGGGCGAGCACGTCTATCGCCACTACAAGGTCCTGCGGATGACCTCCAAGGCCCGCCGGGTAGTCCAGGAGCTTTTCAATGGCTTCTTCAGGGACGTGAACCTGATGCCAACGGAGCACCGCGACCTGGCCCTGCAGGCCGAAGGTGCGCAGGGACCTGCTGGACGTGCCCGTACGGTCGCCGATTACATCGCTGGAATGACCGATCGGTACGCGATCCTCGAGCACCGACGGCTTTATGAGCCGGGAGAGAGGACCTGACTTTGTGCCTCCGGCACCCCCTTCGTTAGGCCGTCGTTAGTCTCCCACTAACCAGCGCTCCATTCCTCGGCATCTAACTACCTGTTTCTGATGGGGTTCATGTATGCGTGCCCCAGCGAAACGGGGGCTGTCACTCGAGCTTCATATATCACCAATTGACATAAGTAGTTGAGGTGCCTAGAGTTATGTAAATAAA
>DASYFL010000076.1:0-10132 GCA_036498445.1 Steroidobacteraceae bacterium
ACCGTACGCCTATCCCACGGGCGTGATCGCAGTCGATCTCTACGACGCGCGGACCGGTCAGCCGCTGTGGCATGCCTCGACCGAGCAGAGCCTGTTCGGCGTGAGTGGGCCGGAAGCGGAGAAGCGCATCGATTCGGCCGTTGCCGCTATCTTCACGAAATATCCCTACGCGGGCTGACGGCCGACTCTCCCTGCAGGGGGCGCAGGACGCCCCACCTTGGCGCTTTCAGCCCCACCTGTTCTAGATCGAGCGAACGGGGCAAGATCTGCCTATGCGGGCTCCCTTTGGACTCACCCTGATATTCCTCAACGTCCTGCTCGAGCAGCTGGGAGTCCCTCTGCCGGCAATCCCCACTCTGGTTCTCGCCGGCGCGCTCGCGGCGAACGGAAAGCTGCCGGGGTCCGCGGTGTTTGCGCTTGCGGTGGCGGCCAGTCTCATTGGTGACACCAGCTGGTATCTCGCCGGGCGCGCCTATGGCGTGCGCGTGATGAAACTCCTTTGCCGCATCTCGCTCACACCCGATACCTGCGTCAGCCAGACTCAGGCGACCTTCGAGCGCTGGGGTGCGCGCGCACTGATCGCGGCGAAATTCATCCCCGGCCTGTCAATGATCGCGCCACCGCTCGCCGGCGCGACGCGCATGCACTACGGCCGTTTTGCCTTCTTCAGTGCCATGGGGGCTGCGCTCTGGGTCGGCGGCGCACTGCTTGCCGGCGTGCTGCTCAAAGCGCAGATCGCACAGCTCCTGCCACGCTTCACGGGAATCGGCGGCACCGTGGCTCTGATCGTGTGCCTGCTGCTCGGCGCTTATATCGGCATCAAGTGGTGGGAGCGGCGGCGCTTTTACGCACTGCTCGACATGACGCGCATCGATGTCGATGAGCTCTACGAGCGGATGCAGGGCGAGAGCGCGCCGCTCATCGTCGATGTGCGTTCCGCGACCTCGGTCGAGCTCGAGCGCCGAAGGATTCCGGGCGCCATGTCGCTGCCGGTGCAGGAGGTCGAGCGGCAGGTGCGCAGCCTGCCGCGCGATCGCGAGATCATCCTCTACTGCAACTGCCCGAACGAGGCTTCGGCGGCGCAAGCCGCCAAGGTGCTTCTCAACCAGGGGTTCAGGCAGGTGCGTCCGCTGCGCGGCGGGCTCGATGCATGGATAGCGGCCGGCTACGCGGTGGAGGAGTCCCCGGCCGCCGCCGCGAGGGTGCCGGCAGTGGCCGCCATCTCCGCGCCGCCGCTGCCCTGACGGCGCCCGCGCCGCGCGTCCCCGCGTATCTCGGCCCATAAGCGCGCATAGATGAGTGCCGCGGGACTGCTCGGTGCGATCGCCGGAAGCGGCGCGCGGCGCACGCTCATGCGCTCGATGTCGCTCCAGTAGGGCACTTCGGTCGCGAGCAACTGCGGGAACTGTACCCGCGCCTGCGCGATGATCTCCTGATGGAGCGAGCGGCGCCGGTCGACGAGCGAGAAGAACGGCAGCACGCGCAGATCCGTCCAGCCTTCGCGCGCGATGAACTCGTACAGCTCGCCCAGCATGCGCAGCGACAGCGGTGTCGGCACGAGCGGGACGATGATCAGGTCCGCGGCGCGCAGCACATTCTCGGAAAGCAGCGAGATGCCCGCCGGACAATCGAGAAACAGCGTGTCGTAGATCTCCTTCAGCGGCCGGGTCATCTTCAGCAGCCGTTCGGTCGGGTGGCGGCGCGCGGCGAGGTGCACTGCGAAGTTGCGATACGAGAAATCCGCCGGCAGGAGATCTAAGCGCACATATCCGGTGGCGAGAATGAGCTCAGGCAGCTCCACCTTCCCGGCGAGCAGCCGCTTTGCCGAAGCGTGCTCCTGCGCCTCTCCCTGCAGCGCGTAGGTGGCCGCTCCCTGTGGGTCGAGGTCCCACAGGAGCGTGGCAGCGCCGCCTGCGGCGCACAGATACGCGAGATTGACCGCGGTGGTGGTCTTGCCGACTCCGCCCTTGATGTTCGTGACCGCGATGATTCTCACGCCAGTAACTCAGGTGATCGAGCCTGGCTTGCGCAGCATCTTGCCGATTTCCGCGGCGTGCGCTTCCTCGGCCGCAATCTGCGCACGCGCGTACTCCTCGAGGAGGATGTTGCGCCCAGCGACGATCGCGAGCAGTTTGCGGTACTCGGCGAGTCCTTCCTGCTCGTGCGTCAGCGCCTCGCGCAGGATCTCATCGACGTTGTGTTTGTGGGTCTCGAGGAGCGGCCCGATCTTCAGCGACGGATGCTCGCCGAGGCTCGTGATGTGCTCGCCCGCCTGCACCGCGTGCGCCTGGGCTTCAACCGCCTGGCTGCGCAGCCAGGCGACGATCGGAATGCGGTTATGACCAAAGATCATGAAGCTGTAGTGCAGGTAACGAACCAGCCCAGCGAGCTCGAGCTCGAGAATGTGCTTGAGGATCTCGGTGACCCGCGCAGTTTCTGCCTTGCCGAGTTCGGAAGCGTTCATGACAGTCTCCGTGGCGCCGCTCTCCCTGCGGATGTTAAGCCTTGCCTTGGTGTATCGTACACAACCCCTGCAGGCGCCAGAGGAATGCCACACATGAGCGGGTTCTATGACATCGCGGTCAGCAGCATCGATGGCACATCGGATCTGCTCGGCGCACTGCGGGGCAAGGTAACGCTCGCCGTCAACGTCGCCAGCCACTGCGGGCTCACTCCGCAGTACCGCGGGCTCGAGGAGCTGCAGCGCGAGCTCGCTTCCGAGGGCTTCACGGTGGTGGGCTTTCCCTGCAACCAGTTCGCAGGGCAGGAGCCGGGCAGCGAAGCCCAGATCGCAGCCTTCTGCCGCAGCGAATACGACGTCACTTTCCCACTCAGCTCGAAACTCGAGGTGAACGGTCCGCAGCGCCATGCCGTATACCATTTCCTCACTTCCGCTGCGAGCGGCATTCCGGGCGACATCAGCTGGAATTTCGAGAAATTCCTCATTGGCCGCGAGGGACAGGTGCTCAAGCGCTATCCGCCGGAAACGAAACCGCGCGACAACGGGCTCCTGCAGGATATCGCCGAGGCGCTCTGAGGCCGTCACGCACGCCCGCGCCATGCCAGAGTTCGACTTCGCGGTACTGGGTGCAGGCGCCATGGGCTCGATCATCGGCGCCCACCTCGCGCGCGCCGGTCACAGTGTGGTGATGCTCGCGCGCGGCGCCCGCGCCGCGCACATCGAGCGATCAGGGCTCACGATTCACGGTCTCGCCGAACTCACAACGCCGGTGAAGACACTGCGCGATCCGCACGCGCTCAAAAGCGCCGGCACGCTCATCGTCGCGACCAAGACCCCGGGAACCGCTGCCTCGCTCGAGCCGCTGCGCGCCGCGCAGTTCGATGTGACGCTGTCGATCCAGAACGGGCCGCTCAAGAACGAGCTGCTCGCTGCCGCGTTCGGCGCCGAGCGCGTGCTCGGGGCTCTGGCGGACACGAGCGGGGAGCTGCTCCCGGGAGGCGAGGTCCTCTTCACCCGCAACGTGAGCCTGTACGTGGGCGAGCTCGGCGGAACCGACAGCGCGCGTGTGCGAGAGCTCGTGCACACCCTCGCCTCCTCCGGCTTGCGCACCACGGCGACCAGCGAGATCCAGACGCTCGAGTGGTCGAAGTTCTGCGGCTGGGTGGGGTTCATGGCGGTCTCGGTGACGACACGCGCCCTCACCTGGCAATGCCTGTCCGATCCCGATGCGGCGCTGCTCGTCGCGCGGCTCGTGCGCGAGATGGGCACGCTCACGCGCGCGCTCGGCATCCCGCTCTCCGATCGCGCGGTGCTCCCGGCAGCGAGCCTGTGCGCGGCGCCAGAGAGCGAGGCGGTGGAGATGATCCTCAGGCTCGGGGAGGACTACCGGCGCAGCGCCCCGACCCATCGCATGTCGGCCCTGCAGGACGTGGAGGCGGGCCGACCCCTGGAGGTGCACGAAACCCTCGGCTATGCCTCGGCAAAGTCGCGCGAGCTCGGGCTCGATCTGCCGCTGCTCACCGCATTCACGCGCCTGCTCGCCGCGGTCGATCGCACGCGGCGCGCCGCTCCCGCGCCCACCGGCAGCTAGCCGGTTACGGTTCCCGCGCCTGCCTAGCGCCCAGTGGCGGCCCCTGCCGGGGCGCCGCCGCCGGCTCCCGCGAGCCCGCGGTACTCCAGCAGCGGTCCAATCTCCGGCGCGCGTCCGTAGAACTCGCGGAACAGCAGCTGGGGATCTTCGCTGCGGCCACGCGAGAGGACGTGGGCGCGCAGGTAATCGCCGTTGGCTCGCGTCAGACCGCCATGGGTGTGGAACCACTCGCCGGTGTCACGGGCGAGTACCTCGCTCCAGAGGTAGGCGTAGTAGCTCGCCGAGTAACCGCCTTCGAAGATGTGTGCGAAGTAGGTGGAGTGATAGCGCGGAGGCACCGGCGCGTAATCGAGTCCGCTCTTCTCGAGCGCCGTGCGTTCGAAGGCGGGCACCTGCTGCGCGCCGGGCGCCTGTGCCACCGTGATCTGATGCCAGGACTGATCGAGCGATGCGGCCTCGAGGTACTCGAGAGTGGCGTAGCCCTGGTTGAAATTCTGCGCTGCGAGGACGCGGGCGAGGAGCTCCGGCGGCATCGGCTCTCCGGTCTGGTAGTGACGGGCGTAATGCGCCACCACCGAGGGCTCGCGTGCCCACATCTCGTTGTACTGTGAGGGATACTCGACGAAGTCGCGCGGCACCGCTGTGCCGGACAGCAACGGGTAGTGCACGTTCGACAGCATGCCGTGCAGCGCGTGACCGAACTCGTGGAAGAGCGTGGTCACTTCATCGAAGGTGAGCAACACCGGTTGCCCGGGCTGGGGCTTGGGGATATTCAGGTGGTTGGCCACCACCGGCTTCTGCTTCAGAAGCCGGGATTGGCTCACGTACGCCGTCATCCAGGCGCCGCCCTGCTTGTTATCGCGCGCGAAATAATCCGCGAGGAAGAGCGCGAGCGGCTTGCCATTCGCATCGAAAACCTCGAACACGCGTACGTCCTTTTGATAGACGGGCAGGTCATGCCGCTCGCGGAAGGTGAGTCCGTAGAGCTGCTCGGCGGCATAAAACACCCCGTCCCTGAGGACCCGGTCGAGCTCGAAGTACGGCGCGACGCGCGCCTGGTCGAAGTCGTAGCGCGCCTTGCGCACCTTCTCGGTGTAGTAGAACCAGTCCCAAGGCTGCAGCGCGAAGGAAGGCTGCTTCGCAGCCGCCGCCTCCGCATCGATGATTTTCTGCATGTCGGCGGCCTCGGTCCGGGCACGCGCGAGCGCCGCCGGTGCCACCTGGCCGATCATGCCCTGCACCGCCTCGGGAGTGCCGGCCGACTCGTCGGCGAGCTCATAGGCGGCATGATCGGAATAGCCGAGAAGCCCCGCACGCTCGGCACGCAGGCGCACCAGCTCGGCGATCACCGGAGTGTTGTCGGTCGCCTCGCCGAGCCCGCGGCTGGTCGATGCCCTGTAGATGCGTTCGCGCAGCGAGCGGTTGGTGAGTGAGGTGAGCAGCGGCTGGTTAGTGGTGTTCTGGAGCGTGATCAGCCACTTGCCGGAAAGACCGCGCGCGGCCGCGGCTTCGGCCGCGGCGCCCGCCTGCTCGGCAGTCAGGCCATCGAGCTGCGCGACATCATCGACGACCACCGCGGCGTCGGCGGTGGCCTTGAGCACGTTCTGCTTGAAGCGCGTGGTGAGCGATGAGATCTGCTTGTTCAGGTCCTTGAGCCGCGCCTGCTGCTCAGCGCTCAGACGCGCGCCGGCGCGCACGAAGATGGTGTGATACCGCGTCAGCAGCTGCAGCGATTCGGCATCGAGATGCAGGCTTTCGCGGCGGTTGTAGAGCGCATCGACGCGCGACCAGAGCGCAGCATTCAGGTGAATCGCATCCCGCTGCGCGGTGAGGCGTGGAGCCATGTCCGTGTCGATCTGCTGCATCTGCGGATCGGTATTGCAGGCGTTGAGGTTCGAGAAGGTCGTCTCGACGCGCTCGAGCGCTCTTCCTGCGCGCTCGAGCGCGACGATCGTGTTGGCGAAGGTCGGCGGCTCGGGGTTGTGCGCAATGGCGGCGACCTCGCGTAGCTGCTCGGCCATGCCCGCCTCGAACGCCGGACGGTAATCAGCATCGCGTATGTGATCGAAGGGTGGGAGCCGGAAAGGAAGCGCACTTGGCGCAGCGAACGGGTTATCGGGCATTGCAGCAGTCCTCGGGCTTTCCCCGGCCGGGACACTCCCGGCCGCGAGGGCGGTCGTGACGAAGGCGGCCGCTACGGCGCCCAGGCGGAGGATTCTCATGCGCATGACTTCGAGTTGGCCAGTCGCCGCGGGCTGCGGCGAGGCGCAATGGTATCCTCGGCGCCAGCCCGCTGCGCGCACTGCATTCGGCAGGCGAACGAGGCACGCGTTCCCGCGAACCGGAGGCCAAATGACCGTCAGCCAGGACCAGGTCGTCAGTATTCACTACACGCTTCGTAACGATGAGGGCGAGGTGATCGACCGGTCGGCCGACGGTGAGCCGCTGACCTACCTGCACGGCCACGGTCAGCTCATCCCGGGGCTCGAGCGCGAGCTCATGGGGAAAAGCGCGGGCGATCGGGTGCAGCTGAAGGTCTCCCCGGCCGACGGCTATGGGGACTACGATCGCGAGCTCGTGCAGCGTGTACCGCGGCGCGCGCTCAAAGGCATCGGCGAGGTACGCGTCGGCATGCGACTCCAGGCGCAAACGCCGCAGGGCCCGCGTGCCCTCACCGTTACCCAGGTAAGTGGCGACATGGTGACGCTCGATGGTAATCACCCGCTCGCCGGCAAGAACCTCCACTTCGAGGTCGAGATCACCGCGGTACGCGCCGCCACCGAGGAGGAGCTCGCCCACGGGCATGTGCACGGACCAGGCGGTCACCATCACTGAGCGTCGCCCGTGGCCTCATCAGCGTCCGCCCGTGCCAGGCGCGTGAACACTGCGCGCATTTCATCGACACGGCGCAGATACCCCCTCGGGTCGTGAGCGCCGCAGCGCTCGCCTTCTTTGATGCGGAAGCTGCGATGGGCGTAGACCGCGGCTGCGCCGGCGCCGCAGAGGTGGATTATCGCGGCCAGATGCTCCCTCTGAACCAGGGTCGCATCAGCGTGACGCTCCTGCGCCAGAATGGCGTTTACTTTCAGGTCGAGGTAAGCCGCCGTCAGCTCGATGGCATCCCGCGGCAGGACGCGCAGATACAGGCTGTTCAACCAGCACGAGCGCCAGTCGCTCCACGGACCCTCCTGCACCAACGCGTGGTGGTGAATGCAGTAGTGCCGTGCTTCGGCGAAGGTGCCGTCGGTGATCTGGTACATGCCGACGGCACTGGAAGCCGGCCGATAGAGCTCGAAGGGCTGCGTGCCCCATGCCCAGCGCCAATAGGTCCGCACCAGCGGATTCCCCGAGCCTTCGACCTGCGCGAGCGCGGCGAGGAGCTCCGGCGATATCGCGGGAGTGGCGAAGTGGCGAAACGCAGCGCCATATTCCTGCCAGGTGTCGTGTGGCGTCTTCGACAGCACTCCGCTCACGGGGAAGAAGAGCTCCGTGGGCTTGCGCGCGACCTGATAGATGCCATTGATGGCGAGCACGCTCCCGGCAGCCAGCAGCCCCCAGACGAGCAGTTGCCAGCCCCGGGGCGCACGTCGCAATCGCCGCAGCCACCGGCGTGGCAACGCCCGCTTTGGCCATCGCAGCCACCGGACCCGCCGGCCTCGTGCGCTCATGTGCTGCTCTCTCCAATAACGATGGCATGTGCACTAACATGCCGCGCCTGAATGCCCCGAAACGAGGAGCGGGAAGTGTCGCGTGAGGCGGTGGAGATCGAGACGGGGCGCAATCCGCAGGCGGCGATCATCTGGCTGCACGGCCTCGGAGCCGATGGCCACGACTTCGAGCCGATCGTGCCCGAGCTGGTGCGCCCCTCCGATCGGCCGCTGCGCTTCATCTTTCCGCATGCGCCGATGCGCCCGGTCACGCTCAACGGCGGATATGTCATGCGTGCCTGGTACGACATCATCGCGATCGACCGGCGCGCGGCCGAGGATGGGCAGGGGATCCGCGCCTCACAGGCACTCGTCACGGAGCTGATCCGCGCCGAGAACGCTCGTGGCATCCCGAGCGAGCGGATCGTGCTCGCGGGATTCTCGCAAGGGGGCGCGATGGCGCTCTTCTGCGGAACGCGCTACCCCGAGCGGCTCGCCGGCATCATTGGGCTCTCGTGCTACCAGGTGCTCGCAACCCGGTTCGACGCCGAGCGCCTGCCCGCCAACCAGGACACCCCGATCTTCCTCGGCCACGGCATGCAGGACCCGGTGGTCATCCCGGCACTCGGGGAGGCGGCCTCTCGACAGCTGCAGGCGGCGGGTTACGCGGTGGAGTGGCATACGTACAGCATGCCGCACTCGGTTTGTCCCCAAGAAGTCATCGATATCGCCGCCTGGCTGCGGCGCGTCTTGCCCTGAGCTTTCCGGATGTCGCGGGGAGCGCGGCAGGGCGAGCCGCCCTGCCGCGTCATTCGGTCCTAGAGCGCGCCGTCAGTGCTTAGCGCGCTGCGCGCCCATCAGCGCTCGTTCGACCGCTCGTTCGACTGATGGTCGTGCTTGCCGTCGTGGTCCGCCTGAGCTTCTCCCTTGTGCCCACGGTTACCGTTCTCCGCGTGCGCCGGGGGCGGCTGGTGCGCAGCCTGCTGTGGCGCCGCCTGCTGAGGCGCCGCTTGCTGGTGCCCCGGCTGCTGTGGCACGCCATTGCCACTGTGCCCGGCCTGAGGCGGCTGTGCGGAGCTGGCGCTCTGCGCCTGCTGCGGAGGCCGATAGTCGTTGCGCTGAGGATGCACGGGGTGACCCTCAGTCTGGCCTGGCGGCGCCTTGTGATTGTTCTGCGGCTGCGCCTGATGACCGTACGCCTCACCGTAGGGCGTTGTGTGGCCTTGGTCGGGGTTCACGCGCGCGGGCTGCGGATCGCGGGCCGAAGCGGTCGGCGGGTGCGGCCCCGGCGATGCGCCCGGGCCTGCGCTCCCCGGCTGCGGATGCGGCACCGGCGGGGCAGCCGGGCCCGCGCTTACCGGATGCGGCAACACGGGCGGGCGGCTGCCCGGCGTGTAGACCGGCAGCGGCCGAGTGTTCACGGGCTCCGGCGCGCGTGCCTGCACGAGCGCCGGCCGCGCGGCAGCCAGGTGCGGAGCCGCGGGAACCATGTTCTTGTATTCGTGGCCAGTGCCCGTGGCCGCGGGAGGCGCCACGATCGTCACGTTGGTCACGTTGGTCACGTTGGTGACCTTGGTGATGTTGGTCACGTTCGTCACCTTGTTGTTGACGTTGTTGACGGTGGTGACGTTGTTGGTGATGCGCATGCCCGGGGCAACCACCGCCGGCGCGCTGGTCACGACCGCAGGGGCCGTGCCGACCGGCGCCGGAATGATGATGCCGCGACGCGAGCCCGGTGGCGCTGGTACGAAGCAGCCTTCAGGACCGATCGGTCGGGGGCCCGCAATGACGCCCACCGCGGGTGTCTCCAGCGCGAATCGCATACCGACGGGCGGCGGCACGAACGCGACGCTCCGCGGCGACCAGTACCCATCGATGAAGATCACCGCATCGCCGCGATGCTCGTAATAGGGATGTACCCACACGTAATCCGGACGTGGGGCTGCCATCCAGTGGCCGTGAGCCCAGACCCAGTTGCCTTGCCAGACCCAGTAGCCGCCAACCCACACGGCGCCCGCATAGGGTAGCGGGGGCGGAACCTCCACCAGCATCGGCGGTGGTGCCCAGCCGACCGCAATCGGCGCGGGCTCCGCGACCGGCGGCTCCACGTAGACGCTCACATCGGGTGCTGGGGTGGGCTCATCCGAGGGCGGGGCCTCGGCCTGAGGCGGGATATCGGCAGGCGGCGCTGGCGGCGCCGGCGGCGGTGTCTGGTATATGACGCAGCCCGAGAGCGCGGCCAGAACAGCATAAACGGCGAGACGACGCATAGGATTAGCTCCCACGACACACAAAGCGTTACATCGCTAGGGTGACAGCCGGGGCGAGGGGATTCTGTCGACTGGTTGGCGGAAGAGCCGGAAAAGACTACCCCTGCCGGTTGTGCTCCCCTCCCCCGTGCTCCGGGCACTGGGGAGGGGAGCACAACCGGCA
>DASYFL010000077.1:0-21194 GCA_036498445.1 Steroidobacteraceae bacterium
AGGCTCAAACGCTCATTTCGCCGAACGACGGTTCCGCAGGATCGCCTCGCTGAGCCGGCGCATATCGTCGAGGGTCCTGCGGCGGCTCGGCTGCACGCTCAGCGCGCCAACGTCATTGCTGTACGGATCAAAGCCCCGTTCCGGCGCCTCAGCGCCCACATCCTGCTGCATGGCGGATGCTGGCAGCACACGAATGCGCACCGTGTCATCGTACGACTCGCCCATTCCAGGCTCCTCAACCGGTGATCCAGTCCTCATGTGGAATCCTCCAACAAGCATGAGCAGATTGCACCGCCGGAAGGGCTCCGTGCACGTCGGCGCCTACAGTCGTCGGTGACGGGAGACGGCCGCAGAGGATGAAGTAAAAAGACGGCGTGCAGAATGCGACGCAGTTCTCAGGAAGCGCGCAGGTCACGATTTGCGCGTGACATCGTGCCAAAACACAAGCGCCAGGTAGCCAAGCAACGCAGCAGCCGTTGCGCCGATATCCACGACCAGGAACTCCATACATCGCTCCATTCACTTTTCAGGCCGGCGCAGTCTACGGACCGCAGAGAATGGCGACAGCCCTCCGGCGGGGTACCCCGTGGGCTAGTTAGAGAGTCGAGGTGCTACCTATTCCGAGGTGTTACCACCGAGCGACTCCTATACAGCCACACCCACATACAACACACCTATACACAGACGCTGGAAACGCTCGGGAACGGCGCTGAAGCTTCTTCGCCTCGAAGCAAATCGGCGTTGCCCTGATGACAAATTACTGGAAGATGACAGTTCCTCCGCCACGCCGTTCCCGTCCCGGTCCGCCTGGCGCGGCAGATTTCGTCGCGCAGATCGCACCAGTGGTCGCGAGCGACGGTCAACAGCTCCCTGTCATCCCGCATACTCCGGGCGCGATGACGGCGCCAGGCTCTGGCGCGTAATCGCTGTGGAAATTGCCACCGCTGAGTGAGCAACTCAGCTCTCGCCTTTGCCAAGGAGTCATGGTCATGTGGAACAAAACGCTCGCTGCAGTTGTGACGGTTGGGATGATGGGGACGACCGTTGCGCTCTCGGTGTTCGCCAATGAGCTTTCCGGAGCCGCCGTCGCCAAGTATCTGCCCGGTGCGAGGGTCAGTTTGCAGGAGGGATTAAGGGCGGCGGAAACGGAGGGACAGCCGATCTCCGGTAAGTTCGCAGTGGACGAGGGGCACCTGCAACTCACGGTGTACACGACCAAGGACGGTAAGTTCTCGGAGGTGCTCGTCGATCAGACCACCGGCAAGGTGGCGAAAAGCGAGGCCATCACCGGCGGCAATGAACTTGCCAATGCCGAAAAACAGATGGAAGCGTACGGCAAGGCCAAAACATCCCTGAAGACTGCCGTTTCCCAAGCAGAGTCGGCCTACCCCGGCTACCGGGCAGTGAGTGTCACTCCGACACTCAATAAGGGCCATCCGGTTGCCGTTGTGTCGCTCCTACAGGGAAACCAGGCGCGGTCGATAGCGGAACCGCTGAAGTAAGACTGACCGTCCTCGGCCAGCGAGCGAGCCGCGACGGATCCGCGCTCAGCTCACGTCCGATGAGAGGCCGGCACGGCGGCGCACCTGCGCCGCCGGCCGGCCTTCGGTCGGTCGCTATCACGAGTGCGTGGAAGTCATGACTCGCGATTGTTCAACTTTTCGTAACCCATGCCTCTGCTGGGCTCGCCTTTACTGGGTCCGTAGATAGCAAGCAGCCGCGCATACGCTGGTGCCCAGTACCTGCCCACTGCCCCGGCTGGAACCCGCACGACGTCGCCCGCTTGGGCCTCGACTGTTACGCCGCCCGACTCTACGAACAGCTGACCTTCAATCACGAAGTTGTACTCGCTGTGCGGATGTTGATCGGTCCACGATTCAGCGCTCAGCTCCCACTCAAACAGCACAGGCTCGGACCAACAGCTTTGCTCTGGCGGCGTGACGACCCGACATTTTGGTTGGTCGTGCCCAGTTAACTCGGTCCGCAAAAATATCGTCGGCGCCTTCGCTGCATCGACCATCGCCCACACCGCCTTTCCCCGAGCCTCCTGCTGCCAGCAATTCGCGCAGGGGCTGGGCTGTATACATCACGATATTGCTGACGGTCTTTCCAGCTACCGCGAGGTTGACAGCAGCCGCTCGACATACCGCGCGAGCTGATCGACTTCGAGGTTCACGCGTGCGCCAACGGCGAGTTTTCCGAGGGTCGTGTGGCTTTGGGTATGCGGGATGATGTTCACCCCGAAGCTCGCGCCGGCTGTCTCATTGATGGTGAGGCTCACCCCGTCGAGCGCCACCGAGCCCTTGGGCGCCAGGTAACGCGCGAGCTCCACACTCGTCTCCAGGGTGAGCCGCAGGGAGCGCGCATCAGCGTGCACCTCGGTGACGCGCGCCACACCGTCGATGTGGCCCGAAACCAGATGGCCGCCGAGCGGATCGCCGGCCCGCAGTGCGGGCTCGAGGTTCACCGGTGCGCCGGGCTCGAGCGAACCCAGTGTGGTGAGGGCGAGCGTCTCCCGAGAGACGTCGGCCCCGAAAGTGCTGCGGTCGAGCTCGACGGCGGTCAGGCAGCATCCCTGCACGCACAAGCTGTCACCGACATGCACGCGGGTGAGATCCAGGCCCTCGCACGCGATGGTCAGACGTACATCGCCAGCGCGCGGCTCGCGGGCGAGCACCCGACCCACGGCCTGTATGATCCCGGTAAACATCGGCTCCGCTCCTCTCAGCGTTGGGCGCGCGCGGTGCCGCCTGGCCGCAGCCGCAGCCGCAAGTCATCTCCCATCGGTTGCATGTCGAAGAGGCTGAACGAGGGAGCATCCGCCAGCCGTGCGAGCGGCGGCATCGTCACCAGCGCACGTGCGGATGGACCAAGCAGCCGCAGCCCCACATAGAGCAACAGCTCGTCCACGAGAGCCTGGCGCAGCATTTCGCCGGCGAGTATCGCACCGGCCTCCACCAGCACTTCATTCAGCTCGAGCTCCGCCAGCCGGTCGAGCACCGGCGCGAGCGCGACACGCTCGCCATCGAGCGGCAAAGACTCGAGCCGCGCACCGCGCGAAGTGAGCTCCAGCGCGCGGGGATCCTCCGGCCCGGTGAGTGTGGTGAGGATCAGCACCTCTCCCGGAGTCTCGAAGAGGCGTGCTCCAGGGGGTGTGCGCAGCTGACTGTCGAGCACGATGCGCAACGGCTGCCGACGCACCGCACCCGGCTCAACCGGCAGCCTTACATCGAGACGCGGATCGTCCGCGAGCACGGTGCCGATGCCGGTGAGGACCGCCGAGCTGCGCGCCCGCCAGTGCTGCACGTCTTGCCGCGCCGCCTCGCCCGTGATCCAGCGGCTTTCGCCGCTCGCGAGTGCCGTGCGGCCATCGAGACTCATGGCGAGCTTCACGCGCACGAGCGGCCTGCCGGTGAGCATGCGGCGGAAGAAGCCCGCATTGAGGTCAATGGCCTCCTCTTGCATGAGCCCGGATTCGACCGCGATGCCGGCGGCACGTAGCGCAGCGGCGCCCTTGCCATCGACCTGTGGGTTGGGATCGCGCGCGGCGATGAGCACGCGCGCAACCCGCGCTGCGATGAGAGCCTCGACGCACGGCGGGGTGCGTCCGTGATGACTGCACGGCTCGAGGGTCACGTACACCGTCGCGCCCACCGCCTGGGTACCCGCTGCGCGCAGCGCCGCAATCTCGGCGTGGGCCTCGCCGGCGCGCTCGTGCCAACCCTCGCCGACGACACGCCCGCGCTGCGCAATCACGCAGCCGACGCGTGGGTTCGGATCGGTGGTTTCCAGTCCGCGCGCAGCGAGCGTGAGTGCGCGCTGCATCGCGAAGCGATCGAAGTCCGAGAACATACCGCTGCCGGGCGGCTGCGGGGGCGTACTCATTTCTTATCGTCCGGTCCCGGCCCGGCGTCGTTCGCCGCCGGATCGGAAGGCAGCAGCGGCAGCTGATCACGGCTCGCCGTGCGAGCGCCTGCACGCTTATGCCGGCCACCGTGTGCACCGTGCAACGGAGTCGGAGCGCGGGTACGCGAGCTGCGCAGTCGCTCGATCTCCTCGTGAAAGGCCTCCACATCCTCGAACTGCCGGTACACCGAGGCGAAGCGCACGTACGCTACCTCATCGAGGTGACGCAGCTCCTCCATCACCAGCTCCCCGATCGCACGTGAGGAAACCTCACGATCGCCGAGGCCGCGCACACGGTGGACGATGCGACTCACAGCCTCATCGATCTGCTCACGCGGCACCGGGCGCTTTTCCAGCGCCTTCTCCATACCGGCACGGAGCTTGCCCTCATCGAACCCCTCGCGACCACGATCCCCCTTGATCACGAGCGGCATGAGGAGCTCGGCGGTCTCGAAGGTGGTGAAGCGTTCCCCGCATTTCAGGCACTCCCGGCGGCGGCGGATCTGCCGCCCCTCGCCCGCCAGGCGCGAGTCGTTCACCTTGGTCTCCTCGTGGCCGCAGAAGGGGCAGTACATGGGGCGTCTGCGCCCGGTGCGGGCTTAAGGTCCGTAAACCGGGAAACGCCGGCAGAGCTCGATCACCTGCGGCCGCACCCGCTCGATCACCGCGGCAGCGCCTTCCGCATCGAGCACCTGCGCCATGAGATCCGCGACCTGCTGTACCTCGCCCTCGCGGAAGCCGCGCGTGGTGGAAGCGGGCGTGCCGATGCGCAATCCGCTCGTCACCATCGGCGGACGCGGATCGTTCGGCACCGCGTTCTTGTTCACGGTGATGTTGGCGCGCCCAAGCGCCGCATCCGCATCCTTGCCGGTGATATTGCGATCCGCGAGGCTCATGAGGAACAGATGATTGTCGGTGCCGCCGGAGACGATGTGGTAACCCCGTTCCTGCAGACGTGCGGCCATGGCTCGTGAGTTGGCGAGCACCTGCCGCTGGTAGTCGCGGAACTCCGGCTGCAGCGCTTCCAGCAACGCCACCGCCTTGGCGGCGATCACGTGCATCAGCGGACCACCTTGGGTGCCTGGAAACACGAGCGAATTGAGCTTTCGGGTTATTTCCTCGTTGGCGCGCGCGAGGATCAGGCCGCCGCGCGGACCGCGCAGGGTCTTGTGCGTGGTGGTAGTGACGACGTCGGCGTGCGGCACCGGGTTCGGGTAGATGCCCGCCGCGACGAGCCCCGCCACGTGTGCCATGTCCACTACGAGATACGCACCCACGCTGCGGGCGATCGTGGCGAAACGCGCCCAGTCGATGACGCGTGAGTAGGCAGAGAAGCCGGCGACGATCATTTTCGGCCGGTGCTCCTCGGCGAGGCGCTGCACCTGCTGGTAATCGATCTCACCATTGTCGGGACGAATGCCGTACTGCGCTGCGCGGAAGAGCTTGCCGGAGAAGTTGACCTTGGCCCCGTGGGTGAGGTGACCGCCGTGATCCAGACTCATACCGAGAATCGGGTCACCCGGCTGCACCAGGGCCAGATAGGCCGCGGCGTTCGCCTGCGATCCCGAATGCGGCTGCACGTTGGCGAAGTCCGCGCCGAACAACCGCCGGGCACGATCGATCGCGAGTTGTTCGACCTGGTCGACGTATTCGCAGCCACCGTAATAGCGCTTGCCGGGGTAGCCCTCGGCGTATTTGTTGGTGAGCACCGAGCCCTGCGCCTCGAGTACCCGCGGGCTTGCGTAATTCTCCGACGCGATGAGCTCGACATGGTCTTCCTGTCGGCGGCGCTCTCCGGCGATCGCCGCTGCGAGTTCGGGGTCGAACCCCTCGATGGTCATGGTGTTGCGGAACATGCGTGCCGCCCGCCCTCGCCCGGATTAAAAACGGGCGCGAATTGTACCGGGGTCCCCAGGAAATCGCGCGTCTTGCCGGACGATGAGGCGCTTACACGGTGGTGAAAGCACTTACCCGGCCTCTTGCCAGCGCCGCGGACGCCGGCCGCGGGCTACAGCAGATTCTCCACGACCGCCGTCCAGGCCTGCGCCAGGTTCGTGCGGTTGTAGCCGCCGCCGCCGAGGGCCAGTACGCGGCCGTGGCCCAGACTCTCCGCAAGCGCCTTCAGGTCGCGTGCGGCACGCCCGTGGGTGTGCGGCGAAAAGCGCAGGTGAGTGATGGGATCGCCCTCGAGACTGTCGGCGCCACACTGGAGAATGATGAATTCAGGCTCGTACTTGGTCAGGTGCGCGAGCACCCGCGGCCAGACGGCTGCGAACACCTCATCGTCTGCGCCCGGCGGCAGCGGCACGTTCAGCTTCATTCCGGCGGCTGCCCCGCGTCCGGTCTCGCCGGCTGCACCGGTGCCCGGGTAGAGGTAGCGGCCATCCTCGTGCAGATCCGCGAACACGACCTTGGCATCGTCCTCGAACGCGTAGAACACTCCATCGCCGTGATGCGCGTCGATGTCGACATAGGCGATGCGCCCGAGACCCGCACGCTTGAGCTGCTCGATCGCGACCCCGCAATCGTTGAAGACGCAGAACCCCGCGGCACGGTTGCGTGCGGCATGATGGAGCCCCGCGATGGGAACGAAGGCCCGGCGCGAGCTGCCCTGCATGATCGCCTCCATGCAGCTGAGTGTCGCACCCACCACATCGGCCGCCGCCTCGTATACCCCACGGAACGCCGGAGTATCCCCGGCATCGAGGAGGCCGGCGCCGCTCGCCGAACGCTCCCGCACAAACTCCAGATACTCCGCGGTGTGAAACGAGGCGAGCTCCGCATCGCTCGCGCCGCGCGGCTCCAGCAGCGTGACACGCTGCGGCAGACCGCGTGCAGAAAACTCGCGCACGAATGCCGCGAGACGATCGGGACCGAAGGGGTGGCCGTCACCAAACCCGTAGCGCGCTAGGCGCTCGCTGACGACCACGGCGACGCTGTTCATGCTGAGGAGGCTCCCTTCCCGACCGGCCCGTGTCGAGTCGCGAGCAAGCCTAACACAGCGGCGCTCGCGGCACGGGCGGCTGCCAGCGATAATCACCTGATGGCGCAATACATCTACACCATGAACCGTGTCTCGAAAGTGGTGCCGCCGAAGCGGGTCATCCTGCGAGACATCAGTCTCTCCTTCTTTCCCGGCGCCAAGATCGGCGTGCTCGGGCTGAACGGTGCTGGCAAGTCCTCGTTACTCAAGATCATGGCCGGCATCGACAGCGCCTTCGACGGCGAGGCGCGGCCGCAGAGTGGTATCCGGGTCGGCTTCCTCCCGCAGGAGCCGCAGCTCGACGCGGCGAGCACGGTGCGTGCCACGGTGATGGAGGGACTCGGTGAGACCTTCCGCCAGCTCACGGAATTCAATGAAATCAGCGACCGATTCGCCGAGCCGATGGACGATGAGCAGATGAACACGCTGCTCGCACGGCAGGCGCGGCTGCAGGACGCGATCGACGCGGCCGGCGGCTGGGAGCTCGAGCGCAAGCTCGAGATTGCCGCCGATGCACTGCGCCTCCCACCATGGGAGACGCAGATCGGTACCCTCTCCGGGGGCGAGAAGCGGCGCGTGACGCTCTGCCGGTTGCTGCTTTCGGCGCCGGACATGTTGCTGCTCGATGAGCCGACCAATCACCTCGATGCCGAATCGATCGGGTGGCTGGAGCGTTATCTCGAGGAATACCCGAGCACGGTCATCGCGGTCACCCACGACCGCTACTTCCTCGACAACGTCGCGGAGTGGATCCTCGAGCTCGACCGCGGCTACGGCATACCCTGGCACGGAAACTATTCCTCCTGGCTCGAGCAGAAAGAGCAGCGGCTCGCGCTGGAGGAGCGCGAGCAGGAAGCGCTGCGCAAGGCGCTGGCTCACGAGCTCGAGTGGGTGCGGCAGAACCCGAAGGCACGCCAGGCAAAGAGCAAGGCGCGGCTGCAGCGCTACGAGGAGCTCGCCTCGCGCGAGTTCCAGCAGCGCAACGAGACCAACGAGATCTACATCCCGCCCGGAGAGCGGCTCGGCGACCTGGTGATCGCCGTCGCGGGACTGCGCAAGGGCTACGGCGAGCGGCTGCTGATCGACAAGCTCGACTTCAACCTGCCGCGCGGCGGCATCGTCGGCATCATCGGCCCGAACGGCGCCGGCAAAACGACCCTGTTTCGCATGCTGACCGGCGCTGAGCAGCCCGACGCGGGCGAGATCCGTGTTGGTCCGACGGTGCATCTGGCGTACGTGGATCAGTCGCGCCAGGCACTCGATGACCGCAAGACGGTGTGGCAGGAGATCTCGGGCGGTCTCGAGACGATCAAGGTAGGTCCTTACGAGACCTCTTCGCGCGGCTACGTGGGACGGTTCAATTTCAAGGGCACGCAGCAGCAGCAGCTGGTGGGCGCGCTCTCCGGCGGCGAGCGCAATCGCGTGCATCTCGCCAAAGTGCTGCGTGCCGGCGGCAACGTGCTCCTGCTCGATGAGCCGACCAACGACCTGGATGTGGAAACGCTGCGCGCGCTCGAGGAAGCGCTGCTCGCCTTCCCGGGCTGCGCGGTGGTGATCTCACACGACCGCTGGTTCCTCGATCGCATCGCCACCCACATCCTCGCCTTCGAAGGCGATTCGCAGGTGGTGTGGTTCGAGGGTAACTATCAGGAGTACGTGGCGGATTTCCGCCGGCGCAAGGGCGAGCAGGCCGTGCAGCCGCATCGCATCCGGTACAAGCCGCTGACGCGCTGAGCGGGATCCGAAGCCAACCCTTGCTGCGCCCGACGACAGACCCGACGCCGCCCGCCGAACCCAGGGAGCACACCCTGTGGCGCTGGGTCGGGCCGCTCGCGGCGCTGCTGGTGTTCACGCTCGTCGCCTGGGTGCTGCACCACCAGCTCGCGCACCTGCACGTCAAGCGTGTGATGGCGCATCTACACGGCATCCCACGCCATCAGCTTGTGGCGGCGCTCGGTTTCACGGCGCTGAGCTACTGGCTGCTGACCACCTACGAGCTGCTCGCACTCACCTACCTGCGCCGCGCCATCCCCTACCGGCGCATCCTGTTCAACTCGTTCATCGCCTACTCTTTCAGCCACACGCTCGGTTTTGCCGCCTTCACGCAGACTGCGATCCGCCTGCGCCTGTATGCGAGCGCGCGCATCTCCGCGCTCGATGTGGCGACCGTGTCAGCCTTCTGCAGTGTCTCGTTCGGCATCGGGCTCGCGACCGTCACCGGCCTTTCGCTGGTGCTCTCCCCCGGTCACGTCGCACGGCTGCTGCACCTGCGCGAGGGTTGGGCGGAATCCGTAGGCGTGCTGTTGCTCGCGGCGGTATGTGCGTACGCACTGTGGGTGTCATTCGCGCGCGGCAAGCTCGAGATCCGTGGCTGGGCGCTGCGCGCGCCCGGCCCTTTCATCGGGCTGGCGCAACTGACACTCGGAGTCCTCGACATTTCGCTGGCCTGCGCGGTGCTGTGGTCGCTGCTGCCCTCCACTGCGCACGTCCACTACATCACGTTCCTCGGCGTTTATGCGGCAGCGGTGCTCGCCGGCATCATCAGCCACGTACCCGGAGGCGTGGGCGTCTTCGAGGCGGTGGTGCTGCTGACTCTCCCGGGAGTGCCCACCGATGCGCTGCTCGGCTCACTGCTCGCCTATCGCGCGGTGTATTACCTGGTGCCGCTCGTCGTCGGCACGCTGCTGTTCGGCTCGAAGGAGGTGTCCGCGCAGCGCGCGCATCTCCTGCGTGCGCGCGAGCTGGCCGCACAGTACATCGCCCCGGTCGTGCCGCAGATTGCCGGTGCGCTGAGCTTCCTCTCGGGCGCCTTGCTGTTGTTCTCCGGCGCCACCCCGGCCATCGATGAGCGGCTCGCGTTTCTCGACCGGTTCCTGCCGCTGCCGGTGCTGGAGGTGTCGCACCTCCTCGGCAGCGTCGTGGGCTTGGGACTGCTGATACTCGCGCGCGCGCTGTTCCGTCGTGTGCAGGCCGCCTATCACATCACGGTGTGGTTACTGCTCGCGGGGATCTTCGCCTCGCTCCTCAAGGGACTCGATTTCGAGGAGGCGACGCTGCTGCTGCTGGTGCTCGGGATACTCGTGCTCGGCCGGCGCGCGTTCTATCGGCCGACCGCCATCCTTGCCGAGGACTTCACTCCCGTGTGGGTGGTGAGCATCGTCGGCGTCATCGTGATGGCGGTATGGATCGGCATGATTTCCTACCGCCACGTGAGCTACTCGAACGAGCTGTGGTGGACCTTTGCCCTCGATGGCAACGCACCGCGCATGCTGCGCGCGTCGCTCACCGTCGTCGTGCTCGGGAGTGCATACCTATTGCTCAACCTGCTGCGCCCCGCGCGGCCCGAACCCGCGGTGGCCGGTCCCGAGGAGCTCGAGCGGGCGCGCCCGCTCATTGCGGGCAGCGATCAAACCATCGCCAACGCGGCGCTCACCGGTGACAAGCGCCTGCTGTTCAGCGACGCAGGTGATGCATTCCTCATGTACCAGACCGCAAAACGCAGCTGGGTAGCACTCGGCGACCCCATCGGCTCGCCGCAGGGCGCGGAGGAGCTGGTATGGCGGCTGCGCGAGATGTCCGATCGCCACGGCGCCGCAACCGTCTTCTACCAGGTGTCACGCGAGCGGTTGTCGCTGTACGTCGACCTCGGGCTCGGAGCGCTCAAGATCGGAGAAGAGGCGCGTGTGCCGCTCGCGGACTTCTCGCTCGAGGGCGCTGCACGCGCCGATCTGCGTCAGGCGCATCGCCGGGCGCAACGCGATGCCGCGAGCTTCGAGGTCGTGCCCGCCGAGCGCGCGGCGGAGCTGCTACCGCTGGTGCAGCCGATATCCGCTGCGTGGCTCGCCGCCAAATCGACAGCCGAAAAGCATTTCTCCGTCGGTGCTTTCTCGGAGCAGTATTTGCGGCAGTTCCCGCTGGCGCTCGTGCGCTGCGGCGGTAAGCCCGCAGCCTTCGCCAACCTCTGGACTACCGGCACGCGCGCGGAGCTCTCGGTCGATCTCATGCGCTTCGATCCGAACGCACCGCGCAGCGCCATGGATTACCTGTTCATCGAGCTGATGCTGTGGGGCCAGCGCGAGGGCTACCGCTGGTTCAACCTTGGCATGGCGCCGCTCGCGGGACTCGAAGCGCACCCGCTCGCGCCCGCCTGGCATCGGGTCGGCAACTTCATCTTCCGCCACGGCGAGCATTTCTATAATTTCGAGGGGCTGCGCCGCTACAAGGCGAAATTCGAGCCCGTCTGGGAGCCGCGCTACCTGGTGGCACCCGGTGGAATAGCGCTGCCACGCGTGCTGCTCGACATATCGGTCCTCATCGCAGGCGGAGTGAAGGAGCTCGTCGCACGATGAGCGGGCCGATGATCACTGCAGCCCCGGCGGCCGCCGGTGTTGCCCTGGGGCTCGGTGCTGCGCTGGCGCTCCTCGCAGTGCCGGCGGCTGCCCTATCAGCAGCTCGGGCTGACCCCGCTGAGGCTGCGCCGGATGCGGCTGCGAAGCACGCCGCCCCGGCTGCAGCGGCGCAGCACGATGCACGCGAGCTGCACGCGGGACGTTTCGGCACGGTTCAGGTCTATGTGCCGACCGGCACGCCAGAGAGCGCCGCGATCTACGTCTCCGGCGATGGAGGCTGGGAGCTCGGGGTAGTCAACATGGCTCGCACGCTGCGCGCGATGGGTGCGCTGGTGATCGGTGTCGATGTCCGCCAGTACTTCGCGAGCCTGGGCCGGGCGGCCCAGGGCGCCGAGGCGCATTGTCAGATGATCGCCGCCGACTTCGAGTCCCTCAGCCACCAGGTGCAGAAGCAGGTCGGCCTGCGCGAGTATCACGTGCCGGTGCTGGTCGGCTACTCCTCCGGCGCCACGGTTGTGTACGCGGCACTGGTGCAGTCCCCGCCGGGCACGTTCGCCGGCGCGCTGAGTCTCGGCTTTTGCGCCGACCAGGATTTCTCCGGCGCAGCGCTCTGCCCGGGGAATGGTTTGCGCTACTCGCAGAATGCGCAGCATGCGCTGGTATTCGCACCGGCGAAGGGTCTGCGCCAACCCTGGGTCGCGCTTCAGGGGCAACGCGACCCGGTGTGCGACCCGCATGCGGCAGATGAGTTCGCGGCGCAGGTCGAAGGCGGAGCGCTGGTGAAGCTGCCTCTCGTCGGGCACGGCTTCTCCGTCGAGCGTAACTGGATGCCACAGTTTCGCGCAGCGTATGCGCGCCTTGCGCAGCGCCCTTCCGCACCCGCGGACATGGCGCGCGAGATCAGTGATCTGCCGCTGCAGGAGGTGCACGCTGCCGGTACCACTGGCGAGCTCGCGCTGCTGCTCACCGGTGATGGCGGCTGGGCTGGGCTCGACCAGGAGCTCGCCGCGCGGCTGGCCGCCAACGGGGTGCCGACCGTTGCATTGAACTCGCTCAAGTACTTCTGGACCGCGCGCACTCCGGGGGAGACCGCGAGCGATGTGGAGCGTGTGCTGCGTCACTACCTCGCCGCATGGCATGCGCAGCAGGTGCTGCTCATCGGTTACTCCTTCGGCGCGGATGTGTTGCCGTTCGTCGTCAATCGCTTGCCGGCGGATCTGCGCAGCCGGATCGCGAGCGTGAGCCTGCTCGGAATCGATGCGCGTGCCTCCTTCGAGGTGCACGTCGCCGAATGGATCGGCGGAGCTGGCGGTGGACCCCCGACCCGGCCGGAGCTCGAGGCGATGAAGGAGCCGGTGCTCTGCATCTACGGCGCGGACGAGTCCGACTCGATCTGCCCGGAGCTGCCTAGCACTCGCGTAACCCGCGAGGAGATCGGCAAGGGCCATCACTTCAGTGGCGATTATTCGCGGCTCGCCGATCGCATCCTCGGCTTCACGCGCACGAGCAGCCGCTGAGATTGCCGTTGCGCTGACGGCGCAGCACGCGTTCGGCCGGCGAGACCTGCAATTTCGCGGGGGTCCGCGCGGCGCTCTGTGACATAACGTGGCCGGCCGGGCGGCCGGTGCGCTCAGGTGCGTCAGATGCCACGCGCTGAGTTAACATGTGCCCGGCGGCAGACAACACAACATGAGCCGCCCACCGGCATGTCGATATACATCGATTCGAGCAGTCACCTGCATCACGACCTGGAGAAGAACCTGGTCGTCACTTGTCCGCATTGCCAGGCGGTCGCGCACATCACCGCGAGCGCGGTGCCGCGCTTCGAGGATCTGCAGCTCTACCGGCCCAAACAAGTCGGGCTGGTGTACCAGTGCGACGCCTGCCACATGCCGATCTTTCTGCGCTTCACCGTGCGCCTGTACGGAGCGACGCGCATCGAGCTCTCGCCGCAGTTCACCGAGGTGGAGCGCGCGCGCGAGAAGTTCAGCTTTGCTTACATTCCCGAGAGTATCGAGCTGTTGTTTCGCGAAGCGCTCGGCTGCTTCTCGCACGGAGCCTTCAATGCCTTCGCCTCCATGTGCCGCCGCACGGCGCAGGCAATGTTCGTCGACCTCGGCGAGGCGGGAAAGCTGCGGCTGTTCGATGAGCTCAACGCGGTGCGCGACCTGGGCGACATTGCTCCGGAGATCTTCACCAAAATGAGGAACGTGCTGTTCGGCGCGGAGCTCGACGTGCGCACGCCGTTGCCGCTGCTGGATGGTTACGAGGCCGGCATCATGCTCGAAGTCGTCAAGGACCTGCTGTACGAGGCCTACGTGCGCAAGGGCAAGCTGCAGCAGGCGATGATGGTGCGGCGCTTTTTCCTCGAGGAGACCGGCAGCGTCGCACCGATCAAATCGGCGAGCTGATCAGCCGAGGAACCGGCGCGCGTTCCGGAACAGACGCATCCATCCGCTGTACTCGCCCGCGTTCGGCGGGCGCCAGGAGTTCTGCAGGTAGCGGAACGAGCGCTCCGGATGCGGCATGATCACGGTGACGCGCCCATCGACGTTCGAGAGCGCGGCGATGCCGAACGGCGTGCCGCTCGGATTTGCCGGGTAGCTGGTGGCGACCACACCCGGTGCATCGATGTAACGCACCGCCACGAGCCCGTTCGCTGCACAGTCGCTCGCCGCGGCCTCACTGGCAAATTCCGCGCGTCCCTCGCCGTGCGCCACCGCCACCGGGAGCACCGAGCCCGCCATGCCCGCGAGCAGTACCGACGGTGAGGGCACCACCTCGACGAGCGAGAAGCGCGCCTCGTACTGCTCGCTGCGGTTCCTGACGAAGCGCGGCCAGTGGGCCGTGCCGGGGATGATGCTCTTCAGTGCGGCGAACATCTGGCAGCCATTGCAGATGCCGAGCGCAAAAGTGTCGCCACGCGCGAAGAACTGCTGGAACTGCTCACGCACTGCTTGATGGAACAGGATCGACTTGGCCCATCCTTCCCCGGCGCCGAGCACGTCTCCGTAGGAGAAGCCACCACAGGCCACGAGACCCTGGAATTCTCCGAGGCCGCGCCGGCCGCCGAGCAGATCGGTCATGTGCACGTCGTGCGGCGCAAAGCCGCAGGCATCGAACACCGCGGCAGTCTCGACCTGGCTGTTGACACCCTGCTCACGCAGAATTGCGACCGCCGGGCGCACCCCGCGCGCGATGAACGGTGCGCTGATGTCCTCCTCGGGATCGAAGCTGAGGCCAACCGTAAGGCGCGGCTGTGCGGCGGAGGTCTGTGCCGCGAACTCCTCGTCCGCGCACTGCGGATCATCGCGCAGCCGCCGCATGCGCCACGAGGTTTCCGACCATGCCCGGCGCAGCTCTTCCCAGCTCTCATCGACCAGGGTGTCGCCCACGCGGATCTGCACGTGCAGCTCACTCACCGGCGCCCCGAGATAGAGCGCGGCCTCACCGAGTCCGTGCCGCGCGAGGATCGCGAGGAACGCAGGCTCATCACCCGCGAGGATTTGCAACACGACGCCAGGCTCCTCCGCAAACAGCTGGGGGAGCACTGCGCCGCGCGCCGCAGGCAGTGAGATATCCAGTCCGCAGTGCCCGGCGAAGGCCATCTCCAGCAGCGTCACGCACAGCCCGCCGTCGGAACGGTCATGATAGGCGCGCACCAGTCCGTGGCTGCGCAGCTCCCTCAGCGCCGCGGCGAGCTGGGTGAGCCGCTGCGGCTCATCGAGGTCTGCCGGCTCATCGCCGAGCTCACCGTATACCTGCGCAAGGGCCGAGCCACCGAGCCGATTGCGGCCACCGGCAAGATCGATGAGCCACAGCGAGGTGGGGCGCTCATCGAGCTGCAGTGCGGGTGTGAGCGTGGCGCGTGCATCGCGCACCGGCGCGAAGGCCGAGACGATGAGGGAAACCGGTGCGATCACGCTCCTCTCCACGCCCGCCTCGCTCCAGGTGGTGCGCATCGACAGCGAGTCCTTGCCGACCGGGATGGCGATCCCGAGCTTGGGGCACAGCTCCTTCGCCACCGCGTGCACCGTGGCGTAGAGCGCTGCGTCCTCCCCCGGCTCGCCGGCCGCGGCCATCCAGTTGGCCGACAAGCGGATCTGCGACAGCTCGCCGATGTCCGCGGCGAGCATGTTCGTGATCGCTTCGCTCACTGCGAGCCGTCCGGAAGCCGGTGCATCGAGCACCGCGACCGGCGTGCGCTCTCCCATTGCCATCGCCTCGCCCGCCGCGCCGCGGTAGTCGGCGAGCGTCACCGCCACATCGCTCACCGGCACCTGCCAGGGGCCGACCAGCTGATCGCGGCTGATCAGTCCGCCGACGGTGCGATCGCCGATGGTGATGAGGAAGGTCTTGTCAGCCACAGCCGGCAAGCGCAGCACCCGGTACAGCGCCTCACGCAGCTCGATGCGGGCGGTGTCGAGAGGGCGATGCTGCGCCGGCGCGCTGCGCACGTTGCGCGTGAGGCGCGGCGGCTTGCCGAGCAGCACCTCGATGGGCATATCCACCGGCCGGTCATCGAATAACGAATCGCGCAGCGCGAGCTCGCCGCTCCCGTCGATCTCACCGATGACGGCGCACGGACAGCGCTCGCGCGCGGCGATCGCCAGGAACTGCGGCAGCGCCTGCGGTCCGATGAGCAGCACGTAACGCTCCTGCGCTTCGTTGCACCAGAGCTCGAGGGGTGAAAGCCCACTCTCGGCGCTCGGAATGGCGCGCAGCTCGAGGCGAGCGCCACGCTGGCTGTGGGCCACCGCCTCCGGGACCGCATTGGAGAGTCCGCCCGCGCCGACATCGTGGATGAGTGCGATGGGGTTGCGATCCCCGAGCGCCCAGCAACGGTCGATGACCTCCTGCGCGCGGCGTTGCATCTCCGGATTGCCGCGCTGCACGGATGCGAAGTCGAGCTCCAGGCTCGAGCTGCCACTGCCGAGCGAGGACGCCGCGCCGCCACCGAGCCCGATCAGCATCGCAGGTCCGCCGAGCACGACGAGCTTCGCCCCGAGGGGCACCTCGGCCTTCTCCACCAGCGCACGGCGTACGTTACCGACCCCGCCCGCGATCATGATCGGCTTGTGATAGCCGCGCGCCCGCCGTGACGGATCGCCCGCCGCCACCTGTTCGAAGGTGCGGAAGTACCCGCAGATCGCCGGGCGCCCGAATTCGTTGTTGAAGGATGCGGCGCCGATCGGTCCCTCGAGCATGATCTCGAGCGGCGAGGCGATGCGCGCGGGCATTCCGAACTCACGCTCCCAGGGCCGCTCATAGCCGGGGATACGCAGATTTGAGACCGAGAACCCGGTGAGCCCGGCTTTCGGTTTCGCCCCGCGGCCGGTTGCACCTTCATCGCGTATCTCCCCGCCCGAACCGGTCGCGGCTCCGGGGAACGGCGAGATGGCCGTCGGGTGATTGTGCGTCTCGACCTTCATGAGAATGTCGATCGGCTCGGCGCTCGCGCGGTAGACACCGCTCGCGGGGTCCGGGAAGTAACGCTCGCCGGGATTACCCACGATGACTGCCGCGTTGTCCCGGTACGCCGAGAGCACACCGCCGGGACTCACTGCGTGCGTGTAACGGATCATGTCGAACAGCGATTCCTCGCGCGGCTCGCCATCGATCACCCAGCGCGCGTTGAAGATCTTGTGCCGGCAATGCTCGGAGTTGATCTGCGCGAACATCATCAACTCGACGTCGGTTGGATCGCGCCGCAGCCGCGCAAAACTCTCGAGCAGGTAGTCCATCTCTTCGGCCGACAGCGCAAGTCCGAGTCGGCGGTCGGCCTCTTCGAGCGCTGCGCGGCCGCGGCCGAGGGACACACGATTTGCGGGCCGGGGCGGCGCGTGCGCGAACAGCCGCGCAGCGTGCGCCGGGTCGAGCAACACTTGCTCGGTCATGCGGTCGAACAGCACCGCCGCAACGCGCCGCAGCCCCGCGGCGCCGAGCGGCGCCGCCGCCCGCAGCCGGTAGGCGATGCCGCGCTCGATGCGGCGCACGGCGGCGAGTCCGCACACCTGTGCAATATCGGTTGCCTTGCTCGACCAGGGCGAGATGGTGCCGGCGCGCGGCACCACCAGCAGCTGCTCGCCCTGCTCATCCGGGGCGAGCGGCAGTGTCGGGCCATAGGTGAGGAGCTCGGCGAGGATCCGCTCTCCCCACGCCGGGAGTGGCTCGGCGAGGTCGATGAAGTGCATGAAACGGGCGGCGATGCCGGTCACGGCCGGCTCGAGCGTCCGCAGGCGCTCGAGGAGCTTGGCGATGCGGAAAGTCGAAAGCGCGGCCGGCCCGGCGAGCTGCAGCATGGGCTAGCCGCGCCTCATTTCTTATCAAGAGGAGGAGTCGAGTACATCGGCATCGGGAACTGCGCAACGTTGGCTGCCGCACCGCTTTCCAACACGGTGATCTTCGCCGTACCGTGCTTCTTCACCTCGTCGATGCGCAGGACCGAGTGCATCGGCAGGAAAGTGCGCTTGACTCCGGAGAACTCGCTCTTGATGCGCTCTTCGGAAGGGTCGAGCACCACCGAGGAGCGCTCGCCAAACAGCAGCTCTTCCACCTCGATGAACCCGAACAGCTCCCCATGGCTGACCCGGCGCGCGTAAACCTCGTAAATCTTGCCCTGATTCACGAACACAATGCGGAAAATGTGACTGGTTGCCATGGTCCACGCGGGGCTCGCTGCTAGTTTTGACGCTGGCATTATATGTCCGGGCGACACGGCCCGGGATGTTGTCGCGCCTCGAGGAAACGCACTTCCGGCTGTCGCACAAGGATCGCTCATTTGAGTCGGGGAACCATGCTCAGGCTGCGGATCGTCAGCGAACAGCGGCGCGCGCTCGCTGAGCGCAGCAGCGCGACCTTCTCGGTCGAAGGCGGCACGATCGGGCGCTCGGCCGACAATGACTGGGTGCTGCCCGACCCGCAGCGCTACGTGTCCGCGCACCACGCGCGGGTGCAATTCCGCGAGGGACACTTCTACCTGCAGGACGTGAGCACCAACGGGGTTTACGTCAACGATGACATGGAGCCGCTTGCCAAGCGCGGCTCGGGCGGCTACCGGCTGGCCAATGGCGATGTCCTGCGCATCGGTGATTACCACATTCTCGCGGCTGTCGAGGCGCATGGCGGGGTGGTGCATCCGGCCGCGGCGGCGGTGCCGACCAGTATCCATGCGCTGCGAGCGCTCGGACGGCCCGCCGACCGCGACATCGGCGCAAAACTCAATGTCGAGGAGCTGCTGGTACCGGTCATCGACATGGACCCGGTGTTGCCGGTCGGCGCGTATGGCCAGGCGGTCGACTCGGGCAGGGTGCACGCGCTCGCGCACTCGCAGCGCGCGGCCGCGGCGGTTGCACCGCCCACTGAGGTGGCACTGGCCGGCGACCCGGCGGAGCCGCCACTTGGCGCGTCGCTGGCGCGACTCGCCGAAGCGGTCAGCCGCGAGCCCAAGGCAAGCGGCGGCTTCATGTCGCTCGATGACGTGCACAGCGGGCTCGATGCCTTCTGCCGCGGCGCAGGGATCGAAGCCGAACGGTTGCCAGCGGGAGCCCAGGGCCGGCTGCTGCACCTTGCAGGACGGCTCTTTCGCGAGGCGCTGGTCGGATTCAAGGAGCTCGAGCGCACGCGCGCGGACACGCGCAACCGCTACCGCATCGAGTCACCTCCCGTGGAGCAGGACGATCCGCGGCCCTCGCTCGCGGACGCCATGGTGGAGGATCTAGCGGTGGAGCTCTTCCTGCGGCACGAGGGGCGCAGGCTCGACTCGGTGCAATGGCTGCGCGACACGGTCGCCGCGGCGCGGCTGCACGAGAGCGCGATGGCGCATGCATTGCGCGCGGCTTTCGTGGAATTCCTCGACCGGCTCGACCCCGCCGAGCTCGAAGCGCGCTTCGAGCGCGCCGCGCGGCGCGGCAAGGCGCGCTCGGCCGACAAAGCGCAGTACTGGGAGCTGTTCACCACCTTCTACCGGAATCTCATCGAGATGCCCGCCGACCACCTGCCGCACACTTTCGTGGAAGCTTTCGCTACGGCGTACCGCGAGGCGCTGAAAAAGCAACCACCGGAGACCACGTAACACGCGCAACGGTCGCCCGGTGGCATGTCGACATTTTGCGTCAGACGACAAACGCAGGCTGTAGCGGTAGCCTCGGCGTAATGGACTGCGTACCGAGCCAGTCGCTGATCTCAGTGGGACGAAACTTCGCGTCACGTATGGCGGAGAGGGTGGGATTCGAACCCACGTGCCGGTTTTACCCGACCATCCGATTTCGAGTCGGCGCCGTTATGACCGCTTCGGTACCTCTCCGGCGGTCCCGCAGGAATCAGGGGGCGGCTATTCTAGCGGAAACCCCCTGCGTTGAGTGGAGCTTCCGGCGCGCACTCTCTGTCGTTGCGTTGCTCAGCGCCATGTTCGTCATCACCGGCTGCGCTGAGCGGTCGCCTGCCGCACTGGATGTGATCCGGGCACGCGGCGAGCTGCGCGTCGCCACGCTGAATCTGCCGACCTGTTACTACCTCGGTGCCCAGCGCACCGAAGGTCTGGAATTCGAGCTCGCCAGCGCCTATGCGGCGCGGCTCGGGGTAAAGCTGACCATGTACCCGCTCGCGAACGAGCGCTCGCTGCAGGCGGAGCTCGCCGCGGGCCGCGCCGACATCGCTGCCGCCTCGCTCACCAACACCCCCGAGTGGAGTCACGTAGCCGACGCGGCGCAGGTCTACGGACGCATTCCGCAGCTGGTCGTGTACCAACGCAACGGTGTACGGCCACGGGAAACACTGCAGCTCGAATCCGCAAAGCTGGTCGTGCGCGCCGGAAGCGCGCAGGAGCGCATCCTGCAACGGCTGCGCAGCACGGTGGCACCGGGCCTCAGCTGGGCGGAGACCGCACCGAGCGCCGCGGATCCGGCCGAGGATGTTGATGCGGGCGAGGCGCAGTACGCCATCGTCGATGCACGCGAGTTCTCCTTCGCGCACCATCTGTACCCGGACGTGCAGGTGGGTTTCGCATTGCCCGAGGAGCGCCCGGTGCAGTGGATGGTGCGCCGCGACGCGCCCGGCCTGCTCGCGAGCGTCGATGCATTCTTTCGCGATCTGGAGTCCTCGGGTCGGCTCGCGCAGCTGCTGCAGCAGAGCTCGGGCGACACCCGCCCGTTCGAATACGAGGAATCGCGTGAATTCCAGGAGCACGTCGCCGAGCGCCTGCCGCCGTACCGGTCGTGGTTCGAGAAGGCCGCGGCGGAAACGGGTCTCGACTGGCGGCTGCTCGCGGCGGTCGGCTACCAGGAATCGAAGTGGGATCCGCGCGCGCGGTCGGATGACGGCGCACGCGGTGTCATGATGTTGACCGCGGATACCGCGCAGTCGTTGGGACTGAAGGACCGCAGCGATCCCGAACAGAGCATCTACGCCGGCGCGCGCTACCTCGCACAGGTGCGTGAGAAGGTGCCGGAGCGCATCCCCGAGCCCGACCGCACCTGGCTCACCATCGCCGCCTACAACGTCGGCTTCGGTCATCTGGAAGACGCCCGCATCATCACGCAGTCACTCGGCAAGGATCCCGACTCCTGGGCCGAAGTGCGGCTGCGTCTGCCGTTGCTGGCGCAGGAGCGCTGGTACGAGCATGCCCGCCGCGGTTACGCGCGCGGCTGGGAGCCGGTACAGTTCGTCGATCGTATCCAGCGTTTCCTGCGGCTGCTCGAATGGCAGCCAGGAGAGAGTGCACAGGGCGCGCCAGCTGCAGCGGCCGCGCCTGCCGCGCCCCCAGCCACACCGGCTGCGGTAGCGCCCGCTCCGGCGCCTGGCGCGTACGCGGCGGGCAGTTAAGGGGCACCCCACGAAATTGCGCTCGCCTTGAGGGGAGCACGCTCGGCGAGCTGCCAGAGGCGCAATTTCGCGGGGACCCCCGCGGCGCACCCCCACGAATTGCCGGCCGTCATCCGCGGCGCAGCGCGAAAAAC
>DASYFL010000078.1:0-10422 GCA_036498445.1 Steroidobacteraceae bacterium
AATTTCGAAGCTCGCGTGCGCGACAGCTTTGCCCGTCAGCGCATGATGCACTTGCTCGGCGCCGAGCTGGCAACCGTGCTGCCAGGTCAGATCGAGATCATCCTGCCGTTCCGCAGCGACCTGACGCAGCAGCATGGCTACATCCACGCCGCTGCCGTCGCGGCGATTGCAGACAGCGCATGCGGCTACGCTGCACTCACTCTCATGGAGTCCGCGCAGGAAGTGCTTTCGGTTGAGTTCAAGGTCAACCTCCTCGCACCTGCAGTGGGTGAGCGCTTCGTCGCAGTGGGCAGGGTGGTCCGGTCAGGCCGGACGCTAAGTGTATGCGCGGCAGATGTCCATGCGCTGCAGAGCGGCAGCGGCAAGCTCATCGCTGCAATGCAGGCGACGATGATCGCCACCCTCCCGAACCAGCAGACCGTCTGAGACAGCAGGCCATTTCACTGGCTGTGCGCGAACACCTCATGGATGGCGTCGATAACGAAGTCCGGCTGATCGAAGGGGATGTATTCTGAACTCTTGTCCGTAAACAACTGCCTGGCATTGGAGGAGAGCTCGAGCCACCGCGCCTGCGCCCGCGCAACGTTATCCTCGTACAGCTGCTGCTCCGCGCTCTTAGGCCGCGCCGGATCGATCCTGTGGATGCCGTGGTATCCGGTCGAGAGCACGCGAATCGGACGAGTGCCGAACGAGCGCCAGTTCTCTTCGAGGTAGGCCTCATCTCGCGGCATCTCTTCCATCTCAGAGATGTACGCGTCGTACATGGCGACCTTGGTTTGCGCGAGCTCCAGCAGCTTGTCATTGAGCTCGGTTGACCACATCGCTTCCGGCAGGCCGCGAAAGAACTGCTGCGCGCAGGAGCGGGGCGGGCTGCCGGGGCGTGTGGGCAAAGGGGGGAGAGGACTGCCTGCAGCAACGGCATCGCGACACTCGCGTAACTCCGCGATGCGTGCCAGATCCCCCCGATGCTCGTTCGGCCCGCCGACGTCGGCTTCCACCAGCACCATGCCGGCAACCTCCGGCATGTAGCGCACCGCGAAGGTGCGCACGTTGTCGCCACCGAAGGCGTGTCCGACCAGAATGTAAGGCCCACCAACACCTGCCTGGTGAAGTGCGGTGTGCAGCTCGTTCGCGATCTGCACGCTGGTGCGCGGGAGGGCTCCTGCATCGCTGAAACCGGCGCCGGCGCGATCATAGCTGCAGGCACGGGTCCACCTGGCGACCTGCGGCTGCACGATCGCCCAGACCGGCGCCCAATCTTCCCAGCCCGAGTCGAACACGACCGCGGGCGAGCCTCTTCCCATGCAGTAGAAATTCAGCCGGGTTCCCTGGGTCGCTACGAGTTGCCCGGGTCGCGCATAGAGCTCATCACCCGGAGCGGCATTTGCCGTGGCGGCTATACCGCTGAGCGCCTGGAGCGTACCAAGCAGTGTCAATATCGTGGGGTTACGCACGCCGAGCAAGCTGCCATTTCCAGTGCAACGGGATATGTAGTAGCATTTATTTGCGAGGTAGTAAATATGGCCGGAACGCGTCTGTCGAAGGCCGAGGCTCGGATCCTCGAGCAGTACTGGAAGCTGGGTACGAGCTCGGTGCGCGAAATCCTCGAGAGTCTCCCCGAGGAGGAGCGCGTCGCATATACCACCGTGCAGACGCTCGTGTACCGGCTCGAACAGAAGGGCGCCTTGCGCCGGGTAAAGAAGATCGGGAACGCTCAGATTTTCGAGGCGGCGATCGACCGGAGCGAATTCCGCGGCCGGCTGGTGCGTGATCTGCTCGACCTCTTTGGCGGCTCGCCGCGCCTGCTCGTCTCGAACCTCCTCGAGACAGGTACCATCACGCTGAAAGACTTGAAGAGTCTTGAAAGCGAAGCGCCGAAGAAAGTCACCCGGCGCCGTGGAGGCAAACGCGATGCATGAGCACGTGGGGCCCGTGGTGTACTACCTCGAGGTGCATTTCCTCTTCGCCTCGATCGTTTGCCTGGCCGCCTGGCTGCTGACCTCGGCATGGAACAGCAGCGCCACCTGGAAGTACTGGATCTGGGTTGCGACCTTGCTCAATTTCCTGCTGCCTCTCGGCGGGTTCCTTGACCGCTTCGGGGCATCCTCGGTCTCGTGGGCAACACAGCTGCCGGGCCTCGATGAGGTGGGTATGGGTATCTCCCGGCACCTGGCGGCCGGCGCTGTGCTCCTTGCGGTATGGCTGTGTGGCGCAGGCCTCATGGCTGCGCGCCTTGTCGCGCACGTCCGCAGCGACCGTCGAGACGCAGGCACCGCAGGCGGTGAGGGTACCATTGGCCTCGGGCCGGGCTTTACGCTGCAGGGCGTGCCGGTGAGGTTATCGGAAACCGGGCAGGGACCCTCGGTCGATGGAGTGTTACGCCCTTACATATCGCTGCCGCGCGGGATAGACCGGTTGCTGAGTAAGAAGGAGCTCGATGCGGTTCTCATTCACGAGGTAACGCATGCCAGGCGGCGCGACAACCTGGTCGGGCTGCTGTACGAGATTGCCCTGTGTGCACTGTGGTTTCATCCGCTTGTGTGGCTAACGGGCTCTCGTCTGGCGATGTTCAGGGAGCTTTCCTGCGACGACTCAGTCATCGAGAGCTCGCGCGGTGCCGATCTTGTCGCCGCCATGGCAAAGCTCGCCGCTCCCGGCAGACCACATTCATTGCGGGCGGGCGCCGCGACCCTGTTCGGCCATCGGCTTACGCGGTTGACGGCCTCCGAGCCCGAGAGGACGAGCCGCGTCGCCGACTCCCTGCTCATCGTGCTCTTCAGCGCGATATTCCTGGCGTGCGTCCTGGAGACGATCGCGCATACCGGCGCCTGCTTCAAAGTCCACATGTAAGGAGTCCCGTCAGTCGCGTCAATGCGGCGAAAGTTCATTTCTGACAACCTGGCCGCCCTTCATCACGAATCGGACGCGTTCCAGCTCGTCGATATCAGCGACCGGGTCGCCGCTAACCGCAATCAGATCGGCGAATTTCCCGCTCTCGATGCTGCCTATGCGGTCGCTCCAGCCGAGCATTTCAGCCGCGTTGACGGTGACGGCCCGAATCACATCAACGGGCGGCATTCCCGCCTTATGCAAGTTGACGAACACGGCGACGCTGGCTTGTCCGCGTGTCTTTCCCGGATAGAACCAGCTCCAATCCGAGCCGGTCGCGTATTTCACACCTGATTTCAGCACCCGCTGGACCAACTGATCGTAGCGTTGTTTGTTGCGTGCAGCGGAGCTCGCTCGCACCGCGAGATAGGCGGGGGAGATCACGATGGTGGGCTGGGCAATCTTCAGGTAGCCGTCGTCATAAAAAGTCGGCGTCAGGTCGAAGAAGATGCCTTTATCACGCATGCGCCTCAGCTGTTCGTCGGTTATCTCATTGCCGTGTTCGATGGAATCTGCACCGGCATCGATCGCGGTTTGTATGCTCGCCTTGTCGACAGCGTGTGCGGCAACCTTGAGATGCTGACGGTGCGCCTCCTCGACCACCGCCGTCAGCTCAGCGGCTGTGAGGCTCTCCTCAACCGTCACCTTGATCACATCGACGTTCTGGAACACGTTCTGACGGACGGCCTGACGTGCCCGATCGGCCCCGTCGAGCAACAAGAATTCCTGCTGGAGGATTGCGTCGGCCAGGGCGGGGTTGAGGTCCTGAAGGTACGAACCTCGCGTGATCAGTTTGCGCCCGGCAGCAAGGATTCTGGGGCCGGGGATATGGCCAGCGTTGATGGCGTCGCGCAGTTCCGTGTCGCCGTCAATACCGGAATGACCGAGGTTACGAACGGTGGTAATGCCGCTCTCCAGGTCTTCTCGAGCCGACTGCGCCGCGGTCAAGATGCGCTTGGCCGGGGATTCCACGATGGCGAGCAGCTGCCCGGGCGCAAACAGTGGGTTCAAACGGCGCTGCATCTCGGCTTGGGGCGGTACCACGATATCGAGCAACAGATGCGTGTGGCCATCAATCAATCCTGGCAGCAATGTCGCGGTGCCCAGGTCGATGATGGTCGCGTCAGCGGGAACCGCCAGCTGTGAGGACGATCCGACCTGCTTGATCTTGTCCCCATCGATCAGTACGGCCGCCGGCGCGAGTGCATTCCCGGTGCGCGGATCAAGCAGGCGACCCGCTTTGACCAGAGTGACGGCAGCAGCAGCTTGAGCGCCGAGCTGCGCGGTCGAAGTAAGGACCGCAAGCAGGAGCAGCAATGATGTGCTGCGTTGTCGCACTCGAGTCACGTGTATGACGCTCTTGTGCTCTCCGACAGAGTGCGGCAACGCTACTACAGAGTCCGTAGAGATTGCAACTGGGCGGGCGCCGGGGTGCCCTCGAGAATTGCTCAGCCAGCGGCGCGCGTAGTTTGCCGACGTGGCGAGCCGGCTCTCAGGTCCAGCTCCCAGGTCTGGCCAACCAGATCCTTACCGAACGATCGATGTCGTTCCTGCGCGGTAAGCCGAAATCCCAGCGCCTCATAGATACGGCGCGCGGCAACCAGCACATCGTTCGTCCACAAGGTGAGTGTGCGATAGCCGCGCTCCCGTGCATCGTCAATACATAGGGACACAAGCTTTCTGCCTATTCCGAGCCCGCGTGCCGAGGGCTCGACGTAGAGCAGCCGCAATTTGCCGATCCGATCCGAGGCGCGCACCAGGAACACCGCGCCGACGATGTTGCCGCGCCGCTCGGCGACCCAGGCGGTTTCCCACTTCGAATCGAACGTTTTCACGAATGCGCCGAGGATCTCCGCGACCAGAGCTTCGTAGCTTGCGTCCCAGCCGTATTCCTCGGCGTACAGGATGCCCTGGCGATGAGTGATCCAGCCAATATCACCAATGCGAAGCGGACGCACCCTGTAGGGCGCTTGAGTGTCTCGTTCGGGCTGCAATAATTCCTTGAGTCGCGCCATAGCGTCGACCAGTGATGCGCGGTCGGCAGCAATGAGCGGAGCCAGCATCTGCTCGATCTGCTGCGTGGCTGACCGATCGAGTGGGCTAAAGGCTGCACGCCCGGTTGGGGTCAGCTCGATAAGCTGTTGCCGTGCATCGAGTGCCGAGGTGCTGCGCTTGATCAGCCGACGGCGCCGGAACTTCGCCAGAATGCGGCTCAGGTACGCCTCATCGAGCTGCAGATCGTTCGCCATTTGGCGTGCCGTTACCCCGCCTCGGGTGGCGATCTCATAGAGAACCCGGACTTCGGTAAGCGTCCATTCGCTGGTGAGAAAGTCCCTGTTCAGCAGACCGAGCTGACGCGTGTAAAACCGATTGAATTCCCGCACCGCCCCGATCTGCTGCGAATCGGGGCCGCTGCCTTTGTCCTTCAGAGGTCCGGCCGCATACATTTAATACATCGTCGCGAATATACTTGACTCAGTCAAGTACTTTCCCCTGGGCGACGCGAGACTCCCGCACCGCTAAGAAACGGCAGCAGATTTGGGCGGCGGTAATGTGCCCAGCACGGCCTCCACCGCCAGTCCAAGTGCGAGCAGGGAACGGTCGGCACCCGCGGGACCATCAAACTCGAGCGCGACCGGAAGGCCGGACGAAGTCAGGCCTGCCGGCAGCACGAGTCCCGGAAGGCCCGCGGTGCTGCCCGGGGCGATGTTGCGGCTCATCGCCTCATCGAGCGCCATCCGTCGACCGCCCACCTCGACTTCCATATCCTCCTCCCCGAGTTTGGGGGCTGGCAGGATCGTGGTCGGAAAAACAATCGCCGCGACGCCGCTGCGTGCAAAGTAGTCCTGATACATCGCTCGCAGCCTGGGAAGATGAACTCGTACGATCTCCTCGTACCGGTCATCCGGCACGAAGTCGCGGGTGCCCGGGGTGATGGCGGGCTTGATCAGTCGCTGCACGTCCGGACTCGCCTGCGCAAACAGTTCCTCGAAGGTCACCCCAGTGTGATACTCGGCCAAGTAACGCGTCAGAGAGGGCTTGACGTCGTGGTTCTGCACCGCATCGGTGATCAGCTCGATGAAGTGCGGCAGCTCCGGCAGCTCGCTCTCGACGAGCTCGACCCCAGCGCCGTGCAGTGAGTTTAGCGCCGCCGTCGTAACCTGCTCTGTGTCGCTGTCGAGCCCGGTAAACCAGAACGAGCGGACGACGCCCAGGCGCACCTTGTTCAAAGACATGGGCGGTGCCGATGCGGTGCTGCCAGTTACCGCACTGTCAAACAGCAACAGGTCGTCCACCGAGCGGGCGTGCGGGCCCACCTGATCGAACAGCGGCGATATCGGCACACAGCCGTGGGTGGGGTAGCGGCCGGTCGTCGGGCGGAAGCCTGCGATTCCGCAAAGCGCCGCCGGCACGCGAATGGAGCCTTCCGTATCCTCGGCGACGCCCAAGGGTGCCATACGATAAGCAATCGCTGCCGCCGTTCCTCCACTGCTGCCGCCCGGGATACGACTCGGGTCGTACGGATTGCGAATCGCGCCATAGGCGTGATTGTTGCTGGTGTATCCGTACGAAAGCTCATGCAGATTGGTCTTACCGAGCACGATCGCACCGGCCTTGCGCAGCGCGCGCACGAGCGGTGCATCCTCGCGGGGCTGAAAATGCCGGAGCGCCGGTGTGCCGGCGGTCGTCGGCAGATCGTGCGTGTTGACGCTGTCTTTTATGGGGATCGGCAGGCCATGCAGCGGGCCGAGCGGCCCGCCCGCATGCCGCCGGCGGTCGCATTCGCGCGCGGCCGCGAGCACCTGCTCTGGCCGCTGCGTAATGAAGGCGTTAAGACTACGGCCGGCTGCACATCGATCGAGCAGCGCCTGCGCGTAGTCGACCGCGCTCATCTCACCCCGGGTAAGGAGTCTCACCGCCTCACTTGCGGTGAGGCTCGGCAAATCCCCTGGCGATTTCTGTTGGAGCGCGGTCCCCGCGGGGCCTGTTTCCCCACGTGCCCAGGCGAAGGCCGCTGCGATGGCTGCCCCGCTCAGGAAGCGTCGGCGCGTAGTGGGATCATCGAAGGCCACCTTGGTCCCTCCCTACCTTCGCTGTGAGACCGTCCTGTCAATCTGTCCCGCAGGTGAGGTTTTTGCAACCCCTGGAACCGGTGCGCTCTGCCGTGTCGGCCCTCATGCGTTTCGCGTCACGTGGCATGCTGTGCACCGCTATCGAACCTTCTATGATGAAGGTGTGTTCGTGGGCAGGCATTCGTTGGTCGCTGCAGTTCTCGCCATGGGATGCGTGCTCGCGCGACCCACCTCTGCCGCACCAGACTCCCACGCGGTCGACTACGGCCACCTGGCGGAACTGATCGTCAACCGATCCTGGAAACTTGAGCGGGGCGAGCGGGTCGTGATCTTCTGGGACGCGAAGCGCGATCCCGGCATCGCGCTGCCGTTGCGTGCGGCCATCCAGAGAGCTGGGGGCCAGGTGGAGGAGATTGCGGCACCCGAGTCCGCCTCCGACGCGAAGCTCACCCCTGCGGAGCGCGCCGCCCGCTTCGAGCAGTGGAAATCGATCTTCCAACGGTCGCAGGCGGCCATCTGGCTTCCCTCGGATCTCACGGCGGTAAGGGATCAGCCATTCGAGCATCTAGTCGAAGCTTCCGCCGTGCGCTCCATACACTTTCATTGGTTCTTGCCCCCGGATGCCGCGGAGGTGCCGCTGGTCGAGACCATGTACGAGCGGGCCATCGAGGTGACTCCGGGCGTGATCGGAAAGCGACTTGCCGCCCTCGAGCAGGCGCTTCGGGGTCGCACGGTGCACGTGACGGCGCAGAACGGCACCGACCTGGTATTTCGCATCCCGCAGAACGCGCATTTTCACGGCAACACTGGTGAGGCGACGAAGGAGAAAACGCGTGCTGCCCGTTCGGTGCGCGATCGTGAAGAGGAATTACCGGCGAGTGTGCTGCGGACCACGGATCTTGCGGATGCGCAGGGTACCTTCACTGGCTATTTGAGCTTTGATACGAGATCCACCCTCGCGAGGGTCACACTGAGGGATGGACGCGTCACGGCTCTCGAGGCGTTGCGCGGGCCGGACGCGGAGGTCGCGGCATGGAAGAGCGCGAAGGGCGACAAGGACAAACCCGGCGAATTCGTGATCAGTACCAACTCCGCGCTCACTGCGGTGCTGAAATCCGGCTTCATGCCGTACTACGGCTACGGGGCGGGAGTGGTGCGGCTGGCGATCGGTGACAATTGGGAGTCGGGTGGGCGTAACCGCAGCTCGAACGGGGAACTGCTGCTCTTTCTCCCCGGCGCTACGCTGTCGGTCGACGGTCGTGACCTCATCAGAGACGGCGAGCTCATCGATCGATAACAACCATGTCTACCGAGACCGTATCCGGCGCGCGCGAAGCCAGCGCCCTTCCCTGGGAGTTGCCGCCGGCAGCACAGCTGGCGATCGCCTTCGAGTTGTGTGAGCGCTTTGGCTTTTATTCGCTGCTCTCGCTCCTCGCCCTGTTCCTCTCCGCCGACCGCAATGCCGGCGGATTTGCCTGGGACCGCACCTCGGCGCTCGCGCTCCTCGGCGTCTACAGCGGCCTCATGTACGCCTTGCCGGTCATCGGAGGATCGGTCGCGGATCGGCTGCTCGGCCACCGGCGCGCGCTCATCGTCGGCGGCTCCATGATGTGTGTGGGGTATGCCCTGCTGATGTCGCCGGCATTGCTGCCGCGCCTGCTCGAAGCGCTCGGCCAGCGCGGCGCGACCGCACAACTTGCCGCGATCGCGGCGCCGCTTGGATCCTGGCATGTGCCACCCGGACTTACCCCGGAAGCGGGCGGTCTTTACCTCGCGGTCAGCGCGGCGTTCTGGACGGCGATCGTGGCCCTGATCACCGGCAATGCGCTCTTCAAGTCCACACTGGTCGTCGTGCTCGGCGACAGCTTCGAGGGGGACGACGGGCTCCGGGAGACCGCCTATGCGTACTACTACACCGCCATCAACGTCGGCGGGCTGATCGCCGGCTTCGTCGCCGGCGCAGTCGCGGTGAATTTTGGTTGGGCGGCCGCCTTCGGCATCTCCGCGTTGGCGGTGGGCGCAGCTCTTACCACCTACATCGGGTTGAGTCGCGGACTGCAGCGCCGCCGGCCCGCTGGCCACACGGCTTCCCCTGCGCGGCTCACGGCACCGCAGGAGCGCGGCGCCGGCAAGCGGCTCTTCATCCTCGCGGTGTTCGCGGCGCTTCTGCTCATCTACTCCATCGGGTCGTTCCAGCTCTACGGAGTCATGTCGCTCTTCCTCGAGCACAACATCGACCGCAGAGTGGGCTCGTTCGAGATTCCTACGGAGTGGTTCACGTCGGTCGATTCCGCCGCACTCATTCTCGCGGCGCCAGCGTTTGCTGCCCTCTGGACGTGGCTCGCCCGCCGCGGGCGCGAGCCCGACATCCTCCATAAGTATGCGATCGCGCTACTCCTCGGAGCGGCGGGCCTGCTGCTCTTCGCCAGCGTCGCGCGGCCCCATCCGGGCGCTCCTGCGCCCGGTTGGATTCTGCCGGCGATCGGAATCACCGTGCAGGCGACCGGGGAGGTGGCTGCGTGGACTGCGAGCTACGGTCTGGTCTACCGCCTCGCGCCGAGCCGCTGGACCGCCGCGGTGATGGGCGCGTTCTATGCCTCGACGCTCGGGCTCGGCGCCTATCTTGCCGGTTGGTTCGGGAGGTTCGCGCAGTCCTGGGGAGAGGGCCGCTATTTCCTGCTGCTGGGCGTTGTCACCGCGGGCGCCGCGGTCGTGGCGTTGCTCATCGGGACACCCCTGCGGCGTCTCGCTGCCTCGAGCGGTGCGGCACTTCGTGTAAGGACCGGACAATGACCATGACTCGCAGGCTCCCACGCGTCATGCTCACGCTCTTAGCTGCCGCCGCGGCCGCTGATGCCGCCGCGGCCGCCGAAACCCCGCAGCTTTTCGTGACGCCGCCTGCCGGTCCCGTGGACGCGCCGCTCCACGTCGTGACGCGGAACATCCTGCCGGGCACGCGCGTCAGGCTGAGCGCTTCGCGGCCGGATGCGCGCGGGCGCAACTGGACCGCCGTGGGCGAGTACCTTGCCGACGCGACAGGGACGATCGACGTCGATGTGGCGCCGTCGCTGGGGGGCAGCTATACGGGGGTGAGTCCGCACGGGCTGTGGTGCTCGGTGCTCCCCATCCCGCCCGAGCAGGTGAAAGAGTACCTGGCCAACCTGCAGAAGCATCCGGAGCTCGGAACTACGCCGTATCTCGATGTGAGTGCGCTTTACACCGTCACGGTCGCCGCGAGCATTGATGGCACGGTGGTCGCGACCGCGATGGCCACGCGCAGCTATGCGCACGGCATCGTGGCCGAGGAGGTCTCCGCACCCGGCGGTGTCCGCGGCCGTTTTTTCCCTGCGGCTGCGGGGATCACTGCCGGCGTGCCCGTTGTCGTGCTGGCGGGTTCCGGCGGGGGATTACCCGAGACTCAGGCCGCCCTGCTCGCCAGCCACGGCCATCCGGCGCTCGC
>DASYFL010000079.1:0-34010 GCA_036498445.1 Steroidobacteraceae bacterium
AATGCTCCTGGGCAAAACCACGGCATCGTGCTCGGTACCAACAATTGGAAGCCACCCGGTGCGTGACAGCGCGATCCATGCGACATCGTCCGAAGGCGGTCGAGAACTCAGCGGGTAAAGACGGCACCGTGCGGCCTCGCCGCGCCACGCCACCCGTGTGGCCAGTCTCGCTCGTTGAAGCTGAAGCCCGGTTGGGCGTCGGTATCGTGGAACGACCGATCCACACTCAGCGCACCAGTCGTCTCGTCGAGACGTAACAGGTACATTCGTTCCTCGGGTGTACTGCTCGATGTCACCACAAGACGCCGAGTCTCCGGGTCCCAGCTGGTCCAGTGTGGAAAGTAATTGTCGCTCAGCTTCAGTCGCGACACTTCGACCGGCTTCGCAGGGTCCGCCAGGCTGAGGACGATCAAGCCGTGCACGGCAGGGACGCTCTGCACAAAGTGGCGGCCGACGATCGTCGGAACCCCACACCAGTTCCCCGGAAAGGTGTAGACGAGCTTCGCGTGTGGCTCCGGCGCATCGATTCTGGTAATGCGCTCAAGCCCGCATCCGAGCGTCTGTACGAAGACCGACCCATCAGGGCCGAGGCGAGGTTCCTGAGGACTGATGTGAGCGTACAGATTCTCGCCCACATCGAGATTGGCGGTCTTGAGTAACCTGAGGTCGGATAGACGCCATACCTGATACGTCACACCACCGAAGATGTCGGCATCGTGCATCGAAGAATTGGTTGATACGACACGATCGATTTTCGGAATAACGACCAGCCCGTATGGCATCAGGAGCGCTTTTGGAAAGGCCGGATCGGCGTTGCTGACAGCGCGGACCGTTTCATGCCCGGTCGTTGACTTCTGCTCGCTGGCGTGGACCCCGAAAAGCATGCCCGCAAACGCGACCGCGAGAAGTACTGCTGCGAATCCCTTGCTCCTTGTAATCATTGGACGATTCCTGAGAGCTGGCCCTCGGTCACTGCATCGAGCTGGATTTCACTGAGGCGGAAGCCTCTGCGGAATAGCGCTCAGTCACTTCGATCGCGGTCGTGCCCCCACGAGCGCGGTATCGAGCATCTTGATGAGCGCCGCACGATCGTAGGTGTACGGCTGCCCTTCATTGAGTTGAACGAGCTGCTCAATCTGGGCCCTGATCGTGTCCTGAGCCTGCTCCGCGTCGGGCACCACCATATACCGCAGCTTCGGTTTGGGCGCAGATAACGCCGACTCCACCGCGGCCGCCACTTCATCGGGCTCCTTGAGCTTTGCCCAATCATCGACGTCCTTCTGGGCCAGCGTGCCCGATCGGGTCATAGTGTTGCGCACTATCTCGGACTTATAGGACCCGGGCTCAACGATGCTGACCAGCACACCAGCAGCGGCCAACTCCTGAGCCATCGTCGCGCTGAAGGTCTCGATGGCGTGCTTACTCATCTGATAGGCCCCGGCTCCGGTCTCATTGAGGATGCCACTGATCGATCCAATGTTGACGATGCGGCCATGGCTGGCCTTGATCAGGGGCGCGAATGCCCTAGTCACACGATAGGGTCCGTAGAGGTTTACTTTCATCACCAGATCGAATTCCTCCGGGGAGGTGTCGATCACTGGCGCTTCCGTATAGATGCCTGCATTGTTTACCAATCCGTAGAGACCACGCCCGCCTTTGGTCACGAATTCCACAGCGGCATCGATGTCGTCCGGTTTCGTCACGTCCAGGCGCACGGCCCGAACGTTCGGTATCGCTCCAAGGGCCTGGAGATCCGCTTCCTTGCGGGCACCCGCATAGACAAAATATCCATCCGCCGCAAGTCGCCCGGTGATCTTGCGGCCTATACCTGTGCTCGCGCCGGTGACGAGAATCGCTTTCTGTTTCTGATCAGGTGTATTCGCGGCGTTACTGCCGCCCGGCAGTGCGGCGAGCAACATGAGCGAGACGAGAATCATGTGGTGCATCGTGCGCCCCCTGAGGATGCGTTTGGGTGGCACTGTACACCAGCATCCCAGATTCTGAAGGCACGTGACCGCCGTCGGCCGTTGGCAATTGCCCCTTCACGGCCGTACGGGTGTGCGTACTCCCAGAATGAACTTACTCCCGGCAGTCAAATGATTTCCAAGGTCTCTCCAGCCGGTGCCGAGCATCCAGCGGCGCAGACTCGGGAGTCCGTCGCAGCGTGGCTCATTGGACCAGCGGAACCACGAGGTGCGCAGCGGCCAGCCGGCGAATACCCGACAACGCCTACGCTAGAATGGCAGACTGCCTGCTGACTTGGCCGCCTGGGCGGTCGCAGAGTTCTGCCTCACCGCAGGCTGCTTGGGCTTGCGACGGCCTCGGCCCGCCAGCCGAAGCACCAGGACCGAAACCACAATCGCGGGAACGGAGACGGCGCAAACGCCGAGCTACTCCGGCTCCGCACTTTTCAGGCGGTCAATGCCCTAGAGCCGCGCGGCCGCGATCGCGCGTTGCAGTCTTGTGGCAACGCGATCGCAGCTCGACGCTAGGTGCGCACAACAAACCCCGCGGGCCTCGCGCCGGGGTTCTTGTCACTTACGGTCCATACCAACGGCACCCTGCTCAGAGCGAGACCCATGAGCCGTTCTGTGGAGTCGAGCCCAGGCAAAGCCAACAAGAATTGACAGGGCAGTCCAGGCTATCGTCAGCGACAACACAGCCTTCAGCATGACAGTCGTGTCCAGCGTGTTGGATAGCTATATATGGATGGTCCGTAAATAGGGAGCTAACACCGCTTGCGCCTTAACGGTCAATGCGGACTACCACCCGTTCGCGGTTCGCTGTCAGCGGGGGTTTTGCCCCGCTGACTCTCCATGGGTGTTTTGCCCCGCTTGCTGGGGTAAATAGATGCCTCGAGAGGCGCCCCATCAGTCCTCGCTGAACTCGGACCTGATAAGACCGAAGCACTTCATATCGTCATACTCGCCCTTGAGATACGCACATTCCCTACGTATGCCCTCTTCTTTGAATCCGTCGAAGCACACTGGCACAACGAATACCCGGCTGCGGGCCATCATGTGCGAGGGCTGATCCGCCAGATCCCATTCGAGGCGGAACCAGCCTTCGTGCCGCGAGGCGGTGTTGGCAGAGATCACCGGGATGAAGAGTGCGCAGTCGTCGCAGAGTCCATCGCCTCGGCCGCAGCTTCAGCACACTGTGCAACCGCTGCGATCAGCACGACAAATAAGAGCCTGTATGCGGCGCTCATGTTGTTGTCAGCCGGCATCCAGGCCGTCTTATATTGTGAGGCGCAGGCTCGCAGCAGGAGGTGTAACAATGAACTTCGATGAGCGTCCGATTGCGGCTGGGATTGCATTTTTTGTGGTTCTCTGGGGGGCTGGACTTCAGGCGGGCAGCTCGCTCGCTGCTGCGGCAAATGGGGACGCGGCGGAAACGATAATTCGCTACGCCCTTGCACCCTCTCCGCTGGATGAGGACCTGCGGCGACTGACTGACGAGATCGGCGGCCGGGTTACTGGAAGCGCGGCGATGGCGCACGCGGTAGCGTGGGGTGTTAACGGATTCAAAGCCGCCGGTGTGAGTGTGCACACCGAAGGGTACGATCTGCCTGCCACCTGGGAAGAGCGGGCCTCCCAGCTCCAGCTCGTGGGTCCGGTTCAATTTCCCGTCGACATAGTCTCAGTCGCCTGGGCGCCGGCCACACCAACAGGTGGTATCGAGGCGCCGCTCGTCGATGTGGGCAGTGGCGCTGCGGAGGACTTCGCGCGCGCGGCGCCGTCGGTTCGCGGATCAATGATCCTGGTGAACAGCAACGTCACGATTACCTGGTCGGACCTCGTCGATGAGTACCGGCGCGCGCCGGCGATTATCCAGCGTGCTGTCGATGCGGGGGCTCGCGCGATTCTCTGGGTCGGGGCACGCGATCATCGGGTTCTGTACCGTCATGCCGACGCTCTCGAGGGAGAGATCGCTGCTCTCCCCATGGCCGTCGTGGCACGCGAAGACGCTCTGCGGCTGGTCCGGACGGTAACGGCCTATCCGGGCAAGGAGCGCGGGCGCCTTTCGATGCCCAACCGTGTAGGCGGTCCGATGCGCCAGGAGAATGTGGTCGGCGAAATTCAGGGGCGCGAGCGCAGCGACGAAGTCGTCATCCTGGCCGCGCATCTCGATTCGTGGGAGCTCGGAACAGGAGCCCTGGACAACGGCTGCAACGCGGCGCTGGTCGTTGCAGCGGCACGGGCAATCGAGAAGGCACATCTGCAACCGCGCAGCACACTGCGCTTCATCCTGTTCACCGGTGAAGAGCAGGGTATGGTCGGGTCGCACGCCTATGTGCTTCAGCACCGTGCCGAACTGGACCGTATCCGTGCGGTGATCGTCTATGACGGCGGCACGGGCCGCGTGACGGGCTACTCCCTTGGCGGGCGCGACGACATTCAGAAGGGAGTCACTGAGGTACTTGCGCCGCTCGGGGCGTGGAGAGTGGGCCAGCACACCCTCGATGCAGGCGCTGGTACGGACAATTTTGACTTCTTGCTGGAGGGCGTACCCACCCTGGTGGCGAATCAAGAGGAGGCCAACTACATGACGAACTATCACGCCGCCACCGACACGCTCGACAAGGTGGATTTCGGTAACCTCCAGCTACACGTCGCCATCGCCGCCCTGACCGCTTATGGCATCGCGGATCGCCCTGAGCGGCTTGGGCCTCGACAGTCACGCCAGGAGATCGACGCACTGCTGAAACGCACCGGACTGGATCAAGACCTCAAGGCATTCGGCTACTGGCCGGCCTGGGAATCGGGCGCGCGGGGGCGGCAACCCTGAGTCGCGTAAACGTATTTCAGTTTGGAAATTTCAATTCGGACTGAATCGCCTGGAAGCGTGGCTCCTTGCGCAACGGATCCAATAACTGGGCCTGGCGCACCCTGATCAAGTATGGATCGCGGTGGCGCATGGCGGTGTCGAGCCATTCCAATGCGCGCGCCGTTTCGCCCCACTGCCCGTAGATCATGGCGTAGAACACGGCCGCGGCGTCGCCCGATTCGGCCTGCAGCCGTGAGAGACTCTGCCGTGCTTCGGCGTGCCGTCCAAGCTTCTCGTATACCAGCGCGAGGCAAATCGGCTTATTACTCTCATCAGCACTTTCACAGGCTGCGCGGGCGTTCGGGAAGTCACCGATCGCATAGTAGGAAAAGCTCAGCCATGCGTTGAGAAATCCAGAGGCTGGAGTCAGTTCCTTGGCATCCGTAAAGGCCTTGATTGCCTCCGGGTGGCGCCGCGCCGCCATCAAGGCGTATCCGAGCGTGGCACGCGCATCCGGGCCCAGCGGGTCGAGCACTAGTGCGCGGCGAGCCGCGGCGGGGCCGGCTTCGGTTTGGCCCATCTCCGCGGCGAAGACGCCATAGTCTCCCAACAACCGTGCATTGCCAGGCGCAAGCGCCACCGCCCGTTGGAATTCCTCGGCGGCGCGGGTGAACTCGAGGGAATCCCGCAGAACGCACGCCAGGGCTTCATGGGCTTCGGCGAGCTCGGGCGCTAATGCGAGCGCTTTCTGCGCATCTGCCTGCGCTTTGGCGTAGCTCTCTCGAATGGCAGGTCCGGTCGCGTAATTTCTCGCATAAGCGGCGAGCGCCTGTGAGCGGTTCGCGAACGCCAGGGCGTAATTCGGATCCTGGCGAATCGCCTCGGAGTACTGGGTGACGGCCGACTGCAGGTCCGCTTCCCGGTCATAGCTCAGGAAGGCTTTCGAGGCGCGCAGGTAGGCATCGAGCGCGGCGGGATTGCGCGTGCCGCCGAGCTCAATTTTCGCGCCCAGGTCACCGAGCAGGCTGACTTTGAGCGCGTTCGCGACTGCGGTGGCGATCTCGGTCTGAAGTTTCAGCACATCGCCGAGATCCCGGTCATAGGTCTTCGACCACACGTGAAACCCGGTAACGGCGTTGATGAGCTGTGCGGTGACACGGACCGTATGCGCCGAGCGCCGCACGCTTCCTTCGAGCACCGCACCGACGTTGAGCTTGTGGGCAACGGTGGCAATATCCGGGTGTTCCTTGAATGAGAAGGATGAGGTCCGGGCCGCGACCTGCAGCTCGTTGATCTCGGCGAGCGAATTGAGAAGCTCTTCCGTCAACCCGTCCGAGAAGTACTCCTGCTCTTTGTCGCCACTCAGGTTCACGAACGGCAGCACCGCGATGGAGTGTGGTGGCGGATTGAAGGCGCCATCCGCAACCACCGCAGGCACACCGGTCGTCGTAAGTCCGCTGGAGGTTATTGACGGCGCGGTCGCGTTATCTCGAGGACTGCGCAGCTGGTTGACCAGCAGATAGGCAAGTGCCGCGAGCACCAGCATCACGACGGCGGCCGGGAGGACACGCCTCGGCAGCGAAGCACGGCCCGTCGGCAAAGCGGTGGGTACCGAAGCCATGGCTGGAGCTGCGACCGACGATGCGGTGGCAGCAAGCCCGGGTGACAGCAGGCGCTTGATGTGTGCGACAAACTCGGGCGGGATCGGGCCGCCCGGTAAGTGCGTCCACTGCACCCGCTGAAACGACTCCGGCACGTCTGCGCCTGCTTCGACAGTTGCATCCAGACACACTGGCACAATGAAGACACGATTACGGGACATCATGTGGGTGCGCTGATCGGCAAGATCCCACTCGAGCCGGAAATAACCTTCGTGCCGCGAGGCGGTGTTGACCGAGATGAGCGGGATGAAGAGCGCGCAGTCGTGGATCTCGCGCCGTATTTTCTGATCCCAGACGTCGCCGCCACGCAGTTCGCTCTGGTCGAGAAAGACCGCAACGCCGGCAGCGCGAAGTGCCTCGCAGATCTTCTGAGCAGCCTCCCGGTCCTGAGAGGCGTAACTGAGAAATATCGCGTGTGCTGGCTCAGTCACGAGGGACCATCCCCGACATGAAACACTGCTAGGGAATATGCAGCGTGTATTCAAACCGGGGGGCGGTTCGCAGCGTCACGGTCGCTGGGCGGCAATTCAAGCCGGCGAGACTGAAGCGTACGGTCTTGGTGAAGGTCTGGTGCTCGGCATCGTTCCATTGACTGTCTAACAGCTGGGCTGCGATCTGATGCTGGGTGCCATCGTCCCCGAGCGGCTGACATTGACCCCATTGAATGGAAAACTGGTGATCCGGATTCGAGCCGCCGTAGTTCATGGTGACGACGAGCTCATTCGTCTTTGAATCGTAGTGGGCAGAGGAAAACGAGGCCGCATGCAGGGCAGGCGCGGCCAACGTCAATGAAATCGCAGCCGTGCGGGCCCAGAAAGCTATCGAGCTCACGTCAATTGTCCGATTCCGTTTCAGCTTGCGAGCCTCGGCGCTCCAGACGCTCCGCTGGCGAAGGCCTCCGCGAAGCCCCGCTTCGGCTCAACCCATTACGAACGCATTCAGCTTGTTGCCATCGAGATCGCGAAAGTACCCAGCGTAGAACCCCTCACCGCGCGCGCCGGGAGGACCTTCGTCCGTCGCACCCAACGATAGGGCCAGACGGTAAATCCGATCGACCTGGGCTTGATCCTTCGCTTCCAGAGCCACCATGACCCCGTTGCCCACGCTCGCCGCCTTACCATCGAAGGGCAGCGTCAAACCGAAGCCAGCGCCACCTCCCGGTTTACCCCAGGCGATGAAGCGTTCCGTCTCCATCATCCGCCCGGTGCCTAATTCCCTGGCGATGGCATCGTAGAACTTTGCTCCACGAACAAGATCGTTGGTGCCCAAGGTGACATACCCAATCATGCTGGCTGCTCCTTTGAAACGCCCTGCTCTTCGGCTGAACGGTACACGAAGCGGTTGGCGACCAGCAACGCAGGTCGACACTGGTGTCGTGATCCGCGCTTCCGACTAGGCCTCCAGGGTGAAGCGGTCGGCATCGAGGTGCGCCGGGAATTTCTCTCGAAAACGCACCAGTGGCTCGCGTGGCAGCTCTACGGTGAGCAGCGCCGGCGCCGCACCCGCATCGACAAGCGTGCGCCCCATGAAGTCGATGGCGGCGCTGTCGCCCGTGTGGGGTACGTCACGGCCGTCGTTTCCTACGCGGTTGACGCCGACCACGTAGGCCTGGTTCTCGATGGCCCGCGCGCGCAGCAGCTGCCGCCAGGCATCGGCGCGTGGCGCCGGCCAGTTGGCGACGTACAGCAGCAGCTCGTAGTCGAGCTCCGCGCGGCGGCGGCTGAACACCGGGAAGCGCAGGTCGTAGCATACGAGCGGACAGATGCGCAGACCGCGCCAGTCGACGCTCCAAGCCGAGCGCCCGGCAGTGAAGTGCTCGTGTTCCCTTCCCATGCGGAAAAGATGGCGTTTATCGTAGTGCTTCAGCTCCCCACCGGGCGAAGCCCACAGCAGGCGGTTGTAGAAGTGGCCGCCATCGTGGGTGATCACGCTGCCGGTGATCGCCGCGTCGAGGGCGCGCGCGAGCCGCAGCAGCCATGCCGTCGTCGGACCCCCGGGAGGTTCGCCGAGCCGCTCGACCTCCATGCTGAAACCGGTGGTAAAGGTCTCCGGCAGGACGATGAGGTCGGTCTGGCCCGCCAGCGGACGCAGCAACTCCTCGAAGCGGGCACGGTTGGCGGCGCCGTCCTGCCACAGGAGCGGCTGCTGTACCAGCGAAACACGCAGCGCGCTCATCGTGGGCTTCGATTCGCACTTGTAGCAAACGCGTTGAGTCTCGAGGCGGCCTCATCGAGGGTGCTGTCGCGCTTGGCGATGCACAGCCGCACGAACGAGAGCGGCTCGGGCTGTGCGTAGAACGGCGACAGCGGAATCGTGGCCACTCGCGCCTCGGTCAGGAGCCGCTCGGCAAAGGCCAGATCGTCGGGCGGTGCGAACGCACCGAAGTCGAGCAGCTGAAAATACGTCCCCTCCGCCGGCGGCAGCACGAAGCCGGAACCCTCGAGCGCGCGGCGCAACCGGTCACGTTTGGCCTGGAAAAAGCCGGCGAGCCCGGTGCCGCACTGCGGCTGCTCGCTGAGATAGGCAGCAATGGCGTGCTGGAGCGGGTGCGAGATGCTGAATGTGTTGAACTGGTGCACCTTGCGCAGCTCGCGGGTGAGCGGCGCAGGCGCCACGCAATAGCCGACGCGGAGCCCTGTGGCGTGCAAGGTCTTGCCGAAGGAGAACACGGCGAGGCTCCGGGGGGCGAGCGCAGGGTGCGTGAGCACCGAAGCATGCCGCGCCGCGTCGAATACCACGTGCTCGTACACTTCGTCCGCGAGCACCGTGATATCGCGCCCCTCGGTGATGCGCGCGAGCTCGTCCAGGTCCGCGCTGCGAGCGATGGTGCAGGCAGGGTTGTGCGGGCTGTTGAACAGCACGAGTCGGGTGCGCGCGCTCAGCGCGCGCCGCACGCCGTCCCAGTCGTAACGGAAGCCCGGCTGTGTGAGTGGCAGGCGGATGCAGCGTCCGCCTGCGAGCCGCACGGCCGGCTCGTAGGAGTCATACGCCGGATCGAACGCGAGCGCTTCATCGCCTGCGCCGATCAGTGCCTGCACGGCAGAATAGATGGCCTCGGTTGCGCCGAGGGTGACGGTTACCTCAGTTTCCGGGTCGACCTGCAGACCATAGGAGGCGGAGAGCTTGGCCGCAATGCGCTGCCGCAGTGCCGGCAGACCCTCCATCGGCGCGTACTGATTGTGTCCTGCCTTCATCGCGGCGGCGACCAGCTCGGTGAGCCGCGGGTCGATGTCGTAATCGGGGAACCCCTGACCGAGGTTCAGTGCATCGAGCTCGCGCGCGCGGCGCGACATGACGGTGAAAATCGTCGTGCCGACGTCTTCGAGCTTGCTGCGCACGGGCTTTCAGGGGTCCCCGCCCGGGGCGCCGGCTGCGAGGGCGGCGCCGACCACACCCGCCTGGCCGGCGAAGCGCGCCGGCCGGATTTCGGCGGCCGAGCGCAGCAGCGGCGCGAACTGGTCGTAATGCTCACTCACGGCGCCGCCGAGGATGAACACATCCGGCCACAGCAGCCGGTGCAGCTCCGCGAGGTATTCGTTCACGCGCGCGATCCATCCGGGGAAATCCAGACTCTCGGCAGTACGCACCTGCGCGGAGGTCCATTTCTCCGCGTCCATGCCGCGCAGTACGAGATGGCCGAGCTCGGTGTTGGCAAAGAGCTTCCCGCCGGTAAAGAGCGCGGTGCCGATGCCGGTCCCGAAGGTGAGCATGATGACAGTGCCCGTACAGCCGCGACCGCTGCCGAAGCGCATCTCCGCGATACCGGCAGCGTCCGCATCGTTCAGCATCAGCACGGGCCTCCCGAGGGCCTCGGCCGCGAGTGCCGCGCCATTGGTACCGATCCAGCCGACATCGATATTCGCTGCAGTGAAGGCGGTGCCGCTCTTGATGACGCTCGGAAACGCGACGCCGACGCGGCCGGAGGCGCCGCCGAGGCGCGCCTCGAGCGCCACCAGCACCGGCATGAGGGAAGCCGGCGTGCAGGGACGCGGTGTGGGGGCCGAGCTCAGCGTTCCGCTCACGGTACCGCGCTGCACGTCGACGAGACCGGCCTTCACGGAGGATCCGCCGACATCGATGCCCAGTACTTCACCTGCCATGGTGCCCTCCTCTCCTCTACATTCAGAGGTTCGCCGCCGCGGCGAGCTGCAGGTCCCGCTCCCGGCGCTTCTCGCGGTAGCGCATCCACACCGTCGAGAGCGCAATGCCGGTCGCCACGATGAGGACCAGGATCGTGGCGAGTGCGTTGACATCCGGGGTCACGCCGAAGCGCACCTTGGAAAAGATAACCATCGGCAGGGTGCTCGACCCCGGTCCGGCGACGAACTGCGTAATGACCAGATCATCCCACGAAAGCGTGAAGGCGAGCAGCCACCCGGACGCGATCGCCGGCAGAATGAGCGGCAGCGTGACACGCCCGAACACCGTGAACGGGCGCGCGCCGAGATCCATCGCCGCCTCTTCCAGCGATTCATCGAACCCGGCGAGACGCGACTGCACCACGACGGTGACATACGCCATGCAGAAAGTGATGTGCGCGAGAGTGATGGTGACTGCGCCCGCGCCGCGCGGCCAGCCGATCAGCTGTCCCATGGCGACGAACAACAGCAGCAGCGAGAGACCGGTGATCACCTCCGGCATCACGATCGGAGCGGTCGTCATCCCGGCGAGCAGCAGCCGGCCGCGGAAGTGCCCGAAACGCGCGAGGGCCATGCCGGCGAGCGTGCCGAGCACCACCGCCACGGTCGCGGAGATGAGCGCGATGCGGATGGAGAGAAATGCCGCCCCGAGAATCTGCTCGTTCGCGATGAGCGCCTTGTACCACTTGAGCGTGGGGGAATGCACGGCATCCCACACGGTGACGAGGCGCGAGTTGTTGAAGGAGAACACCATCATCGACACGATCGGCACGTAAAGGAACACGAGCCCGAGCACGAGCGCGGTGCGCGCGAACAGACCGCGTGATTTCACTGCTGTGCCTCCAGCTCGCGCCGTTCGAGACGCTGGAACATGATGATCGGCACGACCAGCAGCAGCAGCACCAGGATCGCCACCGCACTCGCCACCGGCCAGTCGCGATTCTCGAAGAACTCATCCGAGAGCACGCGGCCGATCATCAGCTGATCGGTGCGGCCGAGCAGCGTCGGAATGACGTACTCGCCTACCGCCGGAATGAACACCAGCAGGGACCCGGCGAGTATGCCCGCGGCAGATTGCGGCAGCGTGATCGCGAGGAAGGCGCGCAGCGGCCGTGCGCCGAGATCGGCCGCTGCTTCGAGCAGCGTCGGATCGTGCTTCTCGAGATTGGTATAGAGCGGCAGGATCATGAACGGCAGGTAGGAATAGACGATGCCCACATAGACCGCGAAGTCGGTCTGCAGCAGCGCGAGCGGCTGATGGATCACCCCGAGATACAGCAGCACGTTGTTGATCACGCCGTTGTTCTTGAGAAGACCGATCCAGGCATAGACCCGCAGCAGGAACGAGGTCCAGAACGGCAGCACGATGAGCATCAGCAGCACGGAGCGCGTGGCGGAGCGCGACCGGGCGATGGCGTAGGCCATGGGGTAGCCGATGAGCAGACAACACAGGGTCGACACTGCCGCTACCTTGAGCGAATAGAGATAGGAGCTCAGGTACAGCGGGTCAGTGAACAGGAACGAGTACGCCGAGGTGTGCACTTCGAGCGCCGGTGTGCCGTGATGCCAGGAAAGAAGTGGCGTGTACGGCGGTATCGCGAGGCGCACCTCGGAGAACGAGATGCGAAAGACGATCAGGAAAGGAATGAGGAAAAGCAGCAGCAGCCACAGGAGCGGAATGCCCGCAACCAGCCGTCGCCCGGAAGCCTGCGTGAGGAGCGCCAACTGTGACTCCTACTCGGTGAGGACTACCGGGCTCGACCCGTGCCAGGAAAGCCACACGCTCTCCTCGCGCGCGAGCGGCCGCTCGCCGCCGCGCGTGGTGTTGGGGAGCGTCACGCGCAGCATCTTGCCGGAGGCGATCTGCACCAGGTAGATCGACATATCTCCCATGTAGGCGATCTCGCGCACCGTGCCGCGCACCGCGTTCTCGGGCACCGCGGCTTGGGCGGTAGGCGGCGGCTGGCGGCTGATGGTGATCTTCTCGGGACGGATGGCCGCCCACACGGTGGCACCGCTGGTACAGCTCGCGGTGCGCTCGACGCGCACTACGCAGCCGAGCTCGCCCACATCGAGGCACAGGCCCTCCGCGCGCGCATCGCTCACGCGCCCTTCGAACATGTTGACCGAGCCGATGAAGTCGGCCACGAAGCGCGTCGCCGGCGACTCGTAGATGTCGGAAGGCGTCCCGACCTGCGCGATGCGGCCGTGATTCATGACCCCGAGCCGTTGGCCAAGGGTCATGGCCTCCTCCTGGTCGTGGGTCACCACGATGAAGGTGACGCCGAGGCGGTGCTGGATGTTGAGCAGCTCGAACTGGGTGTGCTCGCGCAACTTCTTGTCGAGCGCGGCGAGCGGCTCATCGAGCAGCAGCAGCTTGGGACGCTTGACGAGCGCGCGCGCGAGCGCCACACGTTGGCGCTGACCGCCGGAGAGCTGGTGCGGCTTGCGCGCCCCCAGTCCTCCCATCTTCACGATGTCGAGGATCTCGCCGACCTGGCGGCGGATGGCGTCCCGCTTGATGCCCTCCTGCTCGAGGCCGAAGGCGACATTCTTCTCGACGCTCATGTGCGGAAAGAGCGCGTAGGACTGGAACATCATGTTGACCGGGCGCTCATAGGGCGGGATGGCTCCCATGTCGACGCCATCGATGTAAATGGTGCCAGCGCTCGGACGTTCGAAGCCTGCCAGCATCCGCAGCAGTGTGGTCTTCCCCGATCCCGACCCGCCCAGCAGGCAGAAAATCTCGCCGCGACGGATATCGAGCGAAACGTCATCCACCGCCACGAAGTCGCCGAACTTCTTGGTGACGTGGCTGATGCGCACATAGGCGGAAGCCGGGTCGGCGCCCGCCGATCCAGGGGGCTCGTTGCGCGCGGGCAGAGCGTTGGTGTCGTTCATTGCAGAGATTTCACTTGCCAGTCTTGAAGCGGGTCCACATGCGCGTCAACAGCCGCTGAAAGTCCGGTGGGCGCGCGCGCTCGGGCGTGAGTCGCGCGCGCACCTCCGCGGGCGGGTACACGCCCGGGTCATTGCGCACGGCGGGGTCGAGCGGCTGAATGTCGGGAAGCACCGGGTTGGCGTACTTGATGAAATTGGAGCTGCGCGCGGCAATCTCCGGGCGCAGGAGGAAATTGATGAACAGGTGCGCGTTCCGCACGTGTGGGGCGTCCGCGGGGATCGCAAACACGTCGTAATTGGCGATGGCACCCTCGCGCGGGATCGTATAGGCGAGCTCGATCCCCTTACCGGCTTCCTGGGCGCGGTCATGCGCCTGCTTGACATCGCCCGACCAGCCCATCACCAGGCAGAGATCCCCATTGGCGAGCATATCGATGTAGCGCGAGGAGTCGACATAGCGCACGTAGGGCCGCATCGCATGCAGCACCTGCTCGGCGGCCTTGAGATCCTCGATGGAGTTGCTGTTGGGATTACGGCCGAGATACAGCAGCACGGTAGCGAGCACCTCGGACGGCGCATCGAGGATCGATATACCGCAGTCGCTGAATTTCGCGACGACGGCGGGATCGAGCAGCATCCGCCAGCTGTCGACCGGAGCCTCGGCAAAGCGCTCACGGATAGCCGCCTTGTTGTAACCCACCCCCGAGGTGATCCACATGTAATCGACCGCGTACTGGTTGCTGGGGTCGTAGAGCGCGGTGGCGCGTGCCACCTGCGGATCCACGTTGGCGAGATTGGGCAGCAGCGCTTTGTCGAGCTTCTGATAGATGTCGGCCTTGATCTGGCGCTCGAGGAAGGCGCCGGAGGGCGCCACGATATCGTAGTTGGTGTGTCCGGTGAGGAGCTTGGTCTCGAGAATCTCGTTGGAGTCGAACACGTCGTAGTTGACGTGGATGCCGTACTCCTTCTCGAAATCGCCGATCACCGAGGGCTGTATGTAGTCGGACCAGTTGTAGACGTTGAGCACCTTCTCCGTGGCCGAGGCAGCAGAAGGCTGCGCGCTGCTCTGGCCGCCGCAGCCGGCCACGGTCGCGACGAGCGCCGCCAGGAGCGCGCACGGACGAAGCCATCGGGGAGCAGGGATCACGGTTCCGTTCTTATATATCAGCCAGCGAAGGCGCGCGACCCAGGCGGCTCGAGGTCCCCGGCCCGAGTCGCCTCACGGCGGTGCCTGCCGATTTGGGCTCAAACGTTCAGCAGCAGATGCTCACGCTCCCAGGAGCTGATCACCTGCAGGAATACCTCGTACTCCGCCTCCTTGACGATGGTGAACGCCTCGACGAATGCCTCACCGAGCAGTTTCACCAGCGGCTCACAGGTGCGCAGCTCGCGCAGTGCCTCATCGAGCGAGCGCGGCAGGCCGAAGGGCAGATCATGCGCGCTGCCGACGATCGGATCGGAAGGCTGCACACCCTCGACCATGCCGAGGTAGCCGCAGGCGAGCGAGGCGGCAATGGCGATGTAGGGATTCGCGTCGGCGCCGGCCACACGGTTCTCGACCCGGCGTGCCTGCGCATCCGACATGGGGACACGCAGCCCCGCGGTGCGGTTGTCGTAGCCCCAGTGCACGTTGATCGGCGCCGACAGGTAGCGGGTCAGGCGACGGTAGGAGTTGACGTTGGCGCAGAACAGCGCCATGGCCGCCGGCAGATACTTCTGCAGACCGCCGATGTGCGCAAAGAACAGCGCCGACGGCGTGCCGTCGGCGTTGCTGAAGATGTTCTTGCGCGACTTCACATCCACCACGCTCTGGTGAATGTGCATGGCGCTGCCCGGCTCCTTGGCATGAGGCTTTGCCATGAAAGTCGCGTAGATCTTGTGGCGCAGCGCCGCCTCGCGCGCGGTGCGCTTGAAGAGGAAGGCCTGGTCGGCGAGATCGAGCGGCTGGCCGTGGATGAGATTGATCTCCATCTGCGCCGGACCATCCTCGTGTATCAGCGTGTCGATCTCGATGTCCTGGTCCTCGCAGAACTGGTAGATGTCATCGAACAGCGGATCGAACTCGTTGACCGCTGCGATGCTGTAGGACTGGCGTCCGGGCTCGGCGCGTCCGGAACGGCCTACGGGCGCACGCAGCGGATAGTCGGCGTCCTTGTTCTGCTCGACGAGATAGAACTCGAGCTCGGGAGCCACCACCGGCTCCCAGCCCCGCTGCGCGTAGAGCTCGAGGACGTTGCGCAGCACGTGGCGCGGTGCCATCGACACGCGCCGGCCATCCGCATAGAAGCAGTCGTGGATCACCTGTGCGGTCGGCTCCGCGGCCCACGGCACGCGTCGCACGGTTTTCGGATCAGCCTTGAGGACGATGTCGATCTCGGCCGGGCTCATGGCATCGCCGGTGTTTGGCGGATAGTCGCCGGTCACCGTCTGCAGAAACACGCTCTCCGGCAGGCGCATGCCGCCGTCCTCGGCGAATTTCTCCGCGGGCATGATCTTGCCGCGTGCGATGCCCGCCATGTCGGGAATGATGGCCTCCACTTCCTGGATGCCGTGATCGCGGAAGAACTGCCGAATCTCGCTCACCATGGGAAACCCTTCACTTCGACTGCGCACGCTGCGCCGCCGCCTCGCCGAAGGCAGCAAACAGCGCGCGTGAGAACGGATTGGTCATCACCTGCCACTCGGGATGCCACTGCACCGCGATCGCGAAGTCGCGGGCGCGCGCCACGCGGAACGCCTCGATGAGCCCATCCGGCGCGCGCGCCTCGACCGCGAGCTCGCCCCCGAGCCGCTCTATGCCCTGGCTGTGGAGCGAGTTGACTCGCACGCGATCGCTCGTAGCGAGCGAGCGCAACAGCCCGCCGGGCTCGAGCGTCACATCGTGCGCCGGTCCGTACTGCACCTCGAGCGGCTGGGTTTCATCGTCGCGGTGATCGAGAAATCCCTGCACCTCGTGCACCTTCTGGTGCAGCGTCCCGCCGAAGGCCACGTTCATCTCCTGGAAGCCGCGACAGATGCCGAAAACCGGCACTCCGGCCGCGACCGCCTTGCGGATGAGGGGCAGCGTGGTCGCATCGCGCGCCGGATCATGCAGCGTGCCGGGGTCGCTCGGGGGCCCCTGGTAGCGGTGTGGCTCGACGTTCGAGGGACTGCCGGTGAAGAGGAGTCCGTCGAGCCGCACGAGCAGCTCATCGAACTTGAGCTCCTCGGCAAGGGCGGGGATGAGGAGCGGCGCGGCGCCCGCCGCCTCCATCACGGCGCGCGCATACTTCTCTCCGACCATATGAAACGGGTGCGCGCCGACCATGCGGCGATCGGCCGGAATACCAATTAGCGGATGGATAGCCATGGCGGCTGTGCCGGACGGGCGTTTAGTATATTAAACACACCGCCGCAGCCAACGATCTCCAAGCAACGGGCGTATTAGAGCACAGCTCACGCGCCGAAGCCTCAGTTGCTTCCCGGCACAAACTGCGGTAGTGGCGCGCGAAAGGCCGTTTCGTGCGGTATCCGCACCCCGCCGCGATTTGCGGCCGCACCCCCCGATGGCTATCCTGCGCGCCGCGCGGCCCTGTGCCGCCTTACGAATATCCTAAACACCCGTTAGGAGCGCTGCCGTGCAACGCCCTGCCCATGTCGGCTCCTACTACGCGGCGTCCGCCCAGGCCGCGCCCGCCCGTCCCATGCTCGAGGGCGCGGTCGAGTGCGATGTGTGCGTGGTGGGCGCTGGTCTTGCGGGCTGCTCGAGCGCCCTGCACCTCGCGGAGCAGGGGCTCTCGGTCGTCGTGCTCGAGCAGCACCGTGTCTCCTGGGGCGCCTCGGGACGCAGCGGCGGCCAGGCGCTCTTTGGAATCGCCGCGGGGCAGACCAAGCTCGAGCGGCTCATCGGCGCAAGCGATGCCCGCTCGGTATGGAACGTGTCGGTCGAAGCGCTCGCGCTGATGCGCGAGCTCATCGCGCGCTACTCGATCGACTGCGACTGGACCGAGGGGTTCCTGTACACCGCGGTGAAGGAGCGGCAGGTTCGCGAGCTGCGGGCCGAGCTGAGCGAGCTGCGGGAGCGGCTCGACTACCCGAGCGTACGCTACGTGGCGCGCGCGGAGCTGCGCGAGCTTCTCGCGACCAACCGGTACCTGGGCGCGCTCTACGACAGCAACAGCGCTCACCTCCACGCTCTCAACTACACCCTGGGGCTCGCCCGGGCCGCAGAGCAGCACGGCGCGCGCATTTTTGAGAGTACGCGCGCTATCTCCTTCTCCCCGGCATCCGCGCAGGTGCGGGTGCAGTCGCCGACGGGCGAGGTTCGTGCGCGCTTTCTCGTGCTGTGCGGCAACGTCTATCTCGGCGATACCGCACCCTCACTCGCTGCAAAGATCATGGCGGTGGCCACCTACATCGTGGCGACCGAGCCCCTGGGGGAGGAGCGGGCGCGTCAGCTCATCGCAAATAACGCCGCGGTGAGCGATATGAACTGGGTGCTCGATTACTTCCGCCGCTCCGCCGACCACCGCCTGCTCTTCGGCGGCCGCGTCAACTACTCGGGATTGAAGTCGTTCGATGCGCCCGGGGCGACGCGCGTGCGGATGCTGCGCGTCTTTCCCCAGCTCGCCGATGTGCGCATCGACTACGCCTGGGGCGGACACGTCGACATCACGCTCAACCGGGCGCCGCACTTTGGGCGACTCGCGCCCAATGTGTACTTTCTCCAGGGCTTCTCGGGTCATGGAATCGCCCTCACCGGTATCGCCGGAAAGCTGGTCGCCGAAGCGATCCGTGGCACCGCAGCGCGTTTCGACGTATTCGCCCGCATCCCTCATGGCAACTTCCCGGGCGGCGCGGCGCTGCGACGCCCGGCGCTGGTGCTGGCGATGCTCTGGTTTCGGCTGCGGGATCTTCTCTAGCGCCGCTTCACAGCATCAGATCGCCACGCCGTGCCGCCGCCGATACCGCCTCGGCGCGCGTGCGCGCATCGAGCTTGGTGAATACCGAGGCGAGATGGTACTTGACCGTGTTGATCGAGACTCCGAGCGCTCGTGCGATGCCCTTGTTGCTGAGGCCGGCCGCCACCAACTCCATCAGCTCGCGTTCGCGCGTGGAGAGCGCCGCCAGCGCAGCCGGCTGCAGGCCCTCTGCAGTGCGGGCCGTTGAGGACGAAGGGCGCGGTACCAGGCGCAGTCCCTGGCGAATCGCCTCGAGCGCCGCGGCGAGAGAGCCGGTCGCCACCGGCCAGGGGAGAAGCGCGGCGGCGCCGCGCCGAAACCCGGCGTGGCGTGTATCGAGAAGCTCCTCTTCCAGAAGCAAGGCAACGGGGATGTCGTGCGCTGTGGCGCACTCGAGAAATGGCGCCGTTTCCGTCCAGCGCACCCCGGTCACCACAATGGGCTCGGAGAGATCTGCCAGCACGTGTTCGAGCGCCGCCGGCGAATCAATTTCCAGTAGCGCATCGAGCCCGCTCGCCGAGAGTCGACTCTGCAGCGCGCTGCGCACCTGTGGTTGCAAGGCCGCGACGAGGATGTCCACCACCAGCGGTGTGTAGGGGGGCTGGAGAGCAAATCAAGAGGGGGAGCGCGAACCCACCTTGACGGTCAGCTCATCGACGACCGCACCGCGCCGACGCCTCAGCAGCGCTGTCTCCCCGGGGCGCTTGCCCTGGATGCGGCCAAGCAGCCGATCCGGCGCCTGCACGGCCTCGCCGTCGATCGCCAGCAGAATATCGCCGATCTCCAGGCCCGCATCGAATGCCGGAGAAGGCTGCGCCACGTCGGCGACGATCAGCACCGCGCGGCCGCTGTTGAGCCGATGGCGCGCCTGCAGGCCGAGCGCGATCGGCACGACCCTCACGCCGAGAAAACCAGGCGCGATGTGTCCATGCGCGGCTACATCGTTGACTGCGGCCTCGACCGCATCGATGGGGATGCCGATGACCTCGGACGCAGGACCGCGTACGGCCATTGCCAGGACAGCACCCTCGAGATCGACAACCGGAGCGCCTTCGGCGGCATGCGGCAGACGGATGTCGAGCAGCAACCGATGAGAAAGTGTGGCCCCGCGCCGCGTCGTCCATGCTCCCGCACTCAGCTGGACCGAACCCCAGCTCGCACAGAGCGCCGGGCCGGCGCGTCCCGCGACGAGAATCGTCTGTCCGGCCCTGGGTGAGGCGGCCGCCGCTGCGAGTGGTGGGCCGATCGTCTCTGCGCAGCGCATCACCGCGATGTCGGTACGCAGATCGCAGGCGAGCACCTCGGCTTCACCTGCGGCGCCATCCTTGAGGATGCGCACCGACTCGGCGCCGGCGAGAGGCTCCGCGGCAGTGACGAGGAGTCCACCGCGCCACACGAAGGCCGACTGACGCACGCGCTGCGTTTCGACGGCGATGACACTGCCTGCCGCCCGATCGAGAATCGCGCTGCGCTCCGCATCGAGTTGAGAAGAAAGAGGAGATTGACTCATGGATCTGGCTCCGCCCGGTTTCGAGCGAAGTGTTGCCGAGCCGCGCGCTCTGCGCTACCGCCCGGATGGGTAGCCGCTGCAGCGCTGCGCGGGAGGCTGTTACAGACTCTCGGCGATCTGCACCGCGTTGAGTGCGGCGCCCTTCAGCAGCTGGTCGCCGGCGACGAACAGTGCGATGGAGCGGCCGCTCGGGTCGCTCAGGTCCTGGCGGATGCGTCCGACCAGGATGGCCTCCCGTCCCGAGGCATCCTTCGGCATGGGAAAATAGTTGCGCTCGGGATCATCGACCAGCTGCACACCAGGAGCAGTGCCCATGAGCTCGCGCACCTCGGCTGCCCTGATCGGCCGCTCGCATTCGAAGCTGACGGCCACCGAGTGCGCGCGCAGCACCGGTACCCGCACGCAGGTCGCGGACACGCGGATGCCGGAGTCACCGAAGATCTTGCGGGTCTCGTGCATGACCTTTGTCTCCTCGTCGTTGTAGCCCGTCGCCGGATCGATGCGGGTGTTGTGACTGAAGAGATTGAAGGCGTACGGGTGCGGCAGGACCCGCGGGGGATAGTCGCGCCCTTCGAGGAAGGCGCGCGTCGACTCGCGCAGCTCCTCCATCGCCGCTGCTCCTGCCCCCGAAGCCGCCTGATAGGTCGCGAGCAGCAGCCGCACGATGCGATTCACACGGTGCACGGGCCACAGCGGCGTGATGGAGATGATCGCGCAGCAGTTGGGATTGGCGATGATTCCCCGGTGGCTGCGCAGGCTGTGCGCATTGATCTCCGGCACGACCAGCGGCACCGCGGGGTCCATGCGAAAGGCGGATGAATTATCGATCACCGTGGCACCTGCCTGAACGGCAAGCGGCGCGAAGCGCCGCGAGGTGGCGGCGCCTGCCGAAAACAGCGCAACGTGCACCCCCGCGAAGCTGTCCTCGCGCAGTTCGCGCACCACGAGTGGCTCACCGCGGAAGCCGAGCTCTCTTCCGGCCGAGCGCGCCGAGGCGAACAGGCGCAGCTCGGCCAGCGGAAAGCGCCGTTGCTCGAGACAGCGCAGCAACTCGATGCCTACTGCGCCCGTGGCCCCCACTACGGCTACGACGGGTGCGGTGCCTGCGGCTTGCTCGTTCAAGGTGCGCTCTCCATGAACGCCGGACGCTACCTGAGCGCGCCGGGAGGTGTAAAGACATAACGTGGCGCTCGCATCCGGCGCCTGTGATGAGTTACGCACCCGGAGTGCGACGAGCGACACGTGTCACGCGCGTCCGCGCCCGCACCGTGACGAGTTCAACGGTCGTTGCCGAGGCTGCGACGTAAGCTCTCTTGCGGAGGAGTTGCGATGAGGATTTCGGCTTCGGCCTTCGGCTTTTTCACCCGTGGCGCGATGACCGTAGCGCTCCTCGCGCTCGCTTGCGCGGTGGCCCCACTGTCTGCGCAAGAGGTCTACCGCTCGGTCGATGCCCAGGGGCACGTGGTCTACTCCGACCGCGGCGCTGTGAAAGGTGCGCCCAAGACCGCGATGCACGTCGATGAGCCCAATCCAGCCGAGGTCGCCCGGCTCGCTCACGAGCAGGAGCTGCTGAGCGCCGATGAGGCCGCACGCGCGCGCCAGCAGGCGCTCGATGACCGGAACAAGGCAACGCAGCAGCGCAAGAAGCAGCAGACGTGCGAGAAGGCGCGCACCGAGTACTCGCATATGAAGGAATCGGCGCGCCTCTACCAACGCGACGCCACGGGCAACCGCGTCTACTACACGGACGAGGAGGCGGATGTCCTGCGTGAACAGGCGCGGCGCGCGATGGTCGCGACCTGCGGCCCCTGAGGTTGGCAGCCGCCCGGCTGCCTTGCACATGACCAACCACCGCGCCGTGATCGGCGCCAAAAGAGCGCTGCTCACCGCGCTGCTGCTGCTCGCCCTGCCGGCCGGAGCGGCGCAGGCGCAGAGCGTTCATGCCTACAAAGATGCCAATGGCCAGTGGGTGTTCACGGACCGCGGTGCGAGCACCGACCGTGCCCAGGGGGACGCTTTCAGCCTCCCGCGGCTTCCCGAGGCGCTGCGCGTCACCGTAGAGCGCAGCGATGCCGGAGCGGCCACGCGGCTCACCGCGGTGAATGAGTGCCTGTGCACCGTCACGCTGCGCATCGCCATCACCCGCTCCGATCTCACCGATATTCCGAGCGGGACTATCTATCCGGCGACCCTCGAGCCCGGATCGCGGCAGCAGATCCTCGAGGCACGGCGCAGCGGCGATGCGCGGCCGCAGCTGCAATATGCCTGGACGGTGGCGCTCGGCTCACCGCAGGCGGTACACAATCCCCCGCGACCCTACCGTGCTCCCTTCGCCATCGGCACGAGCTACCGGGTATCACAGGCCTACCCCGACCACATCACGCACGTGACACCCGACAGTCTCTACGCAGTCGACGTTGCCGTGCCCGACGGCACCGCGGTGTACGCCGCTCGGGCCGGCACCGTCATCAACGTGCGCCACGACGGCTTTCGCGGCGGCACCGTGTCGGTGATGGCCGATCAGGCCAACCTCATCGAGATCCTGCACGACGATGGCACCATCGCCGTATATGGTCACCTGCATTGGGATTCGATCCGGGTGCACATCGGCCAGCACGTGGCGCTCGGCGAATACATCGCCGATTCCGGAAACACCGGCTTCAGCAGCGGCCCGCACCTCCACTTCGCGGTGTGGCGCAATGGGGGCGACGCGGACGTCTCGGTTCCGGTGCAGTTCGCAGGCCCGGGCGGCGTTGCGGTAACGCCGGTGACCGGGATGGAATTGACTGCGTACTGACTACCCGCGCGGCCGCACCTCGTAGCAGCGGTGAACGCGCGGGTTGCGTGCGAAATCGAGCGGCAGCGTGTCGGCGGAAATATCCCGGATGTCGTAGCGCTGCATGAGGCTCGCGTCGAGCTTGAAACGCTGCGCATTGGTCGAGAAGAGCAGGAGACCCGCGGGTGCGAGCAGCTGCACGCACGCATCGATGAGCCCTGGGTGATCGCGTCCGATATCGAGCACCCCTTCCATGCGCTTGGAGTTCGAGAAGGTCGGCGGATCGAGAAAGATCAGATCGAAGCGCTCGTTGCTGCGCGCGGCCTCCTCCACCCAGGCGCGGCAGTCCGCCTGCACGAAGCGATGCCGGGCACCGCCGAGGCTATTGAGTGCGAGATTCTCGCGCGCCCATGCGAGGTAAGTCGCGGAGAGGTCGACGCTCGTCGTGCTGGCTGCGCCGCCCGCGGCGGCGTATACCGTCGCGGTGCCGGTGTAGGCGAACAGATTCAGGAACTGCCGCCCGCTCGCGGCAGCGCGCAGCCGTGCGCGCGTCATGCGGTGATCGAGGAACACGCCCGTATCCAGATAATCGTCAAAATTCACCCGCAGCCGCAGACCGCCTTCCAGCACGGCATGAAATCGTGACTGCTCGCCGACCTTGACGTACTGCTCGCCGCGGCGCGTGCGGCGCCGCGTGCGCAGGCGGCTGCGCTCCGCAGGCACCCCGGTTACCTCCGCGAGACTCGCGAGGACTTCTGCGCGCCGCCGCTGTACGGCCTCGCGCTCGATCTCGGCGGGTGCAGCGTACTCCTGCACGTAGAGCCAGCTCTCCTGCGGCTCGATCACCTGATAGAGGTCGATCGCGAAGGCGTACTCGGGCATGTCGGCGTCATACAACCGATAACAGGAGATGCCCTCGCGCTCCGCCCAGCTGCGCAGTCGCTTGATGTTCTTCCCGAGCCGGTTGGCGAACATGCGCGCGCCAGGGCTGTCCTTGTGCTGCTCCACGCCGCGGCCGAGCGTGCCCGGCTCGCGTTGTGCCGTTGGGGCGACCTGAATGCGTAGCAGACGGCATTCGATCGGTCCGTTCCACACGGCATGAGTACGATGGGCACGCAGGCCGAGCTCCAGACCCAACTCGGCTGTCGTAAGTACCGCAGCGCTCCAACCCTGGAAACGCTCCCGCAGCAGCGCACCGAGCTCGCGATGCACGCTGTGCGCGCGAGCGCGGTCTGCGAGGCGCTCGCCGTAGGGTGGATTGGTGCATACCAGCCCCGTGCCGGGCGCGGCAGGCGGCCTCGCTTCGGCCAATGCTCCGCGCTCGAACTGCACGAGCGCTGCGATCCCGGCGCGCCTCGCGTTGGCGCGTGCCTGCTCGATCGCGCGCTCATCCTGATCGCGGCCCAAGAGCCTTACGGCGCTAGCATCGCCCTCGCGCGCACGGCCGTGCGCCTCCGTGCACAACCGGGCCCACAGCGCGGCATCGTGTCCGCGCCAGTTGAGAAAACCGAAATACTCGCGCGTCAGCCCCGGTGCATGGTCGGCGGCGATGAGCGCCGCCTCGATACAGAGTGTCCCCGAGCCGCAGAGCGGATCGAGAAACTGCACCGGAGCTTCGCTCGATCGCGCCGAGCCGACGCGCACGAGTTCCTGCCAGCCTGCGCGCAACAGTATCCCCGCCGCCAGGTTCTCCTTCAGCGGCGCCTCGCCGGCCACTGCGCGATAACCACGGCGGTGCAGGCTCTCGCCCGAGAGATCGATGGACAGCGTGATGTGCGTACCCTGTGCGTGGGCATGCACGCGCACATCCGGCCGCGTGCGTGCCACGTCCGGACGGGTGCCGGTGGCCGCGCGCAGCGCATCGACGATGCCGTCCTTGAGCTTCAACGCACCGAACTGTGTATGCGTGATCGATGGATGGCGCCCGCTGAAATCGCAGGCGAGCGTGGCGCCGGGAGCAAGCTGCGCGGTCCAGTCGAGGGCGGCGACCGCGGCGTGAAACTCGCGCGCATCGTGCGCCTCGAAGCGCGCGAGCTCCAGATACACACGGTTGGCGATGCGCGACCAGAGGCAGGCGCGGTACGCGCACTCGAGCGAGCCCGAGAAGGCCACCTGCAACGTGCGCTCGCGCACGCCCTGCGCGCCGCAGCTGCTGAGCTCGCGCGCGAGAAGATCCGCGAAGCCGCGCGGCGCGCTGGCGAGGAAGTTGAATTGGGCCGCGCTCACGCCCAGGAGCGCGGCCGCTGCGTACCGAGGCTCACTCCACCGACAGGTCGATCCACGTGGTCTTCAGCTCGGTGTACTTCTCGAGCGCGTGAAGGGACTTGTCGCGGCCGATACCCGACTGCTTGAAGCCGCCGAAGGGCACCGTGATGTCGTCGGCATCGTAACAGTTCACGTACACGGTCCCGGCACGCAGTGCGCGTGCGACTCGGTGGGCGGTGGTTACATCGCGCGTCCACACGGCGGCGGCGAGGCCGTAGATCACATCGTTCGCGATCTCGATCGCCTCGTCCACCGTCCGGAAGGTGATCGCGGAGAGCACCGGGCCGAAAATCTCTTCCCGGGCGATCGCCATCCCCGGCCGCACTCCTTCGAACACCGTCGGCTCGATGAAATAGCCGCCGCTGTCCTCGCGCACCCGGCGGCCGCCGATGCGGATGCTGGCCCCATCGGCGCGTCCGGCATCGATGTAGCCGAGCACACGTTTCATCTGTGTCTCATCGACGATCGCCCCGAGCCTGGTCGCAGGATCGAGCGGATCCCCGGGCACGAGCGTGCGGCCGATGGCCTGCACCTTTTCCAGCACTGCCTCCTTGATGCCCTCCTGCAGCAGCAGGCGTGAGCCGGCCGAGCACATCTCGCCCTGGTTGAAGAAGATGGCCCAGGCGGCCGCGGTCGCCGCTTTGTCGAGATTCGGATAGTCCGCGAGCACGATGTTGGGCGACTTGCCACCGCACTCGAGCGATACGCGCTTGAGGTTGGACTGACCTGCGAATTGCATGATCGTCCGCCCGGTGGCGGTCGAGCCGGTGAAGGCGATGCAATCGACATCCATGTGCAGCGCGAGCGCTTTGCCTGCGGTCGGGCCGAACCCGGGCACCACGTTGAACACTCCTTCCGGGATCCCGGCCTGGATGGCGAGCTCGGCGACCTTGAGCGCGGTGAGCGGGGATTTCTCCGAAGGCTTGAGCACGAACGAGTTACCGCCGGCGAGCACCGGGGCGAATTTCCAGGCGGCCATCAGCAGCGGGAAATTCCAGGGCACGATCGCGCCGACCACACCGAGTGGCTCGCGAGTGATGAGTGCCAGCGCCTCGGGCCCGGTGGGCGCAACCTGGTCGTACACCTTGTCGATCGCTTCCGCGTACCACTGCACGCAGCGCGCCGCCGCCGGGATATCGACCTTGACGCTATCGGTGATGGGCTTGCCGACATCGAGTGTTTCCAGCAGCGCGAGCTCATCGCCGTGCTCGCGGATCAGGTCGGCGAGGCGCAGCAGCACTTTCTTGCGCTTCGCCGGTGCAAGCTGTGCCCAGCTTCCCTTGCGGAATGCGGCGCGCGCCGAGTTGACGGCGCGGTTGACGTCTTCGGTGTCGCCCGCCGCGACGCGCGCGAGCAGTTTGCCGGTTGCCGGGTTGACGCAGTCGAAGGTGGCACCGGAGGCCGCATCGACGTAACGCCCGTCGATGAACGCCTGGGTGCGGAACTCGAGGCGCCGTGCGCGCTCTTGCCAGGAAACCGATTCAGCTGTTGCGCTCATCGCGGGCATCTCTCTTCAGAAGGTCGCTGGGGTGCAGGCGCTGATGATCTCACACGCTTCGCGCCCGACGTTGCGAAAGCGGTGCGGGAGCTGACTGGCGAAATAATAAGCTTCGCCTGGACCCAGCACCCGGCTGACGCCGCCCACGGTCAGCTCGATGCGTCCACGGATCACCACGCCCGCCTGCTCGCCGCGGTGCGCAAACATTTCCTCACCCGCCGCCGCGCCCGCGGCGTAGCGCCCGTGCAGCACGGTGAGTTGTCTGCCGGGGCGTTGTGCCGCAATCAACCGCAGCGACACGTCGGCATTGCCAAGCTCCACGAGCTCCTCGGCGGCGAAGAAAGCCTGCGGCGCGGCGCTGAGGTCGAGCGTGAAGAACTCCGCGAGCGACATCGGCACGCCATCCAACACCTTCTTCAGCGAGCTCACCGAGGGACTCACCCTGTTCTGCTCGATGAGCGAGATCAGTCCATTAGTGACGCCTGCCCGCCGCGCGAGCTCGCGCTGCGAAAGCCCGAAGCTGGTGCGCACACTGCGCAGCCGCGCGCCGACATCGATGGTCATGGCCTGTTTAAAATCTTGAACGATGAGGGCCGAAATATGGCCGCAGTGGCCCTGTTTGTCCACTTTCTTTATCATTTCACGCCCGCCGAACCCGACCGAGTTTCCACGCCATGCCAAGCAACACCTCCCCGGCAACACTCACCCGCTCGGATCTCGAGGCGCTGTGGCTACCGTTCACCGCAAACCGGCAGTTCAAGGCCGCGCCGAGGCTCCTCGCCCGCGCAAGCGGTATGTACTACTGGACCGCCGATGGCCGGCAGATCCTCGATGGGGTCGCGGGACTGTGGTGCGTGAACGCCGGGCACGCGCGGCGCGAGATCACCGAGGCAGTTGCCGCGCAGCTCGAGACGCTCGACTACGGGCCTTCCTTTCAGATGGCGCACCCGGTCGCGTTCCAGCTCGCGAACGCACTCGTGAAGATTGCACCCGCGGGGCTCGACCACGTGTTCTTCACCAACTCGGGCTCCGAGGCGGTGGACACGGCGCTCAAGATCGCGCTCGCCTTCCATCGCCTGCGCGGCGAAGGCACCCGCACACGGCTGATCGGCCGCGAACGCGCATACCACGGCGTGGGCTTCGGCGGTATTTCGGTCGGCGGGATGGTGGCGAACCGCAGGACGTGGTCGATGGCGCTGCTGCACGGTGTGGATCATCTCGCGCATACCCACGATCTCGCGCGCAACGCTTTTTCACGCGGCCTGCCCGCGCAGGGTGCGGGACTCGGGGATGAGCTCGAGCGGCTCGTCGCGCTGCACGATGCCTCCAACATCGCCGCGGTCATCGTCGAGCCCATTGCCGGCTCCACGGGGGTGCTTCTTCCGCCGCGCGGCTATCTGCAGCGGCTCCGGGAGATCTGCGACCGCCATGGAATCCTGCTGATCTTCGATGAAGTGATCACCGGCTTCGGCCGCACGGGCTCGGCGTTCGCGGCTCAGGAGTTCTCAGTCCGGCCGGATATGATCACTCTCGCCAAAGGCCTCACCAACGGCTGCGTCCCCATGGGTGGGGTGCTGGTGAGCCCGGGGATCTACGAGACCTTCATGAAGGGGCCGGACGGCATCGAGCTGTTCCACGGCTATACCTACTCGGCGCACCCGGCGGCATGCGCCGCAGGGCTGGCGACGCTCGGCCTGTACGAGCGCGAAGGCCTGCTGACGCGCGCGGCCTCGCTCGCGAAATACTGGGAAGACGCGGCGCATGCGCTGCGCGGCCTGCCGCACGTCATCGACGTCCGCAACTACGGATTGATCTTGGGGCTCGAGCTCGAACCGGTGCCCGGGAAGCCCGGAGCGCGCGCCTTCGAGGTGTTCAGCCGCTGCTTCGAGCGCGGGGTGTTCGTGCGTCAGACCGGGGACGTGATTGCGCTCTCACCGCCGCTCATCATCGAGAAACCGCAGATCGACCAGATCTTCGCCGCGCTGAGTGAGGCGCTGCGGGCGCAATAGCGTAGCGCGGGGGCAGCGGCTGCGCCCGGCAAGTGCACAGCCACCCGGAAAATGGCTCCGCGGCGCTCAGGCGCCCGGCGGCTGGCGGTACCGCTTCGAGAGCACCATCCAGCTGACGATCACCACAAGAAGCGCGATGCCGATGAGCACCGGCATTCCGGGCGTATAGGAGCTGGGGATGCGTTCAGCGGCGACTGTAATGGTTTCCACGAGACACCCTGGGACTCCGGCACACCCGGATACCTTCCCACTGTGCGGCGCTGCGATGAAGCCGCGGGTCTCCGTTCTGCGACGGGCTTCAAGAATGCCGCCCGGTTATGTCTCAAGTCAGCTGCGCGGCTCGAAGATCGCGTAGATCTTGCTGCAGTCCTCGACCACTTCCCAGGTGCCCGTGAACCCGGCCGGAATCAGGAATGCATCGCCGGCGCCGAAGCTCATGCGCTCGCCGGCCACGCTCTCGATGATGACCCGTCCAGCGGTCATCACGCACAGCTCGTTCTCGGTGTAGCGCACCTGCCATTTTCCGCGCGTCGCCGACCAGCGTCCGGCGAAGAACTGCTGAGTGCGGTCGGTGAAATAGTTGCGCACCTGCAGTTCCGGGGCGCCGGCGATCAGCCGCTCGGCCGGTGGCTCGGAAATTTCCGCTTCGATTGCGCCATCCAAACGAACGATGCTGGTGCTCATGGCAATCCCGCGCAGGTAATTGTGCCAGGAGATCTTAGCGCGAAGATGCGCCGCGAGCCTCGTACCCCGCGGCGCATTTGCCCGCGACCGCAGCGCGGCGCTAATCACGGGCCGCCACCTCGCCGGAACCCGGCAGTTGCAGGCGGACCGTCACCCGGCGCTCGAGCGCGTAGCTGTCGAGATCCCCATCGGCATCGGCCGCCTCGGTCTTGCCGTGTGCCTCGATGCATATGCGCTCGGCTGGCACGCCAGCACTCATCAGCACCGCGGCCACGTTCTCCGCGCGCCGCAGCGAGAGCTCATCGTTGTAGGCGTCCGAGCCGCGTGGGTCGGTAAAGCCCGCGACCGACACCTGCGCCTGCGGAAGCGACGCCGCGAGTGCCCCGAGTTTCAGGAGCGGAGACATCGCCTGCGCCGCCACCGAGTCATCACCGGTGCGGAAAGTCACATCGAGTCCGAGCTGATCGGTATTGCTGAGCTGCGCGGCGAGCGCATCGCTGCGCGCGCGTGACTGCGACAGTGAGCCATCGAGCTGCGCCACGCTCTGCGTGAGCTCGGCGCGCTGCGCCTCGCTGTGCTCGAGCTCCTTTGCCATCGCCGCCGAGGACTGCGCTTGGGCGTGGTAACGGTCGCCGAGCAGCGCTCCGGCGGCAGCGCCGATCACGGCGCCGACCGGACCGGCCGCGGCGGCCCCCACGGCAAGGCCGGTCACTACGCCGATGTCGGATTGCTTCGACCCTGAGCCGGGCTGCTCGGTAGGTGCTGCGGCGTAGGCGGGCGATAGCGCCATCCAGCCGCTGAGTGCCAGCCCCGCCGCGCAGGGCCGCAGTGTCGATGTATTCATGGTTTGCTCCTCACTTTGCCTGTTGATGGAATGGCCGACCTCGGCACGCCATCAGTTCAGCGCACGGCAGCGCGCCGGCGGTGGAGCAAAAACGTCAGAGCGCGGATGCTTTGTGGCAGAACATGGCGGCGCAGGCTGATCGCATATACTGGCCGCCCCAACCCCGCGCCGGGATTCACCATGCCGAACCCACCAGCTCCGCAACGGGCACGACGGGCGGCCGTCTGGCTCGCTGCGCTGGCGCTCGCGACGGTCGCCGATGCAGCGCTGCGACAGCCGCCTGCACCGCCCGCGGAAGTGTCGGCCGATGTGTTGCGCGCCACGCTGGAGAACGGCCTGCGCGTGGTCATCGTCCGCAACACGCTGGCGCCAGTGGTCGCCACCTCGGTCAACTACCTGGTCGGATCCGATGAGGCACCGAAAGGATTTCCGGGTACCGCGCACGCCCAGGAACACATGATGTTCCGCGGCAGCCCGGGACTCACTGCCGATCAGCTCGCCGACATCGGCAGCGTGGTCGGCGGCGATTTCAATGCCAACACACGCGAGGACCTGACCCAGTACCTGTTCACGGTGCCTGCCGAGGATCTGGACGTGGCGCTGCATATCGAGGCCTTGCGCATGCGCGCCGTGCTCAACACGCCGGCAGAGTGGAACGAGGAGCGCGGTGCCATCGAGCAGGAAGTGGCGCAGGACCTGTCGGAGCCCTCGTACGTGCTGTTCGCCAAGCTGCGCGCGCGCATGTTCGCCGGCACCCCGTACGAACACGACGCGCTCGGGACCCGCCCCTCCTTCCAGAAGACCACGGCGCAGATGCTCAAGAGCTTCCACGACACCTGGTACGCTCCGAACAATGCGATTCTCGTGATCGCGGGTGATGTCGAGCCGCGCGCGACGCTCACACTGGTGCAGCAACTATTCGCCGACATACCGGCGAAGAAGCTGCCGCCAAAGCCTGCGGTGCACCTGAGCGCGGTGAAGCCTACCTCCTTCAGCGTGGATACCGACCGGCCGAGCGGTACGCTCATGATCGCCATGCGCACCCCGGGGCCGCGCGATGCGGATTTCGCCGCGCTCGAGGTGTTGGCGGACGTCCTCAGCAACAAGCGCTTCGAGCTCTACGGCCTCGTGCCGCAGGGCCGCGCTCTCTCGGCCGAATTCGCCCTGGATCCGCTGCCGCAGGCGGGTCTCGCTTACGCGGTTGTCAGCTTCACCGGCGGCGCAGATCCCAAGACGCTCGAGGCCGAGGTGCGCGCCATCCTGTCACGGGTCGCCCGCACGGGTGTGCCGGCCGAGCTGGTGAGCGCGGCCAAGCTGCAGGAGCGCAGCGCAGCGCAGTTTCAGCGCAACTCCATACCCGAGCTTGCCGCGGTCTGGTCCGACGCGCTGGCGCTCTATGGACTTACCTCTCCGGACGATGATCTCGCGCGCATCGAGCAGGTGTCCGTCGCCGATGTCAACCGCGTCGCGCGCCAGTACCTGGATCTCGATCACGCCGTGACGGGCGTGATGCAGCCGCGCGGCTCGGGCCCGCCGGTCGCTTCACGTGGTGGGTTCGGCGGACGGGAAGCGATTTCACTCGGCGAGGCGCATCCGACGGCGCTCCCCGCCTGGGCGAGCAAAGCGTTGGAGCGGCTGCAGGTGCCGGCCTCGACCCTGCACCCGATCGTGAGCACCCTGCCGAATGGTCTGACACTGATCGTGCAGACCGCCGATGTGAGCGACACCGTGAGTGTGTTCGGTCACATCCGTAATCGTCCCGAGACCGAGGAGAATCCGGGCGAGGAAGGTGTCGCGCAGGTGCTCGATCGCCTGCTCACTTATGGCAGCGAGCACCTCGACCGCGTCGCCTTCCAACAGGCACTCGATGATATCGGTGCACGCGAGCACGCCGGCACGGACTTCGCGGTGCAGGCGCTCGCCGAGCACTTCGACCGGGCGACCGAGCTCCTCGCCGACAACGAGCTGCACCCGGCGCTCCCCGCGCAGGCGCTCGAGGTCATCCGCGGGCAAGTGGCGCTCGGGGTCGCCGCCCGCAACGCGAGTCCCGGGTTCCTGACGCAGCGCTCGCTGCGCACCGCGCTCTACCCTGCCGGGGATCCGAGCTTGCGCATGTCGACGCCCGAGACGGTGCGTGCACTGACCCCGGCGGCCGTGCGCGGCTACTACCAGCGCGTATTTCGGCCCGATCTCACCACCATCGTGGTGATCGGCAAGGTGGATCCGCAGGCGGCGCGCGCGGTCATCGGCCGCTACTTCGGCAACTGGTCGGCGAGCGGTCCCAAACCTGCCATCGATCTGCCCGCCGTTCCGCCCAATAGAGCGGGAACGGTGTTCGTGCCGGATGCGAGCCGCGTGCAGGACCGCGTGGTGCTCGCGCAGAACATCGCGCTCACGCGCTCGGACCCGGACTACTACCCACTGGCGCTCGGCAACGCGGTCCTCGGCGGCAGCTTCTATTCCACGCGCCTGAGTGTCGATCTGCGTAAGAAAGCCGGGCTGGTCTACTCGGTGGAGTCGGTGCTGCAGTCCGGCCGCACCCGCAGCATCTACCTGGTGGAGTACGCGAGCGATCCACAGAACGTTACCCGCGCCGCCAACATGGTTGCGCGCGAGATCACCAACATGCAGAGCACGCCGGCGGCAGCGGATGAGCTGACGCGGGTCAAGGCCTGTCTGCTTCGGCAGCTGCCACTCAGCGAGGCGGGACTCGACGAGATTGCGCGCGCACTGCTCGGTCGCTCCGATCTCGGGCTCCCGCTCGATGAGCCGACGCGCGCGGCCGAACGTTACATCGCGCTCGATGCCGCCGCGGTGCAGGAGGCGTTCCGCAAGTGGCTGCGGCCGGAGGATCTGGTGCGTGTCAGCATGGGGCCGTCAACGCCGTAGCGGGTCCGCAGCGGGATTCCTCCGGTCAGCTAGCCGTGCAGATTGCGGCAGGCGTCGGTGAGCTTCTGCGCAAAACCATCGATGGCGACGTGCGCATCGGCCCAGGGGTCGCGCGCCGGCGAGCCGGCAGTGATGTCGGGCGCGAAATAGCGGTAGCTCACCGTCTTCAGCAGGCGCTGTTGCCCATCGCGCACCTCTGCTTTGAGCTCGGCGCCACCGAGCGACTTGCTATCCACGAGATCGAGCGAGGGATTGTCGTCCAGCTGCTTGCGCGTAAGGCGCGAGGGCGCAAGGTCGAGCACCGTCACCGTGACCGATAGCCCCGCGGGCACCGCGCTCTGCCGGCTCTCGCGCACGACCGCGGCGACGATTGCATCACGCAGCGCGGCACCCTCGGCTTCGCCGTACTCCTCCAGCTTCGCGCTCACCGCGGGTGCGAAGTCAATCTGCCTGACATCGAGCTCCGCAGCCTCGAGGATCGGCGCGAGCAGCAGCGCCGCGACGCAAAGAGCCCGCGCAGCGCGAGCGGTAACCGGGCAGCGTGCGAGGTGCATCGAGTACCATGCGCGGGCCATGCCCGCGAAGCCAAGCGATTTATGCATAGCGCCCTGAAGCGGTCAACGAGCCCATCCCGGTCGTTCGCCGCCTTAGTCGCGCTGCTGCTCAGCGGCCTCCTGAGCCGAGAGAGTTCTGCGGCGCCGGCTGCGGCCCGCGACCCTTGGTGGCGCCACGCGGTCATCTACGAGATCTATCCACGCAGCTTCCAGGACTCCAACGGCGATGGCACCGGCGATCTGAACGGCATCACCCGGCGACTCGACTACCTCGAGCGGCTCGGGGTCGATGCCATCTGGATTGCTCCGATCTATCCCTCGCCGCAGGTGGACTTCGGCTACGACATTTCCGATTACCAGGGCATCGACCCTCAATACGGCACCTTCGCGGATTTCGAGCGTCTCCTCGCCGAGGCACAGCGGCGGCACATCCGCGTGATTCTCGACATGGTGCTCAATCATACCTCCGACCAGCATCCATGGTTTCGCGACGCCTCGCGCTCGCGTGCAGCGCCGCATCATGACTTCTACGTGTGGAGCGAAGGCAAGCCGGGCGCGGCGGGCGAAAGG
>DASYFL010000080.1:0-4353 GCA_036498445.1 Steroidobacteraceae bacterium
GCAGCGGCGACGCGCGCAGTGACCGAAGGTCAGTCGATCGGCGAGGCGATGGAACGTCACGGCCTCACGACCGCCGTGGCGGCGCGCATGCTGCGCGTCGGCGAGCGCAGCGGCAACATGGGCGAGATGATGGAGCGCATCGCGGACTTCTTCGATGAGGAGCTCGCGCGCTGGGTAGCGGTGGTCACGCGGCTGATCGAGCCGATTCTCATGGTGGTGATCGGCCTGATCATCGGGGTGATCGTCGTGCTGATGTACTTCCCGATCTTCCAGCTCGCGGGAAGCATTAAGTGAACGCGGCGGTCGACACACTCAGCGCCGACCCGCTTAGCACCGACCAGCTCGCAGCGGCTGCGAGCCTGCCGGCAGCGGCGAGCGTGGCGGCGGCGGCGAGCCTCCCGGCCGCGGCGAACAGCGACGCGTCCCGCAGCGTGATCAATGCCGCGGCCCTGCGCATCGATGAGAGCTCGATCGCCCGCGCCATGCAGGAGGCCGAGCGTTCCGGGCGTCCCGTATACGAGGTGCTGGCCGAGGCGAGCGGCCTCAACGGCGATCGTTATGCGAGTGCGCTCGCACAGGCGTTCGACTATCGGTTCATTTCGGCAGCAGAGCTCGCGCATCTCCAGCCCGACTTCTCCGTGCTGCCTCCCGCGGATGCTACCCGCCGCCGCTGCGTGGTGGTGCACGAGGGCGAACGGCTGGTTGCGATCTTCACCGATCCGTTCGATGAGGGCCTGCGCGGCTGGCTCGAGCTGCGGATCACGGCACCGCTCGAATGGGCCCTGGCCGGGCGCGATGAGCTCGCGCACCTCGTGGCGCGGTGCGCCGAAGCGCTGCGGGCGATCGACTCGGTGCTGCCCGCCACGCAGGAGAGCGCCAAGCACGAAGAAGGGGTTGATGAGCTCTCCTACGTCAGGATCACCGAGGACACGAGCCCGGTGGTTCGCCTGGTGCATTCCACCGTATACGACGCACTGCGCGCCGGAGCTAGCGACATTCACCTCGAGTCGAGCGCGGTGGGCCTCCTGGTGCGCTATCGGCTCGATGGCGTGCTGGCCGAAATCGCCGCCGTGCGCGGAGTGGAGCTCGCGGAGCAGATCATCTCGCGCATCAAGGTGATGTCGGAGCTCGACATCGCCGAGCGCCGCATCCCCCAGGACGGGCGCTTCAAGATCGCCGTCAAAGGGCGGCCGATCGACTTCCGGGTGTCGATCATCCCGAGCATCTTCGGTGAGGACGCGGTGCTGCGCATCCTCGACAAGCAGGCGCTCACCAAGATGAGTGGCCTGCGGCTGGACGTGCTGGGTTTCGACGATCAGATCATGGCGCAGCTGCGCCGGCTGAGCGCGCTTCCCTACGGCATGCTGCTGGTCACCGGCCCGACCGGCAGCGGCAAGACCACGACACTGTACGCGGCCATCTCCGAGACGCAGACCGGGCGCGACAAGATCATCACCATCGAAGACCCGGTCGAATACCAGCTGCCGGGAGTACTGCAGATCCCCGTCAACGAGAAGAAAGGCCTCACCTTCGCACGCGGCCTGCGCTCGATTCTGCGGCACGATCCGGACAAGATCATGGTGGGCGAGATCCGCGATCCGGAGACCGCACAGATCGCCATCCAGTCAGCGCTCACCGGGCACCTGGTATTCACCACGGTGCATGCCAACAACGTCTTCGACGTCGTCAGCCGCTTCGTACACATGGGCGTGGATTCGCACGGTTTCGTGTCGGCGCTGTCGGCAGTGCTGGCGCAGCGCCTGGTGCGCATCGTCTGCGAGCAGTGCAGCGAGACCTACATGCCTGCGCGTGAGTTGCTGGACGCATCGCGGGTATCGGTGGTGTTGAGTGCATCGTTCAAGTTCCGCAAGGGCAGGGGCTGCAAACACTGCCGCGGCACCGGCTACCACGGCCGCAAGGCGGTGGGCGAGCTCATGGTGATGAACGATGAGATCCGCGAGGCGATCGTCAGCCGCGTACCGGTCCGGCAATTGAAGGAGCTGGCACGGCAGGCAGGGGTGCAGTTGATCCGCAGCTCGGCGCTCGATCTGGTGCGGCGCGGACTCACCACAATCGAGGAGGTGAACCGTGTCACCATTATGGCGTGACGAGGTCGGGGCCTATCTCTCGCCTCATCACCTGTGCCTGGTGAAGATGCAGCGCGGCGTGCACCCAATGCTCGCCGCCGAGCACGAGCAACGCTTCGAGGGCGTGAAGGACGAGTCCTGGGCTCGCGCGCTCGAAGCACTCGGCACGATGCTCGCCCAGGAGCCCTGGCGTGCCAGCCGCATTCGCATCGTGATGGCGGATCACTGGGCACGCTACGCCATCGTGCCCTGGGTGGCGGCTCTCAGCTCCAGCGAAGAGCGGCTCGCGCACGGACGGCAGCTTCTCGGCAGTGCCTACGGGGAAGCCGTGGCCGGCTGGGATGTACGTATCTCGGAGGCGCCGCCGCGCGCAACGCGTGTGGCCTGCGCCATTTCCGGGGAGCTGATCGCAGCGGTGCGCAACCTTTGCCTCACGCACGGCTGCAAGCTGCTTTCCCTGCAGCCGCAGCTGGTGGCTTCCTACGCCGCGTGGCGTCATGCGTTGCCGGAATCGAACGCCTGGTTCGTGAGCATCGAGCAGGGCTCGATGGCAGCGGCGCGACTCGCGCGCCACGGCTGGGATCGCGTGCACGTGGTGCGCATCGGATCCGACTGGACGCGCGAGCTGAAGCGCCTGCAGACCTTCGGACGGCTCGCGAGTCATGCACCCGAGGAGGGCAGGGTGTATGTGGAAGCTCCGCACGCCTGGCGCGAAGTCGCGGCCGCGACCGCGGGCAGTAGCGACGCGGGCGGACTGCAGTGGCTCGAAGAATCAGGCGCCGCACTCACCACGCTGCAGCGCCTGTGCAAGACCCGCAGGATGGCGGCATGAGCGCACCCCTACTCATCAGTGTCGATTTCTCCGGAAGGCGCGCGCCGCTGACACTCGCGGGCGCGCTGCTGCTCGTCACCGGCGCATTAGCCATAGCGGCGGCCTGCCTCGAGTATCGCCAACTCGAGGCTTCCCGCGCCGGACTCGAAATGAAAGTGGCCGCAGCCAATCACAGCAACCATCGCGATCCGGCACAGGACGTGCGCAACACGGCCCTCACGCACGATGCCGAACGCATTGCGCAGGAGCTGTCGATGCCCTGGACAGGTCTGCTCAGGGAGCTGGAAGGCGCGAGTCACGATTCTGCCAGCGACATCGCACTGTTGTCGGTCGAGCCCGACGAATCCAAGCACATGGTGCGCGTCACCGGCGAGTCGCGCGATCTGCCGCGCGTCCTCGCCTATGTGGGGCGGCTGCAGACCAGTGCGCTGCTTCGCTATCCCATGCTCGAGACCCACGAAGTCCGCAGCGATGACCCGCAGCGCCCGGTGCGCTTCGCCGTGAGCGCGGAGTGGAGGCAGCCATGAACACAATAGAACCACTGCCACACACGGGCGAGCCCGCGCCGTCCGCAGAGGAAATCGAGGCCGTCGTCGTTGCGGAAGTGGAGAGCGAGGTGCGCCTCGCCACACCGGCCAAATTGCCGGTCGCGGCCAGTGTGCCGCAGCCCCGGCCAGTGCAGCCGCCGGCGGTGCGCCCGCGCTCGGGAATGGAATTGCTCCTGCCGTTGCGGGAAGCGGCCGGGCAGCTCGTGCCGCAACTGCAATACCAGATCGCCCGGCTCGGAATCGCCGGACAGGCCGGCCTCGCCGCGTTCGTTGCCGCGGCGGCGCTCGGCATTGCCGCGCTCCTCCCGGCGCACCGCGCGGTGCAGGGCCTGCAGTGGGATCTGGTGCGTGCGCAGCATCCCTCCACCACCTTGAACATCACGGAAGCCGTACCGCGGCTCGTGGCGACGCTTCCGACGCGCGCGCAGATACCCGCGGTCATTGGCCAGATATACGCTCAGGCACAGAGCGCGGGCGTGCCGATCGACAAGGGACGTTACGCCTACGTCCCCGCGAAGGCAGGAGCAATCGGCCGCTACGAGGTGGAGTTTCCCGTCTCGGCGGCGTATCCGGCCATTCGCACCTTCATCAACGGCACACTGACCGCAGTGCCGGCCGCATCTCTCGAGAAGCTGCGCTTCGAGCGCAAGGCGGTCGGCGAGCAGGTCGTGAACGCCGACATCGGCTTCGTCGTGTTCGTGCGCGGCGAGGGCGAGCCGTGAACCTCACCCGACGAAGCAAGTGGCTGATCGGCAGCGCAGCGCTCGTTGCCGCCTGGGCCGCTTTCGGACCACAGGATCCCGATGCGGTCCCACCGGCACGAGCGGCGCCCGTCCGCGCGGGACAGGCCGCGCACCCGGCGGCGGCCACGACCGGCATACCCATG
>DASYFL010000081.1:0-21565 GCA_036498445.1 Steroidobacteraceae bacterium
CCCGCGCTGCATTCTCCCGGCCCGCCAGTACGGTATTCCGCTGCACGTCTATGCGACGCATGCGCCGCATCTCGAAGGCACGGTGCTCTCCGCAGACGGAGGCGACGGAGGGGCGCAGGTGAAGGCGGTGTGCACCAAGAAGGGCATCACGCTCATCTCACTCGAGAGCCCGGGGATGTGGCACCAGGTGGGCTTTCTCGCCGACGCCTTCCAGGTGTTCAAGCAGCACGGCATGTCGGTCGACCTGGTGTCGACCTCCGAGACCAATGTCACCGTCTCGCTCGACCCGGCCGCCAACTCACTCAGCAACGCACGGGTGGCCGAGCTCGTCACCGATCTCTCTGCCCTGTGCCGCGTGCAGGTGATCGGCCCCTGCGCCTCGGTGAGCCTCGTCGGCCGCAACATCCGCGCCATCCTCCATCAGTTGGGCGGGGCTTTCGAATTCTTCGAGGAGCAGAAGATCCACCTGGTGAGTCAGGCGGCCAACGATCTGAACTTCACTTTCGTGGTCGATGAAGGCCAGGGAGACCGCCTCGTCGAGCAGCTGCACGAGCTGCTCATTCGCCCGGTGCCCGGTGACAAGGTGCTCGGTCCCACCTGGCAGCAGTTGTTCTCGGCTCCTGCGGCATCCGGCACGTCCGGCGAGCCATGGTGGCGGAGGAAGCGCCGGGCGCTGCTCGATGCGCTCGGCGAGCGCGACGCCGCATTCATCTACGATCTCGATGTGGCGCGCGCGGCCGCCCGTGCGCTGCGGGCGCTCGGCTCGCTCGCGCGGGTGCATTACTCGGTGAAAGCCAACCCGCATCCGCAGCTGCTGTGTGCACTCCACGCCGAGGGCATCGAATTCGAGTGCGTCTCCCAGGGCGAGGTCGAGCGCGTGCTGCGCCTTCTCCCGCAGCTCGAGCGGCAGCGCATTCTCTACACGCCGAATTTCGCTCCGCGCCACGAGTACGCCTGGGCGTTTGCGGCCGGCGTCACGGTGACGGTCGACAATGCCTATGCGCTCACGGCGTGGCCGCAGCTTTTCGCGGGCCGGGAGATCTTCTTACGCGTGGACACCGGTGTCGGCCGCGGCCACCACACGCACGTGCGTACCGCCGGCAGCCGCTCGAAATTCGGCGTCCCGCTTGCGGAGCTGCCGGAGTTTGCGCGCACGGCGGAAAAAGCCGGCGCGCAGGTCATCGGCCTCGAGGCACACGTCGGCAGCGGCATTTTCGATGTGACGAGCTGGCAGCACACGGCGCGGCTGCTCGCGGGAGCGGCTTCCCGCCTGCCGCGGGTGCGCGTCATCGATGTCGGCGGAGGCCTCGGCGTACCGGAGCGCAGTGAGCAGCGCGGGGTCGATCTGGCGGCGCTCGATCAGCTGCTGAGCGCAGTGCGCACCGAGCACCCGCAGCTCGATCTCTGGCTCGAGCCCGGGCGCTACCTGGCAGCGAGCTGTGGCGTGCTGCTGGCGCGCGTCACGCAGCTGAAGGCGAAGGGGGGACTACGATTCGTCGGCATCGCCACCGGCATGAACTCGCTCATCCGTCCGGCACTCTATGGCGCGTACCATGAAATCGCCAACCTCACCCGGCTCGATGAGCCGGCGACTGAGCTCGTGAGCGTCGTCGGGCCGATCTGCGAGAGCGCAGATGTACTCGGTCACGATCGGCTGCTGCCGCCGTGCCTTGAGGGCGATGTACTGCTGATCGCCAATGCAGGTGCCTACGGGCGCACGATGAGCTCGGAGTACAACCTGCGCCCGCCCGCCGAGGAGCTGTTCATCTGAAACGCAAACTGCTGCTCATCGCCGGAGCCATGCTCCTCGCCGCGGTGCTCTACGGCTTGTACCTCGACCACCTCGTGGTCAAGCAGTTCGAAGGCCGCCGCTGGACGCTGCCGGCACAGGTGTACGCCGCGCCACTCGAGCTGTACGCGGGTCTGCCGCTCGGCCTCTCGGGACTCGAGCACGAGTTGCAGCGCCTGCACTACCGGCGCAGCGACCGCGCCGATCCTGCAGGCACGTACCACCTTGCAGGCGAGCAGCTCGAGGTGTCGCTGCGTCCGGCGCGCTTTGCGGATGAGACCCGGGCCGCGCAGCGGCTCACCATCGCGACCGCGGGCGGGAAGAGCATCGAGAGCCTGCGCGATGCGAGCGGAAAGGAGCTGCCGGTGCTGCGGCTCGAGCCGTTGCTGATTGGCAGCATTTTTCCGATCCACGGTGAAGACCGGATCGTGGTGAGCCCGCAGGAGGTACCGCCGCTTCTGCCCCTTGCGCTCAAGGCGGTCGAGGACCGCAAGTTCGACACCCACCATGGTGTCGATCCGCTCGCCATGCTGCGCGCCGCCTGGGTCAACGTGCGCGCCCACCAGATCGAGCAGGGCGGAAGCACCCTCACGCAGCAGCTGGTGCGCAGCTACTTCCTCTCCTCGCGCCAAACCCTCGCGCGCAAGCTGCGCGAGGCGGCCATGGCGATGGCACTCGATGCACACTTCAGCAAGGCCGATCTCATGAACGCCTACATCAATGAGATCTTCCTCGGTCAGGATGGAGATCGCGCCATTCACGGCTTCGGGCTCGCGAGTCAGTTCTACTTCGGCAAGCCCCTTTCGGAGCTCGATCTTGCCGAGGTGTCGCTGCTGGTCGCGATCGTGCGCGGACCTTCGTACTACGATCCGCGGCGCCATGCGGAGCGCGCACTCGCGCGGCGCAACCTCGTGCTGCGCCAGATGGCCGAACAGGGCGTCATTCAGGCGGCCGACGCATCGGCCGCTACCCGCCAGCCCCTCGGGGTGACTACGCGCCCCTCGGGAGCCTATTACCCGGCGTATCTCGACTTCGTGCGCCGTACCTTGCGGCGCGATTATCACGATCAGGACCTGACCGAGGCGGGGTTGCGCATCTACACGAGCCTCGACCCGCTTGCACAGGACGAGTCGGAGCGTGCGCTGGAGCGTGAGCTCGCACGGCTCGATCGCCAGAGGAAGCACGGCCGGCTCGAGGGCGCGGTGGTCATTACATCGCCACAGAGTGGCGATGTAATCGCGATCGTCGGCGGGCGCGATGTCGGCTACGACGGCTTCGACCGCGCGCTCGATGCCCGCCGCTCGATGGGATCGCTCGTCAAACCCTTCATTTATCTCACGGCGCTCGAGAGCGGCCGCTACAACGCGACAACCGTGGTGCAGGATGCACCCGTCGATGTGAAGCTCACGGGTGACCGCCACTGGACTCCGGAGAACTTCACCCACGAGGTGTACGGCCCGGTCCCGGTGGTGCGCGCCCTCGCCGAGTCACTCAATCTCGCGACAGTCGGTGTCGGGCTCGACCTGGGACTGCCGAAGATCGGCGCGACACTGCAACGCTTTGGCCTGCCGCAGCCCCCCGCGCAGGTGCCGGCGATGCTGCTCGGGGCAGTCGATGTGACCCCACTGGAGGCGGCGCAGCTCTTCAACGGCCTCGCCAACGGCGGCTTCCGCAACCCGCTGCGCGCGGTGCGCGCCGTGATCAGCGCCGATGGCAAGCCGCTCAAGGCGTTTCCGCTCGAAGTGACCCAGGTGGCATCACCCGAGGTGATCTACCAGCTCGATCGCATGTTGGTTCTGGTGATGGACCACGGCACCGGACGCTCGGCGCGCGCGCTCCTCCCGCCCGATCTCGTCGTCGCCGGCAAGTCGGGCACCTCCTCGGAGTTTCGCGACAGCTGGTTCGCGGGCTTCTCGGGGAGTCATCTGGCCGTGGTATGGGTGGGCTACGATGATGACGAGCCGACAGGGTTCACGGGCTCCGCGGGCGCGCTGCCGGTCTGGGCGCGCATCATGGCGGGGCTGGGCACGAACTCATGGAACGCTCCGATGCCCGAGTCGGTGGTCGAGGTTCACATCGAGTACCCAACTGGATTGCGCGCAGCTCCCGGCTGCACCTCGGATCTCGTGGCGGTGGCTGTGCCCGCCGATGCGGTGGTGCCGCCGCGTCCGGGATGCAGCATTCCGGAGAACACGGCGGGGACGAGCCTCCTCGAGCGCGCGCAGCAATGGGTACGCAGCGTCGTGCACTAGATATCATTCCACGCATGCGCATCCGCTCGCTTCTGCCCGTTTTGCTCATGGCCGTCGCGCTCTCGGGGTGTGCGCTCTTCCACGCGCCGCCTCCGCAGCCGGCTGCGCCACCCACAGGCGGCGGTGCCTCGGCCGGCTCGGCGCAGCCTTCCCAACCGGGAGCGCAGGCACCCACTCCCGTGACCCCCGTTCCGCCCGCGCAGCCCTCGGTGCCCTCACCACCCAAACAGTTCCACTTAGGTCCCGCTGCGAGCGCACTGGTGAGCCAGGCCCACCAGCAAGCGGCCGGCGGCGACACCACGCAGGCGGCGGCGACGCTCGAGCGGGCACTGCGCATCGAGCCGGAAAATCCGCTCGTGTGGATCGAGCTCGGCCGGGTGCGCCTCGCCGCGAACAATGCGGCACAAGCCGATGCGATGGGACGCAAGGCGCTCACCCTTGCGAGCGGAGATGCGGCCGCTCAGTCCTCCGCCTGGCGGCTGATCGCCGACTCGCTGCGCGCCCGAGGCGACAATGGTGGGGCCGCCGACGCGGACCGGCGGGCCGCAAGTCTCTCGCCGCGCTGACTCATCGACTCACTCACGCCTTCGCGGGCTCGGCTGCGGGCGGGGGCGGCAGCGGTCGCCGCGGCCACACTCCATCGCGCGCGAACACCTGCCATGCCCAGCGCGTCCAGCGTGTCAGCGCGAAGGAGAGCCACAGGGCCCAGGCCAGCATGGCGATTTTGTACCACCACAGTGAGATCGAAAGGACACTCGGCGTCGGCAGGCTCGCTGAGGACTGGTCGATGAACCAGACCAGTTCATCCGGATACCCCCATGGTGCGATGCGCATGTCTGGATGCGCCAGCAGTCCCCCGGGTACCGCGGACACGACGGCGAGAATCGCGACGATTGCGAGCCCTGCCGAAAACACCTGCAGCAGCTTGAATCGCTGCGGCTTCGCAGGGGCAGGCCGGCGCACACGCCATTGGAAGAACGCAACGAAGAGCGCAAAGAGGGCGAGTGCGAACCAGGAGAATGTCGAGAGTCCGAGTCCGAGCAGCAGCCAATCCCGCGTCGGGAGCGGCGTGAGTGCCGTGCGTCCGATCCACCAGGCTATGACGATGAAGACGAGCAGCTCGCCCCAATACAGAACGGCCGGCCCAACTCCCGGGCCGAACGCGTACAGCACCCAGCGATCCTCGGGCAGCCGGAGGGCGAGGCGCAGATTGCTGGCGGGCGCCGCCTGTGACACCTCCGGCGAGCGCGTGAGAAGTCTCACGCCCCTCGGGGAGCGCCAGTCCACCGTCCAGGTGTGGGTTCCGGGGAGTGCCGAGAGCGAGAGCTCCCCATGTTCAGGACGCAGCGCAATCGGTTGCCCATCGCTCAGCACCCGGGTGACGATGGCTTCCGCCGGTATGTGTAGCGTTTGCCGGCCGCCCTGGGTGCTGCGGTAGCGCAGCTGCAGACTCGTGTCGCTCGAGCGAGTGCCCGCGACCGTCTGAAGCGTGACGCTGTCGAATGCGAGCGTTCCACCGGCAGATGCCGGGGGCCGCGTCACCTTCACCTGCAGCCGCTCACCCGGCCGCGGGTAGTACTCGAAAATCCACCTGGCGGAATCCTCGCGAGGTGCAACAGCCGGGATACCGCTGAATTCCGCGTGCCAGGTCGGTGCGACCTCGAAGCTCCAGCGCTCGCTGTGCGTGTCCTCACGCGCCGCGACGAGCTCGAGAGTGTCGCTGCGCGGCAGAATCGAGGAGAAACTCTGAGTCGGCTCGCCCGCTCCGAGCCCGAGAGAGACCCTGCCATCACTTGCGCGCAAACCCGGCGTGGTCACCGCCTCGTCCGCGAGCAAGGGCAGGCTGACCGTGAAGGCCCCCGAGGTGGGGGCGATGCGCGTAAGGGTCGTGTCGACCCTCCAGTCCCGCCCGAGATGAAACATGCGATCGACTGCAACAAAGGGCCGAAACTCCTCCTGAGCCATTGCCGGTGAGGGCGCCGCGCCCGCGACGCGCTTGCGTGCCAGCTCCAGTGCGCCGCTCATCAGGCGGCGCTCGGTCAGTCCGCCGACTTCCCAGTCGGGTGCATGCACATCGACCACATGGGGTGGTGAGGGGAACGCCAGGCTGAGCGCAGCGATGTGCTCGATCGAGCCCTCGATCCGAACGAGGTGCCGTCCGCGCGCAAGGTTCACGTAGCGGATGCCCTGGGGGCTGCGCTGCACCCAGGCGGGTCCCGCGCCATCGACCTGCACGAGATCGGGAGTCCAGGCGGGATCTCCTCGCGGCAATGCGATCCCGACCGGATCGAGCGCGCTCACGTTCAGCACCACGCTGAGCCGGCCGGCACCGGCGGCGACCTCGGCAGAGAGCACCGCAGCACAATCGGGGGCGCACTTGGGTGCGGCGAGCAGCTCGGTGCGGAGTTGATCGATGAGCTCGGGGTCGGGCGTCGTCGCGGCCCGCACGGGCGCAATCGTGCCGCACAGAACCACGCCCAGCAGCACGACCGCTGCGGACGCCTCGGGCCGCTCGCGCCGCCAGCCCGGCATCGAGGGCAGGTCGCGCCGCGTCAGCTCGAGCGCGAGGAGTGCGGCGAACAACAGACCGAGCAAGCGCCAGAGCCGTGTCATCCATGGCGGGCTGATCACGAAGCGCGCCGTTGCGTTCTGCTCCACCGCGCCACTCCAGTAGAAGGGATAGCTGTGGTAGTTCCAGTCCGGCACCCCCGGCCCCGCCTGAATGACCGCACCGGGCTCGTAACGGGCAATCTCGCTCCGCGGCGCTGGGCGAGCCGCGGTGATCGCGACCTCCTGGACAGGCGCTGACCCGGCTATCGCCGATGGCGTCGCACTGAGTTTGGCTGGCCCGTTGATGGCTCTATGGCCCTCGACCTTCGCCTCATCCTCTCTTCCCGCGAGCATGGCCTGGACGGCGGGTGGGCGTGAAAGCGTTGCGACCCCTGCGAGGCCGGCAGCCTGATACCAACCCGTCTCGATAGCCTCGAGCTGTGGATACACGGCAAGGCGAACCTGTGTGATCGCGAATGGCACGAGCGCCAGGAGCAAGAGAGCGAGCGCTACGATGCGGGCGCTGCGGGCCCAATCACGCAGCCGCCCCTCAGGTGCCGCGCGCTGGAGTCCAAGCGCGACCAGCGCCGCTAACCACAGCCAGGCGGGAGCCCCCATTTCCTGGTGAGTCAGTACGGTCGCCGCGAGCGCGATAGCGGCAGCGCGCACACCGAGCATTCGCCAGGTCACGGTCGCTGTCAGCAGCACCATGAAGATATCGAGCAGCCCCCAGCGCTCGAGCCACGCCTGGGGAGCTGCGTCCGGGCCGAAAGCCGCCAGCAGCCGGTAGCCGGGCGCCATCACCAGAGTGCCCGACACATCGCTGAAGCGCGTGCGCCAGCCGGTCGCAGGGAGCGGCCCGCCGCCGCGCTCGAGCCGTGAGACCGCCGTGAGATCCAGTTGCGGGCTGCGCAGCTCCACACCGCTCAGTCCAGCCTTCTGCCCCTCGGTAACGAGTAATGGCTCATCCGATGCGGTGCGCGCGCTGCGGAGGCTGTACGGGGTTTCGAGGTCGAGCCGCCAGCCCTGACGCATCGCGCCTGTCAACCGGTCGACGATAGTCCAGCCCCTGCCGGCAAAGTCGAGCCACACCGTGCGCTGCAGCCGCAGCTCATCGCCGTTCGCCGCCGAGAGACCCCGGCTGCGCTCGATGAGCCGCAGCGTCGCGGCGGAAGTCATGCGGTACGCGGGAAGATGACGCCACGCCTGCGGAACGTCCGCCTGTGCCGGATCGATGGCGGCCACGCCCTCGATGGCGGCCACGCGCAGGCGGTCATCGGCGCTGAAGCTCCAGATCTCTTCATCGGGCCAGGGTGGGGCGCGCTGCCCGAGGGTCACCTCAAGGACAGGACTCGGACCGCGGGCCTCCACGGTTATGTTGAATTCGCCGGGTCGCACCTGCACCCGGAGCGCGTTGTCGGGATCGAGCCGTGCCGCGAGTACCGATTCGATTGCGGTGGGCTGAAAGCCCGTTGGCAATGCCGATGCCAGGCGAATCTCGCGGGCCTCGCCCGCGACGGCGAGGCGCACTTCGCTCGTGAGCCGCGCAGGCACGCCGTCATCGAGACGCCGGAACACATGTACATCGACATGATCGTCCTGACGTGCGGCGGCGCGTGCGCCGAGAGTGATGCCGGCATCGCTGCGTTGCGGATTGGCAAGCCGGGTACCGCCCATCGACAGGCTTACGAGTCCCACGCTCTCTGGGACCGGCAGCGACTCGGGGCGCCTCGTCCAGCGAAAGATCCCCGCCACGGTGTGCACTCCGGGTGCGGCACGGATTGCGGGCGCGGCGAAGTGGCTCACGACCGGAGCCGGGCTGCCATCGACAGTCACATCCTCCGGCCAGTTCTCGCTGTTCCCCGGCAGCGGCACCCAGCTGTCGCTCGAAACCTGCCAGCGCTGACTGAAACGCCCGCCGTGCTCATCCACCTCGAGCTCGAGGACGGACGGCCAGGCGCACACCCGTGCATCGTCGATCGGCATTCCGGGGACGAGCCATGGACAACGATGCGACTCATGGCCCCGCAGCGCCCACTCTTGCCAGCCGCGCAGCTCGGGCGGCACGGCGACCTCCGCCAGTGCTGCAGTGTGCGCACAGGATAGGACCGCGAGTAGCAAGGCAGGGGGAATGAGCCGGCGAAGGCGCTCTGCGAGCTGCATGGATGTGCCCCCGGAAAATTGTTGGTCAGCCGAATATCGCAAACGTCCCGGCGCACACGCGCGGGCGGCGCGCATGTCATGCATGTCAGATGTTGACTGATGTCAGAAGTTCACACCTTTAACGGACCGACCGGCCATTCGGGGTTGGCGCTACAACCCCCTTTGCCCCCATCGGAGACCCGTGCAGGAGCCAAGGCCGCACCGAGCGGAAACACGCCCTGGGGCGCACCTCGCTTGCACCTGAGCCAGCCGCACCCGTAAACTCGCTGCAACTCATCGAGACCGGCTGAGGGATAGGCCCTTAGACGCCGGGGCAACCGTCAGGACTAACCACCCTGGAAAGGTGCCAACTCCTGCGACGCCGCCTGCGGGTGTCGACAGATGAGCGGTTAGCGTGGCCCCTGATGTCCCGGCTGGACGTGGGGGATGGACGCGACAAGCCTGCCAAATTCAGGGCGGGCACGCTCCGCGGGAGACCGGTGAGACCGGACTTGAACCGAAAGCGGAGCATCCTGTGAGTCACATTCCCGACACCTTCGCGCCCTGGCAGGCTGCTGCGGCGGCCAACAGCAGTGCGAGTCAGATCAGCGCTGCGAGTCAGATCACCCAGACCGTGCGCGCCGGCATCGAATGCGAGGATGCCACCGGCTGCGTCGTGCCGCCGCTGCATCTCACCTCGACCTTCGCCTTTCGCGCCTTTGGCGAGAAGCGGGCCTACGACTACACCCGCTCGGGAAACCCGACGCGCGATCTGCTGGCGACGGCGCTCGCGGAGCTCGAGCAGGGATGCGGCGCGGTCGTCACCGCGAGCGGCATGGCGGCTATCACGCTCACCGGTTATCTCGTTCCGGTCGGCGCCCGCATCATCGCGCCGCACGACTGTTACGGCGGCACCTATCGGCTGTTCGACGCCTGGCGCCGGCGCGGTGAGCGGCAGGTCGAGTTCATCGACTTCGGCGATGAGGCTGCGTTGCGCGCAGCACTCGAGGCGGAGGCGGCGCTCGTGTGGATCGAGACGCCGAGTAACCCGCTGCTGCGCATCACCGACATCGAATGGGTGGCCGAGCTCGCGCACGCGCGCGGTGCGCTCGTCGTGGTCGACAACACTTTTCTCTCGCCCGCGTGGCAGCAACCGCTGGCGCTCGGCGCGGATGTCGTCGTTCACTCGACCACCAAGTACCTGAACGGTCACAGCGATGTCGTGGGCGGTGCGGCCGTGGCGCGCGATCCTGCCGTGCACGAGCAGCTGACATGGTGGGCCAACTGTCTCGGGCTCACCGGTGCGCCCTTCGACAGCTTCCTCACTCTGCGGGGATTGCGCACCCTGCATGCCCGGCTCGAGCACCATGGGCGCAATGCCGGCGCGCTCGCGCACTGGCTCGATGAACAGCCGACCGTGCGCCGCGTGTGGTACCCCGGCCTGCCGCATCACCCGGGGCACGAGCTGGCCAGGCGCCAGCAGCGCGGCTTCGGCGCGATGGTCACCCTCGAGCTCGACGGCGGGCACGATGCCGTGCGCGAGTTTGTCGCGGGGCTCGAGTGCTTTTCGCTTGCGGAATCGCTCGGCGGTGTGGAGAGTCTCATCGCTCACCCCGCCACCATGACCCACGCCGCTATGGATCCTGCTGCGCGCGAGCGCGCCGGGCTCACGGACGGGCTGATCCGGTTGTCGATCGGCATCGAGGCGCTCGAGGATCTGCGCGCGGATCTCGGCCGCGCACTCACCCGCGCCGCACGGGTGTTGCCGCAGCGTCCCGTCAGGCAGGCCGCGGCAGCCTGCTGATCACGGCCGCGCCAGCCGCGCGTGTCGAGAGGGCGGCCTCGCCCTCACGGGCGAGATCGGCGGTTCGTGCGCCAGCGGCGAGCGCAGCCGCCACCGCTTGCTCCACTGCCGCCGCCTCCGCGTGCAGTCCGAGCGAATGGCGCAGCAGCAGCGCCACCGACAGTATGGTGCCGTAAGGGTTCGCGATACCGCGCCCGGCGATGTCGGGCGCCGATCCGTGTACCGGCTCGTAGATGCCGCGCCGGCCCTCTCCGAGTGAGGCCGACGGGAGCAGGCCGAGTGATCCGGCGAGCATCGAGGCCTCATCCGTCAGGATGTCGCCGAACATGTTCTCGGTTACCAGCACGTCGAAATCGCGCGGCCGCAGGATCAGGTGCATGGCCGCGGCGTCGACCAGCATGTGCTCGAGCCGCACGCCGGAAAATTCCCGCTCGATGACCCGCTGCGTGACCTCGCGCCACAGACGGGAGGTTTCCAACACGTTCGACTTGTCGATCGAGGTGAGCCGGCCCTTGCGGCTGAGCGCGAGCTGCGCGGCAACGCGCACGATGCGCTCGATCTCCGCCGCACTGTAGCTGCAGACATCGCGCGCGTGCGCGGCATCCCGCTGCTTCTCGCCGAAGTAGATGCCGCCCGTCAGCTCGCGCACGAAGAGCAGGTCGACTCCGGAGATCACCTCGGCCTTCAGGGTAGAGGCGTCGGCGAGCGCCGGGTGCACCCGTACCGGGCGCAGGTTGGCGAAGGTACCGAGCTCGCGGCGCAGACGCAGGAGGCCCGCCTCGGGCCGCACACGCGCATCCGGCGCCGACCACTTCGGCCCGCCGATGGCTCCGAGCAGCACCGCATCGGCCTCGAGACATCCCCGCAGCGTCGCGGGCGGCAACGGATCACCGTCGGAGTCGATGGCGGCGCCGCCGAAGGGCAGGGGACGGAGCTCCACCGCGTGGCCATGAAGCTGCGCGACGGCGGTGAGGCAACGGACGCCTTCTTCGATCACCTCGGGTCCGATGCCGTCCCCGGCAAGTACCGCGATCCGTGCCCTCATGCGCGGCGTTCGAAGGCCTCGATGTCCGCCGACTGCGCAAGCAGAAAGCCGAGCTCATCCACGCCCTCGAGCAGGCAATGGCGCGCGAACGGCTCGAGCGGGAAGCTCGCGGTCGTGCCATCGGGAAGCGCGAGCGTGCCGTGCGAGACATCGATGGTCACGACGGCGCCCGGGTGGGCCATGAGCCAGGCCGCGATGGCGTCCTCGACGATCACCGGCAGGAGGCCATTCTTCAGGGCGTTGTTGCGGAAGATGTCGGCGATCCCGGTACTGATGACCGCGCGGAACCCGTAGCCGATCAGCGCCCAGGGCGCATGCTCGCGCGAGGAGCCGCAGCCGAAATTGCGCCCCGCGACGAGAATGCGGCATCCCGCGGCCGCAGACTGATTGAGCACGAACCCCGCCCGCGGCGCGCCGTGCTCGTCGTAGCGCCAGTCCGCGAACAGCCGCTCGCCGAGTCCCGAGCGCGTGGTGGTCGTCAGAAAGCGCGCCGGAATGATCTGGTCGGTGTCGATGTTGGCAGCGGGCAGCACCACCGTGCGCGAGGTGAGTGTGATGAAGGGTTCCATCGGACTGCCGCCTGCCTCAGGCCGTTGCGCACAGCTCGCGCGGGTCCGTCACGCGGCCGCGCACAGCGCTTGCAGCGGCGGTCAGCGGACTTGCGAGCAGGGTGCGCACGCCCGGGCCCTGGCGGCCCTCGAAGTTGCGGTTGCTGGTGCTGATGGAATATTGCCCGCGTCCTGCCACATCGCCATTCATGCCGATACACATCGAGCAGCCCGACTCGCGCCACTCTGCTCCGGCCTCGAGAAACACGCGGTCGAGCCCCTCGGCCTCGGCCGCGCGCTTCACCTGCTGCGAGCCGGGCACGACCAGCATGGTGAGGCCGCGCGCGATGCGCCGTCCGCGCAGCACTGAGGCCGCGGTGCGCAGGTCCGAGAGGCGCCCGTTGGTGCAGCTGCCGATGAACACGACGTCCACCGGCTGCTCCTTGATCGCTTCGCCCGCCGCGAGACCCATGTACTCGAGCGCACGCGCGAATGCCGCATCGCCCGGCCGCTGCGGAATATGGCCGCCGATCGGGATCACCATGCCCGGGTTCGTGCCGTAGGTGATCATCGGCTCGACCGCAGCGGCTTCGATGTCGAGCTCGCGGTCGAAGCGTGCACCACGGTCGCTCGGCAGCTCGCGCCAGCGCACGAGCGAGCGTTCCCAGTCCTCGCCGGCGGGCGCGCGCGGGCGCCCGGCGAGATACGCAAAAGTAGTCTCATCGGGAGCGATCATGCCTGCGCGTGCCCCGGCTTCGATCGACATGTTGCACACGGTCATGCGCTCTTCCATGTCGAGCGCGGCGATGGTCTCCCCACGGTACTCGATCACGTGACCGTTGCCGCCCGCGACACCGAGGCGACCGATGATCGCGAGGATGAGGTCCTTCGCCGTGACGCCGGCGGCGAGCCGTCCGGAGACATTCAGCGCCAGCGTGCGCGGCTTGCGCTGCAACAGGCACTGTGTCGCCAGTACGTGCGTGACTTCGGTCGTGCCGATGCCGAACGCGAGCGCGCCGAGCGCCCCGTGGGTGCTCGTATGGCTGTCGCCGCAAACGATGGTCTTGCCCGGCTGCGTGAGGCCGAGCTCAGGACCGATGACGTGCACGATGCCGCGCTGCTGGTGCGTGAGACCGAGCAGCTCCACACCGAAGTGCCTGCAGTTCTCCTCCAGCTCCCGCACCTGGCGCGCGGCGGCATCGACCGCGATCGGCGCTCCGCCGAACACCTGCGCGGTCGCGGTCGGGGTCGAGTGATCCATGGTCGCGAGCGTGAGCTCGGGGCGGCGCACGCTGAGGCCGCGCTCGCGCAACACCGTGAACGCCTGCGGCGATGTGACCTCGTGAACGAGGTGCAGGTCGATGTACAGCACCGCGGGGGTGGCGGCGCTCTCGGCGCTCACCTCGTGACGCTGCCAGATCTTGTCGAAGAGCGTTTGCGGCGTGCTCGCCATCAGCCGGATGCCGCTACGCGCGGCGCGGACATGTCGACGTAGTCGAGCCAGCCCCACTTGTCGGGCGTCTTACCCGAGAAGAGGCCGTAGAACGCGTTCTGCAGCGATTCGGTGATGGGCCCCGCCCGGCCGGCACCGATAGGGATGCCGTCCACCGAGCGGATGGCGGTAACCTCGACCGCGGTACCGGTGAAGAACGCCTCATCAGCCAGGTACAGCAGCTCGCGCGGAATGCCGCACTCACGCACCTCGAGCCCACGCTCGCGTGCCAGCCGCATCACGGTGTCGCGCGTCAACCCGCCGAGCACCGAGTGCGCGAGCGCCGGCGTGAGCAGCACGCCATCCTTCACCAGGAACAGGTTTTCGCCCGAGCCCTCACTGAGATTGCCGTCGGTGGTGAGCCCGATGCCCTCGGCGAAACCGAGCCGGCGCGCCTCGGCGGCAATCAGCTGGCTCGAGAGATAGTTGCCCGCCGCCTTGGCGAGCGCCGGCAGCGTGTTGGGCGCGACCCGATTCCAGGAGGAGATGCAGACATCGACTCCCGCTTCCTCCTCCTCGTGCGAAGCGAGGTACTTGCCCCACTCCCACGCCGCCACCGCGACATCCGTCGGGGGATCGTTCTTCGGGCTCACACCGATCTCGCCATAGCCCTTGAAGACCACCGGGCGCAGATACGCACCGCGCTTGAGCCCATTCGCCGCGATCACCTGCCGGCAGGCGTCGTTCAGGGTTTCGGCGGAGTAGGGCATGTGGATGCGATAGATCTTCGCCGAATCGAACAGGCGCCGCGTGTGATCGCGCAGGCGGAAGATGGCGACCCCACGCGGGGTCTCGTAGGCGCGCACGCCTTCGAACACCGAGGAGCCGTAGTGCAGCGCGTGCGCGAGCACGTGCACCGTGGCCTTCTCCCAGGGCACGAGCTTGCCGTTGAACCAGATGAACTGCGTCGCGGGAATGGGCATGGAGACTCCTTGCTCCTCAGGCGGAGGTTGCCGCGGCGCGCTCATCGCGCGTACGCGTTCCGGCCTGCGCCAGCTCGATGCGATTGATCACCTCGAGAAATGCGCGTGTGCCCGACTCGACGATATTCGTGCTCACGCTGGCGCCCCGGTAGGTGCGGCGATTGTACTCCACGTACACCCGCGCCTCGCCCTGGGCGTCCTCGCCCTCGGACACCGCGTGCACCTCGAACTTGCGCAGCACGACGCTGATACCGGTCGCGGCCTCGATCGCCTTGAAGGCCGCATCGACCGGCCCATCGCCGGTGGCGGTGCGCTCGACGCGACGGCCATCGCTGTGACGCAGCTGCACGTTCGCACGCGCCACGCCTCCGCTGCGGGTCTCGGTGGTGAGCTCCACGAGCTGCCAGGGACCGGCGGCCGAGCCCTCCGCGCGCAGCACCAGCGCCTCGATGTCGCCGTCGAACAGCTCCTTTTTCTTGTCGGCGAGGGCCTTGAACTCCTCGAACACGCGGTTGAGCTCCGCCTCTTCGAGCTCGAAGCCGAGCGCCTGTACGCGCTCGCGGAACGCATGCCGGCCGCTGTGCTTGCCGAGCACCAGGTGACTGCGCGAGAGCCCCACATCCTCCGGGCGGAGGATCTCGTAAGTACTGTGGTGCTTGAGCATGCCGTGCTGGTGAATGCCGCTCTCGTGTGCGAAGGCATTCTCCCCCACGACCGCCTTGTTGCGCGGGATCGGCATGCCGGTGATGCTCGAGACCAGGCGCGAGGTCGGGTACAGGCGGCTGGTGTTGACTCCCGTCGCGACATTGAAGAACGCCGCGCGGGTCTTCAGCGCCATCACCACCTCTTCCAGCGAGCAGTTGCCGGCACGCTCACCGATGCCGTTCATGGTGCACTCGATCTGCCGCGCTCCCGCGACGACCGCGGTCAGGCTGTTGGCCACCGCCATGCCGAGATCATCGTGGCAGTGAACCGAAAGCCGCACGCCCTCGATGCCGCGCACGTTCTTGCGCAGGTAGCGGAAGAGCTCTGCGAACTCATCCGGCACTGTGTAGCCGACGGTATCCGGAATGTTCACCGTGCTGGCACCTGCAGCGATCGCCACCTCCACCACCTGGGCGAGGAACTCGAGCTCGGTACGCGATGCATCTTCCGGGGAGAACTCCACGTCCTCGCACAGCTCGCGCGCCCTGCCGACGCCCGCGGCCGCGAGGCGCAGGATTTCCTCCTGTGCCATGTTGAGCTTGTACTGGCGATGGATCGCGCTCGTGGCGAGGAATACGTGCAGGCGCCGGCGCCCGGCGGCAGCGAGCGCCCGGGCGGCGAGCTCGATGTCCTCATCGTGGCAGCGCGCGAGCGCACACACCACCGGCCCCTCGACCTCGCGCCCCACCGCGCTCACGCTGTCGAAGTCCCCGCGCGAGGCCGCGGGGAATCCCGCCTCGATCACATCCACGCCGAGCTCGGCGAGTGCGCGCGCGACGCGCAGCTTTTCCGGCTGGGTCATGCTGCAGCCGGGCGACTGTTCGCCATCGCGCAGCGTGGTGTCGAAGATCAGCACACGGTCGGGGTTGGAGATCATGGCAATGGCCTCGGTGTGAAGCGCCGCTCAGCTGCGCGCGGCGCGAGAGTGCGGCCTCATGCGGCGTGCCGCACGGTGGCGGCGCCTTCGGAGCGGGCGCGCTTCGGCGATTTCTTCCTGGACGCCCTGGCGGTGAGGCGCCGGGCCGCGGAGCGCTTGGGCGCCTGCGGGGCGCTGCGGCGCTTCTCCTGCAGCCAGGGCATGCGCGCGCGCAAGCCCGCGCCCACCCGCTCGATCTGCCGGTCGATGTCTGCGGCGAGGAGTTTCTGATAATTCGGGCGCCCCTCCGCGTTCTCGCGGATCCACTGCCGCGCGAAGCGGCCGCTGCGCACTTCCTTCAGCACCTTGCGCATCTCGTTCTTGACGCGCTCGTTGATGATGCGCGGACCGCGGGTGAGATCGCCGTACTTGGCGGTCTCGCTGATGAACTGGTGCATCTTCGCGAGCCCGCCCTCGTGCAACAGGTCGACGATGAGCTTCAGCTCGTGCAGGCATTCGTAATAAGCGATCTCCGGCTGATAGCCCGCCTCGACGAGTGTCTCGAACCCCTTCACCACGAGCTCGGTCGCTCCGCCGCACAGCACCGCCTGCTCACCAAAGAGATCGGTTTCGGTCTCCTCCGCGAAGGTGGTCTCGATCACCCCGCCGCGCGTGCCGCCGATGCCGTGCGCGTAGGCGAGGGCGCGCGCGTGCGCCGTGCCGGTGGCATCCTGCGCCACCGCGAGGAGACACGGGACGCCACGGCCTTCCTCGTACTGGCGGCGCACCAGGTCCCCCGGACCCTTGGGCGCAATCAGCACGACGTCGAGATTCTTCGCCGGCTTGATCTGGCGGAAATGGACGTTGAACCCGTGCGCGAAGAGCAGTGCCGCCCCCGCCTTGAGCCCCTTGCGGATGCTCTGGTAGAACTCCTTTTGCGCAGGATCCGGCACGAGGATCGCCACGAGATCCGCGCCCTGCACCGCCTGCGCGGGCTCGGCGACCTGCAGCCCCTCGCGGCGGGCCTGCTTCCAGCCCGCACCGCCGCGGCGCACGCCGACGACCACATCGAAGCCCGAGTCCTTCAGGTTGAGCGCGTGGGCACGCCCCTGACTGCCGTAGCCGAGGACCGCGATGCGTGCTCCCTTGAGTGCCTTGCGGTCGACGTCTTTCTGTGAGTACAGCTTCATCGCGATTCCCTCCTCTGAAAGCCCCGCGGCCGTCAGCAGTCATAAAAAACCCCGCAGCGGCGTTTCTGCCGGTGCGGGGTCCTGTGTCTTTCTCGCTCGTGCCTGTGTGGATCAGGCGTTCGCGAGTGCCCCGCACCGCGCTCCCGTAAGGAGCCGCAGCAGGGGCAGTACCGACAGAATCACCAGCGCCGCGCGCTCTGGCGCAGCCTCGATGCGGGCGATCGTCATATCGGTGGACATATCGTGCGAACCAAGCCTGATCGACCGATGGGAGCATACCGGCGGCGAGATTGTCAACGAACGATTAAGCTGCGAGCGCCGTGCCCGAGAGATACCCCGCAAGACCCAGCGCGCTCGCTGAGGGGATATTCCGCCGCGAGATCGTGCCGTGGGCCCTGCTCGGGTTCGCACTCGGCCTGGTCGAGGGGGCCACGGCGGCCGTGCTCGTGAAGCAGCACTTCACGGGCGCCGCACCGGCCTTCGCCGTCAATCTCGCAGTCGCACTGGTTTCGGGCGCGCCGGCCTTTTCCAACGTGCTCTCTTTCGTGTGGGCGAATGTCGCACACGGGCGCCCCCGGGTGCAGCTGATGGTCGCCCTGCAGGCGGCCTTTGCGCTTCTGGTAGGGTGCGTGTCCTTCGCATCGCGGGCCGCCGGAGGGCTCGTGCTCACCGTGCTGTCGGTGGTCGCCGCACGCGCGCTGTGGGCGGGCATCCTCACCATCCGCGCAGCGGTGTGGAGCACCAATTATCCGCGCAATGTGCTCGCCCGCATCACCGGGCGGCTCGTGATCGTGAACTCCATCGCCGTGGCGTGCTCCGCGGCGCTGGTCGGCTGGGCGCTCGAGCGCAGTGTGGTCGATGCCCGCTGGCTCTATGGCGGGGGAGCGCTCGCCGGGCTCCTCGGGGCGTGGCTGTACCGCGCCATGCGCGTGCGGCGGCAGTTTCGTCTGCTCGCCGAGGAAGCCGCCAGCGGCGGGCGCAGCGAGCCCTTCAGCCTGCGGATGCTGACGCAGATTCTGAAGGAGGATTCCACCTATCGCGAGTACATGCTGTGGATGGGCATCTTCGGGGGCGGGACGTTGATGTTGACGGCACAGTTGGTGCTGCTGTTCTCCGAGCGGCTTCACCTCACGAGTGGCACGCAGATCGCGCTCCTCGCCGTGGTGCCCCTCATCACGCAACCGATCTTCCTTCCCTGGTGGGCACGGCTCTTCGACGGATCGCACGTGGTGCGTTACCGCTCACGCCAGGGGTGGGCGATCGTGCTCGCGAGTGCGGTGATGTGCGCGGGCGTGTTCAGTGCGTGGCAGCCGCTGCTGTGGGTTGGCGCGGTGTTGCTCGGCGCGGCGCAGGCCGGTGCTAATCTCGGCTGGAATCTCGGTCACAACGACTTCGCCTCGGTCGGCCGTGCACAGCATTACATGGGGGTGCACGTGACTCTGACCGGGGTGCGGGGCGGGGTGGCTCCGCCGCTCGGGGTGCTCCTCTACATGGGCCTCGAAGCGGGCCATCCGGGCGCCGGAGCGTTTGCCCTGCTGTTGCCGCTTGCGATGACGCTCGCAGGCGCCCTCGGCTTCAACCGGATGCGGCGGCAAGCCGATGCGCAGCAGTCGGTCGCCGCGGTCGCGGGCCGTGTTACCGAGTGAGGGGGTATTCGTGAGACGCAACATCGATCCGCGGCACTTCTCGCGCGTGCTGGTGGACGGCGACAAGCAGGCGCCGGCACGCGCCATGCTGCGCGCAGTGGGTTTTCAGGATGCGGACTTCGGCAAGCCGCAGATCGGGGTCGCCTCCACCTGGAGCAACCTTACCCCCTGCAATGCCCACATCGGGGAGCTGGCGCGGGAGGCCTGCAGCGGCATCGATGCGGCAGGTGGCAAGAGCGTGCTATTCAACACCATCACGGTGTCCGATGGCATCTCCATGGGCACTCCCGGCATGCGCTACTCGCTCGTGTCGCGCGAGCTCATAGCGGACTCCATCGAGACAGTGGTCGGTGCTGCGGGCTTCGACGGTTTCGTAGCCTTCGGTGGCTGCGACAAGAACATGCCCGGCTGCGCCATGGCCATGGCGCGCCTCAACCGGCCCTCCATCTTCGTCTATGGCGGCACCATTCGTCCGGGAACGCAGCGACGGGACATCATCTCGGTATTCGAGGCGGTGGGCGCGCACGCGGCGGGCAAGCTCACCGATGAGGGTCTGCTCGAGATTGAGCGCACGGCGATCCCGGGTCCCGGCAGCTGTGGCGGCATGTACACCGCCAACACCATGGCCTCTGCGATCGAAGCCTTGGGCTTGTCCTTACCCGGCAGTTCCGCGCAGGACGCAGTCGGTGAGGACAAGCGCGCCGACAGCCACAGGGCGGGCGAGGCCGTCGTTGCACTGGTGCGCAGCGGTTTGAAGCCGCGCGACATTCTCACGCGCCGGGCCTTCGAGAACGCCATTGCCGTCGTCATCGCGCTCGGCGGCTCGACCAACGCCGTCCTGCATCTGCTCGCGATTGCGCATGATGCCGGGGTCAAGCTGACACTCGATGACTTCACGCGTATCGGGCGGCGGGTACCGGTGCTGGCGGACCTCAAGCCGAGCGGCCGTTACCTCATGTCGGAGCTGGTTGCGATCGGCGGCATCCAACCCCTGATGAAGATGTTGCTGCAGGCCGGTCTGCTGCACCCCGACTGCCTCACCGTGACCGGCCACACCATGCAGGAGAATCTGGAAAACGTGCCGATGTACATGAGTGGACAAGGCATTGTTCATCCACTGGCTGCTCCGCTGAAGAAGACCAGCCATCTCGTGATCCTCTACGGCAACCTCGCCCCCGAAGGCGCCGTGGCCAAGATCACGGGGAAGGAGGGCGAGCGGTTCGAGGGCCGGGCACGGATCTTCGAAGGGGAAGAGCGCGCGACCGCCGCGATCCTGAGCGGAACGGTGAAGGCCGGTGATGTCGTGGTGATCCGCGGTGAGGGCCCGCGTGGCGGTCCGGGCATGCGCGAGATGTTGAGCCCGACGAGCGCCATCATCGGGCGTGGACTTGGCGATAAGGTTGCGCTCATCACGGACGGCCGCTTTTCGGGGGGCAGCCACGGGTTTGTTGTTGGTCATATCGCGCCGGAAGCCGCCCTGGGCGGTCCAATAGGCCTCCTGCGTGCGGGCGACCGCATCAGCATCGACGCGGTGAAGCGCGAGATACGCGTCGAGCTCCCGGCTGCGGAGCTGCGGCGGCGCCGCACCGCCTGGAAGCCTGCACGGCCTTACGCCCACGATGGTGTCCTTGCCAAGTACGCGACACTGGTCGGCAGTGCCTCGCGCGGAGCGGTGACCGAGCCGATACAGCCACGTCGGCGCAGTTCTTGAGGCTGCGCCGGAGTTGTCAGTGTGGAGGTCAGCGGTTAGAGTTGCGAAGCATTCGTCGCTGCGCGCTGGCAGCGACCATAGTCCCGGGGTATTTTCGAAGATCGCCGTGCCCGTCGTGAGGAAATACCGGGTGCGTCGATGAGTATCTGGCAAGGAGACCGGCAGGAGAGACTCTGCCGTGGACGTTGATTCCAACAACCCTCGGATGAGGGGAACGAAAAAGACACCGGTCAGCTGCCGCTCACCGGCGGGGTAAGGTTGCAACAGCTCACGACGAGAACGCATGGCTGCCTACGTACACGATACCGACTACTTCACGCGGCGCACCGCAGTACTCGCCTTAATCATCGCGCTGCATCTGTTCATCCTGTGGGCGTTCGCCACGGGGCTCGCGCGCAAGGCCATCGAGGTGCTGGCGCCACCGATCCAGACTGACATCGTGGAGGAGCAGAAGCAAAAGGACCAACCTCCGCCACCACCTCCGCCCGAGATGAAAAGGCAGGTCGTGGAGGTGCCGCCGCCCGACATCAACATTGCGATGCCGGAAGTCGGCCCACAGACCAACGCGATCACCGCGCGCGTGCAGCAGCCGACGCCGGCGCCAGTCGCCAAGGCGGCGGTTGCCGCAACTGCGGTCGGTCTCGGCAAGGGCTTTCCCAACGTCGACGACTATTATCCGGACGCTTCACGCCGCCTGGGCGAGGAAGGTCTGACGGTCGTCGATGTGTGTGTGGGACCTGATGGCAAGTTGACCGAGCCGCCCAAGGTAAAGACGAGCTCCGGCCACGAGCGGCTCGATCAGGCGGCCGTCAAGGTCGCCACCGTCGGGTCGGGCCGTTTCAAACCCGCCACCGAAGAGGGCAAGCCGGTCACCAAGTGCACGCAGCTCCCGATCCGCTTCAAGCTGCGTAG
>DASYFL010000082.1:0-5370 GCA_036498445.1 Steroidobacteraceae bacterium
CGGGGTAGTCGATGAGTGGCGCGTGCTCCCCAAGCGTCAGGCCTGCGCGCACCCGCGCCTCAAAGCGCAGCGCCCAGTCGTAGGGCTCCCGCGGATGGCCACCCCAGGCATACGCATGAAGATTGTGCACCACATCGCCGCTGCCGAGCAGCAGGAGACCTTCCTCGCGCAGCGGCCGCAGGCGCGCGCCGAGCTCGTAATGGAAGGGGGGCGGCTGCGTCGCATCGATGCTGAGCTGCACCACAGGCACATCGGCTGCGGGGAACACATGGCACAGAACCGACCAGGTCCCATGGTCCAATCCCCAGCTCTCATCGGCGGACACGGGCAGGGGAGCGAGCAGGCGCTGCACACGAGCGGCGAGCGCAACATCCCCGGGAGCGGGGTAGCGCATTGCGAACAGCTCGCGCGGGAAGCCGCCGAAATCATGGATGGTGCGCGGGCTCGCCATGGCCGTGACGGCGGTGCGCTCGATGTACCAGTGAGCCGAGACGCAGAGCACCGCGCGTGGCCGCGGAAGTGTCGCACCGAGCGCCGCCCAGCCACGTGTCCAGGCGTTGCTCTGCAGGGCGTTCATCGGGCTGCCGTGCCCGAGGAAGAGCGCCGGCATGCGTGTGCCCGTCTCAGGCATGCACGGTCGGCGCGGCGAGCAGCTGCACGGCCGACTGATAGAGCCGCGCCCGCAGCGCCAGCCGCTCGCTCGCCCGAGTGACGTAGCGCACCGCAATCTCCACCCCGCCCGCGGCCGGGCGCACGGCGATGCCCGGCTGGGCGGTGAAGCCCACGGCGCGCTCGCCGCGCGAGGCGCGACGCCATTCCTGCTCGGCCTGGCTCGCATCCTTGGCGGTCGCAGCAGTCACTTCCTTCTGAATCGCCTCGGCGACGGCGTGCGGGTCGCGATCGTACGGCACCATCACTGACAACTCGTCCCATAGCCACTGGCCGGAGGTCGAGAAATTGAAATAGTGACCCGAGATCGCGAAGCTGTTGGTGAAGGTCACGCGACGGCCGGTCGGATGACCCGCGTCGGTCCAGTTGCCCGTCTCGAGGAGCACCGTGTGGAACGTGTTGAGCTCGACGACCTCGCCGCTCACGCCATTGATCTCCACCCAGTCCCCGAGCCGCATGCCGTTGCGGCCCATGAGGACGAACCAGCCGAGGAAGGCCACGATGAAATCCTTCAGCGCGACCGTGAGTCCGGCACCCACCAGACCGAGGATCGCGCCGAGCTGCCCTGGCACTCCCACCAGCATCAGCAGGATGACGGCCACAGCGACGATCTGCAGCGCAACCCCCACCACACTGCGCAGCGTGGCGAGCTGGCGGCGGTCGATGCGTGCGCGCCCGAGCAGGCGGACCAACCACCGATCGGCGAAGAGCAGTAGCAGGAGCGCTGCCAGCACGATCGCGGCACTCTGCAGGCAGCGGTGCAACACCGTCCGCTGCTCAGAGCCGACGAGCCCATCCCACTGCGCATAGATGTCAGCGAGCCGCCGCCGCGCGGTGATGCGCTGATCGCGCAGCGTCAATCGGTGCTGATCGGCCGCAATCTGACGGGTGACGCCAAGCAGGGCGCCGCTATTGGGCGCCGGGCTCGGCTCGGCGGGCGCTGCTGCCGCGCTGGCCTTGTTCCGGGTACCGGTGCTGCCAGGTGGCACCGCGGGGCCGGGTCGGGCTGCTGTGCCAGCAGCAGTATTCGTGCGGTGCTGCCCGCGGCTCGCGAGCTCGGGTACCCCCGCCTTGGTGGCGGCCAGATCCGCGACCATCTGTTGCCGCTCGGCCACGAGCTGCGTTGCGCTCAGCGCCACCTGCCGCTGCGCCTCGCCGAGCCGATGCCGCTGGTCGCGCAGGGCGAGCCACTCGCGGGTGGCACCCACCATGCCGCGCAGGGAGCCGAGTGCGCCCGTGGATGGGGCGCTGGCGCTGCGTGTATCGAGATGCTCGGCGGCTTCGTGCTCCTGCTGCATGCGCTGAATGCGCTGGTGAACGTTGCCGCCGGCCTGCAGCAGGTCCTCGTTAGCCTCTTTGACCTCATCCTGCGCGAGCTCGACGCGCGACTGCGCGACGTCGAGCCGGTCCTGGATGGCGGGCTTGTCGGCCTCGGCGGCCTGCGCCAGCTCCCTGGCGAGCTGCTTGGCGCTTTCCGTATCGGTCGCCAGGGTTCTTTGCGCCTCATTCAGCCGTTCCTGGATCTGGCTCGCTTCAGGGCTGAGCGGCGGGGGGTGCGCCTCGAGATGCACCAGTGCAGCCGTGAAGGCGAGATCGAGCTCGTGATCGGCGATCTGCACGGCGGACTGCGCAAGCGACTGCTCCTCCGGGGTATGCGCAAGCCGCGCGAGGCGCCGCGCCGTGAGCAGGGTGTTCTCGTCGATGACCGGAATGGCACTGTCGGCCGGTCCCGCGCCGGAGCTGCCCGGAGACTGCGCGCGCTGCACGGTGTGCGCCGGGGCGGGATTCGTCACCCACAGTCCGTAGCTCGTGGCGAGCAGCAGCGCGATCAGCAGTGCTGCGGCGAGCTTCTGCAGCTGGCTCATGCCGCCTATGATGCCACGCCGCCGGCGGCGCGGCCGTTGCGCACCACGCTGCGGGCGAAGGCGCCGCGAGCACGGTTACTCAGCGCGAGGCACTGCTCCGGACTCGAGGCCGAAGCCCTCATCCACCCATCCCGTCATGCCGCCGATCATGATCTTGACCGGAAGTCCCAGACGCGCGAGGCGCAGTGCAGCGCGTTGCGCACCGTTGCAATGCGGGCCCGCGCAGTACACGACGAACAGCGTACCCGGCGCGTAGCACGCCATACGCGCGGCAATGATCTTCGCGTGCGGGATGTGGGTGGCCCCCGGGACATGAGCATGCTCGAACGCCTCTGCCGAGCGCACATCGAGCAGCACGAAGTCGGGCTTGCCTGACAGCGCCTCGTGGACGTCCCAGCAGTCGGTCTCGTAGCTGAAAGCACTCTCGAAACGGTGCACGGCGCTCGCGCTGTCGGCGGCTGGCACCTGGCGGACGAGGCTCGGCATAACTTCCCTGGCGCGTGACGCAGCGGCACTGCTGCAGCGACGGAGTGTGCGCCGGCCGCGCCGCGCCGCCCACTGGCGCAAATGCCATAGCACGTTAAGATTACGCCATGAGTCACCGGGTAGTGGCCGTGGCTTACGACCGGCTGTGCACGTTCGAGTTCGGCTGCACGGTGGAGCTGTTCGCGTTGCCACGGCCGGAGCTGCCGGTGAAGTGGTACGAATTTTCGGTGTGCGCCGCAGAGCGCACGCCGCTGCGCGCAGCGGGCGGCATCGAGGTTCGGGTGCGCTATCCGCTGCGCCTGCTCGATAGCGCCGATACCATCATCATTCCGGGCTGGCGCGACCCCGCGGAGACACCGCCGCCGGCACTGCTCGCGAAGCTGCGCCGGGCGCTCGCGCGCGGCGCACGACTGTGCTCCATCTGTTCCGGGGTATTCGTGCTGGCTGCGGCCGGGGTCCTCGATGGCCGCCGCGCCACGACTCACTGGAAATACGCGGCGCAGCTGGCCTCGAGCTATCCACGCATCCTTGTGCAGCCGAATGCGCTCTACGTGGATGAAGGCCAGGTGCTCACCTCGGCGGGCTCCGCGGCGGGCCTCGACATGCTCCTGCATCTGGTGCGGCGCGACTTCGGTGCGAAGATCGCCAACCAGGTGGCGCAGCGCCTGGTGCTGGCCCCGCACCGTGAGGGAGACCAGGCACAGTTCGTGCCGCGGCCGCTCGCCGCCGACGGGCGCGGCCGCCTGGCACGGCTCATGGACTTCATGCGCGCGCACCCCTCGGCGCCGCACACGCTCGCCTCGCTCGCCGCACGCGTGGCCATGAGCACGCGCACGCTGCAGCGTGAATTCGTGGCAAGCACCGGGCTCGCTCCGCACCGCTGGCTCGTGGCCGAGCGCATCGAGCGCGCCAAGGAGCTGCTCGAGACTACGCGCCTCAGCGCTGAGAGCATTGCGGCGCGGGTGGGGCTGGGGAGCGCCGAGTCGTTGCGCCACCACTTCCGCCGGCGGGTGGGAACGACGCCGCAGCGGTATCGGCAGCGTTTCTCGCGGGATCAGTAGGCGAAGTAGGGTGGCGAGACGTTGGGGTCCTCGAGCCCGGTGAACACGTTGTGGCCGTAGAAGAAAGACAACCCGAGATCGAGTGAGGTGTTGTCGGAGCTCGGGCCAGCGACGTTTGAGAACGCCGTGTAGTTTGCATTCCCAAACAACGTATTCGCGTCGGCAACGCTGAAGTTCGCGGTCAGCATGGTCCCATCGGTCCCCTGCAACGTGGCGCTCTCATTCACCGTGGACGCCGGGCAGAAGAACCCGTCGTTCGGTGCCGGACACGTGGTCAGCGAGGAGTCGGCGAAGAAGTTCGCATTCGAGCCGCTGTCGAGGTAGCTGTTGGGAAGTTGCCTTCCGTTGAGCGTGGCGGTGATCACGCCGCTCAGCGGGCTCGCCAGCAGCTTGGTTGCGCCGCTCAGGGCATTATTGCTCTGCGTGCCGATGCCAAACACCAGCGCTCCAGAGACCGATGGTCCGGTGCCGTTGGCTCCCACCGCCGGCAGCTCGATAATCACACCGTTGTTGTCGGCGGCAAACAGCAGGATCGGGTTCTGTAGCTGCTGCGGCTGCTGCGGCGCGAGGTGCACGGTCGTGGTGGCGCAGGTTGTTGGGGTGGGACACTTATAGTAGGTCGCCGATGTCGGCGGATTGCGGGGAGTGCAGTCGCCAGTGCTGTTGCAATCGTTGATGAACGGTCCGACCCCGAGAATCCCGTTGGCTCCGAACATTGGCACGGTATTCTCGGGCGCCCCGCTACAGCCGGCTGGTGGATTGCCAACGGAGCTCGCCCCGATCACCTGCAGGTAGACGTTGGCAGCGGTTTTGCCGGAGTCCGGCAGCGTGATGTCCGCGACGTTGACCGAGCCCCAGCTGCTGCCATCGGCGAACATCAGGCATTCAGCGATTGGATTGCCCGTCGCGTCTGTTGCTGCGGGCAGTGCCAGGGACAGCTGCCCGGCGGGTGCACCACTGGCAATCAGCCGCAGGCCGATTGACCCTGTGTCGACCTCGACGTGGTCGATGATGTCACACAAGTTGGGGTTGCCAGGCATGCACACCTTCACTGTGATGAACGGAGTGTTGATCGCCGGTGTCGTGAGCCCGTTCGGGCCGGCGTCCACCAGCAGGCCCTCGACGATCCGCTCCCCCGCCTTGTCGTGCGCGACGAGGTCAAGGACGTTGTCGCACTCCGGCGTCGCGTACTCCGGATGGCTGCCCACGTCGAGGTAGAGCCGCGCTCCGTTCTGCAGGAAGACGTTGCTGCTGCGGCCCCACGACACCACGCGACGGAACAGGTAGCG
>DASYFL010000083.1:0-2647 GCA_036498445.1 Steroidobacteraceae bacterium
TCTTGTAGCCGACGAAGTGACCCGAGTACGGGTTCACGACCGTCAGGTCGACATCCTTGAAGCTCATGGTGAGATCGGTAAAGAGCGACGCGGAGAGGACATTCACCTCGCCGGCGACCTTCCACGGCGCATAGCGGTCCACCTTCCCGTCGAGCTGCACCTTCGCGCGCGACTTCGGATCGGAGGAGAGCCCGGCGATCTTGCCGTTGAGAATCTGTATGCCGATCGCGAAGCTCGGTTTGATCCACAGATCAGCATAATTGGCCGAGCCGTTGGCCAAGGTGACCGTGCCGATCGACACCGGGAACGGCGTGAGCGGGCCTGCCGGAGCGGGTGCGCTCTGCACGGCGCTCTTGCGCTTGTCCTTCGAGGCGCGCTGAGTGCGCGCCGGAGCTGCGGCAGTCTCGGATGGCGGCTGATCCGGGGCCGCGTTTGCAGCAGTCTCCGGCTCTTTTGCCCGTGGGGCGCCCGATGGGGTGAGCACCTCCTTGATGTTAGTCGTGCGGTCGGGCGCAATCACCATGCGCACGTAGGGCTCGAGCGCGGTCACCGACCCGACGCGCAGGCTCGCCGGCTCCGAGCGGTAACGCATGTCGGCAATGCGCAGGTCACGCCATTTGACGAAGTCGAGCTTCAGCGCATTGTCGACCGTGCGCAGGTCGTGGATTCCGGTCTTGCCGTTCACCTCGAGCACACCGTCCGCTCCCCGCTCGATGTCGAGCTTCGCGCCGAGTGTGCCTTTCAGGAGCGTCATGGACGTGTAGTGCGTGAGATAGGGCTGCAGCAAAGTGAGCGCGAGCTCGTGGGCCTCGACATGTGCGGTCACCGCCGTGGTACGTGGTGTGACCTTCGCCTGGCCATGAATCTTGCCGCCCGGGTCGACGTCCGCATCGAGTGCGACATCGAGCGTATCGTCGGGGGACGTGTTGTATCCGGTGACGTGGACACTGAGCGGCGCAAGATTCAGCGCGGCGGGGGGATTCACCGCCCGGTCCTCCGCCGAGAGCCTTAGGCCCTCGAGGGCGATGTCGGGTACCGACAGCATCCATGTGGATGAAGACGCGTCGGCGCCGGTCGCCGCCCCAGTGGGCGCGGGCGTCGCGGGTTTCGCGGAAGTGGCAGAAATCGGCGCCGCGTCGTTGTGCTCGGCGTCTGCCGGCGGAGCGAGCAGCTCGAGCAGGTTCAGCCGCCGCTCCTCACTCAGCCAGGCCTTGATGTCGCCGCCGGACAGAGCCACCTTGCCGATGTTGACCGACCGCTTCGACAAGTCGACCCGCGTCTCCTCGACCGAGATGCGCTTCAGCTCGATGTAGTCCTGCTCACCGCCGCGCGGCCGCACGCCGAGCCCGCTGGCGGTCGTGCTGTGGACGGCGAGCGTGAGTGAGCTCGGCCCCGCGGCACCGCCGAAGTCGTAGTCACCCTTCAGACCAATGGTTCCGGAAGCAATCTCGAACGGGAGACTCGTCCGCAGGTAGCTCCACACACGACGCGCCTCGAGATCCGTGACCTCAAATGCACCGCGCGAGGCGAGCGGGGCGAGGTGTACCGTGCCGTTCCACATCAGGCGCTCCCCCTCGGTCGATGCGGCCTCGAGCGCATAGCCGCCACCCTTCGCCCCGCGCGTACTGAAGTCGCGCAGCTCGAAGATGATCGGCTTGAGCTCGGCGCTAAAAGGTGTCGGCCGGGAGTGATCTTCGAACACCGCTGTACCGTCCAGCACGGCAAGGCGCTGGATGTACAACCGGGGCGGTGGGGCGTTCTGCGCTTCCCGCTGCTTTTCCGGAGGTGACGGGGGAAAACCCTTGCCGAGATCGGCAAGGTTCAGCTCGCCATTCGGGCGGATCAGGGTACGCACGTAGGGTTTCTCGAGACGGATTTCACTGAAGCTCGGGCCGAGCCGCCACAGCGATGCAAGCTGCAGCGCGACACGCAGCCGCTCGAATGCCAACAGTGTGTGCCCATCGGCATCGGGCAGCGCTAGGCGCCGCACTTCGAGTGTCAGCGTGAACGGATTGAAGCGCACCTCTCCGATGCTCAGGGTGCGCGCGTAGTGGGTGCGCACGAAATCCACCGCACCCTTGCGTACGAAATACGGCACCGCAAGAAAGCCTGCGGCCGCGTACGCGCCGACCACTACCAGGACTATGGCGAGCCCGATGAGGTAGCGCCGATAGCGGCCCATGCATCCCGCTCCGTTTGTTCTTCTGCGGGTATCCTAGAGCATCGGCAACACTGTGACCAAGCGCGCGTGTCGCGGTAACGCGGGTGTCGCAGTAAAAAATGACGCGGCGCCCTCACGAGCGCCGCGCGGACTCCTCAGGGCGCGCGAGCGCGCGCCGGAAACAAGCTAGTCGTCGTGATGACCGTGGCCGTGGCCGTGGTCGTCGCGGTCCTCGTCGTGATGACCGTGGCCATGGTGTTCGGGCTGGTAGCCCGGCTGATATTCGGCCGATTTCACGAAATACACCGGACGCTCACAGGCGTGGTATTCGTGGCAGTGCTTGTGCCAGTTCTTGGCATGGCCCGGAGGGACGTGCAGGTAGATCGGCTCGACGGGCGCAGCACCAACGATGATCGGCGCGGGCTGCGCGATCATCGGCTGCGCGTACACGACCGGTGGTGGCGGCCCGTTGCCGATAGCAACCTG
>DASYFL010000084.1:0-8285 GCA_036498445.1 Steroidobacteraceae bacterium
CGCCACGGGGCTCGCGCGCAAGGCCATCGAGGTGCTGGCGCCACCGATCCAGACTGACATCGTGGAGGAGCAGAAGCAAAAGGACCAACCTCCGCCACCACCTCCGCCCGAGATGAAACGGCAGGTCGTGGAGGTGCCGCCGCCCGACATCAACATTGCGATGCCGGAAGTCGGCCCGCAGACCAACGCGATCACCGCGCGCGTGCAGCAGCCGACGCCGGCCCCAGTCGCCAAGGCGGCGGTTGCCGCAACCGCGGTCGGCCTTGGCAAGGGCTTTCCCAACGTCGATGACTATTATCCGGACGCTTCACGCCGCCTGGGCGAAGAAGGTCTGACGGTCGTCGATGTGTGTGTGGGACCCGATGGCAAGTTGACCGAGCCGCCCAAGGTGAAGACGAGCTCTGGTCACGAACGCCTCGATCAGGCGGCCATCAAGGTCGCCACCGTCGGGTCGGGGCGTTTCAAACCCGCCACCGAAGAGGGCAAGCCGGTCACCAAGTGCACGCAGCTCCCGATCCGCTTCAAGCTGCGTAGTTGATTCAGCGCCGCACTCCGAGTGCGGCTTTTTATTGTTCGAGGAAAACTATGGAAAACCAAGCCACCACCACCGTTTCAAATCCTTACGGTCTGGCCGCCCTGTGGTCGAGCGGGGACATCATCGCCCGTTCCGTACTGGTCCTGCTGCTCATCATGTCGCTCGCTTCCTGGTACGTCATGCTCACCAAGCTCTGGGACCAGCGTAAGCTCAAGCAATCCGCGCGCGTCGCCGAGAAGCAGTTCTGGACCGCACCCTCGGTCAAGGACGGCGTCGAGCGCCTGAAGAAAGGCGATGACTTCCGTGCCGTGGCCGAGGACGGTTTGCGTGCCGCTTCGCATCACGACGGCCGCCTCACCGACCGCATCGATCTCAACGAGTGGATCACCATGTCGCTGCAGCGCGCGGTCGATGGAGTGAACAGCAGGCTCAACAACGGCCTGGGTCTGCTCGCCACCGTCGGCTCGACCGCCCCCTTCGTGGGCCTCTTCGGGACAGTGTGGGGCATCCTGAACGCGCTGGTCGGCATCGGTATCGCGGGCCAGGCGAGCATCGACAAGGTGGCCGGCCCCGTCGGTGAGGCGCTCATCATGACCGCCATCGGTCTGTTCGTGGCGGTGCCTGCGGTCATGGGCTACAACTGGCTGCTCGGCCGCAACAAGCTACTGCAGGACGCGCTGCGTAATTTCGCGAGCGACCTGCACGCTTACCTGGTGAGTGGCGCGCGCGTGGACACCGGCGCCACGGTCGGCGGCGTGCGCCCGGCTGCGGCGAAGGCATCGCCCAACAAGTGACCGCAGCAGTTCAGGCGCAACCGGGGTGCCCTGCGGCACCCCGGCCTGGTGCCTGAAGCGCAGCGCGTGAGGATCTGACCATGGCAATGAATGTCGGCGGAGAGGAAGGCGGCGCAATCGCGAGCATCAACACGACGCCGCTGGTGGATGTGATGTTGGTGCTGCTCATCATCTTTCTGATCACCATCCCGGTGATCACCAAGACGGTGCCCGTACAGCTGCCGAAAGCCGTCAACATCCCGACGCAGACCAAGCCCGAGAACATCACCATCGCGGTGGACAAGGACGGCACCATCTACTGGAACGATCGCCGGGTGGCGAACCGCAACGAGCTGCTCGGGCTGGTCGAGGCGGCGGCTATCAAGAAGCCGCAGCCGGAGATCCACATTCGCGGCGACAAGGATGCCCGCTACGAGGACATCGGACGGGTCATGTACGCCATCCAGCGCGGCAGCATTCTGAAGGTCGGCTTCCTCACCGAGCCCGACCACGGCGTGCGCGGTTACCGCTGAGTCGTTACTCGAGGAGCTCACTTCCATGTCAATTCCTGTCGGTGGCGCCTCGGGCGCAACCTTCTGCGACATCAACACGACGCCGCTCATCGATGTGATGCTGGTGTTGCTGGTGACGCTCATCATCACACTCCCCGTCATGACGCACGCGGTGAAGCTGGACATGCCGAATCCGAACCAACCGCCGCCCCCGCCGGATCAGCAGCCCCCGGAGGTGATCGATCTGGAGGTCGACTACGACGGCACGGTGGTGTGGAACGGCACGCCGGTCGCCGACCTCAATCAGCTCGAGGGCTACTTCCACACCGAGGCCGAAAAAGATCCGCAGCCCGAGATCCACCTGCGGCCCGACCGCCGCGCCAGGTACGGTATCGTGGCGAAGGTGCTGGCGGCCGCGCAGCACAACCACATGAAGAAGATCGGCTTCGTCAATGTGGCCGAGTTCAGCGAGTAACTTTTCCAGGTAAGCGAAACACCACCATGAAGTTCCCTGCCGGATCATTTGCAGCTCTCATCGTCGGCGCCGCCTTTGCGGCCTTTACGGCGCTCGCGCCAGCGACTTCGGCCGGGGCGGAAGAGAAGGGGCCGAAGAACAGCGCGGCGCTCGCCAAGCCGCTCAAGGAAGCGAACGACGACATCAAGGCGAAGAAGTATTCCGAGGCGATCACCAAGCTGAAGGCCGCTGAGGGCACGGCGGGCAAGACCCCGGCCGATCAGTACATCATCGACCAGATGCTGTCCTTCTCCTACATCAAGACACAGCAGTACCCGGAAGCCGCCAAGTACCTGGAGTCAGAGCTCGATAGTGGCATGGTGCCGCAGGCCGACCAGCCGACGCTCGTCAAGCAGCTGGCGACCATCCATTACCAGACCAAGAACTACGACAAGGCGATCGATTTCGGTAACCGCGCGATCAAGGGCGGCTATGCCGACGACCAGATCCGCACCATCGTCGGTCAGTCCTATTATCTGAAGGGGGACTGGAAGAACACGCTGAAGTTCGAGGAAGCGATCGTCGACGCCCAGATCAAGGAGGGCAAGGTGCCGACCAACGACTCGCTCGCCCTGGTCTACAGTGCCTGCACCAAGTTGCAGGACGAGGCCTGTCAGACGCGCGCGGTCGAGAGGATGGTCACCTATTACCCGAAGCCGGACACCTGGGCGCAGCTGCTCTACGGCATGCGCAAGGAGACCTCGAGCAACGAGACCGACCTCTTCCAGACCTACCGGCTGATGCTGGACACCGACGTGCTCAAGGACCCGGGCGACTACACCGAGATGGCGGAGCTCGCTCTCGATCAGGGCTCGCCCGGCGATGCGCAGAGCGTGCTGGAGAAGGCGCAGGAAAAGAATGTGTTCACCGACCAGCGCAGCAAGGACCGGGCGCAGCGGCTGCTCGAGAGCGCCAAGAAACGCGCCACGTCGGACCAGGCGGGACTGCCGAAGCTCGAGAAGGAAGCCGATGCCGCCGCGACGGGCGACAAGAACCTCGCAGTCGGCCGGGCCTATCTCGGTTACGCCCAGTACGACAAGGCGGCCGATCAGCTCACGAAAGGTCTCGGCAAAGGTAACGTAAAGAACGAGGCCGATGCGCGCCTCACACTCGGCATCGCGCAGCTCAAGGGCGGTCACAAGGACGACGCCATGAAGACCTTCAAGGCCGTGAAGGGCGATCCGGCGCTCGAGCGCCTGGCGAACCTCTGGAGCCTGCACGGGAAGCAGGGCAATGGGACGAACGTCAGCGAGACCGCCAAGACCAATGGGACCAAGGTCAGTCAGTCCCACAAGAAGGGCAAAGGGGCGAAGGTCGGTCAATCGCCGCAGCCGGCGGCGCGCGCTGGCGAGGGTGCCTGAGCTTAAGGAAGGAGGACCGGTATGGCCATCAAGGCAGGCGAGCGCATGCCCGCGGGCAAGTTCAAGCGCATGACCAAGGAGGGACCGAAGGACATCACGACCGATGAGCTCTTCAAGGGCAAGACGGTGGTGTTGTTCTCCGTGCCGGGCGCGTTCACGCCGACCTGCGATGCCAGGCACCTGCCGGGCTTCGTGCAACTGGCCGACCAGATCCGCGCCAAGGGCGTCGACACCATCGCCTGCATGGCGGTGAACGATGTTTTCGTGATGAACGCCTGGGGCAAGGCCCAGGGAGTGGGCGACCGGGTGTTGATGCTCGCAGATGGCAACGGCGAGTACAGCAAGGCGCTCGGCCTCGAGCTCGATGCGAGCGGCTTCGGCATGGGCACGCGCGGTCAGCGCTTCGCCGTCGTGGTGCGCGATGGAGTCGCCACGAGGGTGGAAGTGGAGCAGCCCGGGGAGTTCAAGAGGTCAGCGGCCGAGGCGATCCTCGGGCAGCTCAGCTGAGCAGCCGCTCGATCTCCGGAATGATCTGGAACAGATCGCCGACGAGGCCGTAATCCGCTACTTCGAAGATCGGCGCCTCGCCGTCCTTGTTGATGGCGACGATGGTGCGCGCGTCCTTGATGCCAGTGAGGTGCTGGATCGCCCCGGAGATTCCCACCGCGATGTACAGCTCCGGCGCAATGATCTTGCCGGTCTGGCCGACCTGCATCTCATTCGGCGCATAGCCTGCATCCACCGCCGCGCGTGAAGCGCCGACCGCCGCGCGCATGCGGTCCGCAAGGCTGTAGAGGATCTTGAATCCCTCCGCGCTCCCGAGCGCCCGGCCTCCAGAGATGACGCGAGCCGCGGTCAGCAGATCCGGCCGGTCGCTTTTCGCGGCGGACACCGAGATGAAACGCGTGTGCGTCGGAAGCGCCACGCTGACGCTCGCCGTCTCGATCGGCGCAGCACTGCCGCCCGCCGCCGCCGCCTCGAACGAAGCGATACGCACCGTGCCAATGATCTTAACTCCAGCGGCGGACTCGACCGTGAGAATGGCATTGCCGGCATACACCGGACGGCGAAAACGCGTCGGGCTCTCGAGCGCCATGATGTCGCTCACCTGCGGCGCTTCGAGCAGCCCCGCGATACGCGCCATCAGGTCCTTGCCGAAGGTGGTGGACGGGCCGAGGAGCAGGTCGAATGGGCCCGCGAGCGCCACGATCTGTGGCGCGAGCACCGCCGCGAGCGGATGCAGATTGGCGGGGTTCTGGACCGTCAGCACCCGATTCACCCCGCTCAGCTGAGCCGCCTCGGCCGCAACCGCGCCGGCGTCAGCGGCCAACACCGCTACGGCGACCTCGGCGTCGGCGAGCGCGCGTGCGCAGGTCACGCACTTGGCGGTGCTGGGATTGAGCTTCTCGCCATCGTGCTCGGCAACGATCAGGATCCTGGCGCTCACAGCAGTCCCTTCTTTCGCAACGCATCGACCAGCTCGGCGGCATCTTTGACGCGGACACCCTTCTGCCGCTGCGGCGGCGGCTCGAAGCGCACGAGCTTCAGCTGCTGGCGCGGCTCGACGCCGAGCGCCGCGAAGGTGAGGACATCGAGGGGTTTCTTCTTCGCCTTCATGATGTCGGGTAGCTTCACGTAGCGCGGCTCATTCAAGCGCAGATCGGTGGTGATTACCGCCGGCAGATCCACCTCGAGGGTCTCGAGGCCGGCGTCGACCTCGCGCGTCACCCGGGCGGACTCCCCCGTGAGCTCGAGCTTCGAAGCATAGGTCGCCTGCGGCCGGTTCCACAGCGCGGCGAGCACCTGTCCGGTCTGCCCGTTGTCGTCATCGATCGCCTGCTTGCCGAGGATGACCAGCAGCGGCTGCTCCCGCTCGATGAGCTTCAGCAACGCCCGCGCTACCGTGAGCGGCTCGATCACGCCGTCCGCCTGCACGTGCAGCGCGCGATCGGCGCCCATCGCGAGCGCGGTGCGCAACTGCTGCTGGCAATCGGCCGGCCCCACCGTCGCCACGATGACCTCCTCGGCCGCCCCGCGCTCCTTGAGGCGCAGCGCCTCTTCCAGCGCAATCTCATCGAAGGGGTTGATGCTCATCTTCACCCCATCGGTGATGACTCCGCTGCCATCGGGCTTCAGGCGGATGCGTACGTTGTAGTCCACAACGCGCTTGATGCCGACCAGGATGCGCTTCATTCCTCTTGGCTCTTCAGGTTGCCCGGCAGGGGGCTGGGGACCGGCAGTATAGCGGCAGAGGCCGTGGGTTGTTGACGGGACGCGCCGCGGCGTTGACGGATCGCGCAGCTCGCGGCCAGGTGCGGAAAATTGCTCTTGCCGGGACAGATGATAGAGTCCCCGCATGCTGAAGCTCGCGTTGCGTCGCATCGCCGCGCTCATTCCCACACTTCTCATCATCGTCACCGTCTCGTTCGCCATCATTCGTCTCGCACCGGGCGGGCCCTTCGATGCGGAGCAGGGCGTGAGCCCCGCGGTGCGCGCCAATCTCGAGCGGCTCTACGGGCTCGATGCGCCCCTCGGGGTGCAGTACCTGCGCTACCTGCACGCGCTGGGACACGGTGACTTCGGTCCCTCGCTCCGCCAGCGGGATTTCACCGTGAGCGAGCTCATTCGCCAGGGGTTGCCGCTCAGCGCCGCGCTCGGGTTGGGTGCCATTGCGCTCGCGCTCGTCACCGGGATTCCGGGCGGAATCGCGGCGGCGCTGTGGCGTTCGCCCGGCGCGGACTTCGGTTTCGCTGCACTCGGAGCGCTCGGTGTGGCGTTACCGAGCTTCGTCATCGGGCCAGTGTTGGCGCTGCTCTTCGGAGTGCACCTGGGCTGGCTGCCGGTCGCAGGGTGGCAGCCGGGCGCAGCGCGCTACCTGGTGTTGCCGGTCGTGACCCTCGCCCTGCCGCTCGCGGTGGCACTTGCACGTTTGACGCGCGCGAGCCTGCTCGAGGTGCTGCGCGCTCCCTTCGTGCGCAGTGCCCGCGCGCGCGGCCTCGGCGCGTGGCGCGTGCTGACAGGTCACGCGCTGCGTCCGGCGTTGCTACCGGTCGTCAACTATCTCGGGCCCGCGGCCGCTTTCGTCGTGACCGGATCGCTGGTCGTCGAGGAGGTGTTTGGTTTGCCGGGAAGTGGGCGTTACCTGGTGCAGGGTGCCATCGACCGCGACTACCCCCTCGTCATGGGCATGGTGATCGTCTACGGGGTGCTCACCCTGCTGCTCAATCTCCTCACCGATCTCGCCTGCGGTTGGCTCGATCCGGGCACTCGCCATGAATGAGACCTCCACCGCGGGCCGCGGGCTGTGGAGCGATGCCGGCCATCGCCTGCGCAGCAACCCCGCCGCCGCGAGCGCCCTCACGCTGCTCGCGCTCGTGGCGCTTGCGGCGGTCATCGCCCCCGCGGTGAGTCCCTGGGCCTTTGACAGCCTCGACTGGCGCCATCTCGCCGCGCCGCCCGGGCTCGCGGACGGGCACTGGCTCGGCACCGACCGCCTCGGGCGGGACCTGCTGGTGCGGACGCTGTACGGCCTGAGACTCTCGCTGCTGCTCGCGGTGTTCGCGAGCGCCGCGAGCCTGGTGATCGGCGTGCTGTGGGGCGCGCTGGCGGCGCTCGCCGGCGGGCGCATCGACGCAGCGATGATGCGCTTCGTCGATGTGTTGTATTCCTTGCCGTATCTGTTCGTGGTGATCATCCTCAGCACGCTGTTTGCGCGCGGCAATCTTGCAGTACTCACGCTCGCGCTCGCTGCGGTCGGCTGGCTCACGACGGCACGCATCGTGCGCGCGCAGACTCTTGCATTGAAGCGCCGCGAGTTTCTCGAGGCGGCGCGCGCCACGGGAGTGCCACCCGCAGGCATCCTCTGGCGTCACATCGTGCCTAACGTGCTGGGTCCGGTGGCGGTGTACGGCACGCTGATCGTGCCGCAGATGATTCTGTTCGAGAGCTTCCTTTCCTTCCTGGGACTCGGGGTGCAGGAGCCGCAGGCGAGCCTCGGCAACCTCATCTACGCCGGCGCACAGGAGATGGAGTCCGCGCCGTGGATGCTGCTCGTGCCGGCGGTTGCGCTGGTGTTGCTGCTCCTGTGTCTCAACCTGCTCGGTGATGGCCTGCGAGATGCCTTCGATCCCCGCGAGCACTGAGAGCTCACTTCCGGCGCGGGAAGCGCTGCTGAGCATTCGAGAGCTCAGCGTCAGCTTCGAGACGCCGCGCGGACCGGTAGCGGCCGTGCAGGAAGTGACGCTCTCGGTCAGCCGCGCGGAGTGCCTCGGAGTGGTCGGCGAGTCGGGGGCGGGCAAGAGCCAGCTGTTTCTCGCCGTGATGGGACTCCTCGCGGCGAATGGCCGTGCCGCCGGTAGCGCGGTGCTCGGTGGCACCGAGCTCATCGGCCTCGGCGCGGCCGCACTCGATCGGGTGCGCGGCGCGCAGATCGGCATGGTGTTTCAGGATCCGATGACTTCGCTCACTCCGCACCTCACGATCGGAGCGCAGCTGCTCGAGGTGCTGCGGCGGCACCGTGGGCTCGACCGGGTCGCAGCACGCGCACGCGCACAGGAGCTGCTCGAGCTCGTGCAGGTGAGCGAGCCGGCA
>DASYFL010000085.1:0-2737 GCA_036498445.1 Steroidobacteraceae bacterium
GGAGAAGCTGCGTCCTGCCGGCGGACCGCGCATCGAGCCGATTGCGCTCGGCCCGGAGAGCGATCTCAAGTACGCGGCCCATTTCGAGGTGCTGCCGGAGATCAGCATCAATCCGCCGGAGTCGCTCGAGGTGGAACGCCCAACGGCGGAGGTGACCGAGGCGGACATCGACACCATGGTCGAGAACATGCGGCAGCAGCGCCCGGTCTTCAGCACGGTCGAGCGATCCGCACGCGACACGGACAGAGTAAGACTGAATTACCAGGCGCGCATCGGTGGCAAGCCGATAGACGGTGGCGACCTCAGCGACGTGCACGTCGTGATCGGCAGCCGCCAGGCGATGCCCGAGCTCGAGGAGGGTCTCAAGGGAGCGGCGGCGGGCGAGCAGCGCACGCTGAACGTGGTGTTCCCGGCAGCACACCCGAACAAGAAGCTCGCCGGACAATCCGCGGAGCTTCATCTCTCCATTAAGGCGGTCGAGGAACAGTCTCTTCCGGCAGTCGACGAGGAATTCTTCCGCACGTATGGTGTCGAACAGGGCGGCTTGGCAGAAATGCGCGGCGAAGTTCGCAGGAGCATGGAACAGGAGCTGGCGGAGGTGATCCGCGGCCGCATGCGCGCGCAGGTGCTCGAGGCGCTCTATCGCAGTAACCCGATCGAGGTTCCCCAGGCGCTCGTCGAGGAGCAGGTGCAGCAGCTACAGGTCGACACTGCGCGGCGGCTCGGGATTCGTGATGCGAGCCAGCTGCCGCGGGCCGAGGCGTTTCTGGAGCCCGCCCGGCGCCGCGTGGCGCTGGGGCTCCTCGTGACGCACATCGTGCAGGGCCATGGGTTGAAGGTGGATCGCGAGCGCGTGCTGGCGAGGCTCAATGCGCTGGTAGAAGCCTACCCGAACGCGGATGAGGCGCGCCGCGCTTACCTGCAGAACCCGGATGCGATGCGCCAGATAGAATCCGCAGTGCTCGAGGACCAGGTGGTCGACTGGCTTCTCGAGCGTGCCCGCGTCACTGAGCGGCCGATGAGTTTCTCCGAGCTCACCGGCTTTGGCAGGTCCGCGCCAGGCCACGAGCACGAGCACAACCACGACCATGGGCACGATCACGCTCATGCGCCCGCTGAGAAGCATGAGCAGCAAGAGGCAGGCAGCACATGAACGAACGAGGTTTGAACCTGGTCCCGATCGTCGTCGAGCAGACCGCGCGCGGCGAGCGGGCATACGACATCTATTCGCGACTGCTCAAGGAACGCGTGATCTTCATCGTCGGCCCGGTCGATGACTACATGGCGAACATCGTGGTCGCGCAGATGTTGTTTCTCGAGTCCGAGAATCCCGAGAAGGACATCGCGCTCTACATCAATTCTCCGGGCGGCGTGGTGAGCTCCGGCCTCGCCATCTATGACACCATGCAGTTCGTCAAGCCGGACGTGAGCACCATTTGCATCGGTCAGGCCGCGAGCATGGGCGCGGTGCTGCTCGCCGGAGGAACGCGCGGCAAACGCTACTGCCTGCCGCACGCGCGCGTGATGATTCACCAGCCGCTCGGGGGCTTTCAGGGCCAGGCGGCCGACATGGAGATTCATGCCAAGGAGATGCTCGAGACACGCGATCGCCTCAACAAGATCCTCGCCAAGCACACCGGGCAAAGTGTGGATCGAATCAAGCAGGACACCGACCGCGACCGTTTCATGGACTGGAGCGAGGCGGTGAAGTACGGGCTGATCGACCGGGTGCTCGAGAAGCGCGGGGAGCTCCCGGCCACCCCGTCGAAGCCGGGCTGACCTGCAGCCGCGGGGCAGGCGCTCGCGTCCCTGCCCGGGCCGAGTGACCTCGCCAGCAAATGTCAAAGCGGTGAACTGCGTCATACAACTCCCCGTCCTCACAAGGACTTAGCCGTGCATGGCGCTTTGCTTCACGCCCGGAGGGCGTGCTATAAGAAAGTCGCCTGCGCGGCGATTACTGGGTACCCACGCGGGCGCGCAGTTTATGAGGGATAGCGATGAGTGAGGATTCCCGCGGCCGTCACGACGACGGCAAGCTGCTCTATTGCTCCTTCTGCGGGAAGAGCCAGCACGAGGTCCGCAAGCTGATCGCGGGTCCCTCGGTGTTCGTCTGCGACGAATGCGTCGAGCTGTGCAACGACATCATCCGCGAGGAGCTCGAGGACCGCGCCGAGCGGGCGCGCGACAAGCTCCCGAAACCCCACGAGATCAAGAAGGTTCTCGACGACTACGTGATCGGCCAGGAGCGCGCCAAAAAGGTGCTCTCGGTGGCGGTCTACAACCACTACAAGCGGCTGCAGACGCGTAGCGGCGGCGGCGGCCGTGCCAAGGAAGAGGTCGAGATCGCCAAGAGCAACATCCTGCTCATCGGGCCGACCGGCTGCGGCAAGACCCTGTTGGCGGAGACTCTGGCTCGGCTCCTCAACGTGCCGTTCACCATCGCCGATGCGACGACGCTCACCGAAGCGGGCTATGTCGGTGAGGACGTCGAGAACATCATCCAGAAGCTGCTGCAGAAGTGCGACTACGACGTCGAGAAGGCTCAGACGGGTATCGTGTACATCGATGAGATCGACAAGATCTCGCGCAAGTCGGACAACCCCTCGATCACGCGCGATGTGTCGGGGGAGGGTGTGCAGCAGGCGCTGTTGAAACTCATCGAGGGAACCATCGCCTCGGTACCGCCGCAGGGCGGCCGCAAGCACCCGCAGCAGGAGTTCCTGCAGGTCGACACCAG
>DASYFL010000086.1:0-15239 GCA_036498445.1 Steroidobacteraceae bacterium
GGCCAGAAGACGAGCGAAGACTGCCTGACAGTCAGTGTCTGGACGCCGGGGCACGCGGGCGGCGCACACCGGCCGGTGATGGTGTTCCTCTACGGCGGCGGCTTCATCGGTGGCTCCTGCGCCTACCCGCTTTACGACGGAGCGAAGCTCGCCGCGAATCGAGTCGTCGTCGTCTGCCCCAACTACCGTGTCGGAATCTTCGGCTTCCTCGCGCACCCAGCGCTGTCGGCGGAGTCTTCCCACAAGAGCTCCAGTAACTACGGCTTACTCGATCAGGTCGCGGCGCTCGAGTGGGTGAAGGACAATATCGCGGCCTTCGGCGGCGACCCGCAGCGCGTCACCGTGTTCGGCGAATCGGCGGGGGCGGTGTCGATCGCGGTGCTCATGACCTCGCCTCTGGCGAGGGGCCTCTTCAGCCAGGCGATTCTGCACAGCCCCTCGGTCCCGCAACTGGCGGCGCTTGCGGCGGCGGAGCGAAGCGGCGCCGCGCTCGGGCCCGATCTCGCGGCGCTGCGCCGGCTGAGCGCCACGGACCTCCTGGCGCACAACGATGACTTCTTCCCGCAGAGTGCTGGCGGCAGCCTGACGGCACCTACGTTCCCCGCGCCCATCGTGGACGGCTACGTCGTGCCGGCGCAGCCGCGCGCTCAGTTTGCCGCTGGAACCGTGAATGCCGTCCCGGCCATCGTCGGTATCGCGGCCGACGAAGGCCGGATGTTCTCCCCACAGCAAACCTTGGCGAGCTACCAGTCCTGGGTCAAAGACAAGTTCGACGGTTCATCTGAGCAGCTGCTCGTGCTCAACCCGGCCAAGACGGACGCCGCGGCCAACACGGCAGCCTCGGCCATCCTCGGCGATGCGATATTCGGCGAGAGTGCGCGTCTCATTGCGCGTGGGCTCTCAACGCATCAGCCGAAGACCTTCTTCTATCTCTTCAGCCGTGGCGTGGCCGGCCGCGCGCAGCCGGCGACTCACTCGGAAGTGCTGCCGTTCGTGTTCGGCTCGCTCGATCAGCCGAGCTTCATCCCCCATGCGCCGCCCGATGCCACGGACCTCGAGCTGTCGGCGACCCTGCGTCAAGCCTGGGCGCGCTTCGCAGCGAGCGGCGATCCGAACGGAGCTGGCCTGCCGCATTGGCCGAGCTACGAACGCGCGAGCGATCCCTACCTGGAATTCGGCACTGAGATCCGCACGGGTCACGCTTATCGCCGGGCCGAGCTCGATGCGCTCGCCCCGTTCTTCGCGGGCCATCAGCCGTAGGCGCTGAGCTCGGCGCAGCTCGCGTACCCGCCGCCCGCCCGGCCGACGATGCGCAAGCCGTGCACCTCGATGGCTTGGGGCAGCCGTACCTCGAAGAGTTGTCCGTCCGCAAGCTGCGGTGGCGTCGAGGCATCCGTCCGCGGGTAGTTCTCGAGCACGGCGGCCAGCTCCCAGCGCACCTTGCTGTTCTCGGGCAACGCGTCGTTCGATGAGGTCGGGATCGGGCCGCGCGAGACCTCGAAGTACGGCATCCCTTCCGTGGAATCGAACCAGCCGCCCGAGGCGCTCACCGCACCGTGGCGGAACACGAGACGCGAGATGGTCGCGGGGTTCTTCAGCATGAGGGCGAACCACACCGGGTCGCCGCGCTTGCCGAGCGGTGCGCCGAGATAGTTCGCGAGGCCAAAATCCTGCGGATTGACGGTGCAGAAACTGCCGGGATCCTCATCGGTCAGGAACTCGGCGATGTCCGTGCGCCGCTGTCCCTTCGCCAGCGGCTCGAGTCCGAGGTTCGTGACTGAGAGATTCGCCCGCGCGAACGCGGTGACCGCCGGCAGGTCGGCCCGCAAACGATCGGCCCGGGCGATCCACACGCGGCCGTTAGCGAGGTCCGCGAACGGCACCAGCCTGAGGGCACGCGGTTCAAACCGTAGCCGATCATCCTTCGCCGGTTCGCCCACGATGCCGGGGACCTCGTACACCTGCCGTTTGCCGCTCCTCGCCGTCGGGGCCGCGGGCCGCAGACTCACCGGCCCAGCCGCGACGGCTGTGCGATGCAGATAAGGCACGGAGGGATTCAGCGCCTGCTCCAGTGCCAGGACCTGCGGACCGCGCTGCAGCATGAGGTAGTCAGGATAGCTCGGTGACCCCGGCAACACGCGCGTCGGCATTTCCATCCGGATATCGAGCGTGCTCGATCGCGACCAGGTGCGAGAGACATCGAGCAGCTGGCCGGGTTTTCCAACGAGTGTGCCCGCACCAGAGCGGACATGAAAGCCGCCAGTCCACTCCGGAACTCGCAGCCGAAGAGTGAAATGGGTCGCAGCCTCGGCGTTGACGGCAATGCGAACACGACCGTCCGCCGGAAACGCCGTCTCGCACACCACCTCGACCGGCACGCCATCGAATTCGCAGCGCGCGCGACCCGGGCTGTACAGGTTGACGAAGAACGCATCTTTTTGCACGCCCCAGGCCAGCTGCGGAATGAGCGAGATCCCCCGTGGACCGCTCGACACGCAGCACAGCAGGGCGTCGGTGAACTCCTTGGGTCCGGTAAAGGCGGTGTAGTAGGAAATGTCGCCGTTGCCGGCGTCTTGCGCCGCCAGCAGGTGGTTGTAGACGGTGCGCTCGATTTCCTGACCGAACCTCGCCTCGCCGGTCAAACGCAACAGGCGCCAGTTGAGCTGCAGCCATGTTACCGTCACGCACATCTCGCCGACGTTCGATGACTGCAGCGTGAGCAACTGCCCCTCGGGCTGGAAGTGCTCTCCGGCGCTCAGCGTGCCGGTGCGATACAACTGCTGCCGGACGATGTCCTCCCATGCGTGCAGCACGGCAGAGAGCAGCCTCTCTTCAGCGCTGAGGCGGTAGAGATCGATGAGCCCGTTGAAGTTGGAGAGCATCTCGTACGCCTTGCCATTGGCGACGCGGTACACGCCGCCGCCCTCGAGCAGCGTCGTCACGATGCGCGGGCCGTGCGGGTGGTCGTACGATCGCACCAGGTACTCGCAGAATTCGCGATACTGCGGCTGCCCCGTGAATCGGTAGAGTCGGCACATCGGCTCGAGTACGGAGGTCGCCGCCATCCCTACGTGCTCGCCAGCGCCGATGATGTCGCGTTGCCCCGGTGCCTCGCCGAAGGTGCGCGCCAGCAGATCACCCATGCCGCGACACGCCGCCAGCGCGGCCGGCTCCGCGGTCAGTTCGTAGTAACTGAGTAGCCCGATCAGGTTGTACTTGTGCACCCAGACGTCCCACCCCGTCCAGCGGCGCGTGGCCGGATAGGTGCCGAGATAACCATCCGGCTCCTGGCTGGCGATGAGCGCCCGGGCCACCCGCTGGACGATCTGGCGCAAACGCTCGTCTTCGCGGTAGCGCACTGCGTTGCAGGCCGCATCGAGGAACTTACCGGCGTGCTCTCCCAACCACGCGGCATCGAAACTGCCCGCACTGTCACGGTGCACAAAGCCCGCGAGAAACGCCTCCGTGTCGATGCGCAGCAAGCGCCCTTCCACGTTAGTGCGCATGCGCTCGGCGAAGAGTCCGCCGAGCTCCTGCGCCTCGAACGGCAGGGGGAAGAAGGCCTCAGGAACCTGCTCCGTCACTGCGAATTCCGGCGCGTGCCGTCGGCTCACCGCCTGGAGGGGTGCGCTCGTCGTCGCCCGTGCGCCAAGCCATGGCAGGGTCGCTGCCGCCGCTGCGATGCGCATCAGCTCCCGGCGCGAGAGGCGGTCCATGCCCGCTAGGCCGCGCGGGCCGTGGCCATGAGATCGAGGTACGAACCTTCGATGAGCTCTGAGGAATCCACGCCGAGCTGCATCAGGAGCTCATTCGCCTCCGCTATACCCTCGGCAGGTGATTCGTGCTCGGCGAGTACCACCTCGAGCTCGAGGAAGTCCCCGAGGCCGGTGACCTTATCTAAATGAATGCGCGTTCTGCCGCGCAGAAAGAGCGTGCGCAGCTTCTCGATGCGACCGATCTGACCCAGCGCCTGACTGAGGAGCTCCCGCAGCGACGCGGGGTCCGGGCTCGATGCGCGCAGGTAAAAGGATTCCTTGGGCGCGCCTTGATTCTCACGTCGGTAATAGATGAGCTCGCCGGCATGCTCCGAGCCCGTGCGCAGTTTGAGCCTGCCGCCGCAGCAGGCGAAATAGGAATCGTCCTGCCGAATCTCCCACGGCCCCTGATCGGCGATGAGCCTCACCTGGGGCAGCAACGCTTCGACGCTGCCGATTCGGGCTTTGATCTCGATGTTTCGCGGCATGCGCGTCGGAGCGAACCGCCAGCGGGCAGGTAGGACCTTGGTCGAGAGTATAACGGAGCCGGTGCTCCAGCATGGCATTGCGCTCGGCGCGGCAGCGCCGCGCTCCGCCAGCGCAGCGCAGCCGTCCGCAGCTTCCAGTCGCGAGGCCTGGGCGACGCGGCCCGAGCTACGACTCCGCCCGATGTGCCAAAATGCGCCTGGCACGCTCGCACCAAAAAAGATCCGCCATGAACTCGCCAAGCCCCGCGCCGGCCATTGAGAAAATCTTCGTTTCGAGCGAGTCGCTGCTGCGCGACTCGATCGAGCTCGCCATGCGCATCGTGCGCAGCGGCTTCAGGCCGACCTTTCTGGCTGCGCTCTGGCGCGGCGGCGCCCCCGTCGGCATCGCAGTCCAGGAGACACTGGAGTACCACGGCATACACGCCGATCACATTGCGATCCGCACCTCCTCCTACACCGGTATCGATCAGCAGGCGAAGACAGTGCGCGTGCACGCGGTGAATTACCTGATATCGCGCCTGTCGTTCGAGGACCAGCTGCTGATCATCGATGATGTGTTCGATTCCGGTCGCAGCCTGGAGGCGGTCATGGCCGAGCTCCGCCGCCGCTGCCGGCGCAATCTCGCCGGGCAGATCCGCATAGCGACGGTGTACTACAAACCGGAACGCAACCGCAGCTCGCTCAAGCCCGACTTCTATGTGCGCTCGACCAACAGCTGGCTGGTCTTTCCGCACGAGCTTCACGGCCTGACGCCCGCTGAGATCCTCGAGAATAAACCGGTCAGCGAGAGTTTCTTCGACACCGCGCCAACGACTGAGCGCTGAGCCGACAGCGCTGAGCCGGATTCCGCCTCGCGGGGTCAGGGGCTGCGGGTGTCCGCGGCTCGGCCTAACCGGACGCGAGGGTCGCATCTCCATCGAAACGGCGGATCTTCCGCAGCCAGTCCTCCCTTTCGGACTGAGTGAGAAAGGAAGCCTCGATGGAGTTGCTCGCGAGTTGCACGATCTCCGCCCGGGAGAGATCCAGTGCGCGGTAGGCTGCCAGGTAGTTCTCGGCGATATAACCGCCAAAGTAGGCCGGATCGTCCGAATTCACGGTGACGCAGAGTCCCCGCTGCAGCAGCCGCCTGAGATTGTGATGTTCCATGCGATCGAAGACCCGCAGTCTGACATTCGACAGCGGGCACACCGTCAGCGGCACGCGGTCGCGCGCCAGACGCTCGAGCAGCGCCGGATCCTGTTCGCTGCGCACACCATGATCGATGCGCTTGACCTTAAGCAGATCGAGCGCTTCTGAGATGTATTCCGGTGGCCCTTCCTCGCCCGCGTGCGCCACGGCGAGTAGTCCCGCGCTGTGTGCGCGTGCGAATACCGCGGCGAACTTCGCCGGGGGATGGCCGAGCTCGGAAGAGTCGAGCCCGACGGCGGCGATCGTGCCGGCGTGGGGTAGCGCCTGCTCGAGCGTCGCCATCGCGTCCTCCGCGCTCAGGTGGCGGAGGAAACACAGGATGAGGCGATGCGTGATGCCGAGTGTTCGCTCGCCCTCGGCGAGCGCGCTGTGAATGCCGCCGATGACCGCCTCGAACGCCACGCCACGTGCGGTGTGCGTCTGCGGATCGAAGAAGATCTCGGCATGTACGACGCCATCTGCGTGTGCCCTGCGCAGGTAGGCCGCCGTGAGTGCATGGAAGTCGCTCTCGTCCCGCAGTATCTCGGCGCCCTGGTAGTAGACATCGAGGAATGACTGCAAATTGGTGAAGCGGTAGGCGTGATGCAGCGCCTCGACCGACTCGTGCTGCATCGACACGCGGTGTTTGTCGGCCAGCTCGAATACCATCTCCGGCTCGAGCGTGCCTTCGATATGCAGATGGAGTTCAGCCTTGGGAATTCCCCGGATGAACGCCTCCATCGAGATCATGGGCGCCTAAGCTAGCACGGGCGACCCACCATAAGCACGAAGGGACGCGTGCAAGGTTGGCTGCGGCGCGGTGCTTCCGTGCGCCGCGCTACTCGCTGAGGCTATGGTGCACAATCCCTCTCGCGATTGTGTGCAGTTCCGCTGACGCGTATGCTGTGCCGTGCCGGGGCCGGCTCTCACACGCATCCGCGCTCGCATGGGGAAGCTGACGACTCACGTGTTGGACGTTGCTGCGGGCATGCCTGCAGCGGGTATGCGTATCGAGCTGCACGACGCGGGAGTGACCCCGCCGCGCTTGCTCACCGCGCGGCGCACCGACGAGCAGGGCCGCTGTGCCACGCCGCTCATCGAGGCAGGCACACTGCGCGCCGGGCGCTACCAGCTGACCTTCCACGCGGCCGAATACTTTCGTTCACGCGGCGTGCAATTGCCCGAGCCTCCATTCATCGACGCGGTGGTCATCGCATTCGGAGTCGCGAGCCCGGAGCAGGACTACCACGTTCCGCTGCTGGTATCGCCATGGAGCTACTCCACGTACCGCGGCAGCTGATGCCGCCCCGCGCGAGAGGCCGTTCTCTTGGATAACGCCCTTCCCGACACACAGGCGACGCGCTTCGTGCTCGACGGCGAGGTGCATTGCGTCACGGACGTGCCGCCCACGATGACCGTGCTCGAATACCTGCGCAACCGCACCGGCCGCACCGGCACCAAGGAGGGATGCGCCGAGGGCGACTGCGGAGCGTGCACGGTGGTGCTCGCTGAGCTCTCCGCGGACGGGCGGCAGATCGAATATCACGCCATCAATTCCTGCATTCGCTTCCTGCCCACCATCGACGGCAAGGAGCTCATCACCGTCGAGAGCCTGCAGGCCCCCGACAGAACGCTGCACCCGGTGCAGCATGCGCTCATCGATCACCATGGATCGCAGTGCGGCTTCTGCACACCGGGCTTCGTGATGTCGCTCTTTGCACTCTATCTGCGGCAGAGCACGCCGGCGCGTGAGGAAGTGCTCACGGCTCTTTCGGGCAACCTGTGTCGCTGCACCGGCTACCGGCCGATCATCGAGGCCGGCGAGCGCATGGGGAGCTACCCGGAGCCACTGCGCTGGAGCCGCGCGGACGCGCAATCCGAAAGCCGCGTACACCAGCTCCGGGCGCTGCGGCGCACGGGCGCGGGTGGCGCGCTGCGTCTGCCGGGATTCCAGGCTCCGCCGAGCCTCGATGAACTGGCCGCGGCACTCACCGCCGCGCCGGATTCGCTGCTGCTCGCGGGCGGTACGGACGTCGGGCTCTGGGCGACCAAGCAGCTGCGCGAACTGCCGCCTATCATCTACCTCGGCAACGTGCCGGAGCTGCAGCAGATTCGCCGCAACGCCGCTGGCCTTTGGATCGGGGCCGCGGTGACATTGACTAACGCCTGGTCGGCGCTGCTCGAGGACTACCCGGCGCTCGGCGAGCAGGCCGGACGCTTCGCATCCCCGCCGGTCTGCAATTCGGGCACGCTGTGCGGGAATATCGCCAACGGCTCGCCGATCGGCGACTCGATGCCGGCGCTCATCGCGCTCGGCGCCGAGCTCGAGCTGCGCCAGGGGACGCGCGTGCGCCGCATTCCGCTCGAGCGTCTGTATCTCGCCTACCAGAAAAAGGATCTGGCACCGGGAGAGTTCATCGTCGGCGTTCTCGTGCGGCCGCCGAAAGCTGCACGGCTCTTTGCGAGCTACAAGCTCGCGAAGCGCATCGATCAGGACATCTCCGCGGTGTGTAGCGCCTTCGCGGTGGAAGTCTCCGGCGGACGCATCGTGAGCGCGCGGCTCGCCTACGGCGGCATGGCCGCCATTCCCGCACGGGCTGAGGCTGCCGAGCGCGCGCTGACGGGTGAGCCGTGGTCGGAAACGGCGATCGCCTCGGCGACCGTAGCACTCGCCTCCGATTTCACCCCACTCAGCGACATGCGGGGCAGCCGCGGGCACCGCCTGCGCGCCGCCGGCAGCATGTTGCGACGTTTCTACCTGCAGCATGCGGATGCGGCCCGCCCGGTAAGACTGACCGATCCCTCGGTGGAACAGGATTTCGCCTGATGGTCGCCGTGCCGGTGAACGAATCCGCCACCCGCGAGGTGATCGGTGAGCCCCATCCGCACGACAGCGCACAACTGCACGTCACGGGGAGAGCCCTGTACTGTGACGACATTCCCTTGCCGGCGAACGCGCTGCACGGCGCCTTCGGGCTGAGCAGCATCGCTCATGGCCGCATCCGCGATCGCGACCTGAGCGCGGTGATGTCCGCTCCGGGGGTCGTGGCTGTGGCGCTGCCTGCGGATATCCCCGGTGAGAATAACTACGGCGGCGCCGTGCACGATGACCCGATCTTCGCCGCAGAGCTGGTGCAATACGCCGGTCAGCCGCTCTTCGCCGTGGCCGCCGATAGCTACGCGAGCGCACGCAGGGCGTCGCGCCTCGCGCGCATCACCTACGACGAGCTTCCGGCACTCCTCGACATTCGTGCAGCGCTCGCGGCGCAGAGCTATGTGCTCCCGAGCCGTACTCTTGTGCGCGGTACGCCCGTCACCGCGCTCGAGAGCTCGCCCCACCGTCTCGAGGGAACCGTGGTCATCGGCGGCCAGGATCACTTCTATCTCGAGGGTCAGATCGCGATTGCAATCCCGCAGGAAGACGGCGGGATGCTGGTGCACAGCTCGACGCAGCATCCGACGGAAGTGCAACACATCGTCGCCCACGCGCTCGCGGTGCGCGCACACCGCGTCACCGTTCAGTGCCGCCGCATGGGCGGCGGCTTCGGCGGCAAGGAAAGCCAGCCGAGCCTGATCGCGGCAGCCGCGGCCGTGCTCGCCGTGAAGACCGGCCGGCCGGTGAAGCTGCGTCTCGATCGCGACGTCGACATGCTCATGACGGGCAAGCGTCACGATTTTCTCGCGGACTACGAGGTCGGGTTCGACCGCCAAGGGCGCATCCTGGCGCTGCGCATCATGCTCGCCTCGCGCTGCGGTTATTCGGCGGATCTCTCCGGTCCGGTCAACGATCGCGCCGTCTATCATCTCGATAACGCCTACTTCCTCGAGCATGTCGAGATCACCTCGCACCGCTGCAGGACGCACACCGTATCCAACACCGCGTTCCGCGGTTTCGGCGGCCCGCAGGGAATGATGGTGATCGAGAAGATCATCGATGAGATCGCGCGCACGCTGCGCCGCGACCCGCTCGATGTGCGGCGCGCGAACTTCTACGGCGCCGCGTCCCGCAACCTGACCCACTACGGCACAGCGATCGAGGACAACCTCATCCACGAGATCGTCGATCGACTCGAGCGGCAGAGCCATTACCGCGAGCGCCGCGGCGCCATCGCGGAGTGGAACGGGCGCAACGCGTGGCTGAAGCGCGGTCTCGCGCTCACTCCGGTGAAATTCGGCATCTCCTTCACCGCCACACACTTCAACCAGGCCGGAGCCTTGCTGCAGGTCTACACCGACGGCAGCGTGCTGCTGAACCACGGCGGCACCGAGATGGGACAGGGTCTGCACGTGAAGGTGGCGCAGGTCGTGGCCGCCGAGCTCGGCGTGCCGCTCGCGGCGGTTCGCATCACCACGACCGACACCAGCAAAGTGCCGAATACGTCCGCCACCGCGGCTTCAGCGAGCTCCGACATGAACGGCATGGCAGCCCGGGCGGCCGCCCGCACCATCCGGCAGCGGCTGATCGAGCACGCCTGCACCGCGCACGGCGTCGCGCCCGAGCAGGTTCGCTTCGCGGACGGCAGCGTGCATCTCGGCGCGCGCAGCATGTCGTTTGCGGACTTCGTGCGCGAAGCCTATGCCGCACGCATCTCGCTCTCCGCCACGGGCTACTATCGGACCCCGAAGATCCATTGGGACAAGACGACGCTCATCGGCCGGCCGTTCTACTACTTTGCATACGGCGCGGCGGTCGCGGAGGTCGCGCTCGACACGCTGAGCGGCGAGACCCGCCTGTTGCGCGTCGACATCCTGCACGATGTCGGTGCGTCGCTGAATCCGGCGATCGACCGGGGGCAGATCGAGGGTGGCTTCCTGCAGGGAGTGGGTTGGCTCACCAGCGAGGAGTTGTGGTGGGATGCCAAGGGGGCGCTGCAGACCCACGCACCCTCGACCTACAAGATTCCCACTGCGCGCGACTGGCCGGCGCAGAGCCACATCACGCTCCTCGAGCGCACACCGAACCGTGAGGACACGATTCACCGCTCGAAGGCGGTCGGAGAGCCGCCCCTGATGCTGGCGATTGCGGTGTTTCATGCCATCCGCGACGCCTGTGCGGCGTGCGGACCGGAGGGCGCGCTGCCGCAGCTCAGCGCGCCCGCGACGCCCGAAGCGGTGCTGCACGCCATCGACGGCGTAAGGGGGCACGCATGAGGATGCGGCTCAGGAGTACTGAGCGAGTTCCCGCCCCGCACGGCCGATGGCTCGGAGCCCTGGCCGGTAGCTGGCCGCTAACCGTCTGTCGCTTGCTCGAGGCACGCGAGCCGGCGGTCGTTCGTGTGCTCATCGCCGCAGTGCGCGGCTCGAGTCCGCGCGAGCCGGGCGCCGTCATGGTGGTCTCGCGCGCCGGCATCCAGGGCACGATCGGCGGCGGCAACCTCGAATGGCAGGCGGCGCAAGCCGCGCACTCGTTGCGGCTCGCCCCACCCGAGACGAATCCGGTCGTGTTGCGCCGGCTCGTGTTAGCCCGGGAGTTGGGGCAGTGCTGCGGCGGTGTGGTGCAATTGTGGCTGGAACGCTTCACGCCGTTTGATCTGCCGCTGCTGCGCCGTGCGGCAGCAATGACCTCGACGGGCGGAGGCGCGGCACTCGTCACCGAGCTCTCGAGCCAGGGCGTCCTGCGCCGACGACTGGACGCGCTATCCCGATGCGGGACGCCGCTGCAATTCGCCGCAGGCAGCGAGAAGACGACCCTGATCGAACCGCTCGCGGCCGCGCATGCGCCGCTGTGGCTGTACGGTGCCGGCCACGTCGGACAGGCGCTGATCCGCATCCTCGCGGAGCTGCCCTTCGATGTGACCTGGGTCGATTCGCGCACCGAGCTCCTGCCCGCGCCGCTCCCTGACAATGTCCACCCGTTGTGCCCGCAGGCACCGGTAAATACTGTGCAGCTCGCACCCGCCGCCGCGCGCTTCCTCGTCATGACCCATGACCACGCGCTCGACTACGAGCTCTGCCGAGCGATTCTCGCGCGCGGCGAGTTCGCCTGGCTGGGCCTCATCGGCTCGAAAAGCAAGGGCGCGCGGTTCCGCTCGCGGCTCGCGCGCGATGGCCTCAGCCCGGAGGCGATCCAGCGAATGGTCTGTCCCATCGGAGTGGAGGGGGTCGCCGGCAAGTGGCCAGCAGCCATCGCCGTCGCCGTGGCGGCCCAACTGCTGCAGGACCCCGCGTTGTTCTCACCGGGCGCGTGCTCGGAAAAGCCTGCGGCTGGTCCCACGCCGCTCGCGCCCGCGGAACCCTGTCCGCCGGGCGGCTGCGCGGCCTGCACGTCCCCGGACGCATGACCGCTTACCTCCTCGACTGGCTGAGCCTGCTCGGTCGCTGGCTGCACCTGGTGGCAGGCATTGCGTGGATCGGTTCGTCCTTCTATTTCATCTGGCTCGATAACCACCTGCTGCCACCCAGTGATCCAACGCTCACCAATAAGGGTGTGGCGGGGGAGCTCTGGGCGGTGCACGGCGGGGGGGTGTACAACGCGCAGAAGTACCGCCTCGCGCCCGCAACGCTCCCGCCCACTCTCCACTGGTTCTACTGGGAGGCGTACACGACACTCCTCTCGGGACTCTTTCTGCTGGGACTCCTCTACTACGGTCAGGCCGAGTTGTACCTGATCGACCGATCGGTGGCGGCACTGTCGAAGCCGGCGGCCATTGTCATCGGTATCGCTTTCATAGCGGGCGGTTGGATCGTGTATGACGCTCTCTGCCGATCGCCGCTCGGCCGGGACAGCCGTGCACTGGGCGCGGTGCTCGCCGTGCTCCTCACCGCAGCGGCCTACCTGCTGTGTCATCTCTTCAGCGGCCGCGGTGCCTACATGGAATTCGGCGCCATGCTCGGCACCATCATGGTGGCGAATGTGTTCTTCGTCATCATTCCCGCTCAACGCGCGCTGGTGCGAGCCAAGCAGGAAGACCGCGAGCCCGATCCCCAGAGCGCCATCGCCCAGGGTGCCATCGCCGCGAAGCTGCGTTCGACCCACAACACCTACTTCACGCTGCCGGTGTTGTTCGTGATGATCAGCCATCACTACCCCATGACTTACGGCGCCCGCGAAAACTGGCTGGTGCTCATCGCCATTTGCGCGGCCGGGGTGCTGCTGCGCACTTATTTCGTCGCGCGGCAGAAGGCCCATGAGCGTGACGGTCACACCTCGCTGCTGCCCGCGGCGCTTGGTGTCCTCACACTGGCCGGGGTCGCGTTCGCGCTCCTGCCCTCGGCGCGTGTCCCACCGCTTGCGAATGCAGGGTGGGTTGTCGGCGGGAGCTTCGTGCGCATCGAGGCGATCGTCGCGCGGCGCTGCGCGGGCTGTCACTCCGTACAACCGACCTTGGCGGGCTTCACCGTCGCTCCCAATGGCGTGCTGCTCGATACGCCTGAGCACATCCTGGCGCGCACCGAACAGATGCATCAACAGCTCGCTACCCGTGCCATGCCCGTAGGCAACGTTACCGGCATCACCGAAGAGGAGCGGGCCGAGATGCTCGCCTGGATCGAACGTGGCGCACCGCACTGACGCCGCGCACGGGCTGTGCGCGCACCGGGGTGCGATTCTGCACTTTCGTTCCGATCCCGGTACGCACGATGACCGCGAAAGCTTCGAGTTCTTTGACGACGGGCTGCTGGTCACAGCCGACGGGCAGGTCGCCTCGATCGGACCGGCGCGCGAGCTGCTCTCTGCGCTGCCGACGGACGCACGAGTGGTCGAGCATCGCGAGAGTCTCCTGATGCCGGGGTTCGTCGACACGCACATCCACTACCCGCAGACCGACATCATCGGCACCGGCGGCCGGCAGCTGCTCGATTGGCTGGTGGACCATACCTATCCCACCGAGGGCGAATTTGCCGACCCCGCGCACGCGCGCGAGGTCGCCGAGATCTTCCTCGATGAGCTGCTGCGCAACGGCACGACCACGGCTTTGGTGTTCTGCAGCGTGCATCCCGCTTCCGTGCAGGCCTTTTTTGAGGCGGCGGCGGCACGTCACCTGCGCATGGCGGCCGGCAAGGTGCTGATGGATCGAAACTGCCCGGAGTATCTGCGCGACAGCCCCGAGACCGGTGAGCGTGACTCACGCGCGCTGCTCGAGGCCTGGCATGGTCGCGAGCGGCTGCTGTACGCGATCACCCCACGCTTCGCTCCCACTTCTTCCGAGGCGCAGTTGGCGAGCGCCGGACGACTCGCCGAGGAATACCCCGATGCCCTCATCCAAACGCACCTCGCGGAGAATCCGGATGAAGTCGCCTGGGTGCAGCGCCTGTTTCCGCAGGCACGCAGTTACCTGGACGTGTACGACCATTACGGCCTGCTGCGCGAGCGTGCGATCTATGCGCACTGCATCCATCTCGACCACACCGACCGTTCGCGCCTGGCGCAGTCCGGGGCCTCGGCGGCGTTCTGTCCCACCTCCAACCTGCGCCTCGGCAGCGGACTCTTCGACCTCAAAGCCGCCGATGAGGTCGGAATGCGATTCTCGATGGCCACGGATGTGGCGGGTGGCAGCAGCTTCAGCATGCTGCAGACACTCGGCGATGCGTACAAAGTCGCTCAGTTATCGCATCAGCATCTCTCGCCGCTGCGGGCCTTCTACCTCGCCACGCTCGCGGGGGCCCATGCCCTCGGCATCGACCACCGCGTTGGCCGCTTCGCGGCTGGGATGGAAGCTGATTTCGTCGTACTCGACTTGCGCGCCACGGCGCTGATCGCGCGGCGTATCGCCCGCTCGCGCACCTTGGCCGAGAAGCTCCTGGCGTTGCTCAGTCTGGGCGATGATCGGGTGGTCGCACGCACCTACATCCTCGGCCGCGAGGCGCATGCCCGCGCGGCGAGCCGTTCCGGCCCCACCGCCTGCACCTGATCGCATGAGCTCTACCCTGATACCCCTCCGTGCCACGCGTCCCGCTGCGACCCCCGCAAGACGCGGCGGCACTCAGCCTGGGCTGGCGGGCCGCCGGGCGCGCAAAGCGAACGGCGTGGACCTCGCCGCCGTGCACGATCAGATCTGGACGGCCATCATCGATCACAGCCTGCCGCCCGAGACGCGCCTCGTCGAAGAGCGGCTGTGCGAGATCTTCGGTCTCGGGCGCACGAGGCTTCGTCAGGTGCTGCAGCGCCTCGCCTACGAGCGGGTGGTCACGCTCATGCCCAATCGCGGCGCAGTGGTTTCGAAGCCCTCGGTGCGTGAAGCGCATGAAGTGTTTGCCACCCGGGAGGTACTCGAGGCGGATACGGTCGAGCGGTTCATGGAGTCCGCGACGCGTGCGGACTGCAACCGCCTGCACGAGCACGTCACACGCGAGCAGGCCGCTTGGCGTCAAGGGAATCGCCGGGCGGCGCTCAAGTACTCCGGCGAGTTCCACCTCATCATTGCGGAGGCCGGCGGCAATCGGGTGCTGATGGATGTGCTGCGCGAACTGGTGTCGCGCTCCTCGCTCATCATAGCCGTGTACCAGACCCCGGGGGCGCCGTGCTGCCCCCCGGACGAGCACCGCGAGCTCGTCCGCGCGCTCGAGCGCCGGCAATCGCGCGCGGTCGGTCTCATGGTGCGACATCTCCAGCGGGTGCGTGGCGACCTGCGGCTCGAAGAAGTTCCCGAAAGGAGCATCGATTTGCGCTCGGTGTTTGCCAACGGCAGACGCGCGCCATGAGCCGCGCCCGGCAGGCCTATCCGCGCGATCTCGTCGGCTATGGGCGCTCGCCGCCGCACGCACGTTGGCCCGGAGGCGCGCGGATTGCGCTGCAGTTCGTGCTGAATCACGAAGAGGGAAGCGAGAATTGCGTGCTCGACGGCGATGCACACTCGGAAACTTTCCTGTCCGACATTATCGGCGCGGCCGC
>DASYFL010000087.1:0-3596 GCA_036498445.1 Steroidobacteraceae bacterium
AGGCCGCGGATTTCTCGCAACGCATTCGTGCCGGCGCCCCCTGACGCCCGCACGAGTCCGCGAACTAAGACCCTTGTGCGACGGAGCGTGCGCAGTCCCGTCATCGCCTGAGATAAACTCGCATGGCGGCAAGACCTGGGAGGTGAACTGGATTACCGAGCAGACTCGGACCGAGGACTCACCCGCGTCGCGCGCGCAGGGGGCACACGGGCTTCCATGAGTGGGTAGTCAGCTGAGTGCGGCGCTGCTCGACTGCAAGGTGTGCTCGAGCGCTTCGAGCAGCACGTCGGCGTGCTGCGGCTCGAGCGTGAGCGGCGAGCGGATTTTCAGCACATTTCCGCCACGGCCGGTGGAACCGACCAGTACACCGCGGCGGCACATGCCGTTTACGACACGCCGCGTCTCGGCGGCAGCGCCGAGGCCGCTTGCGGAGTTGGTGCCGAGCTCCACACCTATGAATAGTCCCGCGCCACGAATGGCCCGAATCGCCGCATGCCGCTGCGCGAGCGCACTCAGTCCGCGCTGCAGGTACTCGCCCGTGCGGCGCGCGTTCTCCAGCAGCTTCTCGCTGCGGATGACCTCGAGGACCGCGAGCGCCGTCGCGCACGACACACTGTTGCCGCCATAGGTGTTGAAATAGCGCCGGCCTCTCGCGAACTCGGCAAACAGGCTGGTGCGACCGGCCACGGCAGCGATGGGATGCCCATTGCCCATGGGCTTTCCCATGGTGATCAGATCCGGGACGATGCCGTGGCGCTGGAATCCCCACATGGTCTCGCCCAGCCGGCCGAAGCCCGGCTGCACCTCATCAGCGATGAAAAGCCCGCCGGCCGCCTGCACCGCACGCGCGGCCTCCGCGAGTAAGCCACGCGGCTCCGCAACCACGCCCTCACTGGAAAAAATGGTGTCGACCAGCATTCCGGCGAGCCGCACGCCATCGGAGCGCATGCGCTCGATGCACTGGCGGACCCGGTGGCCGAATGTCGCCGCGTCATCCGGCCCAAGGGGCGGCGCTACGGTGTAGACACCCGGCCCGAGCGGAGCGCCGTCCTCGGGCGACATGCCCGCCATGGTCTCGGTCGCGCCGTGGTAGGCGAATTCTGTAATGATGAACCCGCTTCCACCGGTCACCGCCTTGCTGATGCGCACGGCGAGATCGTTGGCTTCGCTCCCGGTGCAGGTGAAAATGACGCTGCCGGGATCCAGCGACAGCGTCGCGAGCAGTTGCTCGGCCAGTTGCAGCGGCTGCTCGGCGAGATAACGGGTGTGGGTGTTCAGAGTGCGCGCCTGGCGCGTGAGCGCCTCGACCACCTGAGGGTGACAGTGGCCCACGACCGGCACGTTGTTGTACGCGTCCAGGTAGCGCCGCCCGTCCTCACCGTACATCCACACGCCCTCGGCGCGCACGATCTGCAAGGGCTGATCGTAGAAGAGCCGGTAGCTCGGCGAGAGCACGCGTTCACGGCGCGCGAGGAGCGCGGCGGAGTTCTGCGGTGAAGTCGTCACAGGCTTTTCTCTCCGAGTGACAGTTCCGCGGCGATCGCCAACCGCTCGCGAATGAAATCCGCAGCGAGCGGCCGGTAGTGATCCCCGGCGGGGTTATGGTGCAGGTGCCACTCGTGCACCACTACGTTGGCGATCAAGCGCGCCGCCACGAGAGTGCCGAGCATGGCGCGCTCCTGCGGCAAGAGCGGCATGCACTCATGATACGCGTTCGCGACATCGCCGACCGATTGCGCGGCGGCAGCGCCGCCTGCGGTGCAATCCTCCGGTATGTGCTCGGCGGCGGTTACCGCGACATCGGCGATGATGGCGGTGAAGGTCATGTCACCGAAATCGATGATGCCCGACACCTCGCCCGCCGCGCTCACCAGGATGTTGCGCGGATTGAGATCGTTGTGCACTACCTGCTGTCGCAGGCGCGGGAACTGCGAGTCGATGCGTGGCACGATGCGTGCGAGCACCGCGCTGGCATCGCGCGGCCAGGGAAAATCCGGGATCGCTGCGAGAAGTCCGGCGAAGTGCCCCGCATGGCGCACGTCCCAGACGACCGCCCTGCGCGCTGCGGGATGCGTGAACGTGCGCAGCGCACGGGTGAGCCGTCCGCCGAGGCGGCCGCAGGCGGTACGCAGAGCTCGCGAGCCCGCGCTCGAGATGAGAGGCTCTCCCGGAAGGTACGTGAGCAGGCGCGCCGTGCGCTCGACATCCCGTTCGTCCCTGAAACGCACCTCCGTCCGCCCCGCGCGGTCGCGCATTACGCGCGGGACCGGTAACGACGCGTCCGCGCTTTCCAGGCGCAGCAGCGCCGCCGTGGTGAGCTCGCTCACCGCCGGGCTCTCGGCCGGGTGGGCCACCTTCAACACGAACTCCCGGCCATCGGAGGTACTCATCCTGAAGTTCTCATCGCGCTCACCCGTCAGCCGCGCCGCGCGCGCATCGAGACCGTAGCGCTCGCGCACCAGCCCGGCCGCCCGCTCGAGCGGCAGCGGCTGCGTGTGCATCATCATGGTCGCCATGAAGGCGCCGACATCTTCCGCCATGGAGCCTGCCGTCCTGACTCGGCCACGGGCGCCGCTAAGTTGCGATTGTGACCTGAAGGCCGCCGTTGCGCATCGGTTGGCCGATGGTGAGAATCTGCCCCAACGAAGGAGAATACCGGCATGAGCAGCCCCGCCAGGGATTCCGCCACGCGCCGCCTGCGCGCCGGCATCGTCGGTGGGGGTCGCGGCGCCTTCATCGGCTCGGTGCACCGGATCGCGGCCGAGCTCGACGGACAGGCGCTGCTCGTCGCGGGCGCCATGTCCTCGGATGCGCGCATCGCGCGCGAGAGCGCTGCGGAATGGTTTCTCGAGCGCGCCTACGCATCGTACGAAGAAATGGCCGCGGCTGAGGCCGCGGACGCGAACGGCATCGATTTCGTCATCATCGCTACGCCGACCGATCTGCACTTTCCGATCGCGCGTGCGTTCCTCGAGGCGGACATTCACGTCATCTGCGACAAGCCGCTCGCGCTCACGGTTGCCGAAGGGGAAGAGCTGGTGCGGATCGTCGAATCCGGATCGACGCTTTTCGCGCTCACCCACGTGTACACCGGCTACCCGGCGGTGCGCCAGGCGCGCGAGATGGTGCGGGCCGGACGGCTGGGCGAGCTCCGCCTGTGCCTGGTCGAATACACGCAGGACTGGCTCATGGAGCCGCTCGAGCAGCGCGGCAACAAGCAGGCCACCTGGAGAATGGACCCGGCGCGCGCAGGTATCGGTGGATGCGTGGCGGACATTGGCACGCACGCCGCGAACCTGCTCGAGTACGTGAGCGGTCGGCCGATCGAGTCGATCTGTGCCGAGCTCAGCTCGTGCGTAAAGGGACGGCGCCTGGATGATGATGCCCACATGATGCTGCGGATGGCGGGCGGCGCGAAGGGGGCACTCATCTGCTCCCAGATCGCCTGCGGTGAGGAGAACCGTCTCTCGCTGCGCCTTTACGGATCGCAGGCAGGACTCGAATGGCATCAACAGGAGCCGAACACACTGCTGTTGAAGCCCGCCGGCCGCCCGTGGGAGCGCCTGCGGACGGGCCACAGTTACCTGGGCAGCGCA
>DASYFL010000088.1:0-28137 GCA_036498445.1 Steroidobacteraceae bacterium
GGCCTTCTTCTCATGTGTCACGCGGCCGAGTCGCCATTTATCGCCGATCCTGAAGGTTGGAACGACAAGCGCGTGAAGCCTGAATGGTATGCGGAGATCCGCCAGCAGCTACCACCATTTGATCCGCGTACGACGCCGACAACAATGGGGGCAATCGCTGAAGCGTTCCGGACCTACCCAAAAACGCAGCGAAGCCTTCACCCATTGGTGTCGGTGTGTGCCCGCGGCCCGCTGGCCGCAACGATTACGTCCGAACATGCCTTGGACTTTGGTGAAGGGCGGAACACCCCGTTTGAGAAACTCTACGCGCTCGGTGGATTCACACTGCTCCTCGGCGTCGGGTTCGATCGCTGCACTTCGCTGCATTTCGCCGAAGCGCTTACCGCTGATCGGCGCGTCATGACCAGCCGTGTATTGGTCGCCAAAGATGGCGAGCGTCAGTGGGTCGACACGCTGCAGATGGGGATCGACGGCGGGGCACACTTTCCAAAGATTGGTGCCGCATTCTGCCAGGCGCAGTCAATCAAAAAGCGGCGTGTCGGCGAGGCGGAGACGTACTTTGTGTCAACTCGTGCGCTGGTGGATTTCGCTGTGCAGTACTTTGGCAGTGTCGAGCGTAAGGAGCGCGGATAGTGGTGGTGGGCCGCTTTCGCAATGCTTTCAACTAACTCGCCCGCCTGATGTTCGCGTAGGCGCTCAGTAACAGCCAGTTAGGGAATGCCCGGCGCAGTGCGCTATGGCCAGTCAGCCGGATGTCCCCGCCACGAATTGCCGACTGAAGCGGCCTGAGCCCCCGCCAGACCTCGGCGAGCACGCGTACACGGGTAGAAACCAGGAGATCCGTTTCATAGCCGGGCGATTTGAGGCAGACATCCACCACGCCTCCCAAGTGCACGAGCCAGAACTGCCGGCGATGTAGCGGGGCATCGGCGAAAATGATCTGGATGACGGTGCGTCCTTTGGGCATCGAAGCAACATTGAAACGCCGATGCATTGCCCAGATCAGCCAGCCCGGATCGAGATCCTGCTCGCAGATATCCCGGGCCCAACGCTGTCCCCAGGCGCCGATAGCGGTCAAAACCGGTCGCAGTTCCTCGCCCGCCTCGGTGAGGCGGTACGAGGAGCGGCCGTCAGCCGCTGTTCGACTGATGATGCCGGCGCGCGCAAGAGTATCGAGGCGCTGCTTCAGCAGAGTTGGACGGATGCCGGGTACGCCACGTCTGATCTCGCTGAAGCGAGTCGCGCCGGCGCAAAGCTCACGGACGATCAGCGGCATCCACCGCTGTGCCAGCGTCTCGGAAGCCAGCGCCACCGGACAGAACTGCCCGTAGCCGTTGTCCATAGTCGCTAGTCTACGCCGGCGCGGGCCAGTGTCAGGTCCAAAAATGGGACTGGATTCAGGCATGGGGTACTCTACAGTCGTGGCATGCATCGCGGTAATGCTGACAACAGGTTTTCGCGCCGCCAGGTACTGGCGTTGGCCGCAGCGCAAATGCTGTGCCTGCTCGCCGGCGCGCGTGCGGCGCGAAGCGCAGCTCCAGCCGTGAGGTTCAACATGAGCTTTGATCGCGATCGATTCGTCGAGGATTGTGTCGTCGCCGGCCGCGAACGTGATGCGCAAGCGGCGGTGCGCGAAGTTCTCTCACGCGCGGTCAGCGAACCGGCCGCGGTGCTTGCGCGCCTCGGCGCAGGGGGAAAAGCCGGACTCGATGTGATGCATCGCTCTCCCAATCTGACGGTCTTCGCGGCCCACTGGGCGCCACAGATGAGTCTGCCGGCTCACGACCATCGCATGTGGGCCCTGATCGGAGTTTTCGCTGGGCGCGAAGACAATATCCATTGGCACCGGACCGTAGGTAGATTGCAACCCCATGGTGCAGCGGTGCTCTTTCCGGGTGATGTTGCGGCACTGCCCGTAGATGCGATTCACTCGGTCACCAATCCGCTCACGCGCTTTACCAGTGGTATTCATATCTACGGAGGCGACTTTTTCGCCACGCCGCGTAGCCAGTGGGATCCGGAGTCTCTCGTCGAAGCGCCCTCAGACGGCGCAACGATCCGAGCGATGTTTGAGCGGGAAAACCAGCGGTTGGCTTGCCAACTCTCTGGCTAGCTGAGGCCGTCGGCCAGCCAGAGCGCGATCAGCGCGTGGGCGCGGGAATCACCGGCAGCAGGATGCGCGAGGGGTGCGCGGGGTCCAGGTACACCGTGTTCTCCGCCACGCGCGAGCTGCGGTTGTCGTTGAGCGGCTCGCCCGTGTTCGGGTTCACATCGAAGCGCGGAAAATTACTGCTGGAGATGTCGAGGCGGATCCGGTGGCCGCGGCGGAAGAGAATCGAGGTCGGATACAGCTCGATGGTGAATTCGTACGGTTTGCCACGCTCGAGCATCTGCGGCTTCGCCGCACCGTCGCGATAGCGCGCGCGCACGATGCTGTCGCCGATGAGCATATCGACGCCAGCCGGAAAGTCGGCACTGGGTGGATAGACATCGATGAGCTTCGCGGTGAAATCGGTGTCGGGTGCATCGGAGGAAGCCCAGAGCTTCACGACGAGGGGACCTGTGACCTCGAGATCCTCGGTGACGGGAGGCGTCGCGAATACCAGGATGTCGTTGCGCGCCGAGAGCGGTGCGGCATCCGCACAGGTCCAGAGGTCCGTGCGGCAGCGCTGATCCAGCGCTCCTTCGCTGGCGAGCGGGCCCTGCGAGGAGAGATTGCCCCCGAGTGTCGGCACCGGATGCCGTGGATCGAAACGATAGCTCAGAGGCGCGGCGCTCGCCGGCGAATCGGTCGAGAGCAGCCCCTTGGCATGGAGGTAATACGGCGTCGCCTTCGCCCGCGCGAGCGGCCACTCCTTCTCATCGCGCCAGTGGCCACCGACGAACACCCGGCCCTCTGCCGTCTTGTGGGCATCGCCGCCTCCCATCACATAGAGGCGCACGGGCGGCTCGCGATCGACACCGTTGTCGATGCCCTTCATCCAACGATCGAACCAGCGCTGCTCGAAGGCGTTGAGATCAATGGCGGCATCGGGCGTGAACTGCGCGTCCCCCGCGTAATCGAGGTGAGGATTGCTGTGTGTCCAGGGGCCCACAATGAGCCGCTGCAGGCTCTTCTTGTGCTCCCTTAGCCCCTCGTAGTTGAGATTCGCCACCTGCGCCGACCAGGAGTCGTACCAGCCCGTCACGTGATAGACCGGGACATCCTCGTACTCCTTCACATGGTCGGCCACCTCGACACCCATCTGCTGCCACATCGGGTCGTCAGGTCCATGGCTCATGACATCGATGAGCCATTTCTCGTAGTCGGGGGCGAACCTCAGCGGGGTCGTGCCGGCGCGCAGCGGCAGTGCGCTCACGTATTCGCGCACGTGATTGGAGAGCTCGGCGAGTGCCGGCGCCGCGGCCGGCTCGCTCGCGGCGCGCATCGCGGCGGTGAGATTCGGCGCCGTATTGGGATCTCCCATGGTAAACACCCAGTTGAACCAGCGCAGCTCGAAGGCGCCGTTGTGGCGAACGCCGTAGCGCGCGACGTTGGAGACCGAGAAGAGCGGCACCATCGCTTTCAGGTGCGGCGCGTTGGCGAGGGCGAGGGCCTGCTGCGTGCCGCCTTCGTAGGAGGTCCCGACCGTGCCGATGCCGCCATCGCTCCAGGGCTGCCGGGCAATCCAGGCGAGGGTGTCGTAGCCATCCCGGCCGTCGTCGTACCACGGCTGCCACCGGCCCTGCGATTTGTAGCGACCGCGCACGTCCTGCATGACCACCACGTAGCCGCGCGAGGTGAAATAGGCCGTGGGGGATTTCGAGCCGGAGAAAGCGCGTGCGCGCACCTCCTTGTTGTATGGGGTGCGCATGAGGAGCGCCGGGAAGCGGCCGCTGCGAAGCTTGCCTCCCTCGGCCGGAAGGTAGAGATCGGTGGCGAGCGGCGTGCCATCGCGCATCGGCACCATGACATCGCTCTGGACCACCATGGCGCCGGCGGCCGCCTCGGGCGGAGGCGCTCCGGCGGCCGTGAGCATCGGCGGCAGGCAGAGCCACAGGGTGACGAAGAGCGCGACAATCGGCGCGGGGCGTGAAGCGCCGGTCAGTCGTTGGAAGGAGGAGCGTTCCGGCGCGGCGCGGGCGCGGCGGCAGAGGTGCCCTCCCCCGGCGATCTCCGCAGTCATTCCCAGCGCGGCGGGCGTTTGTCGATAAAGGCCTGTATGCCCTCGAGCGCGACGGCCTCCATCATGTTGTGCGCTATGGTGCGGCTCGCCGCTTCGTACGCGGCGGCGAGGGGAAGCTCTGACTGGCGGTAGAAGAGCTCCTTGCCGAGTGCGATCGCGACGCGGGGCTTGCGCACGATGCTCGCCACGAGCTTCTCCACTTCGGCATCGAGAGCCTCCGGCGCGACGACGCGATTCACGAGGCCATGATCGAGCGCCGTTGCGGCGTCGATGAAATCCCCGGTCACCAGCATCTCGAAAGCGCTCTTGAGCGGCAGGTTGCGCGAGAGCGGCACTCCGGGTGTCGAGCAGAAGAGCCCCAGATTGACACCGCTCACGGCGAAGCGGGCGTCGCTCGCGGCCACTGCGAGATCGCACTGCGCAACCAACTGACAGCCGGCGGCAGTCGCGATGCCGTGCACGCGCGCGATGACGGGTACGGCCAAGCGGCGCAGAGTCAGCATCAGCTGCGAGCACTGGGTAAAGAGGCGCTGGTAGTACTCGAGGGAGGGCTGTGCGCGCATCTCGCGCAAGTCATGCCCGGCGCAGAAGGCCTTGCCGGCTCCCGCGAGCACGAGGACACGGACGCTGTCGTCGGTCTCGAGCGCATCGAGCTCGCGCTGGAGCGCGGTGAGCAGTGCCTCGGAGAGTGCGTTGAAGGCCTGGGGACGATTGAGCGTCAGGGTAACGGCGCCGCGCGCATCGCGCGTCTTGTGGATGAGGGCTTCCGCTTCGGCGGATGCGCCTTCGCGGCGCTCGCTGGCTCGGCCCGGCGTAGGAGAGCCGGTGCGTTCGACGGGAGTGCTCATCAGGTCACCTCATTCGATCGCGCTCGCCGAGCGGGCGCGCCGGCGCAGCAGGTACTTCTGGATCTTGCCGGTAGCGGTCTTCGGGATCTCCTCGAACCGCACCTCGCGCGGAATCTTGTACCCGGCGAGGAGTCCCCGGCAATGTTGGATGAGTTCTTCCGCGGTGGCGCGCGTACCCGCCTTCAGCTCGATGAAAGCGAGCGGGGTCTCACCCCACTTCGCATCGGGGCGCGCCACGACTGCACAGGCGGAGACCGCGGGATGACGATAGAGCGCATCCTCCACCTCGAGCGAGCTCACATTCTCACCGCCCGAGATGATCACATCCTTGCTGCGGTCCTTGATCTTGGCGTAGCGGTCCGGCTGCAGCACGGCGAGGTCGCCCGTGTGGAACCAGCCGCCCGCAAATGCGGCGCGGGTGGCTGCGGGGTTCTTGAGATATCCCTTCATCGTGATGTTGCCGCGGAACATGATCTCACCCAACACCGCGCCGTCCGCCGGCACTTCCTGCAGCGTCTCGGGATCGAGTACGCTCATGGCCTCCTGCAGCGCATAGCGCACGCCCTGACGGCCATTGAGACGCGTCTGTTCGGCGAGACTTTCCTGCGACCAGTGGGCACGTTTCGCGGCGACGGCTGCCGGGCCGTAAGTCTCGGTCAGGCCATAGACATGCGTCACCTCGAAGCCGATCTTCGCCATGCCATCGATCATCGCCGCCGGCGGCGCCGCGGCCGCCACCATGCCACGCACACGCTGGCGGATGCCCTCGCGCGCCGCCGGGTCCGCATTGATCAGCATGTTGTGCACGATGGGAGCGCCGCAGTAGTGATCGACGTCATGAAGACGCATGGCTTCGAGAATCGCGCCGCACTCGATGCGGCGCAGACAGACGTGCGTGCCCGCCAGCAGCGCCACCGTCCAGGGGAAACACCAGCCGTTGCAATGGAACATCGGCAGTGTCCACAGGTACTTCGGGAACTGTGGCATCGACCAGTCGATGGCGTTGCTCACGGCATTGAGATACGCACCGCGGTGATGCGTCACGACGCCCTTGGGATCCCCGGTGGTGCCCGAGGTGTAGGAAACGGCGATCGCGTCCCACTCATCCGCAGGGCCTGCGAGATGTGCTACGGGCGGGTGCCGGGCGAGGAGCGCTTCGTACTCTTCAGCGCCGAGCGGAGTGCCCGGGCCCGCATACTCGCTGTCGCACACATCGATGACGAGCGGGGTGCGCCCGTGCTCCTCGCGCAGGATGCGCAGCGCCTGCTGCGTGACCGATGAGAACTCCCGGTCGCTGATCAGCACCGCGCTCTCACAGTGCTGCATCTGCCAGGCGAGGAGGCGCGCATCGAGGCGGACGTTGAGCGTATTGAGCACCGCATTGAGCGCAGGTACGGCGTAGTGCGCCTCGATCATCTCCGGGGTGTTGGTCAGCATCGTGCTCACGGTCGTGCCCCGGGCGACACCGAGTGCCTCGAGCGCCGCGGCGAGCCGCGCACTGCGCTCGCGTGTCTCACTCCAGAGATAACGGCGGGCGCCGTGGATCACCGCCGGGAGGTCGCCATACACCTCGGCGCTCCGCTCGATGAAGCTCACCGGCGAGAGCGGCACGTAATTGGCGGGTGTCTTTTCGAGATCCTGATCGTAGATAGTCATTGGGACTGCGTCGGTCGATCCCGGCACCTGCTCACCGTATGCCCACGGGCGATGGTTCAGCGCCGCTTAGCCTGAACTCACCGGGAGGGATCGACAAGCGGCCGCCGTTCGGCCGCCTCCTTGGGCCGCCCCCCCAAGTTGCGGCAGCGCCGCGCGCCGGCCGCCCGGGGCAGCGGCCGGGTGAGGCGGGACGGAAGCCCGCGCGGGAAGCGTTCCGCGGGGCCCATGCCTGCGGTCTGGCCGAGCGCGATACACTCCTCGGATGCACTGGCTGACGCCTCTTTTCATTCTCGCGGTGCTCGCGGGTCTTGCGGTCGACCTCTGGCTCTCGCAGCGCCAGGCGCTCGCCGTCGCCCGGCATCGTGGCGAGGTGCCGGCGCCCTTTGCGGGAAGCGTCTCGGCGGATGAGCACGGCAAGGCGGCCGACTACACGATCGCCAAGGTGCGCTTCGGGCGGATCGGCACAGCGGTGGATGCGGTCGTGCTTCTCGCGTTTACGGTCGGCGGAGGCATTGCGCTCATCGATAGCCTCTGGCGGCGCACGGCACTCCCGGAGCCCTGGCTCGGAGTCCTGGTCATCGCGACGATCGCGCTCATCGCGCAGCTCCTCAGCCTGCCCTTTTCCCTCTGGCGCACGTTTCGCCTCGAGGCGCGCTTTGGCTTCAACCGCACGACGCCGGCTCTTTTCGTCGCCGATTTAGCCAAGGGCCTCGCGCTCGCGGTGGCGCTCGGCGGACCGCTCCTCATCGCGACACTCCTCCTCATGGAGCGCGCGGGACGCTGGTGGTGGCTATGGGCGTTTGGACTGTGGCTCGCGGTCATGTTCCTCATGGCGTGGGCGTGGCCCGCGTTCATCGCGCCGCTCTTCAACCGCTTCACACCGCTCGAGGATGCAACGCTCAAGGCGCGCATCGAGGCGCTGTTGCAGCGCTGCGGTTTCGCCTCGAAGGGCGTGTTCGTGGTCGACAACTCCCGACGGTCGAGCCACGGCAATGCGTACTTCACGGGTATCGGGCGGCACAAGCGCATCGTGTTCTTCGATACGCTGCTCGAGCACCTCGCGCATACCGAGGTCGAGGCGGTACTCGCGCACGAGCTCGGCCACTTCCGCCTGAAGCACGTGCGCAAGCGCCTGCTGCTCTCGGTCGCGACGATGTTTCTTGGGCTCGCGCTCCTGGGCTGGCTCGCGCGGCAGCCGGGCTTCTACAGCGCGCTCGGTGTGCCGGTGCCTTCGACGCACGCTGCGCTCTTGTTGTTCGTACTCGTGGTGCCGGTCTTCGCCTTCTTCGTCACCCCGCTCGGCTCGCTCTGGTCGCGCCGTCACGAGTTCGAGGCGGACGCCTTTGCCTCCCATCATGCGAGCGCCGGGGAGCTCGCGACGGCGCTCGTCAAGCTCCACAAGGACAACGCGAGTACCCTCACCCCGGATCCCGTGTACGTGGCGTTCTATTACTCGCACCCGCCACCGCTCACACGCATTACACGGCTGCGGGCAGCCGCCTCCATGCCCTCGGCCTGAGCGCTCAGGGTATGTAATAGAGATCGATGGTCTTGCCGACGCGCTCGATCGGGCGATAGGCGTCGAGCCAGGCGTAATCGGAGAGGTTGCGGGTGCGTGCGAGCTCGGAGAGCGCGACCCAGCCGGTGACCCGCTCGCGCGGGCCGAGGATATGCACCTGCGGAAGGGGCTCACGGCGCAGGTCCGCGCTGCCACGGTAGGCGAGACTCAAATGTCCGATGTGCAGCTGTGCCACGCGCAGCTCGAGACGGTGCAGGTCCTGTCCCCAGTCGAGATCCGAGTCGACGAGCACCCGCTCGGGGTGCGCGACCGTCTCATTGAAGTACGGGAGATAGTCAGGATACGCACGCCAGAGTGGGCTCAGTTGCCACAGGAGCGCCGCGAGTAGCGCTGCAGCGGCGAGTGTGCGCCGCAGGTGTTGTGGGTGTGTCGACCGGAGTGCGCGCCACGCCCGCACGGTGAGGTAAGCCCCGCCGAGTGCGAGCAGGGGATACACGATGAGAATGTGCCGAATGCCGATGTTGATCCGGCTCACCGCGCTTGCGAAAACGAGAATCGACACCGCGATCGCCAGCGGCGCCAGCGACCACGACTCCCGCCGCCGCCAGCCGCTGGCCGCGAGCCATCCCAGGCCCACCGGTCCCGCGAGCAGGAGCGGAATGGGTGTCTTTACGGCGAGCGCCACGAGATAGAAGTACCACCAGCCGGTGCGCCGCACCTCACCGAGAAGATAAGAGAGGTGGCCGTTGTCATTGTGCGCTTTGACCGCAACGATCCCATTCACGAGGTCCTTCAGCTCACGCGGCAGCCAGAGGTGCGAGAGCACGACGCCGATGGCATGCGCCGCGCCATGCTGCTGCAGGAGATAGGACACTGCCCAGTTGAAACGGAACGCGACGCCCGCCGGGTCCGGCACGCGTGGACCGTAGGCGATCCACACAGGCAGAAGACCCGCGAACGCCGCAAGCGCGAGTCCGCCGAGCCCAGCGGCCCAGAGTGAGCGGCCGGCCGCGCGGGGGGATGCTGCGGGGGCGCCCGAAGCGGTGCTCGCAACCGCCGCATGCGTAGCCGCTCGATGCATGCAGGCGGCGTGGCCCGCAGCAAGGACGATGAGCGACACGCCGATGAAGGGAACGCTCGAGAACTTGGTCACGACGGCGAGCCCCGAGGCGAGCCCGAACAGCACGGCATCACGCCAGAGCGCGCTCACCAGCCAGCGCTGCAGTGCATAGATCGCAAGCAGCGTGGTCGCTGCGGCCGCAACATCGAGACTCGCGAGCGCCGCGTGGCCGAGGACCGGGGGTACCGACACGAGCAGCACCACCGCAAGCAGCGCCGCCCCCTCTGACGGGAGCAGCCGGCGCGCCCAGAGCCAGGTGGCGATGAGGAGTAGCGCCAGGAAAGGCAGCATGCCGAGCCGCGCAAGTGTCAGGTCGCGCCAGTAGGCGCCCTTGGCATAAAGGATGTGCAGCCCTTCGGGCGTGCCCTCGGGCGGCGGCGTGCCATAGGAGTGGGCGCCAGTGAGGTAGGGACCGACGGCGAGGAATACGCGCGCGAGCGGTGGGTGCTCGGTGTCGTACTCGTACTTGCCGCGATCGAGAAGCTCGATGCCGGCGGCGAGGTGCTCGGGCTCGTCCCAGGTGTTGGAGTAGACGCGCCAGCAGCCGGCGGCGAGCAGGCAGGCAACGAGGATGATGAGCGCGAGAAGCCTGCGCGATGTTGCCGGTGCACGCGTGGGCGCGAGTGGCGCCGGGCTCGCCCGGCACGTGGCAGCGAGTGGGGCCGCGCTCACCCGCCGAACGGGTGCCGCAGCAGGATGGTCTCCTCGCGATCGGGCCCCGTTGAGATCATGTCGATGGGAACGCGCACCAGTGCCTCGAGCCGCTCGAGATAGCGCCGTGCGTTCTCGGGCAGCGCCTCGTAGTCGGTGACGCCGACGGTCGACTCGCGCCAGCCGGGCATCTCCTCGTACACGGGCTCGATACCGGCATAGCCCTCGATGCTCATCGGCGGATCGGGGCTCACGATGCCGTCGGCGCGGTAGCCGACGCCGATGCGGATCGTGTCGAGCCCATCGAGCACGTCGAGCTTGGTGATGCAAAGTCCGGTGACACTCGAATTCACGATTGAGCGCCGCAGCGCCACCGAGTCGAACCAGCCGCAGCGGCGGCGCCGGCCGGTGACCGAGCCGTACTCGTGGCCCACGCGGAAGAGATGCTCGCCATACTGATCGAAGAGCTCGGTCGGAAACGGCCCCGCACCGACGCGCGTCGTGTAGGCCTTGACGATGCCGAGCACCGCATCGAAGGCCTTCGGTCCAAGTCCGGTACCGGTGCCGGCGAAGCCGGCGGTGGTGTTGGATGAGGTGACGTAGGGGTAGGTGCCGAGATCGACATCGAGCATCGCGCCCTGCGCACCTTCGAAGAGCACATTCGCCGCGGTGAGGCGCAGCTGCTCGAGCTCGCTCGTCACATCGGTGACGAGCGGCGCGATGCGCTCGGCCATGGCGAGCTGCGCATCGAGAGTCTTCTGGAAATCGACCGGCGCCTGCCGGTAGTAGTGCTGCAGGACGAAATTGTGGAAGTCGAGCACTTCGCCGAGCTTCGCGGCGAAACGGTCGCGCTGGAAGAGGTCGGCGACGCGCACCGCGCGGCGCGCCACCTTGTCTTCATAAGCAGGTCCGATGCCGCGCCCGGTCGTGCCGATCGCGTTAGCGCCGCGTGCGCGCTCGCGCGCCTGGTCGAGGAGGATGTGGGACGGCAGGATCAGCGGGCAAAGAGGCGACACCCCCAGGCGCTCGAACACGGGGATGCCGCGCTCGATCAGCATATTGCTCTCTTCCAGCAACGCATCAAGGGAGAGCACTACGCCGTTACCGATGAGACAACGCACCTGCTCGCGCAGGATGCCGGAGGGGATGAGCGACAGGACGGTCTTGCGGCCATCGATGACGAGGGTGTGACCGGCGTTGTGACCTCCCTGGAAGCGCGCCACCGCGGCGGCGCGCTCGGTGAGAAGATCCACGACCTTGCCTTTGCCCTCATCGCCCCACTGGGTGCCGATGATGACCACGAACTGTCCCACGCCCGAACCTCGCTAGCGGACCAGAAACAGGATGAGAACGCCGACCAGCATGCTGCCGAGACCGGCGTAGCGCAACTCGCGATCCTGGACCTGCAGCAGCCGCGCGAAGGCGCGCTTCACGCCCTGCGGATTGAGGAAGGGCCCGATGCCTTCCAACACGAGGAACAGGCCGAGGGCGGCCAGGAGATCCGAGAGATTGATCGACACGGTTCGACGGTGCCGGGGAGCGCTAGTGATGCCGCGCCGGTGCGGCTCCTGACGGCGAGGCTTCCTTGAGATAACGGAAGAATTCCCCATCGGGAGTGAGCACGAGCAGATCGCCGTCCTTGCCGATCGAGCGCTCGTAGGCCTGCAGGCTGCGATAGAAGGCATAGAACTCGGGATTCTTCGAATAGGCGCGCGCGTAGATCTGCGCCGCGGCCGCATCGCCCTCACCGCGCGTGCGCAGCGCATCGCGCTCGGCATCGGCGAGAATCACGGTGCGCTCGCGCTCGGCGCTCGAGCGGATGGTGGCGCTTTCCTGCTGCCCCTCGGCACGCAGGCGGCTCGCGGTCTTGACGAAATTCTGCTTCATGGTCTCGTACACGCGCGCTGCGACCTCATCGGGGAGATCGATGCGCTGCACGCGCACATCGACGAGATCGACGCCGAGCCCGATGGCGTTGCGGCTCGCCGCGCCGAACATCTGGCTCGTGACCGCGGCGCGCTCGGCGGAAACGATCTGCTGCAGCGTGCGCTGCGCGACGACGCTCTTGATACCGTCCTTGACGATCTCGGCGAGGCGCTGCGCCGCGAGTCCCTCGGTGCCCGCCACCGCACGGTAGTAGGTGGAGGGGTCATTGACGCGCCACTTCACGTAAAAATCGACGATGAGACCGCGGCCATCGTTGGTGAGGAAGGTCTCGCTCTGGTAGGACTGCGAGAGAATGCGGCGGTCGAACTTGGTCACCTTGTCCCACGGCCACTTGAGATGGAGTCCGGGCTTGTAGCGGGTGTCGATGATCTCGCCGAAGCGGGTACGGATGGCGTACTCGGTCTCATTCACCGAGAAAAGCGAGAACGCCACGAAGAGCAGCAGGAAGCCCACCACGAAGAACCACGGGAAAAGCCGTGAGCTCATGTCAGCGCTCCCCCCGCGAGCGCGATCCCTCGATCGTGACCTCGCCGGTCTGGTCCTTCGAGGTCCCGGCGGCACCCTCAGCGGAGGTTTCGGCCTCGCGGTTGAGGCTCTTCTCGAGGAGTTTCTCGATCGGGAGATAGACGAGGTTGCTCCCGGCGCGCGAGTCGATGATCACCTTGTGGGCGTGCGCGAGCACACTCTCGATGGTGTCGGTGTAGAGCCGCCGGCGGGTCACCTCCGGTGCCTGCGCGTACGCGCCCTCGAGCTGCGAGAACCTCGAAGCCTGCCCTTCCGCGATCGCGGTCACCTGCGCCTTGTAGGCCTGCGCATCCTGCTGGATGCGGGCGGCGGCGCCCTGCGCCACCGGCAGTATGCCGTTGCGGTACGCCTCGGCCTCGAGCTGGAAGCGCTCCTTGTCGGTCTGCGCCTTGTTGGTATCGCGTTGGGAAGGAATCACCGCATCCGGCACCTGCACGTCTTCCAGGTTCACCGTGGTCACGGTGATGCCGGCGTTGTAGAAATCGAGCACGGTCTGGATGAGAGCCTTGGTGCGGCGGGTGATCTCGGGCCGGGTGGAGCCGACGAGGAGCTCATCGAGCGTGCTGCGGCCGACGATCTCGCGGATGGCGCTCTCGGACACTTCACTCAAGGTGTTCTCGGGGTCACGCACCCGGAAGAGCTTCTTGACGGGGTCGGAGAACTGGTACTGCACCGCGAAGTGCAGATCGACCAGGTTGACATCGGAGGTGAGCACGCGGGACTTGAAGTCGCTCGAATTCACGCTCGCGACATTCACGACGTTCACGCTCTCGATCGGCCACGGCAGCCGGAAGTGGAGCCCGGGAGTCGTGACCGCGACCAACCGGCCGAAACGCTGCACCACTCCGCGCTCGGGGGCCTTCACCTGATAGACGCCGTTCCACAACCACCCGACGATGACGATCGCGAGCACGGTGAGGATCAGCATGCCGCTGTCGGTGCCGCGGCCGCCCGGACGAAACATCGACTCGAGCTTGCGCTGCCAGCTCTTCAGCCGCTCATCGAGATCCGGGCCGCCCGGACGGCGTCCCCATGGAGTCTGCGGACCGCTTGGTTGGTTCCAGGGCATATGCGAATCGCAGGCAGCGCGGTCAGCGCCGCCGCTTGCCGGCGCTCGATGCGGCGGGCGATTGTAGGTAGGCGCTAGCGGGGGCACAAGGTGTGCCTGCGCCCTGCACCTCGAGGATCTGTACGCCGGCGGTGCGCGCGAGCGTGAGCAGCTCGGGATCCGGTAACTCGACCGCGAGCTCGATCGAGCCATCGTCAGCGGTGCTCTCAGAGCGCACCGCATGCGCGGCATAGAGGCGCGAGCGGAGCGCGCCGGCGCTCGAGGGCACCCGCAGGCGCGCATGGCGCGCAAAGCGCGACAGCCGCTCGGCCACTGCCTGCTTCAGGAGATCGAGCCCTGTGCCCTCCTCGGCCGAGATCCACACGGCCACCGCGCGGCCATCGGCATCCCGATCGATGCGCGGCGGGGATTGCAGCCGGTCGATCTTGTTGTAGATGAGAATCTGCGGAATCTGGCTCGCGCCGATCTCTTCCAACACGCCATTCACCGCCGCCGTCTGCTCATCGCGCCGCGGGTTGCTCGCATCGACGAGGTGCAGCAGGAGCGTCGCGGCGCGCGCCTCGGTGAGGGTCGACTGGAAGGCGGCGACGAGCTCGTGCGGAAGCTCGCGGATGAAGCCAACGGTGTCGGCCACGACCACCGCGGTGCCACCGGGCAGCTGGATGCGCCGCACGGTGGGATCGAGTGTTGCAAAGAGTTGGTCCGCGACGTAGGCATCCGCGCCGGTGAGCGCACGGAAGAGCGTCGACTTGCCGGCGTTGGTGTAGCCGACGAGCGCAAGAGAGGGCACCGGGATCTCGGCGCGCGCGTGGCGCCCGGTCTCGCGCTGCTGCTTGATCTTCGCGATGCGGCGGGTGAGGACTCGCACCCGCTGCGAGATGATGCGCCGGTCGGTCTCGAGCTGCGTTTCGCCCGGACCACGCAGTCCAATACCGCCCTTCTGGCGCTCGAGGTGGGTCCAGCCGCGCACCAGGCGGCTGCCAATGTGCTTCAGCTGCGCGAGCTCGACTTCGAGCTTGCCCTCGAAGCTGCGCGCGCGCTGCGCGAAGATGTCGAGGATGAGGCCATTGCGATCGAGCACGCGGCGCTCGATGAGCTTCTCGAGGTTGCGCTCCTGGCTGGGCGAGAGCGCGTGATCGATGAGGATCACATCCGCCTCACTCTCACGCGCGATGTTACGCAGCTCCTCGGCCTTGCCGGTTCCTAAGAAGAAACGCGGATCCGGACGGTCGCGGCGGCCGGTCACGGTCGCCACCGGGCGCGCGCCCGCGGAGACCGCCAGCTGCGTGAACTCCTCGAGATCCTCCGGGTCGATCGGCGCGCCGAGACCTAAGCGCACCAATACGGCACGCTCACCAGTCCGTGGGCGTTCGAACACTCAGGCTTCCCGTGACAGGGGGCATTATTCCGCGGGCGTCTCCGCAGCTGCGCCCTCTTCCGTCGAGAGGCGCACGTTGCGCGCCGGCACGACAGTGGAAATCGCGTGTTTGTAGACCATCTGGCTGACGCTGTTCCGGAGCAGCACTACGAACTGGTCAAAGGAATCGATCTGACCTTGCAGTTTGATGCCATTGACGAGGTAGATCGATACGGGCACCCGCTCCTTGCGCAAGGCGTTCAGAAAAGGGTCTTGGAGGGACTGGCCTTTGGCCATCGAGTTCTCCTTGTTTTTCAGCTTCGAATTGTTCGCTGGCACAAGCAGACCGCGGTTCAACTTCCGTGTTTAGCGGCCACTGAAGCAAGCTAACGCGCCCCGCCAAGGGCGAGGACCGACGCAACAATCTTAACAAGCCTTCCCTCAAAGCCCAAGCTTGGCCAACTCCCGACTTATGTCTCGATTCCACGACACCTCGGCTGTATGGGGATCGAGCCACTCCATTTCAAATTCCTGTCGCAGGCTACGTAACCAGGTGAGCTGCCGCTTCGCGAGCTGCCGCGTGGCAATAACGCCCCGCCGCACGGCCTCCGTCAGGTCATACGCCCCATCGAGATACCCCCATAGTTGACGGTAACCGACCGCGCGCATGGAGGGATGATGGGGCGTCAGGTCGCCTCGTGCGCGCAGCGCCCTCACCTCCTCCAGGAACCCAGCTGCCATCATGGCCATAAAGCGTTCCGCGAGCCGGTCATGTAGCGCTGACCGGTCGGCCGGCACCAGCGCCCATTGACGGAGCGGCCAACCCGCCAGCGGGCTCACGGTGTCCCGCTGAAGCTTCGAGATCGGCTCGCCAGCGCTCAGACACACTTCCAGTGCCCGTTGGATCCGTTGACTGTCATTCGGAGCGATACGGGCGGCAGCTTCGGGGTCGAGCTGCTCGAGCTCCGCGTGGAGCGCCGGCCAACCCTCCTCCCGCGCGCGGGCATCGAGCTTCGCCCGCAGCTCGGGAGCGGCGGTGGGGAGGGTTGCCAGACCCTGGAGCAGTGCCCGCAAGTACAGCATGGTCCCACCGACCAGGAGCGGCACGCGGCGACGCGAGTGAATTGACTTAATCGCGGCCAGCGCATCGGTCAGGAAGCGGCCGGCGGAGTAGCGCTCCACGGGGTCGCAGATATCGATGAGATGGTGCGGCACTCGGGCGCGCAGCTCCCTTGAGGGCTTGGCCGTGCCGATGTCGAGTCCGCTATAGACGAGGGCCGAGTCCACGCTCACGATCTCGACGGGCGCGCGCTCGGCGAGCCGGATCGCCCAGTCGGTCTTGCCCGCCGCCGTGGGGCCTGTCAGGACGTAGACGGGGAGCGCCGCTGAGGGCTGCGGGGAACGGACGCTCCCCACTGCTCACCGCCCCCGGAGAAAAAGCTGATCCAGTTGCTGGAGCGTGAGCCGTGTCCAGGTCGGCCGGCCATGGTTGCACTGGTTGGCGCGCTCGGTCTGTTCCATCTCTCGCAGCAGCGCATTCATCTCGGGGAGGGTGAGGCGCCGGTGGGCATGGATCGCGGAACGGCAGGCGAGAGTTCCCAACATGCGGTCGGCTGCCCCCTCGAGATGGTGAGTCTGCGCATCGAGTGTCAGGTCGTGCACGAGCGCGCTCACGATGCGTGGCACCTCTGCCATCCGCAGGAACGCCGGCACGCGGCGCAGCGCCAGGTGCGTGGCCGACAGCGCATCGATCTCGAAGCCGGCCTGCGACCACTCTTCCTTCTGCTCGAGGATGGCTTCCAGCTCGTGGGACTTGAGTGCCACGGTGAGCGGCTCGAGCAGGAGCTGCGAGGGCACGGTGCCCTGCGCGCGTTCCGCCTTGAGCTTCTCGTACAGCACGCGCTCGTGGGCGGCGTGCATGTCGACCAGCACCAGGCCGCCCGCGGTCTGCGCGAGGATGTAGACCCCGTGGAGTTGAGCGATGGCGGTGCCGAGCGGTTGCTGCTCCACGGCGAGACCGGGAGCCTGAGAGTCGGCGACCTCGGTGGTGGCATCGGCGATGAGCGCGGCGATCGCCCAGGGATCGCGGGAGGGCGAATAGAGTGGCAGGGACGCGGAGCCGGGCGCGCGCTGGCCCGCTGATGTGAGGCTCTGCGGCGAGCTGCCGCCCGCGCCCGGGGCCGCGCGCCAGAAGGTCGCGGAAGCGGACGCGGCGGCGCCTTCGGGCTGCGGAACCGCCGCGGCGGGTGCCGCTCCGGCCTCGGGCGAGGTCGATGCGAGCGCTCGCTCGAGTGCGCGGAAGACGAACTCGTGGATCTGGCGGCTGTCGCGGAAGCGCACTTCGAGCTTCGCCGGGTGCGCGTTGACATCGACCAGCCTTGGGTCGAGTGTCAGGTAGAGCGCGTAGGCCGGATAGCGCCCGTGATAGAGGACATCCCGGTAGGCGAGCCGCACGGCGTTCATCAACAGCCGGTCGCGGACGCTTCGGCCGTTGACGAACCAGAACTGCTGATCGGGCTGCGCGCGCGAGCGGGTCGGCAGCCCCGCCCAGCCCGAGAGCATGACCGGACCCGCAACATGGCTCACCGCGACCGCACCTTCGGCAAAGTCGGCTCCCAGCACCTGGCCCAACCGGTCGAGCTCGCTCCCCGCCCCATCGAGGGAGGCGACATCGAGCATGACGCGCGTACCGTGACGCAGCCGGAAAGTCACATCGAAACGTGATAACGCGAGCCGTTCCAGGAGGCGCGCGATGTGCCCGAGCTCGGTCGCATCGCTTTTGACGAACTTGCGCCGGGCAGGGACATTGAAGAAAAGATCGCGCACCTCGACCGTGGTCCCGGCCGGATGTGCCGCCGGACGGGGCGCGGCGACGGCGCCGCCCTCCACGGCGATCTCCGCACCGCGATCGGCGGCGGCGGTGCGAGTCAGGATGCGCAGCCGCGCGACCGAGCCGATGGAGGGCAGTGCCTCACCACGGAAGCCGAGGGTCGACACCGCCTCGAGGTCATCGAGGGAAGCGATCTTGCTCGTCGCGTGCCGCGCGAGCGCGAGCGGCAATTCGTGGGATTCGATGCCGCGGCCGTCATCGTGCACCCGGATGAGGCCCGTGCCGCCCCGCTCGATGTCGACCTCGATGCGGCTCGCGCCGGCATCGAGGCTGTTCTCGATGAGCTCCTTGACGACGGACGCCGGGCGCTCGATCACTTCCCCGGCGGCAATCTGGTCGATGAGCTCATCGGGAAGCACGCGGATTGCCATGGGGCGCAAGTGTACAGGCCGAGCTCAGGCGATGGGCGCGCTGCGATGGGCACGCTGGCGATGGGTTCGCCGGGCAGTGCGCCGGCCAGTGGCGCTGGGCCGTTCGGGCGGCCCGCGCGCCGGCGGCGCGTGCGAGGTGCGGGAGCGCGTGGAGAGTTCAGCCGCCGGGGATCAGGGAGTTCCGCCGGCGGCCTCGGCGGCGCTCGCGAGCGTGCTGCGGCTTTGCGCCTTGAAGCGGGTGCCGTCCGGGGGATACTGCGCGAAGTAACTTTGCACGCCCGCCGCAATGGCTTCCGCCAGGCGCGACTGCTGCTCGGTGCTGCGCAGGCGCCGCTCCTCGAGCGGGTTCGAGATGTAGGCGGTCTCGACGAGGAGCGAGGGGATGGCGGGGGACTTCAGCACGACGAAGCCCGCGCGCTGCACCTGCGCCTTGCGGATCTCACCCACGCCCTCGAGCGCCGTCATGACGCGCTCGGCGGCACTCGCACTCATGCCGATGATCTGGTCCTGCGCGGCATCGACGAGCACGGCACCGAGGACCCCGTTGTTATCGATCGGGATGCCGCCCATCAGGTCCGCCGAGTTCTCGCGGTCGGCGAGCACCCGCGCCGCTTCGCTCGACGCCCCGTGCACGGAAAGCACATAGACGGAGGCGCCCGAGACATTGCGATCACGGATGGAGTCCGCGTGCACCGAGATGAAAAGGTCGGCGTGCGCTGCACGCGCGCGGGCGATGCGGTCCCAGAGCTCGACGAACTCATCGCGGTTGCGCGTCAGCACCGCGTGCATGCCGGGCTCCGCATCGATACGCCCGGCGAGCGCCCGGGCGATCGCGAGCGTCACGTCCTTCTCGCGCGTACCGCCGCGGCCGATAGCACCGGGGTCCACGCCGCCGTGGCCCGCATCGACGGCGACGATCACATCGCGCTCGCCCTCGACCGGCGCGTGCACGGGGCGGACCGTCTTTGGGCCGGGGGGCGCCACCGTCTTCGGGCCCGGGGGCGCCACCGCCACCATCGGCTCGCCGATCGTGACCGTGAGCGCTCCTCTTTCGGACCCCGTGCCCCAGCGGCTGTGCACGGGCAGCGCGCGGCGCAACTCGATGACGATGCGGAGCGTGCCCGCCGGTTGACTCCCGAAGCGGACGCTCGTCACCACCCCGGTCGGGGGTGGGGGATGGAGGCCATGCATGCGCTCGGTGTGCGGCAGGTCGATGACGATGCGGTCAGGTTGGTCGAGCGTGAAAACTCGCTGCGCCGCAGCTCCCGTCAGATCCAGGGTGAGTTGGGCAGAATCCGCTGCCGATGAGAGACCAATGCCGCGGAGCTCGGTGGCAAGAGCCGGAGTCAAGGCGGCCATGCCGATCAATGCAGCGGCCAATCCCCGGCGAAAAACCTTTTTAATCATCGAGTTCGCGCTACTAACTCCGAGCTAATCTACGGCGGCGGCGGGGCCTTTTCAACTTTTGGCGGTATTCAGCCGCTCCAGGCTCAGCTGCACAGGTGCCGCGGGCACTAGGGGCGGAGAGTGCCAAGCCATTGGTGCGCAAGGGCTGTGGAGGGGTGGACCTCTATTTCGTGGCCCGATACGCCGACGGTGAAGGTGAGGGTGAGATCGGGTGGAGGAAGGCGTGTCGCCGCGCGCTCCGGCCACTCGATGAGCCAGAGACACCCGGGCCGCGCCCAGTCGCGGAGCCCGATGGACTCGAGCTCGCCTGCATCGCGCAGGCGGTAGAGGTCGATGTGAAGGACCGTCAGAGCGCCGAGCTCATGGAGCTCGAGGAGCGTGTAGGTGGGACTGCGAACCGGCTCCACCCCGCCGAGCCCCCGGAGGAATCCCCGGGCGAAGGTTGTCTTGCCGGCACCGAGGTCGCCGGTGAGGTAGAGGACCGCGAGGTCTCGATCGGCGGGCCGTGCGAGCGCGAGCCGGCGGCCAAACTCTTCCGTTTCCTCGGCGGTGTGGGTCGTGATGCGCACGCCGGCGCTAGAGGTTGACGCAATGAGGGAGCTCGCGCAGGAGGTCACTCGCCAGCACCCCACGCTCTCCGCCACGCGCCGCGGCGTCGCCCGCCATGGCGTGCACGAGCACACCGACACGCGCCGCGGCCCAGTGATCACCGCACTGCGCCAGGATGCCGGCGATCGTGCCCGTGAGCACATCCCCCGTGCCGGCGGTCGCCATGCCGGGATTGCCGCGCTCGCACAGGCCCGGCGTGTGATCGGCTGCACCCACCAGCGTGCCCGCGCCCTTCAACACCACGGTGCCGTGATAACGCTCGAGTAGACGATCGAGTGCGGCGAGGCGATCCTGCTGCACCTCCTCCGCTTTCATTCCCAGGAGGCGCCCAGCCTCCCCAGGATGCGGCGTCAGGATCCAACCCGCTCGCGCCGCGGGCGGGTTCTCGGCGAGGAGATTCAGCGCATCGGCATCGACCACGAGCGGCTTGCCGCTCCCGAGTGCCGCACGGAGCATGGCGCGCGCCCAGGCGGTACGGCCGAGGCCCGGGCCCACGGCAACGACGTCGGCGCGGGAGAGCGGGTCCTCGAGGTCGCCCTCCTCCTTCACCCCGAGACAAATGAGCTCCGGGCGGCCTGCCGCGATCGCGGTGACACTCTCCGGCGCGACGCCGAGCGTCACCAGCCCTGCGCCGACGCGCAGTGCCGCCTCCCCGGCGAGTCGTCCCGCACCCGGCATGCCACTGCCGCTCCCGATGATCAGCACCCGGCCGAAATCGCCCTTGTTGGAAGCGCGCGGGCGCCGCGGAAGCGCCGCGTGAATCTCCGCCTCGACGATGCGCGTCAGGCGCGGGGCGAGACCCAACTGCGGCGCATCGCCCAACTCGAGATCATCGAAGAACACCGTACCCGCGTAATCGGGCCCCTCACCGACGAAGAGCCCGGTCTTAAGTCCAACGAAGGTCACCGTCGCCTCCGCGCGGATGGCCCCTCCCGCCGCGGTACCGGCGTCGCTGTCGAGACCCGAGGGCACATCGAGTGCGAACACCGGGATGCCGGATGCGTTGACGGCGCGGATGACTGTGGTGAGGTTCTCGCGCACCGGGCCCTTGAAGCCTGTGCCAAGGAGCGCATCGACGATCACATCGCCGGCTGAGAGATCTCCGGGAGCGAAGGGTTTGATCGCGCCCGCGCTCGAGCGGAAGTCCTCGTACGCCTGGCGTGCATCAGCGCGCAGCTGCTCCGGCGCCACCGCGGCGAGCACGGTGACCGTGAGCCCGGCCGCCTGCGCAAAGCGGGCGAGCACGTAGCCATCGCCGCCGTTGTTGCCATGCCCGCAAACGATGACGATACGGTGGGACATCGGCCAGCGGGTGCGCAGGTAACGGAGCGCCGCCTCGCCCGCGCGCTTCATGAGCACGTAGCCGGGGACCTTGAGATCGTTGATGGCGTGCGCATCGAGTGCGCGCACCTGGGCTGTGGAGTAGAGAGCGACGGGCAGCGCCATACGGCTGATTATACTGACACCGGTGATGGAGCCATGACGGAAGCCCGGCCGTTCGATCCCGACCAAGTGAAGCGCGAGTTGGCGTTAGATGCCACCGCGCTCGGCTTCGCCGCGATCGGGGTGACGAGCATCGAGATCCCCGAGGATGAGCACCACCTGCTGCGCTGGCTCAATGAGGGCTTCCATGGCGAGATGGACTACATGGAGCGGCACGGGGTCATGCGCAGCCGCCCCCAGCAGCTCGCACCCGGCACGGTGCGGGTCGTCAGTGCACGCATGGACTACTGGCCGGCCGAGGCGCGCGATGCGCAGCAGACGCTCGCCGACCCCGCGGTGGGTTACATCTCGCGCTACGCAGTGGGGCGCGACTATCACAAGATCCTGCGCCGCGCGCTCGCGACGCTTGCCGGGCAGCTCCAGAAGCGCATCGGTCCCTTCGGCTACCGGGTGTGCGTCGATTCCGCTCCAGTGCTCGAGAAGGCCCTCGCCCGCAATGCGGGACTCGGCTGGATCGGCAAGCACACGAACCTGATCGCGCACGATGCGGGCTCGTATTTCTTTCTCGGCGAGATCCTCACCGACCTCGCGCTCCCCACCGATGCGCCGGCGAGCGCGCACTGCGGCACGTGCGCGGCGTGCATGCCGGCCTGCCCGACGGGCGCCATCGTGGCTCCCTACCAGCTCGATGCACGGCGCTGCATCTCCTATCTCACCATCGAGCACCACACTGCGATCCCGCTGGAGCTGCGTGCCGCGATCGGCAACCGCATCTTCGGCTGCGATGACTGTCAGCTCGTGTGCCCATGGAACAAATTCGCGCGCGCCGCGGCGCACCCGGACTTCAAGGTGCGCCACCGCCTCGATGGCACGGCGCTGACGGAGCTTTTCCGCTGGACGGCGGAGCAGTTCGAAGAAAGGACGCGGGGATCGGCGATTCATCGCCTGGGCTTCGAGCGCTGGTCACGCAACATCGCGGTGGCGCTCGGCAACGCGCCCTCCTCCACGGAGGTGATCCGCGCGCTGGAGGAGCGTCGCGGGGATACCTCGCCCCTCGTGCGCGAGCACGTCGAATGGGCGATCGAGCGCCAGAGGTCGTCCGGAGGTTAGAGACCAGCCGAGGCCCAGAGGCGCAGCAGAGGCCTAGAAGCGCAGCATCTCATCGAGATGCTTCAGCACCGCGGGCCACGCGTCGCGGTGGCGCTGACAGAGCGCCTCATCCGGAAAGCCCGCATGCGTCAGGCGCAGCTGCGTGCCCGTTCCCGCGGCGTGCAGCTCGACCGTGACGACGGTCTCCGCTCCATGGGTGCCGCCCGCCGTCACCCAGGTGAGCTCGATGAGCGCATTACGCTCGAGGCGCAGGAAGCGGCCATAGTGTGCATGGCGCTCGTCCGCGTAGTTCGTCTCGAAGAAGAACGGCCGATTCACTTCCGGCTCCATGAGCGCGGTGCCGGGAGCGGCGAACCAGCGCTCGAAGCCCTTGGTCCAGGCGTCATACAGCGCGGGCGGTGCAGCGTGCATCCGGTGCTCGACGGTCAGGCTGAACGGCCGCATGGAAAGATCCGGATAGATGACTTTCATCGGGCTTCCCTCCCGGTCTCTGCAATCAGCCGCGCTGCACCTGCACGTTATCGATGAGGCGCGCCTTGCCGATACGCGCGGCGGTGAGGATCACGAGATCCCGCGCGGCCGCGGTCGCGGGGCTGAGATCATGCGCCTGCCGCACGCTGAAGTAATCCGGCTGGAAGCCCGCACTCTCGAGCGCGTGGAAGCCGGTCCGCTCGATGCTGGAGAAGTCCACGCCCCCGGTGCGCACGCGGGTGGCGGCGGCCTGCAGGGCCTTGTAGATCTCGGGCGCCCGCGCGCGCTCGGCGGGAGTCAGGTACTGGTTGCGCGAGCTCATGGCGAGGCCGTCGCCATCGCGCACCGTGGGGGCGCCCACGATCTCAACCGGCATGCAGAGGTCCGCCACCATGTGGCGGATGAGGGTGAGCTGCTGGAAGTCCTTCTCACCGAACACCGCAACCCCGGGCTCGACGATGTGGAAGAGCTTCGCCACGACCGTGCTGACTCCCTCCATGTGACCCGGACGGAACTCGCCCTCGAGCATGCGTGAAACACCCGGGACCTCGACGCGTGCCGCACCCTCCGAGCCAAGGGGATAGATCTCGGTCACATCGGGCATGAACATGAGACTGCAGCCGGCTTCGGTGAGCATGCGCTCATCCTCCCGAGGCGTGCGCGGGTAGTGCGCAAAGTCCTCGTTCGGACCGAACTGCATGGGGTTCACGAAAATGCTGGCGATGAAACGCTCACCGTGGCGGCGCGCCGCCTCGATGAGGCTCACGTGGCCCGCGTGGAGATTCCCCATGGTCGGGACGAAGGCGATGCGCAGCCCCTCGCGGCGCCAGCGCTGCACGTGCTCGCGAACGGCAGCGATCGTGGTGACGGTGTCCAAGCGGTGCTAACGCTCTGCTTCAGAAGCAGTGCTCGGGGGCGGGGTATTCGCGCGATTTCACCGCGCGCACGTAGCGCTGCAGGGCATCGAGATTGTCCCGAGCGCCCTCCATGAAGTTGCGCACGAAGCGGGGCTTGCGGCCCGTGGTGATGTCGAGCATGTCGTAGGTGACGAGGATCTGGCCATCGGTGTCGGGACCTGCGCCGATGCCGATCACGGGCACGTGGAGCTCGGCGGTGATGGATTTGCCGAGCTGCGCCGGGATGCATTCGAGCAGCACGATGTCGGCACCCGCGCTCTCGAGGCGCCGCGCCTCATCGAGGAGCCGCGCGGCGGTCTCGCGCTCGCGGCCCTGCACCCGGAAGCCGCCCGTCTTGTGCACCGACTGGGGCTTCAATCCGACGTGCGCGCACACCGCGATGTCGTGCCCGGCGAGGAACTCGACGATCTCGGTCTGCTTGCCGCCCGATTCGAGCTTCACCATCTGCGCGCCGCCTTCCTGCATGAGACGCACCGAGTGCTGCAACGCGAGATCCCGTGAGGGGTAGCTCATGAAGGGGAGATCCGCGATCAGGAAGGGCCGGTGGAGTCCGCGCGCGACCGCGGCGCTGTGGTATACCACATGGTCCATGGTGACCGGCACCGTGGTGTGGTGACCCTGGATCACCATGCCGAGAGAGTCCCCCACCAGCACGACATCGACGTCCGCGAGATCGAGCAGCACCGCGAAGCTCGCGTCATAACAGGTGAGGCACGCGATCTTCTCCCCATCCGCCTTCATCCTGGCGAGCGTCGACAGGGTGACCGGCGGCCGGCTCTGATCGCGTTGCAGATGGGTATACATAGGTCCCAACAGTGTAGCCCAGCCACTTTGCGGTGCAAAAAAGCGGGCACAGGGGGCTGAAAGCACCCCGGAAACCGCTCAGAGAGAGCGGCTGCGGAGGGGGTTGAAATAGAGCCGGCCGCGGCTCATGCGGCGGATGGCGGTGAGGAGTTCGTCGTAATCGCGCTGGTTGGAGATGGGGTCGATGGAGGCCGCGTTGACGATCAGCAGCGGCGCCGCCTCGAACTCGTGGAAGAAGCGCGCGTAGGCCTCATTCAGGCGCTCGAGGTAGCCGCGGTCGATGTACTGCTCGTACTCGACGCCGCGCTTCGCGATGCGCTCGATGAGCACGTCCACCGGCGCCTGGAGATACACGACGAGGTCGGGCTTCGGAGCCTTGATGTCGAGCTTCGCGTAGAGCTGCTCGTAGAGCGCGTACTCGTTCTCATCGAGTGTCACGCGCGCAAAGAGACGATCCTTCTCGAGGAGATAGTCCGCGACGCGCACTGGCACGAAGAGATCCGCCTGGGTGAGCGCGGTCAGCTGCTGCGCGCGCTGCAGGAGGAAATAGAGCTGGGTCGGCAGGGCCCCGGCGCGCGGATTCCTGTAGAAGCGCTCGAGGAAAGGGTTGTCCGCGGCCTGCTCGAAGACGCCGTGCGCGGACAAGCTGTCGCACAGCCGCCGCGCGAGGCTCGTCTTGCCAACGCCGATCGGGCCTTCGACCACGATGTACTTGTGGACTACTTCGCTCGCCATGAGACCTTTAAAGGAGCGTCAAACCATCGGTCGTGAGGACAGCGGCGAGATCGGCGACGCGGCCGAGCCCGGGCAAGTCCAGATCGGGGGCGATTTCGGCCAGAGGATACAGAACGAAGTTGCGCTCCACTATCCCGGGATGAGGAAGGGTGAGGAGCTGATCCGAGCTCCGCTCGCACCCGTGGGCGAGGAGATCGAGATCGATGATCCGCGGCCCCCAGTGCTCGTGGCTCCCGGGACGGCCCATCGCTTTCTCGATGGCTTTCAGCTCGCGCAGCAGCGCAGGCGGATCGAGCCGAGTCAGAACGCCGGCGGCGGCGTTAACGAAGTCCGGCTGCGCCACCGGTCCAAATGGCCGAGAGCGATAGAGACGCGAGGTTGATATGAGGCGGGTCTGCGGCAGTTTCTCAAGACGCTCCAGAGCCGCGAGCACCCGCGCGCGCGGATCCTCGAGGTTGCTGCCAACCCCGATATAGGCGGGCTGCCAGGTCTTCATGCGCGTGGATCAGGCGCGAGCTTCCGGACCTGCGCGGCGGCGGCGCGGACGGCGGCGGCGGCGGGAGCGAGGCGCCTGCGGGCCGCCTGCGCCTCCGAGCGCATCGACCATGCGGCCACGCTCTTCTGTCGAGACTTCCTGCAGGCGCGTCCACCATTGCGCCATTTCCTGCGGGGCGAGGCCATACTGTGCGCGCAGCAGGAGCAAATCGTACGCCGCGCGGAAGCGCGGATGCTCGAGCACGCGCAGCGCGCGGCGGCCGCGCGGATGCTCGAGCCGCGGCTGCAGTCCAAACATCTCGCGCACACCGAGCGAGAAGCGTTTGGGGATGGCGACGCGGACCTGCGCTTCCCGCGTGGCGCGGTCGCAGGCATCGAGGATCGTCGCGAGCTCGTGCCAGCGTGCGGGAGGTGCCGCCTCGATGTGCTGCGCGATGGGCCCATATAAGAGCAGTGCAAACAGGAAAGTGGGCGTCACCGGTTTGTCGGCCACGACGCGCGCGTCGGTGTTGACGAGCCCCTGCACCAGGAGCTTCTCGACGAGACTGTCGGGGTGGCTCTTGTAGTAAGCCTCGACCGTAGGCAGGAGCGCCGCGAGAAGTCCCCTCCTCCGCAGTACTTCGAAGCTCTTCGCGCCGTGCCCGTTGAGAAAGAGCTTCAGCGTCTCATCGAAGAGACGTGCCGGTGGCACGGCGGCAAGGCGATCGCGAAGCGCCGGGATGGGCTTTGCGGTGGCGGGATCCAGGTGAAATCCGAGCTTCGCCTCGAAGCGCGCGGCGCGCAGGAGCCGCACCGGGTCCTCGCGAAAGCGCGTCTCGGGATCGCCGATGAGGCGCAGCGTGCGTGACTCGATATCGCGCGCACCTTCGACGTAGTCCCAGATGGAGAAGTCGGCGATGTTGTAATACAGCGCGTTCGCAGTGAAGTCGCGCCGCCAGACATCCTCCTCGATCGTCCCGTAAAGGTTATCGCGCAGGATGCGGCCGTGCGCATCGACATGGCGATGGTCGGAGACATCTTCCATCGATTCCGCTCCCGCCCGCGCGACGCGCGCCGGGGGAGTGTTGTCTTCTTCCTCCGGCGCGGTGTCGGCTTCGAGATCCGCGTCATCGAGCTCCGGCGCTTCACCATCCTCGGGATCGGCATCGCCCAACGGCTCCTCGCCCTGCGAGGGCGCCGTCGTCGCTCGGAAGGTCGCCACCTCGATGATGTCGCGGCCGAAGAAGACGTGCGCGAGGCGGAAGCGCCGCCCGACCAGGCGCGAGTTGCGGAAGAGACGCTTCACCTGCTCCGGCAGCGCATCGGTCGCCACGTCGAAGTCCTTGGGCTCGAGGCCCAGCAGCAGGTCACGCACGCACCCGCCGACGAGGAACGCCTGGAACCCAGCCTCGTGCAGCCGGTAGAGCACCCGCAGCGCGTTCGGCGAGATCTGGGAGCGTGAGATGGCGTGGTCGGACCGCGGGATGATCCTCGGCGCGGCGGCGGGCCCTGCGGGCGGCGCGTCTTTCTCTTTCAATTCCTTAGACTTTCGGGTTGAGCAATCGGGGCGACTCTCTATAATACCGCGCTCTTGCCCATGGCCCGGCCAGGACGCTCCCTTCGTCTAGAGGCCTAGGACATAGCCCTCTCAAGGCTGTAACACGGGTTCGAATCCCGTAGGGAGCGCCAATAAATCAATATGTTAAGACAGTACCTGGTCAACGCTTAGGGCCCTTCTGGCAGTTTTCTGGCAGTCTCGTGGGCACCGCAAATGAGACCGCCGCCCAGGAGGCGACAGTAGTCCTGCGTATATAAAAGTGCGTTCGTCCCACGGGTAAAGTCGCTCGTTATGCAATGTTTACTAGGTCCTGCTGTGACGGCCAGAATGAACCCGGATTGTCGAACCGCGTGCCATGACTTGCTTTCGCGACCTTGTTACGAATTGAGACCCTTTGGACGCTCGTAGTCTGGATCGCGCGCTGAGGGCGATCGAGGCGGGCACAAGTATCTCGGCTGTCTCGGAGTTTTTGCGCAGCAAAGGCGTCCCT
>DASYFL010000089.1:0-2032 GCA_036498445.1 Steroidobacteraceae bacterium
CTCCGCATTGCCTGGTGAACACGGCCGCGCAACCTGCGGTGATGCGCCTGCGCGAAGCCATGGCGCAGGGACGCTTCATCGCCTATCAGCCGACTGCGTTGAAGGTCATCGACGGCCGCTTCATCGAGGCGGATGCGGCCAGCATCCGCACGGACCTGAAGGAGCTGCGGCAGCGCTTCGATGCACTCATCACTTATGACGCCATCCACGGCGCGCAGCAGATCCCCGCGATCGCGGCGGAGCTGAAATTCCGTGCCCTCATCATCGGGGTGTGGGACCCGCGCGAGCCCCAGCAGCTCGCGGCGGCGCTCGAGGCCGCGCAGCGCTTTCCACAGCTCATCGCCGGAATCTCACTCGGCAACGAGATGCTCTTCGCGCAGCGCATCGAGCCAGCCGCCCTGCTCGCTCTCATCGCGCAGGTGCGCGCGCACGCGCCCGCAGTGCCACTCTCCACCACCGAGCCGTTCCACATCTACGACCAGCCGGCGGCGGCCGCGGTGCCAAGTCAACTCGACTTCCTGCTGCTCAACGTGCACCCGGTATTTCAGCCCTGGTTTCGCGATGCGCCCGACAGCGCCGCGGCACAGTTCGTCGTCAACGTGCTCGCCAAGCTCGCTCCGCTCGCCTGCGGTCCGGTGCTGGTGAAGGAGACGGGTGTGCCCACCGCACCGGCGAGCGAGGGGTTCACTGAAGCGCGCCAGGCCCGCTTCTATCGCGAGCTGCGCCGGGTGCTGCCGCCCACACGCGCAACGGCCTTCGCCTACTTCGCCGCCTACGATGCGCCGTGGCGCGAGTACGACGCGACCGGCGTACCCGGGAGCCAGGTACATCCCGAGGAGGCGCACTGGGGCCTGTATGACGCTGCGCGCCGACCGAAGGCCGCGGCGCTCGAGGTGCCGACGCTGCCGCAATGACCGTGCTCGATCATTTCAGCGCGAGTTCGACCTTCACCGTCTCGCCTGATTGAGGCTTGGAGGGTGCTTTCGCGATGAAGATCCGCCCCGGGTCGATCTGGCCCTTCGACACGAGGGCGTCCTGGATGGCTTGAGCGCGCGCTTTCGCGAGTGCCTCGAGATCGCTGTCCGGCACCTCGATGCGCTCGAGAAGCGCGGCGTTGAGATCGGCAATCGCTGCATCATCCGGCGGTGTGTCATTGCGCTTCGCCTGCTGCACGGCCTCGGCGCTCGCTGGCAAAGGCTTGTCCTTGCCGAGCTGCGCCTGGTATTCCGCAAGCAGCAACTTGAAGTGCTTGCCCGGATCGGCGAGCGCCATCTCGCCGGCCGTGTCCGGATGCCTGCGGCCCTCGCGGGTATCGGCCACCCGCGCAAGCAGGGTGCTGTGCAGCCGTGCCGCGGCGAGTGCGGGCCGGTCGATGCTTTCGGAGGACACCATGGGCACATCGAGCTTCAGTTGCGGCCGCTCCTGCAGCGCCTTGGCGAGCGAGCCGAGCTGATCCTGCGCCGGCTGCTGGAGCTCGGCGCTGCCGGCCGCGAACTCGATGACGTTCATGTGCTCGTTGCCGCCGCCGAACATATGCCCGAGGAGCGCAAACGGCGCAGTCGCCACCTTGGTGAGCAGATTCACGAACATCTTCCAGATGATCGGCCCGACGCGGAATTGCGGATCATCGAGTGAGCCGTTCATCGGCAGGTCGAGGTCGATGACGCCGTTGCGGTCCTTGAGGAGCGCCACGGCGATCTTCAGCGGCACATGCACGGCATCGGGGCTCTCGACGCGCTCACCGAGCTCGAGCTGATCGACCACGAAGTGCTGCGCGGCGGTGAGCTTGCGCTGCTCGATCTGGTAGTGCACGTCCACCGAGAGCTTGCCCTTGTCGATCTTGTAGCCGACGAAGTGACCCGAGTACGGGTTCACGACCGTCAGGTCGACATCCTTGAAGCTCATGGTGAGATCGCTAAATAGCGCCGCGGACAGGACATTCACCTCGCCGGTGACCTTCCACGGCGCATAGCGGTCGACCTTCCCGTCGAGCTGTACCTTCGCGCGCGACTTCGGATCGGAGGAGAGCCCC
>DASYFL010000090.1:0-1804 GCA_036498445.1 Steroidobacteraceae bacterium
CGAAGTAGCCGCCGGGCGAACCCGCCGCCACAATTCTCAGACCCTCGACAGCCGTGATTTCTCTGCAAGAGCTCAATTCGCTCCCAGGACCGCAATTCGCGGCGGCGCTGTCGGGCGTCTTTGAGCGCACGAGCTGGGTGGCCGAGCGCGTCGCCGCGCTCCGCCCGTTCCGCTCGCGATTCGAGCTGCACCGGGCAATGTGCGCGGCCATCGAGCAGGCCGCCGTGGATGAACAGCTCGCGCTGATTCGGGCGCATCCGGAGCTCGCCGCGAAGCAGCGGCCCGACGCCGGGCTCACTCCGGAATCGGCACGGGAGCAACAGGGTGCGGGCCTCACCGCGTGTACGCCCGAGGAATTCGCGCGCCTCACGCACCTCAACGCCGCCTATGCGAAGAAGTTCGGCTTTCCGTTCGTGTTCGCCGTCAGGGGCCACGATCGCGCCGCGGTGATCGCGGCGCTCGAGCGGCGGGTCGCGAACACACTCGAGCATGAACGTGCGCAGGCGTTGTGCGAAATCGGGCGGATCGCCGCATTTCGTCTGGCCGATCGGGTGGACGAACCACCCGGCAGCATGATCATCGCCATGGCGGACGAGCTGGCACGCTTCAGCGACCGAGCGCAGGGCCTGTCGTGCTCGTATCTGACGCCGGCACATCGCGCGACCGCCGCGCAGCTCGCCGACTGGATGTTGGCGGCGGGGCTCGAGGTGGAAATCGATAATGTCGGTAACGTCATCGGGCGCTGGCGTGACGCCACCGCGAGCGAGCGCACCCTGGTGACGGGCTCGCACTACGACACGGTGATCGACGCCGGAAGGTTCGACGGACGCCTGGGCGTACTGCTGCCCATAGCGGTGGTTGCCCAGCTGCGCAGCGCGGGAGTGCGGCTGCCGTACACGCTGACCATTGTTGCTTTTGCCGAGGAAGAAGGAGTGCGCTTCAAGTCGACGTTCCTCGGCAGCCGCACGCTCGCGGGCCGGTTCGATCCGGCAGTACTGGACTTTCGCGATGCCGATGGGATCACGATGCGCCAGGCCATGGTGGCGGCCGGGCTCGATCCTGCGGGGATTCCGGCCGCGGCACTCGACCCAGGGAAACTTCTGGGTTTCGTGGAGGTACACATCGAGCAGGGCCCGGTGCTGCTCAACGCGGCGGCGCCACTTGGCGTGGTAACCTCGATCGCCGGCAGCCTGCGCAGCCTCGTGTCCATTACCGGCCTGGCGGGCCACGCGGGCACCGTGCCGATGTCCTTGCGCCGCGACGCTGCTGCTGCGGCCGCCGAGGTGGTGTTGGCCGTCGAAAAGCGCTGCAGCGGTGCGCCGGGACTGGTGGGCACGGTCGGACAGTTGCAGGTCCCCGGGGGTGCGGCGAACGTGATCCCCGGCCGTTGCGAGCTGAGTGTGGACATCCGCGCCGAACGCGATGAGGTGCGTGACGCGGCGTACGCGAGTGTGGTCGCCGAGTCGGAAAGCATTGCCGCGCGGCGGCAGGTCGCAATCGAGTGGCACAAGGTCCTGGATGTCGCGAGCGTACGGTGTTCGCCCGGCATGCAGCGGCGCTGGGCCGAGAGCATCGGCCGTGTCACCGGTGCCGTCGAGGCGCCGCGCCTGCCGAGCGGAGCCGGCCACGACGCAATGGTGATGGCACAAATCACCGAGATAGGCATGTTGTTCGTGCGCTGCGCCAATGGCGGGATCAGCCACCACCCCGCGGAAATCCTGAGTGCCGAAGACGCCGGGCTCGCCGCTCATGCCTTCAGAGATTTCCTCATCAACCTTCCGCTACCACCCTGAGCGCATTGCGA
>DASYFL010000091.1:0-9611 GCA_036498445.1 Steroidobacteraceae bacterium
TACGTGATGAGCCAGACCTGGGCGACCACCTTCGGCCTGTTCGACCTCAGCGGGACCACCAACCACCTGGTGTTCGCCCCGAGCCCGGTGTTCGGCAGCGGCTCGGGCTCACCCGACAGCCGCGGCTACATTGCAAGGCTCGAGTGGGTGCCGTTCGGCAAGGTGGGCTCGTTCGCGAGTCCCTGGGTGAACGTGCGGATGGGATTGCAGTACACCGGCTACTGGCGCTTCAACGGCGGCAGCGGCAACTACGACGGCTACGGGCGATCGGCCAGGGACAACAACAGCCTGTTCCTGTACTCGTGGTTTGCGTTCTGAGCGCTGGGGCGCGCCTCGAAGCTACTCCCCGACTTCGCAGAAGCAATAGGCGTAGAGGTGATTGGGCGTACTGAAGCGCGCCAGGCGCTGCGCCTCGCGGGTCACCGGATCGAACCGCTGCGCGAGTTGCAGCAGCGCCGCTTCGCCCGGACTCGCGCGCAGCAGCAGGGCTGCGACGCTCGATCTGAGTTGCATGAGAAGCGCCTGCGCCCAGGTCAGCTCGGGCTCGATGAATTCGAGCGCGTAGTCGGTCACCTTGGCGCGCCGTGCTGCGGCCTGCGTCGCGTCGTTGAAGGAGCCGAGCCGATCGACGAGACCGAGGCGGTGCGCATCGCTCCCCGCCCAGACGCGTCCCTGCGCCACCTTGTCCACCTCGTCGCGGGTCTTCTTACGGCCATCCGCGACGCGCTCGAGAAATTCGGCGTAGCCGCGCGTGACCGTCGATTGCAGCAGCACGCGTGCTTCCTCGCCAAGCGGCCGATCGAGGCGCAGCTGCCCTGAGAGCGGGGTCGTGCCGACGCCATCGACACTGACACCCACCTTGCCGAGGGTGCGGTCGACGGTCGGGATGATGGCGAAGATGCCGATCGAGCCGGTGATGGTCGCGGGACTCGCGAGGATCTCATCCGCCGGGGCCGAGATGTAATAGCCGCCAGAAGCGGCGTAGCCGCTCATCGACACCACGATGGGCTTGCCGGCCGCGCGCAGCGCGACGAGCTCGCGGTAGATCTGTTCGGAAGCGAGCACGCTGCCGCCGGGGCTGTCGACGCGCAGCACCAGGGCCTTTACCTCGCGGTCGGTGCGGGCCTGGCGGATCAGCTTGGCGAGAGTCTCGCCACCGATGGTCCCCGGCGGCTGCTCGCCATCGAGGATCTCCCCTGCAGCGACGATCACCCCGACGCGCGGCTTGCCATCGGCCTTGAGCTTTTTCTGCGCGTGCGCGTAGCGCACGTAATCATCGAGCGAGACGGCCTTGAAGGAGCCATTGTTGTCGTCCTTGCCGACGAGTGCCACCACGCGCTGCTCGAACTCGAGGCGCGTCTTCAATGCGCTCACCAGCCCCGCCTGCAGCGCGACGCGCGCGGCATCGCCGCCCGCAGCCGGCACCGTCTTCGACAGCGTGTCGACGTATCTGGCGAGCGCATCAGGTTGCAGCTTGCGTGCGCGCGTCACCGCATCCTGGTAGCTGCTCCAGAGCGCCGTGAGGTAGCTGCGGCTCTCCTCGCGATCCTCGGCGGACATGTTGGTGCGGGTGTAGGTCTCGACCGCGCTCTTGAAGGCGCCGACGCGGAACACGTTGATCTCGACGCCGAGCTTGTCGAGCGCTTCCTTCAGATACATGCGGTAGCGGTCGTAGCCGTCGATGAGCACGAAGCCCATCGGATCGAGCAGCACCTCATCGGCCTGCGCGGCGAGGTAGTAGCGCTCCTGCGAGAACTCCGCGCCGTAGGCAATGACCTTCTTGCCGCTCGCCCGGAACTCGCGCAGCGCCGCGGCGAGCTCCTCGAGCGTCGGTTGCGTGCCACCGTCGAATTTCTGCAGATCGAGCGCGATCGCCGCAATCCGCGCGTCACCCGCGGCGACGCGAATCGCGTCAGTCAGGTCCCACAGCAGGGTCTCACGGTGCGTCTCGCCGCGAGTCTCCTCCACCGCGCGTTCGACCGGATCTCCGGAGAGCTGCTCGACGAGCTGCCCCTCGGGAACGATGAGCAGTGCCGCCTTGGCGGGGATCTTTGGGACGCTGCCGCGAAGCACTCCGAGCAGCACGCCGAAGATCAACAGCAGCAGGATCAGGTGCAACGCCCTGCGCAGCCCATCGAGGCCGCGCCACAGGCCGGAAAAGAACGAGCGGAGCGTCATCATCTACTCCCGCGCCATTGCCGGCGCCGTGGTGCCCGCAGGCGCCTCAGATCTTCTCTTCGATCCTCGCCGCCTTGCCGGAGAGATCGCGCAGGTAGTAGAGCTTCGCGCGCCGCACGCTGCCACGGCGTTTCACGGTGATATCGCTGATCGCCGGGCTGTAGGTCTGGAAGACGCGCTCGACGCCCTCGCCGTGGGAGATCTTGCGCACCGTGAAGGAGGAGTTGAGGCCGCGATTGCTCTTGGCGATGACCACGCCCTCGTAGGCCTGCACGCGCTCGCGGTCCCCCTCCACCACCTTCACCTGCACCACGACGGTGTCGCCCGGTTTGAAATCCGGGACCGTACGGGTCATGCGCTGCTTGTCGATTTCCTGGATGATCTTGCTCATTTTCGTTCACCTCGATCTTCACTGGCGGCCGTTGCAGCGGCCGCCGCGGCGGCGCGAGCGCCGGCGCGGGATTTGATCTCTTCCAACAGGCGCTGCGCCTCGTCCGACAGCTGCGCCGTGCGCAGCAGGTCTGGGCGCCGCTCAGCCGTGCGCGCCAGCGCCTGCTCGAGGCGCCAGCGGCGGATATCGGCGTGATCGCCCGACGATAGTACCGCCGGCACCGCCTTGCCCTCGAATATTTCCGGCCGCGTGTAATGCGGCCAGTCGAGCAGTCCCTGGGCGAACGACTCCTCGACACTCGAACGCTCATCACCCAACACACCCGGCAGGAGCCTCGCCACCGCGTCGATCACGGTGAGCGCCGGCAACTCGCCGCCGGAGAGCACGTAGTCACCCACCGAGAGCTCACGATCGCTGCCGAGCTCTATCACTCGCTCATCGACGCCCTCGTAGCGTCCGGCGATGAGCACCATGCCCGGACACTTCGCGAGCTCCTGCGCCGCGGCCTGACCGAAGCGCTCGCCCTGTGCCGACAGGTACAGCCGCGGGCTCCCTGCCGGTAACCGCGCCTGTGCGGCGCGAATTGCGGCGAGCAGCGGCTCGGGCTTCATTACCATGCCCGGGCCGCCACCATAGGGCCGGTCATCGACCGTGCGGTGCACATCGCTCGTGTGTAGCCGCGGATCCTCGGTGTCGACATTCAACAGGCCGCGCGCGATGGCGCGTCCCACGACGCCGAATTCCAGTGCTCCCGCGATGAGGCGCGGAAACAGCGTGACCACCTCGATCTTCATGGAGCGCTCTATTTCAGCTCCGCCGGCGCGCTATTCCAGCTCCGCCGGCCAATCCACCAACACCTCACCCGCCGTCAGGTCCACCCGGCGCAGGTGCGGCGGGGCGGCCAGTATCCAGTGCTCCTGCCCGCCGGCTGCGCGCGTTACCATCACGGCGCCCGTCGGGGCATCCACAAAGTGGCTCACCGTGCCGAGCTCTGCGCCCTCGAGGTTGCGAACCCGCAGACCGACAAGGTCCGCGCGGTAATATTCGCGTTCCGCGAGGCGCGGCAGCGCTGCACGCTCGACCTCGATCAACGTCCCGGTGAGCGCGGCAGCCCCGCCGCGGTCATCGATCCCTTCGAGGTGCGCCACCAGTCCCCCCGCGTGCGCGCGTCCCTCGAGCACCCGCTGCAGGCGCCGCTCGCCATTCGCGAGCTTCAGCATCCACTCCCGAAACCCAAGCAAGCCCTCCGGCGGATCGGTGTAGGACTCGACGTGGAGCCAGCCTTTGATGCCAAAGGGGGCACCCACCCGGCCGAGCTCGATCCACTCCACGGCCGTCGGGACGTCCGCCGTGCCGTTACGCTGCGGCGGCGCGCTTAGGCCGTCGCCTGCTTGCGGTAGGAGGCGACGAGGTGGCGCACCCGGTCCGAGGGCTGTGCGCCCTGGCCGACCCAGTAATCGATGCGCGGCAGATCGAGCTTGAGCTTCTGCTCCCCGCGGCGGGCGATCGGATTGAAGAAGCCCACATGCTCCAGGCTCGGGCCGCCCTGGCGCTTACGGCTGTCGGTCACGACGACGTGATAGAAGGGCTGGTTGCGCGCCCCGCGCCGGGTCAGGCGAATGGTTACCATGATCGTACTGCTCTCGCTCCAGCGGCGGCCTGCAAAAAGGCCGCCCAAAAAAGAGCGCGGATTCTACGCAACGCCCCAATCCGGCGCCACTTTTTATGACCACCCCAGGAACTTGCGCCCACCGCGACAGCTGAGCGCACTTCGCTGAAAAAGATGCGCAACTTCCCGGGGACCCCGGCTAGCGGCCCCGAAATCCGGGCGGGAGCCCCCCACCCTTCAATGCCCCCAACAGCCCCCGCAGCCGCCCGCCCTTCATGCTCTTCATGACGCGCTGCATCTCCTGGAACTGCTTGAGGAGGCGATTGACGTCCTGGACCTGAACCCCTGAGCCTCCGGCGATGCGCCGCCTGCGCGAGCCATCGATGATAGCGGGACTACGGCGCTCGCGCGGGGTCATGGAATCGATGATGGCGATCTGCCGCCGCAGCTCCCGATCGCCCTGGTCCGCGGAGACCGCGCCCTTCCTGGTCACCGCCCCGGGAAGCTTATCGAGCAGGGCTCCGACACCTCCCATTTTCTGCAGCTGCTGAAGCTGGCTTTTGAGATCGGTCATGTCGAAGCCCTTGCCCTTGACCACCTTGTGCGCGATCCGCTGCGCCTCGGCGTGATCGACCTTGGCATGGACCTGCTCGACGAGGCTCACCACATCGCCCATGCCGAGGATCCGGGAGGCCATGCGCTCGGGATCGAAGGGCTCGAGCGCCTCGGTTTTCTCGCCGACCCCGATGAATACGATCGGCTTGCCGGTGATGTGCCGTACCGAAAGCGCGGCGCCGCCGCGCGCATCGCCGTCCGCCTTGGTGAGGATGATTCCGGTGAGATCGAGTGCGGCACCAAAGGCGCGAGCGGCATTCACCGCGTCCTGACCGGCCATTGCATCGACGACAAACAGCCGCTCCGCAGCGCCGACCGCCGCATCGATGTCCCGCACCTCGGCCATGAGCTCCTCATCGATGTGGAGCCTTCCGGCGGTGTCCACGATGAGCACGTCGAACACGCCGCTCCGTGCCCGCTCGAGCGCCGTGCGTGCGATCTGCGCCGCCGTCGCGCCGGCCGGGGCCGGAAAGTACTCGGCATGCACCTGCCCGGCGAGTCTCTCCAGCTGCAGCATGGCGGCGGGCCGGCGGATGTCGGTGCTCGCGAGCAGCACGCGCTTCCTGTCACGCTCGATGAGCCGCCGCGCGAGTTTCGCCGCGGTGGTGGTCTTCCCCGCGCCCTGGAGACCCGCGAGCAGCACCACGACGGGCGGCTGCGCGCGGAGCGCAAAAGGGGCACCCGCCGCCCCCATGAGCACCACCAGCTCCTGGTGCAGGATGCCGATGAAGGCCTGTCCTGGGGTGAGGCTCGAGAGCACCTCTTGCCCGAGCGCCTTGGCCTTCACCGACTCGATGAAGGCTTTCACCACCGGTAGCGCGACGTCCGCCTCGAGCAGCGCCATGCGCGTCTCGCGCAGCGTTTCGGCGACATTTTCCTCGGTAATGCGGCCGCGACCGCGCAGGTTCTCGACCGTGCGCGACAGCCGGGCCGTCAGGTTATCGAACATGGGATCCCGTAGAGCTCGTGGACGAGCCGGCGATTATAGGGGGCTCGCGCGCATTTTCCCGCCGTGCCCGTGGAGCTTCTATGCTTAGGGGGAACAGGTCCTCGGGGATTGCTGCCTTGAACCTCACTGACACACCCGCGCTCTTGCTGGCGCTGCTGCTGCTGCTGCTCGTCGTCGCCTTCTCCTCGGGCACCGAAGTCGCGATGCTTTCGGTCAATCGCTACCGCATCCGTCATCTTTCCCAGGCGGGCTCAGCGACCGCAATGACGCTCGAGCGGCTGCTGGCGAGGCCCGATGAGTGGCTCGGCGCGAATCTGGTGATTCTCGCCGCGGCCAGCACGTTCGCCTCCGCCATCGCCACCATCGTTGCGCAGCGCACCGGGCACCGTTATGCCGTGCCCTTCACGGTCGCCCTGCTTACGATCATCGTCATCGTGTTCTGCGAGCTCGCACCCAAGATCTATGCCGCGTCGAACCCCGAAGGGGTGGCGCTTCATGCCGCGCGCATCTACCGGGTGCTGGTCCTCATCACCCGGCCGGCGCTCTGGCTCACCAATACCCTCGCCAACGGGTTTCTCTGGCTCGCGCGCGTCGGGCGAGCGCCCATCACCACGACGCAATCCCTGAGCGCCGAGGAGCTGCGCACGGTCGTGAGCGAAGCGGCCCCGGTGATTCCCGCGCGCCATCGGCAGATGCTGCTCTCGATACTCGATCTCGGGCGTGTCACGGTGAACGACATCATGATCCCGCGTCAGGAGATCGCCGGGATCGACGTGAACGACAGCTGGGAGGACATCCTCGACCAGCTGCGCCAGAACCCGCACACCCGCCTGCCGGTGTACGAGGGCGAGCTCGACAACCTGATCGGGCTCCTGCACATGAAGCGTATCGCCAACGAGCTGGTGCGCGGCACGCTCAGCCGCGAACGTCTCATCGAGATCGCGCAGAGCCGCGAGCCCTACTTCGTCCCGGAGGGCACGGCGCTTTCCGTGCAGCTCGGCTTCTTTCAGCGCAATCGCCGCCGCTTCGCGTTCGTGGTGAACGAGTATGGCGACATCGAGGGACTGGTGACTCTGGAAGACATCCTCGAGGAGATCGTCGGCGAGTTCACCACCGATCCTGCCACCGTGACTCACAAGGACGTGCACACCGAGCAGCCGGGAGTATTCATCGTCAATGCCAGCGCCACCATCCGCGCACTCAACCGCGCACTCGGCTGGCAGCTGCCGGTCGGAGGGCCGAAGACGGTGAACGGCCTCCTGCTCGAGCACCTCGAGACCATCCCTGACAAGGGCACGATGGTGCGGGTCGGCAACTACGAGTTCGAGGTGCTGCAGCTCGCCGACAACGCCATTCGCACCGTCCGGGTGCGTGCTCCACCACTCACGCAGGCCGCCTGAAGATCAGCCACCTGGCGCGGCAGCGGCGCCGTGCGCGAGCGCCGCTTCGAGTGCTTCCGCGATGCGTGTCACGGCAATCATCCGCATCCCTGCGGGCGGTGTGCGCGGCGCATTGCCCTGCGGGAGGATGGCGAGGCGAAACCCCTGCGCCTGCGCCTCGCGCAACCTCTCATCGCCGTAGGCCACCGGGCGCACCTCACCGGTGAGCCCGATCTCCCCGAAAGAGACGAGCTGCGCAGGGAGGGCCAGTCCCCTGAGACTCGAGGCGAGCGCGATCAGCACCGGGAGGTCAGAAGAGGTCTCGCCGATCTCGATGCCACCCACGACATTCACGAACACATCGTGCTCCTGCAGCGATACCCCGGCGTGACGGCTTGCGGCCGCGAGGAGCATCGCGAGCCGATTCGCATCGAGCCCCTGCGCAACGCGACGCGGTGCACCAAAGCGCATGCGATCGACGAGCGCCTGCAGCTCGATCAGGAGCGGCCGGCCGCCCTCGCGTGTCACGGTGACGATGCTGCCGGGCGCAGGCTCGCTCGGGCGCGCGAGGAAGATGGCGGCCGGGTTCTTTACTTCGCGCAGCCCGCCTTGGGTCATGGCGAAGAAGCCGAGCTCGTTCACCGCTCCGAAGCGGTTCTTGGTGGCGCGGACGATGCGATAACGGCTGCCCGCCTCGTGCTCGAAATACAACACCGCATCGACCAGGTGCTCGAGCAGGCGGGGACCGGCGATCGTACCCTCCTTGGTCACGTGTCCGACGATGATCACCGCGGTCCCGCTCGTTTTGGCAAACCGCACCAGCTCCGCCGTGCACTCGCGCAGCTGCGACACGGCACCGGCCGGTGCGCCGGAGGCGGACTGCACCGTTTGTATGGAATCGATCACGAGGAGCGCCGCGCGGCGCTCGCTGCTCGAGGCGAGGATCGCCGCCAGCTCGGTCTCCGCGAGCACGCCGACCGTGGCTGCACCGAGGGACAGGCGCTGTGCACGCAGGCTCACCTGCGCGACCGACTCCTCGCCACTCGCGTAGAGGACCGCACGCGATCCGGCGACGGACGCCGCGACCTGCAGCAGCAGGGTCGATTTACCGATCCCCGGGTCGCCGCCGAGGAGGACCACGGATCCCGGCACGATGCCGCCCCCGAGGACCCGATCGAGCTCCTGCGTGCCCGTGCCAATGCGCGCTGCCGCCGGCATCGCGGCAACACCGCTACTCAGCGCGACGGGCTTTGCAGCCGCTGCGGGGCGAGTGCTCGCGGCAGTGCGCTGCTCGAGAGAATTCCACTCACCGCACAGCGGACACTGACCCTGCCATTTGAGGGTTTCGCCCCCGCATGAGCCACACACGTACGTGGGACTTGCGCGTGCCATCGATGCGCCTTCGGTCGACTTTCAGCTAGGATTCGCGACGCCGGCGGACCCGAATGGCGCCTTTTGTGAACAAAGCCACTCGGACCACCTGGCGGCGATGCTAGCTTATGACGGCTCGATCGGGGACGGGAAAGTGACGCGCATCACAGTTTTTGGGCCACGGGCGGTGCAGGGCGCAGCATGAGCTTGCGAAGTAAGCTGCGCTTCGTGGGACTCTCTGATACCGGTAAGGTCCGAGAACACAACGAGGACACGATTGCGGTAGATGCGGACATTGGCCTGCTCGTGCTCGCCGACGGCATGGGTGGCTACAACGCCGGTGAGGTAGCGAGCGGCATCGCGGTGAAGACGATCGTCAATCTGGTGCGTGAGCACGTGGAGCGTGAAGACTTGTCAGTGGCCGACAGCGAGTCGGGGCTGTCGCGCCCGAAGATCATTCTGCGCGATGCCATTAACCGCGCGAACAAGATCATCTACCAGACTGCGCATACCCAGGCGCAGTGTGAGGGCATGGGCACGACGGTGGTGGCGGCGCTGTTTTTCGACAACAAGGTCACCATCGCCCACGTGGGCGACTCGCGGCTCTACCGCCAGCGCGGGGACAAGTTCGAGCAGGTGACCCTAGACCATTCGCTGCTGCAGGAGCTCGTCGACCGCGGGTTCTATTCGGCCGAGGAGGCGCAGCGGGCGGCAAACAAGAACTACGTCACACGGGCGCTCGGCGTCGAGCCCCAGGTGGAAGTGGAGATCCAGGAGGTGCCGGTCAGCAAGGGAGAGGTGTTCGTGATGTGCTCGGACGGGCTCTCGGATATGGTCGAGGACGAAGATATCCATTTAACCATAAACACCTTTAGTGCTAATCTGGATACGGTCGCAAAGCAATTGATTCAATTGGCCAATGACAATGGGGGGCGCGATAACGTGTCCGTGGTCATGGCCCATATTCTGGATGCATTCCCGGCGCGCACGAAGATTTTCGACAAGATCCTGGGTTGGTTCGGCTGACACGCGATAAAGGCAGACGCACATGGCTAGGTTGGTCTTGAGCCTGGATGGCCAGGTGATGGCGGAATACAACATGAACAAGGAGCGCTACAC
>DASYFL010000092.1:0-16061 GCA_036498445.1 Steroidobacteraceae bacterium
GGCCGATCTTCTTTCCGATTCGCGCACGGCGAATCGTAACGGGCTTGTCGGCCATCACGTGGGATCGTGTGTGCAGACCGTTCCGTGCGGTGGGCTCGATGACTACCCGAAAGTCCGGCGCGTCATCTCCGTCGGAGGTCATCTGGCAGACGATAACGGACGCGTGCTCAGCCGGCAGCGCGTCGGTTTGCACAATTACCGCCGGCCGTGGTTTGCCGTAGTCGCCGGCGGCCGCAACAGTCACGACGTCGCCGCGTTTCACCGAGCATCGAACTCCGCTACCGCTTCGATCCACTTCAGCGCGTCAAGCTCGCGGGATCGGTCCAGAGCTGCAACCTCTCGCGCTACCCGCCTGCGGACTGCTCTGGACCGTGCGTCGGGCACGATCAAGCGTAACTCGCGCATGCCGCGAGCACGCCTCCGCGCGCGCATGGCCTTCATGCGTTCAGCTGCTTCCATTGCGGGGCACCTCGTGTAACGCGTTACATTGTAACGCGTTACTAAGTGTGCCACGGATATCGGCCTTATCTGTACCTTGTTGATTTATTTGGGGCGTGACGGAATCGAACCGTCGACCAGCGGATTAAAAGTCCGATGCTCTACCGACTGAGCTAACGCCCCAGCGCTTGGCCGATGCGGCCGGGTTGCCTCGAGGGGGCGGCATGATACTACACGTCCTGATACCGGGTCGGATCGGGCACTCCGGCAGCCATGAAGCCCGCGCGGCGCAGGCGGCAGGCATCGCAGCGGCCGCAGGCTTTTCCGTCGGCGTCGGCCTGGTAACAGGACACTGTCTGCCGGTAGTCAACCTTCAACCGGGTACCTTCACGGATGATCTCCGCCTTGGTCCAGCCAATGAGTGGGGTATGGATGCGGCAGGGATTGCCTTCGACGCCAGCGCGCGTAGCAAACTCCGCGACGCGGCCGAAGGCCGCAATGAACTCCGGGCGGCAGTCGGGGTAGCCGCTCGAATCAAGGACGTTGACGCCGATGAAGATATCGCGCGCATCGAGCACCTCGGCCCATGCCAGCGCGAGCGCGAGCATGATGGTATTGCGCGCCGGAACGTAGGTGACTGGAATTCCCTCGGTCGGACTTTCAGGCACTGCGATGCTGCGATCCGTGAGCGCCGAGCCGCCGATGCCCGCGAGATCCACGTGCATGATGCGGTGCTCGCGCGCACCCAATGCCAGCGCTACGCGGCGGGCGGCCTCGAGCTCGGCGGCATGGCGCTGGCCATAGTCCACCGAGAGCGCGTAACACTCGAAGCGTTGCTCGCCGCCGATAGCAAGCGCAGTCGCCGAATCGAGACCACCGGAAAGCAACACCACCGCACGAGCTTGCATCGCCACGCTCGACTCATTTGCCGGGCACGTTGCCCCACAGGTACTTGTGCAGCTGGATCTGGAGCCGCACCGGCAAGCCATCCGCAAGGATCCAGTCTGCGAGCTCCCGTGCCGGAAGCTGCTCATGGCTCGGGGAGAAGAGCACGGTACAACCGGAGGGCAGCGAGAGCTGCGGCAGCTTGGCGCGGCTCCATTCGTAATCGCTGCGGTCGCAGATCACGAACTTCACGAGATCATGAGAACTGAGGCGCGCGAGCTCCTCGTAACGATTGCGCCGTTCCTCGCCCGAGCCGGGCGTCTTGATATCGACGACCTTCACCACGCGCGGGTCGACCTCCGCAAGCGACATCGCGCCACTGGTCTCGAGTGACACCCGCAAGCCCGCATCGCACAGCGCGGCGAGAAGCGAGATGCAGCCTCTCTGCGCGAGCGGCTCGCCTCCGGTGACGCATACATAGCGCGTCGCGTATTCACGCACCCGTGTCAGGATCGCCGGGAGCTCCCACCACTCCCCGCCCTCGAAGGCATAAGCGGTGTCGCAGTACTGGCACCTCAACGGGCACCCAGTGAGCCGCACGAACACCGTGGGCACCCCCGCGGTATCAGCCTCTCCCTGCAGAGAGTGGAAGATCTCGGTAATCCTCAGGCGCGTCATGCCGGGGCCGTGACATCGTGTGCGAACGGGTCTACGCGCCCTGCACCATCGCGCCGCCCACCCTCACTGCGCGGGCTGTGCCGGCATGCGGCGCAGCCGGTCCGCCGCGAGTTTCGCGGAATCGGTGCCCGGGTACTTCTTCGTGACCTCATCGAGCGTCGCCCGTGCGGCCGGGTACTGCTTCTGCTCGGCCTGGGTGTAACCGAGCTTGAGCATGGCATCGGGGGCCTTGCGCGAATCGGGCCATTTCTTCAGCACCGTGCGGAAGGCACCCGCAGCAGAGTCGTACTCGTGGCTCACGTAGTACGCCTCGCCGAGCCAGTACTGCGCACTGTCGGCGAGCGTGCTGTTGGGATAGTTGTGCAGGAAGTCCTTGAAGCCGGTGACCGCGGTCGAATAGCTGCCCGCCTTCAGTGCATCGAACGCCTGTCCGTATACCGCCTGCTCGGTCGCTGAGGGTGCATTGCCGCCTGCCGCGGCTCCCTCTGCACCGGTTGCGGCCCCAGCGGCAGCTCCAGCAGCGGTGCCTGCGGCCGCAGCACCGGCCGTGCCTCCGCCCGCCGCATTGAGTCGCCGCTCGAGATCGCCAAACAGGTCCCGCTGTTGCTTGCGGAGTGAGTCGTTGGTGTGCTCGAGCTCCTCGATGCGGCCACGTAGCTCACGCAGACTTCCCTGCATCTCGTCGACGTTCTGCGCGACCTGCACCTCGTTCGCGACGCTGCGCTCCATGCGCGTGACGCGCTCCTCGAGATCGTTGAGCCGCAGTTGCACCGGATCCTTGTCGGGGGTCGTCGCGCAGCCGGCGAGCATCGTCGGCACTAGTGCCCAGAGTGTTTTGTGCATGCCAATCCTTTGCTCAGGGCTTGGTCGCGGGCGCAGTCCCGAGGTACATGATCTCGACGCGCCGGTTTTTCGCCCACGCCGTCTCATCATGTCCCGCCGCCGCCGGCCGCTCCTCGCCATAACTCACCGTGGAAATCTGCGCATCGGCCGCGCCCTGCAGCAGCAGCGCCCGGCGCACCGCCTGTGCACGCCGCTCGCCGAGCCCGATGTTGTATTCACGCGAGCCGCGCTCGTCGGTGTGCCCTTCCAGGCGCACACGTGCCCCGGCGTTGGATGCCAGGTACTTCGCATGCGCAGCCACGATGTCGGTTCCATCGCCCTTGATCTCGCTGCTGTCGAACTCGAAATACACCGTGCGCTTCGCGAGCAGCCCCGCCTGCGGTCCGGCAATCTCATCATCACCGCCGCCGGAGCCGCTCGCGTTGGGGTTGGTGGCGCCCGACCCTTCCGCGCCGGCATTCGCCGCGCTCGCCTCGGGGCCGGCAGGCTTTGGGGGGTTACTCTTGCAGGCGGTCAGCGCGCATGCCAACACGAGCAGCAGCACGGCGATCATTCGATGCATGGATACCTTCTCCGACATTCCGCTTCCTCCGCAATCGGCAGCTGGACGCTACGCCACTTCAGGGGGTGAACGGCCCCCACGCCGGCTCCCGCACCTCTCCCTGGGAAGCCTTCAGCCGCAAGCCCGTCAGGCCATCGGTCGACACCGTGGCCAGCGAGCCGCGGCCGCCTTCGCGCTCCGAATAAATGAGTGTAGCCCCGTTGGGGGCGAAACTCGGCGATTCATCGAGATGACCGTGCGACAGCATGCGCACCGTGCCGTTGCCGAGGTCCTGGACCGCGATGCGGTACTCGCCGTTGTCGAGCGTCACCATCGCAAGTTGCGAGCCATCGGGTGACACCCGCGGGCGCGCGCTGTAATTGCCGCCGAAAGTCAGGCGTTTGGGACGCGCGCCGGCGTGTGCGCCGATCTGATATATCTGCGGCGAGCCGGCGCGGTCGGAAGTGAAATAGAGCGACTTGCCATCGGGCGCCCATTCCGGCTCGGTATCGATCGCCGGATCGTCGGTAATGCGTGTCAGATCCTGAGTGGCAAGATCCAGGATGTAGATGTCGGGATTGCCGCTGCTGCCCCCGAGCGTCAGCGCGAGCTTGCGGCCATCGGGCGACCACGCGGGCGCACCGTTGACGCCCGCACGCGCCGAAACCTGCTTGCGCTCCCCGCTGCGCACCAGCTGCACGTAGATCGCTGCGTGCTTCGTCTCGAAGGAAACGTAGGCGAGCCACTGTCCATCGGGCGACCAGGCCGGCGACATGAGCGGGAAGCGCGACTCGAGGACCATGTGCTGGTTGGCGCCGTCCGCGTCGGCGACGATGAGCTGAAAGCGCTGCGTTGGCGGCTCGCCGTCCGCCGCAACGTACGCGATGCGCGTCGCGAACGCGCCCCGCACCCCGAGGATCTTCTGGTAGATGACATCGCTCACCCGATGCGCCGCGTTACGCATCGCGCCCGGCGCTCCGGTAAAGCGCTGCGCGGCGAGCTTTGCGCCGGTGAGGGTGTTCACCAGCTCGAAGTCGACGCCGATGTTCCCGTTATCGAGTTTCACCGTCCTGCCGACCACGACGTAGTCGCTCCCCACCGCCTTCCATGACGGGCTCGCCACTTCTTCCGCGCGGGTCGGGGTCGCCGGCATGCGCTCGCGCGGCAGGGCGCGGAAACGTCCGCTGCCTTCGAGATCGTGTTGCACGATGCCGGCGGCGTCGAAGTCGCTCCCGGCGGCCTCGGGATGCGCAAACGGCACGATCGCGATCGGCACCGGATCGCGTACGCCGGAGGTGATCTCGATCTGGAGTTCGGCGCGTGCCGGGGGGTTCGCCCCGAGGAGGCCGCCGACGATCGCCGCAGTGCAGAGGACGCGCCGCAGGCGCAGGAAATCGCGAGCCTTCGTGTCCATCATGGCCTCAGTCCGGCTTGAAGTCGATGCGCAGGTGGCGGTCGAACAATGCCGGATCGGGTGGGGGTGGAAGCGGCGAGGCGCGATAGACCGCCGCCTCGATCGATTCGCGCACCGCCTGGTCGCCGTTGCATTCACCAATGCTCACTTCAGTCACTTCGCCTCCGGGTACCTGCGTCACGTTCAACATGCATTCTATGCCGGGCCGCGCCGTGGGCGGACGCAGCCACGCGCGGTTGATCCTGGCGGCGATCTGCGACTGCCAGCTGGCGAGCGCAGGGCCTGCGCGCGCTTTGCTGGCCTGCTCCTCGGCGGCGAGGCTTCTCTGCAGATCCTGCTCGCGTTGTGCCTGCTCCTTCGCCTCCATCTGCCGCTGCTGCTCCTCGGCGGCGCGCTTCTGCGCCTCGGCCTCCTCGCGCGCCTTGCGCTCGGCCGCCGCGCGTCGCACCGCTTCGGCGGCAGCCGCCTCGGCTGCGGCCTGTTCGGCTGCGGCTTGGCTTGCGCGCCGCTGCTCTTCGGCGACCGCCTGCTCCTGCGCGCGTTGCTGCTCGCGTTGTGCGAGCTCCTCCGCTGTCGGTTGCGGCGGTCCTACCGGCTCCGGCGGCGCCTCCACTGGCGGCGCGGGCTCTGGGGCGGTCTGCTGCGTACCGCGCACGCTGCGCGCATCGACCACCCGCGCCTCGATGGCGAGCGTCGGTGCGGGGCGCGGCGGCCGACGAAACAACATCCAGCCGTAAACCAGCGCGCCGAGCAGCGCCGCATGGAGCAGCACCGACAACGAGATCGACACCCAACGATCACTCACCCGTTGCATGCGAAGAGGCGCATCAGCTCCCGCGCCGCCCGCTCTCCGGCAACGGCTCGGTGATGAAGCCGACCGTGCGCGCCCCGGCGCGCTGCAGGATGACCATGGCCTGCACGACCCGTCCATACGCCACGGCGCTGTCAGCCTTCACCAGCACCTGGGTCTCGGGGCTGCGTTGCAGCGTCGCGCTGGCGCGGGCTGCCACCGTCGCATCATCGAGTGGCTGCTGCGGCTGCGGGCCTACATTCAGGTACAGCCGGCCGGCACGGTCGACTGACAATACCAGGGGTGGGACGCGCTGCGCCTCGAGTGGTTCCGCAGCGCCCTTGGGCAGATCCACCTTCACGCCCTGGGTCAGAAGCGGAGCCGTAATCATGAAAATGATGAGCAGCACCAGCATGACGTCGATGTAGGGCACGACGTTGATCTCACCCATCAGGCGGCGGCCGCGCGATGTCTGTGCCATAGAGTTCAGCGCTCCGGGCCGGCGGAGCCAGCGGCGCGCGCCGCGTGGCGTTGCAGAATGGTGGAGAATTCCTCGATGAAGGCGTCGAAGCGCATCTCGAGGCGTGTGACCTGATCGGCGAAGCGGTTGTAGGCAACCACCGCCGGGATGGCGGCAAAGAGTCCGATGGCCGTCGCCACCAGAGCCTCCGAGATCCCCGGTGCCACCATCGCGAGCGTCGCCTGTTGTACGTTACCGAGTGAGGAAAAGGCGCTCATGATGCCCCACACGGTGCCGAAGAGCCCGACATAGGGGCTCGTGCTGCCGACCGTCGCGAGCGTCGCGAGACTGTGCTCGAGCCGGTCGATCTCCCTCAGCTGAGCGACGCGCATCGCGCGGCGCGAGCCTTCGAGCAGCTGCTCGCTGTCGGCGGCGCTCTGCCGCAGGCGCGCGAACTCGCGGAAACCGAACTCGAAGATGCCGGCCATGCCGGTGGCGCCGCCCTTCGACTCGATTGCGCGATACAAGGTTGCGAGGTCATCGCCCGACCAGAATCGTCCCTCGAACCGATCGGCATCGCGCCGTGCGCGGCCGATGATGCGCCGCTTGCGAAAGATGATCGCCCAGGAGCTGAGCGACGCGAGCAGCAGCAGCGCAATGACGATCTGCACTGGCACGCTCGCCTGCACGATGAGTTTCAGGATGGAGAGCGGCTCACCCATTGGCAATCGCCTCGGTGGCCACGGCTTCGCGCAGGAACTGCGGAAGACGGCGCGGGCGGAGCGTCGCGGCGTCCACACAGGCGACGCGCACCTGCGCCTCGACCAGCAGCTCCGCGCGCCGCGCCGCCCCGGTGCGGTAGATGCACTGCGCAAAGCGCAGCGTGGCTGCGCCTTCCGCGCTCGGTGCGCAGGTGATCTCGAGCTCATCATCGAGCCTGGCCGGTGCGCGGTAATCGACCTGTACGCTCACCACTGTAAAGAGAATCCCCGGCTCGCGTGCGAGAGCAAGCTGCGAGTGCCCCTGCGCCCGTAGCCACTCGGTGCGCGCGCGCTCGAGAAAGCGCAGGTAGTTGGCGTAATAGACGATGGCGCCGCCGTCAGTGTCTTCCCAGTACACGCGCGCCGGCCAGGAGAACTCTCTCACCGCTCGCCCTCGAAGAGCGGCAATGTCGCGGCGCGCTCCGGCGGCTTGATGCCGAAGTGCAGGTACGAGGCACGCGTCGCCATGCGGCCACGTGCGGTGCGCACCAGGAAACCCTGCTGGATGAGGAACGGCTCGGTTACATCCTCGAGCGTGCCGCGCTCCTCGCCGAGCGCCGCAGCGAGGCTGTCGATGCCGACCGGGCCCCCGTCGAAGCGCTCGATGATGGCCGTGAGGAGCTTGCGGTCGAGCGTGTCGAAGCCCTCGCGGTCGACCTCGAGGAGATCGAGTGCGGCATCCGCAATCGCCTCCCCGATGCGGCCGTCGGCGCGCACCTGGGCGTAGTCACGCACGCGCCGCAGCAGGCGGTTGGCAATTCTCGGTGTGCCGCGCGAGCGTTGCGCAATGCGCTGCGCCCCACCCTCCTCGATCGCCACTCCGAGAATGGCCGCCGAGCGCTTGACGATGCGCTCGAGATCCTCGACCCCATAGAATTCGAGCCGCTGCACGATGCCGAAGCGATCGCGCAGTGGCGAGGTGAGCAGGCCCGCGCGGGTGGTGGCGCCGACCAGCGTGAAGGGCGGCAGGCTGAGCTTGATCGAGCGCGCCGCCGGTCCCTCGCCGATCATGATGTCGAGCTGATAGTCCTCCATCGCCGGATATAACACTTCCTCCACCACCGGGGCGAGACGATGGATCTCATCCACGAACAGCACATCGCGTGCCTGTAGATTGGTGAGCAGTGCCGCAAGGTCCCCCGCCCGTTCGAGAACCGGGCCCGATGTCTGCCGCAGGTTCACGCCGAGCTCGGCCGCCACGATGTGTGCCAGGGTGGTCTTGCCGAGGCCGGGCGGTCCAAAGATCAGCACGTGATCGAGCGCCTCACCGCGGCCACGCGCGGCGCTGATGAAGATCTCCAGCTGCGTTTTCACTGGAGTCTGGCCGATGTACTCCCCGAGCCGGCGTGGTCGTATGGCCCGCTCGACGGCCTCCTCTTCGGCACTCGCGGCGCCAGTGATGATGCGCTCAGCGCTCACGTTAGGGGTTCGACTCCCGTGCCGCGCCCTGCAGGGCCCGGCGAATCAATTCCTCGGTCGAATGTGTACCGGGACCGGCCGCTTTGAGCAAGCGCGTGGCCTCCGCCGGACGGTACCCAAGGGCAACCAGCGCGCCGTAGGCCTCGCTTTCCGCGCTCGTGCCCGCGGCGACCGCGCCGATGCCACCTCCCGGAGGCGGTGCCGCCAGCCGATCGCGCATCTCGACGATCAGCCGCTCGGCGGTCTTGCGGCCCACCCCGGGAATGCGCGTCAGGGCGGCAATATCCTCGCGTTGCACGCACTCGGCAAAGGCCGCGACACTGATCCCGGAGAGCAGCGCGAGCGCGATCTTCGGCCCCACTCCAGAGACCTTGATGAGGCTGCGGAACAGGCGCCGCTCCTCCTCGGTGCCGAAGGCGTACAGCACGTGTGCATCTTCGCGCACCACGAGGTGCGTGAGGAGCCGCACCTCCTCGCCGACCGGCGGCAGGTGAAAGAATGTCGACATCGGCGCCTCGAGCTCGTAGCCGAGCCCGCCGACATCGACGGTCAGTTGCGGAGGTGTCTTGGACGCGATTCTGCCGCGGACCGAGCCGATCATCACTTACGCCCGCGACCAATGCGGCCCGCTGCCGCAGTGGATGCGCGCGTGCAGCTGCCGCTGGTGCGCATGACAGACGGCGACCGCGAGTGCGTCGGCCGCATCGGCGCCCGGGCGGTCGGCCAGCGACAACAGCGTGCGGATCATCTGCGCCACCTGAAATTTCTCCGCGCCGCCTGACCCGACGATGGCCAGCTTGATGGCGCGCGGGGCGTACTCGAACACCGGCACCTCCGCGGGAATCGCGCACAGCGCGGCTCCGCGCGCCTGTCCGAGCTTCAATGCACTGTCGACGTTGCGGCTCACGAATACCCGCTCCACCGCAACCTCGGATGGGCCGTGCTCGGATAGCAGCGCGCGCAACCCCTCGAAGATCAGCCGCAGCCGCGCGGCCGGAGCCGCGGCGGCCACATTCAGGCACCCATGTGCCACCGGATGCAGCTCGCTCCCGTGGCATTCGATGACACCGAACCCGGTACGCCGCGAGCCCGGATCGAGGCCGAGAATGCGTACGCGCAGCGCCGTCGCGAGCGGGCTGGCCGCCGCGGGATCAAACGCGCGCCAGGACCTCGTCCGATATCTCGACATTCGCGTACGCGTCCCGTCTCGGCGCTGACTGAGCCTGATTGAGGATGCGCAAGGGTAGCCGAAAACAAAGACTTACGCATTCCCCCGAGACGACGCTGGCTGAGAGACCGCATCACGGGTCGCTCACGGAAATACGCTGTCGATCACCACCCAATGGCCATTCCGCTTCAGCCACGTGTTCGCGTATATCCCGCTCGAGGAGATGTCTTTCCCATTCTTTGTACCGGTCTGCGAGTATTCCCCTGTGACCACCGCAAGGGTGCCTTGCAGGTGAGCCGTCAGGTTACGCACCTCGACCGAGCTGTAGAGTTCGGTGCGACGGCGTACGGCTTCGACCCATTCCTTCTTCCTGGTGGAGCTCCAGTGCGCCGGCGCACTCGCCGTCGCACCCTCCCACACGTGTTCCACATACTCCTCGGCCATGTAACTCGCCATCCGGTCGGCGTCGCTGTCCTGGGCGGCTTGCGCCCAGGCCTTCTCATTGGCAATGAGCTGTTCGGAGTCAGAAGGTGCGTTTCCCGCTTCCGCTGCTGGCGTAACACTGATCAGAGCGAACGCGAACAGAGCTCCGCTGACAATCTTAGTGCGACCGCGTTGCAAGGGCTTCATACATTACCTCTGGCTCCTGAGACGAAGCCATTGCGCCGGCCCAGGTTTTGCCGTACGTAATAGCCGTACAGGAGGCGAATTGCGATGACTACGACCATCATTTACCTGGCAGCCGCGATCGGCTGGCTCCTCTCGGACATCTATTCGGACATCTATATGCGTAGGCGACTGCGCTGGAGCCGGCTCACACCCGGCAGGGCGCGCGGCGGCGTACTCACCGCGCTCTGTGCAGGTCTGGCACTCGTCTCCCCGTGGGGATTTGCCGCTACCGAGCCACCGCCTGAAGTGACCAAGGACGGCCTGCACCTCTACAAGCAGACCAAGGAGCGGCTCGCTTACGTCAGGCCCGGCGCAACCTTCACGCAGTACAAGAAGGTGGCGCTCCTCGACTGCTACGTGGAGTTCTCGAAGGACTGGGTCAAAGACTACAACCGCGATCAACGGGACCCGTCGCGCCAGATCAGGGAGAGCGACCTCGACCGCGCGAAGCAAGCGCTGCAGAAGGATTTCAGGAAGATCTTCACCGAGGAGCTGCAGGAGGGTGGGCGATACCAGGTCGTCGATTCCAGCGGCCCGGACGTGCTTGTCCTGCGGCCGGCGCTGATCAACATCCAGGTCAACGCACCGGATCTCATGACGGCCGGCCGAAGCAGTACATACGTCGAGTCCGCCGGTGCGATGACCATTTATCTCGAACTCTGGGACTCGGCGTCGAACACGATACTTGCGCGCGTCGTCGACGGAAAAGTGGACCCGCGTATGTATGGGCAACGTTCCAGCAGCGTCACCAACCGGGCAGCTGCCGAACGCATGATGCGCAGCTGGGCCGACGAGCTGCGTAGCCGCCTCGACCTCGTTCGCGGGAAGGAAGTTGCGCCCTGAGTAACTGAGCTGATCCGGAGTCTAGTTCACTTCGCAGCGAGATAGGATTTCGTCCGATATCTCGACATTCGAGTACACGCCGCGGACGTCCGCGAGTCCCTCGAGTGCTTCGAGGAGCTGCAGCATCGCCTCGGCGTCTTCACCCGAGAGCGTGAGCGAGCTGGCGGCGCGCCGCGTGACTTGCGCCGTCGCTGGTGCGAATCCCTGATGCGTCAGCATGGCGCGCACCGTCGAGAATTCGAATGGATCCGCGAGTACCTCCACGGAGGTATCGGCGTTCGGCACCACATCTTCTGCGCCCGCTTCGAGCGCCGCCTGCATGAGCTGCTCCTCATCCGTCCCCGGCGGGTAGGTGAGTAGTCCGACCGTATTAAAGAGATAGCTCACCGAGCCGTCCGCGCCGAGCTGACCCCCATGCTTGTGGAAAGTGTGCCGCACCTCCGCACCCATGCGCTTAGGGTCCGCCGTCACACATTCCACCATCAGCACCCCGCCACCGGGACCATAGCCCTCGTACTGCACGATCTCGTGGCCCTCGCACGGCTCTGCAGCGGCGTGCCGGCAGCGCGTGGCTGCCCGGGCACGCCGCTGAAGATTGGCCCAATTGCTGTGCCCCATCATGTGTATGTGCCCCCGCGCCTGCGAAAAACCGGCGCTATGATAGCGGCAAAGGCTCGCGGGCGACACGCCAGCGTACACCGCCCGCTGCCTTGGGCGATGCCTCACCATGGAAACCAGCCAACTCTGCCCGCCGCGCGTTCGCGATGCCATCATTGGCGCGCGCACGGCGTTCGAGCGTGCCGGGGCGTCGCTCGCAGAGGACCTGGGCTTCGCGACCGAGGCTGCCGAGATCATGGGCGGCCTCACCGAGAGCACCGAGCTCGCGCATGCACTGCTCGCGCGTCCAGTGCTGGCGAACGCGCGGCTCACCTCCGAGCAGGCTGTAAGCATCGTCGGACAGGGAGCCACCGACATCGCCGTCGCCCTGCAGCGCCTTGGTTCGCTCGGGCTGCCGCGCGACTGGTCACCGGCGCACGGGCTCGACACCCGCCAGACCGAGACGCTGCGCAAGATGCTGCTCGCCGTGGTGAGCGATCCGCGCCTGGTGCTGGCGCGCCTCGCCGAGGAGCTGGTCGCGCTGCGCCATGCGCGCGCGCTGCCGGAAGCCGAACGCCGGCGGCGCGCACTCGAGACCCGGGCGATTTACGCCCCGCTCGCGAATCGCCTCGGGGTATGGCAGCTCAAGTGGGAGCTCGAGGATCTCGCCTTCCGCTACCTCGAGCCGGAGGAATACCGGCGCGTCGCGGCAGCGCTGAACGAGAGGCGCGCGGACCGCGAGCACTACATCGAGGCGCTGTGCGGGGAGTTGCAGGGCGAGCTGCGCACCGCGGGCATCACGGCCGAGGTCTACGGCCGCCCCAAACACATCTACAGTATCTACCGCAAGATGCAGCGCAAGCAGCTCGCCTTCGAACAGCTCTTCGATGTGCGCGCCGTGCGCATCGTCGTGCGCTCGGTCCCGGAGTGCTACGCGGCGCTCGGAGTGGTGCACGGGCGCTGGCCGTACATTCCCGGCGAGTTCGATGACTACGTCGCGACGCCGAAGGGCAACGGCTACCGCTCGATCCACACAGCGGTGATCGGACCTCTGGCGAAGAGCGTCGAGGTACAGATCCGTACCCCGGAGATGCACGAGCACGCCGAGCTCGGCGTCGCGGCGCACTGGACGTACAAGGAAGGCCGCGCACGCGATGCCGACTATCAGCGCAAGATCGAATGGGTACGGCGGCTGCTCGAGCCCCAGGAGGGCGTTGCCGAAGGCGCCGAGGCCGACCGCGATCTCGTCGAAGGCATGCGCGCGGAGCTTTTCGAGGATCGGGTGTACGTGCTCACCCCGAAGGGTGAGGTGATCGATCTGCCCCGTGGCGCTACGCCGCTCGATTTCGCCTACCAGGTGCACACCTCCCTCGGCCATCGCTGCCGGGGTGCGAAGGTGAACGGGCGCATCGTGCCGCTCAGCCACGTGCTCGCCAACGGCGAGATCGTCGAGATCATCACCGGCAAGCACGAGGCGCCGAGCCGCGACTGGCTCGCGCCGGAGCAGGGATACCTCGCCTCGCCCCGCAGTCGTGGCAAGGTGCGGGCGTGGTTTCGCAGGCAGGACGTCGGCGCGAACCGCAGCGCCGGTGCCGTGCTCGCCGAACGCGAGCTCTCGCGCATCGGCGCGCGCCCCGAGCAGCTCGCCGCGCTCGCGCGGGAGCTGCGGGCGCGCGATGTGGATCACCTGCACCAGCTCCTCGGTGAGGGCGAGATCACCGTCACGCAGCTCATGCATGCCGCGAACCGGCTGTTCGAGCCGACACCGCCCGCGCGCATCGCGCGCGCGGCCCGCGGTGCCGCGGCGCGCGGGCGCACCTCGCCGGTGGAGATCGAAGGGGTGGGAGATCTGCCGACGACGCTCGCACGCTGCTGCGCGCCGCTACGGCCGCAGGCGATCGCCGGCTATGTCGCGCTCGGCCGCGGCGTGACCGTGCATCGCGCCGAATGCCCGAGCTTCGTGCGCATGGCGGCCCTGAAGCCCGAACGAGTGTTGAAGGTCGACTGGTCGAGCGCCCATGCCGGTGCACTCGCGGTGCTGCTTGCCGTGAGTGCCTACGACCGCCGCGGCCTGCTGCGCGACCTCACCGACGTGCTGGCCGTCGAGCGCCTCAGTATCGATGCCGTCACCTCGCGCACCGATCACGACACGGGCCTCGCCTACTTCTCACTCGCGGTCGCGGTGACCGACCTCGAGCAGCTCGCGCGCGTGCTGCGCCGGCTCGCCGCGGTGCCCAACGTGATCGAAACGCGCCGCAGCCATTGACTCGCCAGCGCGTGCTGGCTGCGCTGCGCGGCGCTGCATCAGCGGTTAATGTTGTCGATCGAGCGCTTATCCACCGACAGTGCCGCCTCGTGCACCGCTTCGGCGAGCGTGGGATGCGCATGGATGGTGCGCTGCAGGTCCTCGCTGCTCGCCGAGTACTCCATGGCGAGGACAGCCTCGGCGATGAGCTCACCGGCGAGTGGGCCCACGATGTGCACGCCGAGTATCTCATCGTCATCGCGCGCGGCGACGATCTTCGCGAACCCCTGCGTCTGCTCCATTGCGCGTGCCCGGCCGCTCGCGATGAACGGGAAGGTGCCGGTCTTGTAGGGGCGGCCGCTCGCCTTAACCTGCTCCTCGGTGAGACCGACCCAGGCAATCTCCGGTGCGGTATAGACGATCGATGGGATCACCTTGTAATTCATCTCGCCGTAGCGGCCGGCGATGAGGTCGGCGACCATCACGCCCTCCTCCTTGCCCTTGTGAGCGAGCATCGGTCCGCGCACGCAGTCACCGATGGCCCACACGTTCTCGACCCCGGTGCGGCAATGGTCGTCCACCTTGATGAAGCCACGCTCATCGAGCTGCACGCCGGTATCTGCTGCGAAGAGCTCCTGCGTATACGGACGCCGGCCGATCGAGACGACGAGCCGGTCGACGCTCAACCGCTGCTCGCCTTTGGCATCGCTGTAGGTCACCGAAACCGATCCGCCGGCGATAGTTGCACCGCTCACCTTCGCGCCGAGACGGATGTCCAGCCCCTGCTTCTTCAGGTGACGCAACGCCTCGCGTGCCAGCTGTTGATCGGCGAAGGCGAGGAAATCCGGCAGCGCTTCGAGCACCGTCACTTCCGCGCCGAGCCGGCGCCAGACGCTCCCGAGCTCGAGTCCGACGACGCCCGCCCCGATTACACCGAGCCGCTTCGGCACCGTCTCGAACTCGAGCGCGCCCCAGGAGTCGACGATGTGCGGGGACTTGAACGGCGCCGAGCGCAGCTCGATCGGCGCGGAGCCGGATGCGAGCACCACGTGCCGCGCGCTGAGCGTGCGGCGCGCGCCATCGTGGGCAGTGAATTCGACCTTACGGCCCGCGAGCAGCCGCCCATGGCCCTGGAGGCCGGTGACCCCCGCAGCCTTGAACAGGGCGACGATGCCTTGGGTCATCGCCCGCACGACCCCGCTCTTGCGCTTTTGCATCTGGGCAAGATCGAGCTCGATGCCGGACGCCTTGATGCCGTGAGCGGAGAACTCCTCCTTCAGCCGGTGGAAGAGCTCGCTCGATTCGAGCAGGGCCTTGGATGGGATGCAGCCCGCATTCAGGCAGGTGCCGCCGAAGGTGGCCGTGCCATCGTGATTCTTCCACTCATCTATACAGGCGACGGTCAGCTTGTTCTGCGCGGCGCGGATGGCGGCCGGATAGCCCGCCGGGCCCGCTCCGATCACGATGACGTCGAATGAATCGCTCGCGCTTTTCGGGTCGCTGCTCATGATGATCCTTAGGTCGGGGACAGCGCGTTATTTTTCAATGGCTTCTGCTCGCGGGAAGATCTTGAAAAATAACACAAAGGCCACGCGCCGGGAGGGTGACTGCTCACCGTCATAAATTCTGAATATTTCCGTCATACGCTCCGTCTCCTCCCAAGAACGACGAGTAAGCGCCATGAGCAGCGTTGCCGCCCAGACCGTCCCTGCCGCCCGTCCGACGCTCGATCGCACGCCGAGCCGCCCGACCGTGCTGCTGTTCCTGATCCTGCTGCTGATTGGCGTCGGATACACAGGCTACAGCCTGGTGAATGATGTCAACCGGGCCATGCCGCATGGGCTCGCGCTGCTCTCGCTCTTTCTTCTTGGCGTAGCGCTCCTCATTGCGCTCGGCTTCGAATTCGTCAATGGCTTCCACGACACCGCGAATGCGGTCGCAACGGTGATCTACACCCACTCGCTCCCCCCGCACGTGGCGGTCGTCTATTCCGGCGTCCTCAATTTCCTCGGCGTGCTGTTCTCGAGCGGTGCGGTGGCGTTCGGCATCATCTCCCTGCTGCCCGTCGAGCTGATATTGCAGGTCGGCAGCAGCGCCGGCTTCGCCATGGTATTCGCTCTGCTGATCGCCGCGATTCTCTGGAACCTCGGAACCTGGTACCTGGGGCTGCCGGCCTCCTCCTCTCATACCCTCATCGGTTCGATCATCGGCGTCGGGGTGGCAAACGCCTTGATGCACGGCCGCGATGGCACGAGCGGTGTCGACTGGGCCCAGGCCACCAAGATCGGTTATTCGCTGCTGATCTCTCCG
>DASYFL010000093.1:0-37851 GCA_036498445.1 Steroidobacteraceae bacterium
ACGAGCAATTGACTGTAATACCGCCAGTTTCAGTTCTGGCGCGAATCCTGCATCGCAAAGCAGGGGCACCGAATTCCCGCAGCGGACTCGTTTTACAGAACAACAAGGAACACGTTTCATGACACCCAGATTGGCACGGGCAGCCGTCAGCGTCCTGGTACTCGCATCCGCCGCGGGCGGGGCTTCGGCCACGGTCACTGAGTACACCAATCAGACAGCGTACGGCGCGGCGACCTCAGGCTCGACGATCTTCAACTTCGATGCCATCACCCCGCCGGGCACCGTGAGCCTCGGCGACGTGACCCTCGGCGATCTCTCATTCAGCGCCAACATCCCCATCGTGGTGGGCAGTGGCGCCCCCTTATATGGCGGCAAAGCGTTTTTCACCAGTCTGTCCGCGACCCCGGGAATCGATGCCGCCGAAGTACTGTGCACGCTCGCAGGCTCGAGGGCGATCGGGTTCACCTATGGTGATTTCGCCGATGGTGGCGGACTGCCGTTCACGGTGACGCTGAGCACCGGTGACAGTTTCGACTTGAGCACGCCGTTCAATCCGGGACTCGATACCGGCTTCATTGGCTTTGTCTCGGACACACCGATAACGAGCATCCGCTTCAGCAATGACGGCGTAGGCTTCGATGTACTCGAGGTCGTCAGCTCTTCGGCGGGCGCGGCCGGAGTGCCGGAGCCGGCTCCTTTGGGACTGATGGCCACTGGATTGCTCGCGCTCGCCCTGCTCTCGCGCCGCCGCGCGGTGCAAGTCGAGATCGGCTGACAGCTCAAAACTGATAGCTGAGCCCGACGCGTACGCTGCGCGGCTCCATCGGGTGAAAATGCACATCGTTGACTGGCGCCGCCTCGGCGCGGAGTCGTGAAGCGTAGTCGTACTCGATATCATCGTCGCGCCGGTCGAGCAGGTTGAAGATACTGATGGAACCGCTCAGTGCGGAGCTGAAGTGATACCCCGCTTCGCCATTCAGCTGCAGCGAGGGACGCGAGCGCACACTGCCATCCTGGGTGAGCGGTGTTGGGCCGAAGTAACGCAAGTGCGCGCCGCCAAACCAGCCGGCAGGACGGTTGACCTCTAGCCCGAGCGCCGCGACCTGCTGCGGTGCGTTAGGCAGATACTGTCCGGCGGCCGCAAGCTCGCTGAAACGGGCGCGCGTCCAGGCAACATCGAGATCGACCCGCATCCAGGGTTGTGGATGCCATGCGAGCGTGAGCTCCACGCCGTCGCGGCGCGTGGCGCCTCTTGGCACGGTTGCGCCGGAGTCATTGCTGAGCACCAGTTCCGACTCGAGCTGCAGTGTCCACAGCGAGGCCGCGAGCTCCAGCATCGGTCCGGGTGCACTCCGTATGCCCGCTTCCGCTCCCCTCGCGCGCGCGAGCGGTGTGACCCTGCTCATCGCTGTCACTCCGTCGTTCGGATCGACCCTGATCGTCGTACCGCGGGCGTCGTTGCTGTGAAACCCCTGGCCGAAGTTGAGGAAGTACTCCGTCCGGCTCCACGGGCCGAACGCCAGGGTGAGCTTGGGGCTGACGAGCGAGGCGCTCGCGGCTCCCGAGTTGACTGGCTGGTCGGAATTCACATCGAATTGATCCCGGTCGAAGCGTGCTCCGAGCTGCACGCGCCACCAGGGGGCCGGGCGGAACTCCCAGGCGGCGTACATGCCTGCGCTCGTCACCCGCGCCTGTGTCACGCTGACGGTCTTCCAGCGAAGACGTTGCGTGGTGTCATAGAGCGCCACCGGATCGATGTGATCAGCGCGGATCTGGATGCCGGTGTGCAGGGTGCCCTCCTGCGCGAGAAGCGCGAGCGGCCCCGAGTAGCTGACGCTTGCGCCGTAGACGTGCCGGTTGTCGTATTGCTCGAACTGGTCGCCGTGCACCGCATCGGTGAAGTAGGTGAAGTTCGAGAAGAGATCGAGGCGGTAGCCGAGAAGATAAGCCTGCGCGCGCCACGTGCCCGCCGCAGCGCGACCCGAGACCTCTGCAGAGATGCTCCAGCGGCGGCTGCGACCGGCGTCGGTCGGATCGATTTTGCCGAAGCGTGAGATGAGCCCCGCACTGACCGCGCGCCACGGAATCTGGTCCGTCGCACGCCAGCTGGCGTCATAGCCCATGGCTGCGAGTGTGTAGGCGAGCGCCTGATCATCGCGGCTGTATTTCGCGAGGCCGCTCGCACGGTGGTATCCCTCGGGCAGGTCCCAGGGCCCCTCCGTCCGGGCGTATTCGCCACCTAACAGCCACTCCCCTGCTGCAGCGGCGCCGGAGTTCGCTGCCACGATGCGCCGATAGCCCTCCTGAACGGCGGTCGCGCTGAGGAAGGGAGCATCGAGGCTGCTGCGATAGCGAATCGCCGCAGCGCCTGCGGCCGAGAAGTCACCTTCCTCGGGGTAGTACACACCCTTGCGGTAGTCGATGCGTTCGATCAGCTCGGGAATGAGAAAGTTGAGATCACTGTAGCCCTGCCCGTGAGCGTGCGTCGGCATGTTGACCGGTACCCCATCCACCGAGGTCGCAAAGTCCGTGCCGTGGTCGAGGTTGAAGCCACGCAGGAAATACTGATTCGCCTTGCCGTCGCCGCTGTGCTGAGTGACCAGCAGGCCGGGGACCGCTTCCAGTACTTCCGCGGGTCGCAGCAGTGGACGATTCTCGAGCTCCTCGCGAGTCACCGTTCCCGCACTCGCCGCATCGAGCTCGGGCTGCTGCGTCAGCTGGCGGGTCGAGGTCACGACCACCTCGTCCAGGGCTGATGCTGCCGCGTCGGCGCCGCTGGCGGCAGCGTTGCGCAGCATCGCCAGCGTGCCGATCCCCACCGCCAGCAGGACCGCCGTAGCTCTCATTCCGACAGCTACGGCGGTGCGGGGGCGACGGATGCAGGGTCCGCCGGGAACGCCCGCCGGCGCGGCAACACTTCAGGTCATCGCGCGGCCGTGCATCCGCCGCGGGCCCTCCCCCGTAGAGCCTTGGACCGCGCAACACGCGCAGCAACACGCAAGGGGATCACTACCATGAGACGCACGATGTTCTGGGGCCTACTGGCGTGCACCGCCGCAGCGGCGCCGCTCGTCACGCTCGCCTCGAGCCACCGCGAAGCACCGTTCATCGCGGGGCAACCGAAGGTCGATGGAACCGATTTCTACATGTTTCGCAGCTACGAACCAGGCCGGGACAACTTCGTCACCTTCATCGCCAACTACAATCCGCTCCAGGACGCCTACGGCGGACCGAACTACTTCACGCTCGATCCCAAGGCGCTCTATGAGATCCGCATCGACAACGACGGCGATGCCAAGCCCGACCTCACCTTCCAGTTCCGCTTCGATAACACCTACAAGAACCTTGCTGTCAATGCCGGCGGGCAGAAGGTGGCAGTGCCCCTGATCAACGTCGGGCCTATCGACGCCAAGGGCAACAACCTCAACCTCACGCAGACCTACACCATCGAGATGGTGCGTGGCGACGCGCGCAGCGGCGACCACGAGCCGCTCGGCAACGCTACGCTCGGCGGCCGTACCTTCTTCAAGCCGGTCGATAACATCGGCAACAAGTCGATCGCCGACTACCCGGCGTACGCCGCTAACTTTATCTACGAGGTGGACATCCCGGGCTGCTCGGCAGCCGGCCGGGTGTTCGTCGGCCAGAGGAAGGATGGTTTCGTCGTGAACCTGGGCGAGATCTTCGACCTCGTGAACCTCAATCCGGCCGGGCCCCGCGACGGCGAGCCGAACACCATCGCAGACAAGAACGTCACCTCGATCGCGCTCGAGGTGCCGATTAGCTGCCTGGTACGCCGCGGCGAGCCGGTGATCGGTGCCTGGACCACCGCGAGTCTCCGCCAGGGACAGGTGCTCGATCCGACTCCTGAGCATGAGGATGCCGGGGACGGCGTGCGCATTGCCGGCGGTCCGTGGACGCAGGTCTCCCGCCTTGGCATGCCGCTCGTCAACGAGGTGGTGATCGGGCTGCCCGACAAAAACCGCTTCAACGGCAGCCGCCCCGACCATGATGCACAGTTCGCCATCTACGTCACCAACCCGACGTTGCCGGTGCTTCTCAACGCGCTCTTTGGCAACGCCGCGCAGGTACCCGGCACGCCGCGCAACGACCTGGTGACAGTCTTCCTCACGGGAGTGCCCGGGCTCAACCAGCCACAGCACGTGAAGGCCGCGGAGATGCTGCGCCTCAACACCTCGATCGCGCCCACGCCTGCTGCCATGCAGAACGATCTCGGTGTCCTCGGCGGGGATCTCGCCGGCTTCCCGAACGGCCGTCGCCCGTTCGACGACGTCGTCGATATCGAGCTGCGCGTCACCGAGGGGGCACTGTGCGGCGTCGCTGGCAACTGCGGCTCAATGACCAAGGACCCGAACAATGGCCTGCCCTACACCGACGGCGCCCGTGCGGCCGGCGTGGACGCGGCCAATGTGCGCGTCACCGGCAAGGTGAGTCCGACGGATTACTACCTCGATCGATTCCCGTACCTGCTCGATCCGTTCCCGGGCTCACCGAACGAGGTGGCGCCATGAAAGGGCTCGTACCGGTGCTGACGGCGGCATGTCTCGTGGCGTGTGGCGGCGGGGACATGTCCGATCACAGCACCATGAATCCGCCCATGGTGACGCCGGCCGCCAAGACCAACTTTACGACCTTCACCGAGAGGCTGATCAGCAGTCAGTCCGAGACCGGGGAGCCGCTGGCCGTCGCGCGTACGGACTTCTACTTCCCGGACGACGACAACGAGACCGCCTTCGCGGCGGTCGTGCCGGCGATATGAGGACCTCGGGTCCGCGGCGATCGCGCGCAGGGATGCGCGCGCTCGCTGCGCTCCTCTGCGCGGCCTGGGCAGCACCCGCCGCCGCGGCTCCCTACCTCCCGGCGAGCGACGCCACCGTGCTCGAGCGCGTGCCCGCACGCGCGGCGCTCGAGCGGCTGGCGCCGCTGCGGGAGAAGGTGGCTGCCCATCCGGACGAGCTCGATGCGGCGCTCACCCTGGCGCAGGGCTATATCGCGATCGGCCGCGAGAACGGCGATCCGCGCTTCGTCGCTTACAGTGAGGCAACGCTCGCCTCCTGGGTGAGGCAGCCGCGGCCACCCGAGCGGGTGCTGGTGATCCAGGCAACGGCACTCCAGTACCTGCACCGCTTCGATGAGTCGCTCGCGCTTCTCGACCGCGCGCTTGCACTTGCGCCGCTTGATGCGCAGGCGTGGTTGACTCGCGCGACACTTCTCGAGCTCAAGGGCGACTTCGCCGCCGCCCGGCCGGCCTGTGCGCGCCTGGCGCACGCCGCGGACGCGCTGATCGCACTCACCTGTCTGGCAAGCGTTGATGGCCGCAGCGGCCGGCTGGCCGAAAGTTATGAGCGCCTGCACACATTGGCGGTCGACGATGCGCGCCTGCCGGCCGACACACGTACCTGGGCGCTCGGGGTCAAGGCGGAGATGGCCGAGCGGCTGGGCGACCTCGGGCGCGCTGGTCTTGACTACGCCGCGGCCCTCGCGATTTCGCCGACGGACCCATATCTCAAGGCCGCCTACGCCGATCTGCTGCTGCGCACCGGCCACGCGGGCGAAGTACTCACGTTGCTCGCCGCAAACGAGGCTCAGGATCCGCTACTGCTGCGTCTCACCCTCGCCGCTCACCGGCTCGGGAACCCGCAGGCCGCCCGCTGGATGCGGGCGTACGAGGAACGGCTGCGGGCGGCAGAGCGCGACCACGACAGTACCCATCAGCGCGAGCAGGCGATGTACCTGCTCGAGGTGCGGGAGGATGCGGGCGCAGCGCTCGAGGCCGCACGGCGCAACTGGGCCGTGCAGCGTGAGCCCGCAGATCTGCGCATCTATGCGCTTGCCGCAGCGCGGGCGCATGCCGCGGCCGACTGCGCCGAGCTCGTGCGCTGGCTCGCGAAGACCCACTTCGAGGACCGCACGCTCACGCCGCTCCTCGAGTGTGGTGCGCCGGGACGGTCGCCGTGAAGCTCTGGCGGCGCGCCTGGCTGGCTCTCGCGCTCGCGGGGTGGACCGTGGCGGCGTGCGCGCACAAGCCGAGCGATGCCTATCTGACGGTGACCGTGCCCGCATCCGGCGGCATGCTGCAGGGAGAGTGGCACATCGCGCTGCGCGACCTGGACTTCGTGCTGGGCCTCGATACCAACCACGACGGCGCCATCACCTGGGGTGAGTTGAAGACGGCTCGTAGCCGCATTGCTGACTATGCATTCGCGCGGCTCGCGCTGGAGGCGCTCGGCCGGGGCGATCGTAACTCCTGCCTCCCGCAGCTGACCGCGCTGCTCGTCGATGAGCACGTGGACGGGCGGTACGCGGTGCTGCGCTTCAGCGCTGACTGTGGCCTGCCGCCCGTCGAACTGCTGGTGCACTACGAGCTGCTGTTCGAGGTCGACCCAACCCATCGCGGACTGCTGCAGGTCATCGGCGCTGGCGGAGCGCAAGCGGCGGTGCTGAGCCGCGAGACGCCGCGGGCCAGCCTCAATGTCGCCGCACCCGGACGCCGTCAGCAGTTCGCCGCGTTCCTGGGCGAAGGGATCTGGCACATTCTCAAGGGCTACGATCACATCCTCTTCCTGTTGACGCTGTTGTTCCCGGCGGTGGTGCGCTACGGCGCTGCGGGTTGGGAGCCGCGCGAGTCGCTGCGTGATACGGCATTCGAGGTCCTCGAGGTCGTCACCGCATTCACGCTGGCGCATTCGCTCACTCTGTCCCTGGCGGTGCTTGGACTCGTCCATCTGCCCGCGCGCTGGGTGGAGTGCGGCATCGCGCTCACCGTGCTGCTCGGAGCGCTCAACAACCTCCGCCCCGTGATAGTCCGGCGGCGCTGGACGGTGGCCTTCGCCTTCGGGCTGGTGCACGGCTTCGGCTTTGCCTCGGTGCTCGCGGATCTCGGTCTGCACGGCACGAACCTCACCTTGTCGCTGCTCGGTTTCAACGCTGGCGTCGAGACTGGCCAGCTGCTGATCGTGCTCGCCGTGCTGCCGCTCGCGTTCCTCGTCCGCCACACGCTGCTCTATCGCCGTGCCTTCATGCCGGCCGGCTCGATGGCAATCGTGCTGCTCGCCAGCTACTGGCTCGTGGCGCGCGTGACGGGCTAGCATGAGCTCATGAGCCCCGCGCAAGTGGAGCAGCCGACTCACCGCCCGGTGAATGAGCCGGACGGCGCCGAGCTCGAAGCGCTGCTGTCCCGCTGCGCCGCGGGGGACCGCTCGGCGCTCGAGATCCTGTACACGCGCGTGGCGCCGATCCTGCTGGCGGTATTGATGCGCATTCTCAGACGGCGTGATGCCGCCGAGGATGCGCTGCAGGACGTATTCGTCAGCGTGTGGCAGCGCGCCCGCCAGTTCGATCCGATCCGCGGCCGTGCTCTGGCGTGGCTGGTGTCCATGGCGCGTTACCGCGCCATCGATATGCAGCGCTCGGCGCGGGCCGCGGTCGCACTGAGCGATGCGAGCGCGCTCGAGCCGCAGTTGCAGTCGGAGGGTCCGCTCGATGGCAGCGAGATGCTCGGTACCGGAGCGTTGCTGTTGCGCTGCCTCGAGCAGATCGCCGCTCCTCAGCGGCACTGCCTGATGCTCGCGTACCACGAAGGGCTCACTCACAGTGAGATCGCGCGTGCCGTGAACGAGCCGCTCGGTACGGTGAAGAGCTGGGTGCGGCGCAGCCTGCTCGCGCTGCGAAAGTGTCTCGAATCATGAACTACGAGGACCCCGAGCTGCTCGATCGCCTGGCCGCCGAGTATGCGCTCGGCACGCTGCGCGGCCCCGCCCGCCGCCGCTTCGAGCGGCTATGCGCGCGGAGCGAGGTCGCACGCCACGCGCTATACCGCTGGGAGGATCACTGGTCTTACCTGAGTCGCGCCCTGCCGGCCGTGCAACCCTCAGCACGCGTGTGGCTCAATGTGAGCCGCCAGCTCTTCGGCGAGGTCGTTCCTGCACCGCGCGCCTCGCGCTGGCACACCTGGCAAGTCGCCGCCGCGGCGAGCCTGGTGGCGATCGCGCTGATCGTCGGGCTGATCATGCGCCAGGTGGCCCTGCCCCCGCTGCAGGCCCTCGCCGTCCTCGGTACCGACAGCGCGCACCCGGTGTGGAGGCTCGAGCGGCGTCAGCCGCTGACTGCGCTGACCATCGAAGTCGTCGGGCCCGTGCCCCCGGCCGCCGGCAAGTCCTACGAGCTGTGGGCCCTCCCGCGTGGAGGAGCGCCGGTATCGCTCGGACTCTTGCCCGCAGCGGGGAGCGCAGAGCGCAAGCTGAGCCAGTCGCAGCGCGCCGCGCTGCTCGCGGCTGAAAAGGTCGCGGTCAGTGTCGAACCTCTTGGCGGTTCACCGACCGGCAGCCCGACGGGTCCGATCGTGATCGTGACCAATGTGCCGGCGCCGGGCTGAAGCTCAGACCTTTACCGGAAAGGCATCCCGCCCCGCGTAGCGCACCGGGCCGAGCTCGGCCTCGATGCGCAACAGCCGGTTGTACTTGGCGATGCGATCCGAGCGCGACAGCGACCCCGTCTTGATCTGCGTGGCGGCGGTCGCGACTGCGATGTCCGCGATCGTGCTGTCCTCGGTCTCGCCCGAGCGGTGCGAGACCACCGCGGCGTAGTGCGCCTCATCGGCCGTGTCGATGCACTCGAGTGTCTCGCTCAGTGTCCCGATCTGGTTCGGCTTGATGAGAATGGCATTGGCGATGTGCTTAGCCGTCGCTTCCTTCAGGATCTTCGTGTTCGTGACGAAGACGTCATCCCCGACCAGCTGGATACGCTTGCCGAGTGCCCGGGTGAGTTGCGACCAGCCGTCCCAGTCCGCTTCACTCATGCCATCCTCGATGCTGATGATGGGATAGCGCGCGGCGAGGTCGGCAAGATAATCGGTGAACTCCGCGGCGGAGAAGCTGCGCTTCTCACCGCTGAGCTCGTAGCGCCCATCACGGAAGAATTCCGAGCTGGCGACGTCGAGCCCCAGATACACATCCTGACCGGCCCGATAGCCGGCCCGCTCGATCGCTTCCAGGATGAGTACCAGCGCCGCCTCGTTGGACTCGAGGCTCGGAGCAAACCCTCCCTCATCGCCCACCGCGGTCGATAGTCCGCGCGCGGCGAGCAGCTGCCGCAGTGCATGGAATACCTCGGCGCCGTAGCGCAGCGCCTCGCGGAAATTCGGTGCGCCGACGGGGAGGATCATGAACTCCTGGATGTCGAGGCTGTTGTTGGCGTGGGCACCGCCGTTGACGATGTTCATCATCGGCACCGGCATCACCGGCTCGTGCTGACCCGCGCCGAGGCCGGCGAGGTAACGGTAGAGCGGAACGCGCGCATCCGCCGCGGCCGCACGCGCGGTGGCGAGGGACACGCCGAGAATGGCGTTGGCGCCGAGGCGCGCCTTGTTCTCGGTGCCATCGAGCTCGATCATGCGCTGATCGATCGCGGCCTGTGCGCGCGGATCCTGCCCGATGAGGGCGGTCCTCAGCACCGTATTGACGTGCTCGACCGCTTTCAGCACGCCTTTTCCGCCATAGCGGGTCTTGTCGCCATCGCGCAGCTCCACCGCCTCGCGCGTCCCGGTCGAGGCGCCGGAGGGCACCGCGGCGCTGCCCTGCGCACCGGAGTCGAGCAGCACTTCGACTTCGACCGTCGGGTTGCCGCGGGAGTCGAGGATTTCACGTCCACGAATATCGGCGATACGGCTCATCTGCGTGCGTCTCCTTCGCTCCACCGGCCTTACAGCAGCGATTCCTCGAATGGCACCTTCTTCACTGCGCGATCGAGCTCGGCGAGCGTCGCGAGCAGCGGCTCCATGCGTGCCAGCGGCCATGCGTTCGGCCCATCGGACAGCGCTTCTTCGGGCCGCGGATGTGTCTCCATGAAAATTCCCGCCACCCCGGCGGCGACCGCGGCCCGCGCCAGCACCGGAATGAACTCGCGCTGTCCACCCGAAGCGCTCCCCTGGCCACCGGGAAGCTGCACCGAGTGCGTGGCGTCGAAGACTACCGGGCAGCCGGTGGCGCGCATGATCGAGAGCGAGCGCATGTCGGAGACGAGATTGTTGTAACCGAAGGAAAAGCCGCGCTCGCATACCATGATGGCCTCATTGCCGGTGGAGCGCGCCTTGTCGACCACGTTCTGCATCTCCCATGGGGAGAGGAACTGTCCCTTCTTGATGTTCACCGGCTTGCCCTGGGCCGCGGTGTTGAGGATGAAATTCGTCTGCCGGCTCAGGAATGCCGGTGTCTGCAGCACATCGACCACCGCGGCGACCTCGGCGAGTGGGGTGTCCTCGTGCACATCCGTGAGCACCGGCACGCCGACGGCGCGGCGCACCGCCTCGAGCACCTTCAGGCCCGCCTCGATCCCGGGGCCGCGGAAGCTCGCGCGCGAGGAACGGTTCGCCTTGTCGTAGGAGGCCTTGAAGACGAACGGGATGCGCAGCCGCGCCGTGATTTCCTTCAGCCGCCCGGCAATCTCCTGCGTGAGCGCCGGGCTCTCGATCACGCATGGGCCGGCAATGAGAAAGAGCGGTTGGCCCGCTCCGACCTCATGCCCGGCAAGCTGCATGGCAGATGGGGACGCTGCGGGCTCGAACGGCCGCGGCGCTCAGGCGCCGGCCGCCTGCGGCAGCTGTGACGCACGTTGCGCACGCGCGGCACGGATGAAACCGGTGAACAGCGCATGCCCGTCACGCGGCGTGGAAGTGAACTCGGGGTGGAACTGCGTGGCCACGAACCACGGGTGGTTCGGCAGCTCGACCACCTCCACCAGACCATCGCGCGAGAAACCCGAGAAGCGCATGCCGGCATGCCGGTAGCGCTCGAGATAGTGGTTGTTGAACTCGTAGCGATGCCGGTGGCGCTCCATGATCAGGTCGCGGCCGTACATCTCACGCGTGCGCGTGCCCGCCCCGAGCTGCACTTCCTGTGCGCCGAGGCGCATCGTGGCGCCCTTCCCCGAGCTCTCATCGCGCGTCTGTGCGCCGTGCACCTGGTCCTGCCACTCGGAGATGAGCGCGATCACCGGATGGGGGGTAGCACGGTTGAACTCGGTACTGTTGGCATCGGCGAGCCCGAGCACGTGGCGGCCATATTCGACGACCGCCACCTGCATGCCGAGACAGATCCCGAGGTAGGGCACCCCATGCTCGCGCGCGTAGCGCACGGCCTGGATCTTGCCTTCGATGCCCCGCTCGCCGAAGCCGCCGGGCACGAGGATTGCGTCCACGTCCTTGAGCAGGTGCGGGCCGTGTTGCTCGATGTCGGTCGACTCGATGTAGTGGATCTTGACGCGCGTGCGGCTCTTGAGCCCCCCGTGCATCAGCGCCTCGTGCAGCGACAGATAGGAGTCGCGGATCTGCACGTACTTGCCGACCATGGCGATGTCGACCTGGCCCTCGGGGTTTGCCTTGCCGCTCACCACGTGACGCCACTCGGCGAGGTCGGTCGGCGGCACGTCCAGGCGCAGCTTGTCGACCACGATGTCATCGAGACCCTGCTCGTGCAGCAGGATCGGGATGCGATAGATGTCATCCGCGTCGATGGCGGAGATGACCGCGCGCTCTTCGACGTTGGTGAACAGCGCGATCTTGCGGCGCTGCTCCTCCGGCAGCGGATGCTTGCAGCGGCAGAGCAGCACATCCGGCTGGATACCGATACCGCGCAGTTCCTTCACCGAATGCTGGGTCGGCTTGGTCTTGATCTCTCCCGAGCCGCCCACGACCGGCACCAGCGTCAGGTGCATATAGACGCAGTTGTTGCGCCCGAGCTCCACGCCGAGCTGGCGGATCGCCTCGAGGAACGGCAACGACTCGATGTCACCGACCGTGCCGCCGATTTCGACCATGCACACGTCCGCCCCGTCGGCGCCGAGCTTGATGCAGCGCTTGATCTCATCGGTGATGTGCGGGATCACCTGTACGGTCGCGCCGAGATAGTCGCTGCGGCGCTCCTTGGCGATGACGCGCTCGTAGATCCGTCCGGTCGTGAAATTGCTGTTGCGGCCCGTGGTCGTGCGCACGAAACGCTCGTAGTGTCCGAGATCGAGATCGGTCTCGGTCCCGTCCTGAGTGACAAACACCTCCCCATGCTGGAACGGGCTCATGGTGCCGGGGTCGACGTTGATGTACGGGTCGAGCTTCACCATCGCCATCCGCAGGCCGCGTGCCTCGAGAATCGCGGCGAGCGAGGCGGCGGCGATGCCTTTGCCCAAAGAGGACACGACGCCGCCGGTGACGAAGACAAAACGCGTCATATCAGGCCCGAGGAGTTCCCGTCGTATGAGGCCGCTACCCGATTCCGCGGGGGCGACGACGGGCCAGCAGGTTAGCACATCTCGGCAGCCGGATGCTCGTGAGCCGAGCCGAGCCGGCGGCTGTCACTCCAGCGCTCGCCACAGCAGCCGCGCACGCCGCCGGCTCGTCTCGCCGGCCTGTACGGACGCGTCAAGCCACAGGTCCGCCACGGCGATGAGTCGCCCGCGGTCGAACAAGAGCGGCAGTCGGGCCCGGTGGGCCGCCGGCACATGCGCTTCCTGAAAGAGCCGCTTGAGGGAGCGGCGCGGGCCGCCGCGCGCCGGGCGCAGACGCTCGCCGCCGCGGCGTTCGCGCAGCATCAGCGTGGGCCCGAGCGCATCCAGGTCGACCGGCCCGCGCGCATCGCTCTTCAGGGTGAGGGTCCCAAAAGGCGTCGACAGCACCCGCTGCCGCTGGCCCCGCCAGCGCCAACTCACACCCCGCGCGGCTGGCCCACGGCTCGCGCGGCCGCCGGCATCAGCCGCCTCACGGATCGCGGCAGATGGCGCCGCGGTCCGCGGCAGGTGAGTGGCGACCCTGCGCAGGCTCAACACATCGCCCTGCCGCTGTACCACCGCGCCCTCCCACGCGACGAGCGGTTGGGCGTCCTCCCGGGCATCGAGCAGCGTGCAGGCGATCTCCTCGAGTCGCGTGGCAGGTGGAGTCAGGGCCCCGGCCGCGGCGATCCAGAAGCGCAGCGCGTTGCGCCGTCGCCCGAGGGGAAGCCGGCGCAGCATCCTCGCCGACAGCATCGCTCCGCAGGCTGCCCGGTCCATATCCGCCTCGCCCAGCAGATCGAGCAGCCGCTGGGCCTCCGCGGCATGGCGTGCGCTACGGGATACGGTGGCAGCGGCGGAAGGCCAGCGCTCGCGGATCGCGGGCAGCACCCGCGCCCGCAGGTAGTTGCGGTCCGCTCTGAGCTGCGCATTGCTGTCGTCTTCCACCCATGCGAGTCCCTGCGCGCGCACCCATGCGCTGAGCTCCGCGCGCGTCGCGGTGAGCAGCGGACGCACCAGCACACCGTGGGCGAACGGCGCGATCGGCGGCATCGCGGCAAGCCCGGCGACGCCCGAGCCCCGCAGGAGTTGCAGCAGCACCGTCTCGAGCTGATCGTCCTGGTGATGCGCGGTGAGCAGCGCCTCGCCAGGGCCAAGCGCCCCGCCGAGGAGGCGGTAGCGCTCGGCGCGCGCTACAGCCTCGAGCGACTCACCGCGCGCGCGAGCGATGGTCGCGGTACGGACCGAGAGCGGAACTTTCAACTGCCGCGCGATACGCCGGCAATGCGCGCTCCAGCGGCGCGACGCGGGGAGCAAGCGGTGGTCGATGTGCACTGCGCGCAGCGCACGTGGCCGTCGCGGCAGCTCACTCAGCGCTGCGAGCAGCGCGGTGGAGTCGCCGCCGCCACTGAAGGCGACGCACAGGCTGACATCCGGAAAGGCGGGCAGCAGCTCGCTCAGCCGCCCCTGCAACCACTGCGGGCCGAACGGTGCGCCGGCACGCCGCACGCCTGCCATACGCCCGTTACGCGGCGTCCTCGGCAAACACGCCGAAGCCGGCGATCTTCTCTGCGCGCGCCGCACGCAGCTGGTCGCGCGGCACCGCCTCGAGCTCATCGAGATGGCGGATGACCGCCGCTTTGAGGCTCACAGCCATGGCGGCCGGGTCGCGATGCGCGCCACCGAGTGGCTCCTCGATGAGCTCATCGACGAGGCCGAGTTTCTGCAGCCGATCGGCCGTCAGGTTGAGCGCGTCCGCGGCCGCTTCTTTCTTGTCCTGGCTCTTCCACAGGATCGAGGCGCAGCCTTCAGGCGAGATCACCGAGTAGGTGCTGTACTGGAGCATCAGCAGGCGATCGCACACGCCGATGCCAAGCGCACCGCCGGAGCCGCCTTCACCGGTGACCACGGTGATGATCGGAATGCGCAGTACCGACATCTCGAAGAGGTTGCGGGCGATCGCCTCGCTCTGGCCGCGCTCCTCGGCGCCGACACCGGGATACGCTCCCTGCGTGTCGATGAGTGTCAGCAGTGGCAACCCGAAACGCTCTGCGAGGCGCATCAGCCGCAACGCCTTGCGGTAACCCTCGGGCTTGGGCATACCGTAGTTGCGGCGCACACGCTCCTTGGTGTCGCGTCCCTTCTGGTGGCCGATGATCATGAGCGCCCGCTCATCGATGCGCGCCAGCCCCCCGACGATGGCGCCGTCATCGGCGTACATGCGGTCGCCGTGCAGCTCGTTGAACTCGCTGCAGATGGCATTCACGTAATCGAGCGTATAGGGGCGGTGCGGATGGCGGGCGAGCTGCGTGATCTGCCACGGAGTGAGGCTCGCGAAGATGCTCATGGTGAGCTGCCGGCTCTTCGCCTGCAGCCGTGCGATCTCATCCTGGATGTTGACCTCGGACTCCGAAGTCACGTGCCGCAGCTCCTCGATCTTGGCTTCGAGCTCGGCGATCGGTTGTTCGAAATCGAGGAAGGAAACGGCCATGGGACGAAAGCGTAACCTAACTTGGCAGCCCGGTCGCGGCTACCCCGCGAATTTGCGCCTCGTCCCGCGGGGGCAGACAGTCAGCGCAGGTCGGCAGAGAAGGCGCCGGCGGCGGCGACCGCTGGGGCCGCATACACCACCTGTACGGCATCGCGCCCGAGCAACCCCTCGAGCTGCTCGAGCAGCTCACGGCTCGCGCGCACGGACCACTGCTCCCCGAGGTTGAGAGCGCCGGCAGCGGAGCTGGCCGCATACTCCACCGTGATCGGACAGGGTCCGGGCCGCCAGGGCGTGAGGATCGACTCCAGACGCTCGCACAGCCGGCCGACATCTCCCGGCGTGCAGCGGATCACCAGACGCCGCGCCTCCTGCTCGCGCAGCTTGTCGAGCTCATTGATGCGCCGCGCGGCGAGCCGCCAGGCGTCGCTGAACTCATCGAAGCGGAGCAGTCCCTCGACCAGGACCAGTGCATCCTTGGCGATCAGGTCGCGGTGCTTCTGCCAGGTCTCCTCGAACAGCATCGCCTCGATGCGCCCGGTGCGATCATCGAGTGTCAGGATGACGCGCGCACCGCGCTTCTTCACCTCATCGATGAGACCGGCGACAGTCACCGGCTTGCCGCCGCCGAAGCGCCCGGGCTCGAAGCCGGCGAGTGGCCGGTCGCTCACGAGGTCACCGATCCGGTGCGAGACAAAACGCGGCAGCGCCGTCTCGAAGCGAGCGAGCGGATGGCCGGTGAGGTACAGACCGAGCGTCTCGCGCTCGCCGGCGAGACGCACCGCTTCGCTCCATTCCGGCAACGGCGGCAGACGCCGCTCGGTGGGCTGGACGCCGCGTTCCTCGCTCGCGAGGCCGAACAGGTCGTTCTGGCCCGCCTGGTGAGCGCGGCTCCTCTGGTCGCCGAGCTGCATGGCCGCGGGCAGACGATCCATCATCGTCGCACGGTTGGCCTCGAGACCATCGAGGCTGCCCGAGCGCAGCAGCGCCTCGAGCACGCGGCGATTGACCTTCTGCAGGTCGAGCCGGCGGCACAGGTCCTCGAGGTTGCGGTAGGCGCCGCGTGCCTCGCGCTCCCCGATCAGCGCCTCGACGGCGCCGCGCCCGACACCACGCACGGCTCCGAGTCCATAGCGGATGCTGTGCTCGCCACAGGCCGCGAATTCATAACGCGAGGCATTCACATCGGGCGAGAGCACCGCGAGCCCCATGTCGCTGCACTCCTTGATGAGCGTCACCACCTTGTCCGTATGGTCCATGTCCGCCGAGAGCACGGCGGCCATGAACTGCGCCGGATAGTGCGCCTTGAGATACGCGGTCTGGTAGGACAGCAGCGCGTAGGCCACGGAATGTGATTTATTGAAGCCGTAGCCAGCGAATTTCTCCATCAGGTCGAAGATGTGGGCCGCGCTGTGCTGCGATACGCCCCTGCCCACTGCGCCGTCGACGAACACCGAGCGCTGCTGCGCCATCTCTTCGGGCTTTTTCTTGCCCATCGCCTTACGCAACAGGTCGGCGCCGCCGAGGGTGTAGCCGGCGAGCACCTGCGCGATCTGCATCACCTGCTCCTGGTAGAGGATGACACCGTAGGTGGGCTTGAGGATCGGCTCGAGGCTCGGGTGCAGGTAGTCGATCGGTGCGTCACTGCGCCCGTGCTTGCGGTTGATGAAGTCATCGACCATGCCGGACTGCAGCGGCCCGGGGCGGAACAGCGCCACGAGCGCCACGATATCCTCGAAGCGATCGGGCTGCAGGCGGCGGATGAGATCCTTCATGCCGCGGGACTCGAGCTGAAACACCGCGGTCGTGCGGCAGGAGCGCAGCAGCGCGTAGGTCGCGGCATCATCCATGGGCAGTGCGCTCACCTCCAGAAGCGCGCTCCCCGCGGCACGCTCGCGATTGATGAGCTGCGCGGCGCGATCGATGATGGTGAGGGTGCGCAGGCCGAGGAAGTCGAACTTCACCAGCCCCGCCGCCTCCACATCGTCCTTGTCGAACTGGGTGACGACGCTCCCGCCCGCGGCATCGCAATAGAGCGGCGCGAAGTCAGTGAGCACCGAGGGCGCGATCACCACCCCGCCTGCGTGCATGCCGGCGTTGCGGGTCAGGCCTTCGAGGGAGCGCGCAAGGTCGATGAGGTTGCGCACCTCGTCCTCGTCCTGGTACAGGCGCTTGAGCTCAGGCTCCTTCTCCAGCGCGGTATCGAGCGTGATGCCGAGCTCGAAGGGGATGAGCTTCGCGATGCGATCGACGAAGCCGTAAGGCAGGCCGAGCACGCGCCCGACATCGCGCACCACCGCCTTCGCCGCCATGGTGCCGTAGGTGATGATCTGCGAGACACGCTCGCGGCCGTACTTCTGCGCCACGTAGTCGATCACGCGGTCGCGTCCGTCCATGCAGAAGTCGATGTCGAAATCCGGCATCGAGACGCGCTCGGGATTGAGAAAGCGCTCGAACAGCAGGTCATAGCGGAGCGGATCGAGGTCCGTGATCCGCAGGCTGTAGGCGACCAGCGACCCCGCTCCCGAGCCGCGGCCGGGTCCTACCGGCACCCCGTTCTCCCGGGCCCAGCGGATGAAGTCCGCGACGATGAGGAAATAGCCGGCAAAGCCCATGTGGCAGATGACATCGAGCTCGCGCGCGAGGCGCTCGCGGTAGGCGGCCGGTGCGCCGGCGGTGCCCTGGAAACGTTGTGCTAGGCCGCGCTCGCTCTCCTCACGCAGGAACTGCTCGGTGGATACGCCTGCCGGCAGCGGGTACTGCGGCAATCGCGCCTCACCGAGGTTGAGCACCAGGCTGCAACGGCGCGCGATCTCGACCGAGTTGGCGAGCGCCTCGGGCACATCGGCAAAGAGCGCGGCCATCTCCTGCGGGGTGCGCAGGTACTGTTGGCGCGAGTAGCGTCGTGCGCGCCCCGAGTCCCCGAGCAGTGCCCCTTCGTGGATGCACACCCGCGCCTCGTGCGACTCGAATTCTGCAGCCCTGACGAAGCGCACGTCGTTGGTCGCAACGACCGGCACACCACGCCGGCCGGCAAGTGCCACCGCGCCCGCGATGTAGCTCTCCTCGGATGGCTTGCCGAGGCGCTGCAGCTCGAGATAGAAGCGCTGCGGAAGGAGATCCTGCCACGCGCCGAGCGCCCGCTCGGCCTCGTGCTCGCGTGCATTGCTGAGTGCGCGGCCGACATCGCCCTCCTGGGCACCGGAGAGCGCGATCAGACCCTCGAGCGCCGCGTGCGTGAGCCAGCCGCGCTCGATACGCGGTGTGCCGCGCACCTGGCCCTCGAGATAGGCTCGGGTGAGGAGGCGCGTGAGGTTGCGGTAGCCGGCCTGCGACTGGCACAGGAGCGTCAGGCGTGAAGGCGGCGTGCGCTCGCCCTCCTCCGCTATGCACAGATCGACTCCCACGAGCGGCTTCACACCGCTCTGCAGCGCCTCGCGATAGAACTTCACCATCGCGAACAGGTTGTTCTGATCCGTGACCGCAACCGCCGCCATGCCCGCCGCAGCGACCGCGGTGACGAGCTCCGGCACCCGCACTACGCTGTCGCTGAGCGAGTACTCGGTGTGTAGCCGCAGGTGGACGAACCCCTGAGACATAGGCTAGGCGTCGTCCTCGAGCCCGAGCAGGCGCAGCAGCGCTTCATCATCCTCCGCGTCGCCTACGCAGCAGCGCACGGGACCGAAGGAGCGGCGGTGCAGCGGGGACGGCGCCCGGCCCTGCAGTGCATGCAGGTGCGCACGCGTGCAGTAGCCCTTGTGTGCCGCCAGCTCGAAGCCCGGATAGCAGTTATCGAGCGCCTGCATCATGGCGTCGCGACAGGTCTTGGCGAGAATCGAAGCCGCGCTGATCGCTGCGACGCGCGCGTCCCCGCCGACGATCGCTTCGAAGGTGCACTCGAAGGGCAGATCGCTGAAGCACGGGCAGCGATTACCATCGACCCGCACGTGCGTCGGCGCGACCGGGAGCGCGAGCAGCGCCCGCCGCATGGCGAGCATGGTGGCCTGGAAGATGTTGAGCGCATCGATCTCGTCGCGGTCGGCCCAGCCGATGCCGAAGGCGAGCGCGCGGCTGCGGATGAGCGGGGCGAGCCGGCCCCGCTCTGCGGGACTCAGTACCTTCGAGTCCGCGAGTCCACGGATGCGGCGGCGCCGATCGAGAATCACGGCGGCGGCGACGACCGGACCTGCAAGCGGCCCGCGTCCCGCCTCGTCGACACCGGCGACGCGCGAGAGATTTCTCCCTGCGGCGGCGGCCATCAGGCGCCTGCAACCCGCTCGGTGACTGTCGCGGCGCCGGTGCGCCGGCCAATGCACTCGAGAATCGCCTCGGCCGCGCGCGCGGCGCCACCACGGCGCAGGCTGCGGTGTACGGCGGCGAATTCATCGAGCAGCTCACGCACGTGATCGCGGTCCTCGAGCTCCTTGAGCAATGCATCGCCGAGCGCCGCACCCTCCACCTGCTCCTGGAAGAACTCCGGGACCAGGCGGCGGCCGGCGAGCAGGTTCGGCTGAGAAAAGTATGGCACCTTCACGAGCCTCAGAGTCCGCAACAGGAAAGCCGTGGGTGCACTCACGCGGTAGGCGACCACCATGGGTCGCCCGGTCAGCAACGTCTCGAGGGTGGCGGTGCCGGAAGCGACCAGCGCTGCATCGCAGGCGGCGAGCACCCGCTGCGCATCGCCCTCCCGAAGCTCAATGATCGGCGCGTCCGGTACTTGCGCAAGTTCTCTCACGAAAGCTTCACGAGCGGCAGCCGAGGCCATCGGTGCAATGAACTGCCACCCTGGGTGCCGCGCGGCGATCCGCGCGGCTGCGGCGGCGAAGGGTGCCGCGAGGCGCGAGACTTCGCCAATGCGGCTGCCGGGCAGAAGCGCGATCACCGCTGCGGACGGATCGAGCCGCAGCGCCCGCCGCGCGCCCTCGCGATCGACTGTGAGCGGAATCTGATCAGCGAGCGGATGACCGACGAACACCGCCGGCACGCCGTGCCGGTGGTAGAACTCCGTCTCGAACGGGAGCAGGCACAGCACCAGATCGCAGGAAGCACCGATGCTGCGCACCCGGCCTTGCCGCCAGGCCCACACCTGCGGGCTCACGTACTGCACGGTCCGCACACCGGCGTGCTTCAGCCGCCGCGCGAGCGGCAGGTTGAACTCCGGCGCGTCGATGCCGACGAACACATCGGGGCGTTCGCCGCGGAAGCGCCGCCACAGCTCGGCACGCAGCCGCAGCAGCCGCGGTGCGTGACGCAGCACCTCGGTGAGTCCCATCACGGCGAGCTCCTCCGAGGGAGCCCACGCTTCGCACCCCTGAGCGACCATCTTCGGCCCGGCCACTCCGAAGCACTGCAGGCTCGGGACGCGCTCGCGCAGCGCCGCAATGAGGGCGGCGCCGAGCTGATCTCCGGAATGCTCACCTGCCACGATGCCAACGCGCAGCGGCGCTGCCGCCGCAGCGGGCCGCTCGTCCGCTGCGCTCATCGCACCAGGCTGCGCGTGGAGCCCTGGATGAACTCGACGAAGCTGCGGATCTCGGCGCGCTCTTCCGCGAGCGGCGCGAGGCGCGCCACAGCCTCGGCGAGCTTCAGATCCGAGCGGTACAGCACGCGGTAGGCCTCGCGAATGTGCCGGATCGACTCATCGCTGAAGCCGCGCCGTCGCAGGCCTTCCGCGTTGACGCCGTGGGGCACCGCCGGGTTGCCCGCCACCATGACGTACGGCGGCACATCGCGCGAGAGAATGGCGCCGCCGCCGAGGAACGCATGTGCGCCGATCTTGGTGAACTGGTGCACCGCCACGAGACCGCCGAGGATCGCCCAGTCGCCCACCTCGACGTGACCGCCCATCGCGACGCTGTTCGCGAATATGGTGTTGTTGCCGATCAGGCAGTCGTGGGCGACGTGCGAGTAGGCCATGAAGAGGTTGTCGTCGCCGATGCGCGTGACGCCCTGGTCATGGGTCGTGCCGCGATTCATGGTGCAGCTCTCGCGGAACACGTTGCGGTCGCCAATGACCAGCTGCGTCGGCTCACCGCGATACTTCTTGTCCTGCGGCGCATCGCCGATGGAGGCGAACTGGAAGATCCGATTGTCCTCGCCGATGGTAGTCGGTCCGTTGACGACCGCGTGCGGCCCGATGACGGTGCGCGCGCCGATCTGCACCTGCGGGCCGATGATGCTGAAAGGGCCGACGGTCACATCGGGCGCGAGATGCGCATCGGGAGAGACGATGGCGCGTGCGTCGATCACTTGCCGGTCTCCGGAGCCACCATCATGTCGGCATGCGCCACCTCCTGGTCGCCGACCAGCGCCGCGGTGGAGAAGCGCCAGATGCCGCGCAGCGAGCGCTCGAGCTGTGCGGTGAGCAGCAGCTGATCGCCGGGCACCACCGGACGGCGGAAGCGCGCCTTGTCGATGCCGACGAAATACAGGGGCGCTTTGTGGTCGGGAATTACGTTGGCGGTCACGAAGCATAGGATTCCCGCTGTCTGCGCCAGCGCTTCGAGGATCATTACCCCGGGCATTACCGGGCGCGATGGAAAATGCCCGGGGAAGAACGGCTCGTTGTAGGTGACGTTCTTCAGTGCACGGATGCTCTCGCCCGCGCGGCACTCGAGCACACGATCGACGAGCAGAAAGGGGTAGCGATGTGGCAGGCGCTCGAGAATCGCCTGCATGTCGAGTTGGACCGCTTCAGCCATGATCCTCTTCCGGCGCAGCCTCGGGCGCGCTCTTCATTCCCGAGGCGCGCTCCAGGCGGCGCAGGCGCTCCTCGAGGAGACCGCTGCGCTTGAAGCGCGCGACCAGACGGCGCCAGGTGTGCGCCTCCTCCGTGGGAAGGGTGCTGGAGTATACGCCGGCGGTCGCAATCGAGTGACTCACCGACGATTTGGCCGTGATCACCACATCGTCAGCGATGCTGAGGTGCCCGGCGATCCCGACCATGCCGCCGATCATGCAGCGTTTGCCGATGCTGGTGCTGCCGGAGATGCCGCTGCAGGCCGCGATCGCCGTGTGCGCGCCGATGCGCACGTTGTGCGCGATCATGATGAGATTGTCGAGCTTGACGCCCTCCTCGATCACCGTGTCCTCGATGGCGCCGCGGTCGATGGTGGTGTTGGCGCCAACCTCGACGTCCGCGCCGACGCGCACGGTGCCGACCTGCGGCACCTTGAGCCAGGTGCCCTTCTCAGGGGCGAAGCCGAAGCCGTCCGCGCCGATCACTACACCGGGCTGCAGCACGCTGCGCGCACCGATCTGCACACCGTGGCCGAGCGTGACGCGCGCGACGAGCCGCACATCAGCCGCGAGGCTCACCTCCGAGGCGAGCTGGCAGTGCGGACCGATGAAGGCACGCGCTCCGATGGTCACGCGCGGTGCGATGGTGGTGTACGGTCCTACCTCTGCGCTCGGATCGATGCGGGCATCGGGCGCGATGAGCGCGGTCGGGTGCACCCCTGGCTCGAGCGGCGGCGGCGGATGCAGCAGGCCCGCGATGCGCGCGTAGGTCGCGTAAGGATTGGCGCAGAGGAGAAGCGCCGCTCGACACCCTGCGGCATCCTGCTTGCCGAGCACCACTGCCGCTGCGTGCGTCTCGGCGAGTTGTGCGCGGTAGCGCGGATTGGCGAGGAATGCCAGCGAGCGCCCATCTGCGCTCGCGAGGGTCGCGACCCGCTCGATGCTCGTCGCGGGATCGCCGCGCAGCTCGCAACCGAAGCGCACGGCGAGCTCCCCGAGCGATAACGACATGATCAGACGGCCTCACCGCGCGCGGCCACGGCGGGTCGGCTCGCTATTTCGTCGGCGGCTTGGCCGGGGGCGCCGCTGGCGGGGCCGCTGCCGGCTTGGCCGCGGTCGTCGTGCCACCGCGCGCCTGCAGTGCGGAAAGCACCGCGGGCGTGATGTCGCTCGCTGAGGCGTTGTAGATGACCCCCTCCTGCGCGAGGATCAGGTCGTAGCCCTGTGCCTTGCCGTAGGTGCGCACCTCCTCGACGATGGTGCGCTGGAGGCGCGAGAGCTCTTCGTTGCGCCGCGCGTTCATGTCGTCCTGGAACTCGCCCTTGGCGCGCTCGAAATCGCGCGCCCCATCGCGCAGGTCCTTCTCCGCCCGCGCGCGCTGCTCCTCGCTCATGGTCGCGCCATCCTTCTGCAGCTTGTCCTCCTTGGCCTTCACCGCCTGCCCCTGCGCCTGCAGGGTGCGCTCGCGCGGGGCGAATTCGGCGCGCATCGACTCCATGACCGCCTTTCCCTGCGGAGACTCGATGGCAAGCCGCTGGAAATCGACGACGCCGATCTTCGGTTCGGCCGCCACAGCGGGCAGCGCCGCCAGCGCGCCGGCCACCATCATCCCTACCCCCACCATGCTCTTAGTCACAACATTCACGGAACCTACCTACCCTCGTGTATGAAAAACGCTTCATTGCGGACCTGGGGCCCGCCCAAACGCCTAGTATCGCGTAGAACGCGCACCAGCGCGATGCTCTCCCGGCCCTCAGAACGCATTGCCGACGGAGAATTGGAAGCCCTCGGTCTCATCCCCCCAGGTGGTGATGCCATTGCCGTGATGGGCATTGAGGGGTATCCCGAAGCTGAAACGGAAGAGACCGAGGGGCGCGAGCCACTGAACCGCAAGACCCACCGAGCGTTTCAGGCTCGGCCAGCCCGTGAAGCGGTAGTCGATCGGACTGACATTATCGGGGCCGTAGAACTTGATCTTGTCGCCGGTGTAGTAGACGCCGCCCACGTCGAAGAACGCGCTGACGCGCGCGGTCTGCGCGTACTTCGACGGCATGGGAAAGACCAGCTCGTTCTGGCTGGTGATGCGCATATTGCCGCCGTAGGGGTTGCCAAACTGGTCCTTGGGACCCAGGCGACTCTCGCGGAAGCCGCGCACGTTCTCCGGTCCGCCGCCGAAGAAATTCCGGTAAGGCGGAACCGCCGTGGTATTGCCGAGCGGTGCGCCGTAATCGACGCCCTCGTTGAACGAGAAGAAGAACCCGTGCCAGATCGGGACATACTTCACGAACTGGTAGTTGCCGATCCAGTACTTGACCGTACTGAAGGGGAAAGTGATCGCCGCGGACACCGATTGGCGCATACCGTGGTCGGCGAACAGCGTGCGGTTGCGCGTGTCCCAGTCCCAGCCGATCACCGCCTCGGTGGTGGTGAAGTCGGTTCCGTAGAAAATGTACTCGTTGTTGGTCGTGTCATCGTGCGCGAGACGCGTGAAGGAATGGCCGTTCTGCCGCACCCACTGCTGTGCCTGCTCGGCGCTGCTCAGGGAATTGGTCAGCAGGTGCGAGCTGTTGAAGGCGACGCCCAGGCGCATGTACATGTACTCGGTGATCGGATACGCCCATGTCGGCCCGACGCTGAAGGTCTGCGAGGAGAAGGTCGAGGACGAAGATACGAACTGCGTCACGTCGCTGTAGGTGAGCGAGATCGTGCGCTGCACGTTATCGATGCTGGTGTACGGATTGGTGTGCTGGATGCTGTACACCTTGCTGAAGGCACCGCCGTTCAGATTGACGGCGATGCGCTGCCCGGTGCCGAGGAAGTCGGCGTCCGCGTAACTGGCGTTCAGCATGAATTTGTAGGTCTCCGACCAGCCGATGCCACCGGAGAGCTGGGACGCCGGGCCCTCCTCGATCTTGAAGTTCACGTCCTCCAGGTCCGGCGCGCCGGCGACCGGTGTCGTCTCGAACTCGACCGACTTGACGTACGGCAGTCGCTGGATGCGCTGCTTCGAGCGCTCGAGCGAGGTGTTGGAGAGCCAGCCGCCTTCGAGCTGGCGCACCTCACGGCGCAACACCTCGTCGTTGATGCGGTTGGCACCGGAGAAGGTGATGTTGCGCACGTACACGCGGTTGCCCGGGTCGACGAAGAAGGTGAGCGCCACGGTGTGGTTCGCGTTATCGGCGGTCGGCACCGGCTCGACCTTGGCGAACGCGTAGCCGTCGCGGCCCATGCGGTTCTGCATCAGCTCCTGGGAAGTGGTGATGAGCTTGCGGTTGAAGGTATCGCCCGGGTGGATCAGCACCAGCTGCTCGAGCTCCGCCCTCGGCACGACGAAGGTGCCCGCGACCTTGATTTCCGACACCTTGTAGACCTGTCCCTCCTCGATGTTGACGGTGATGAAGATGTCCTCTTTCTCGGGCGTGATCGCCACCTGGGTCGAGGCCAGATTGAAGTTGGCGTAACCGCGGTCCATGTAATAGTTACGGATCTTCTCCAGATCGCCCTGCAGCGATTCGCGCGAGTAGCGGTCATCCTGCTTGTACCAGGACAGCCAGTTGGGGGTCTTCAGCTCCAGGGTGTCGACGATCGCCTTCTGCGGGAACTTGGTGGCGCCGACGATGTTGATCTCGCGGATCCTGGCGCGCGAGCCCTCCTTGATGTCGATCTTGATCTTGACGCGGTTGCCGGCCTCCTCCTCGACGCTGGAGTTGATTCTCACCCCGTACTTGCCGCGGGCGAAGTACTGGTCGGTGAGATACTGCGTGACGTCCTCGAGCACCGAGCGGTCGAAGGTCTTGCCGGTCGCGAGTCCCACGCCCCGCAGCGACTTCTGCAGGTCCTCGGTCTTGATATCCTTGTTACCGGTGATCTCGAAGCTCTCGATCGAGGGACGCTCGAGCACCACGACGACGAGCGTGTTGCCGTCGCGGCGCATCTGCACGTCGCGGAAGAAACCGGTTGCATAGAGCGCGCGGATCGCCTCGCGCACGCGCTGCGGGGTGAGATGATCGCCGATGTTGACCGGCAGATAGTTGTAAACCGTACCCTCGGAGACGCGCTGCAGGCCTTCGACCTTGATGTCGCTCACGGTGAAATCCGCGGGCACGCTGGCCGTCGGTGCGGGCGCGGGTGCCGCCTGCTCGAGCACCGGGCCCGAGGGCTCGGGCACGGGGGCGGCCTGTTCTGGCACGGGTGTTGTCTGCTGGGGCATAGGAGCCGGCTGCTCGGGCGTTGGGGCCGTCTGTTGGGGCACGGGGCCCGGCTGTTCGGGCGCGGTGGCCGGCTGCTGGGGCACAGGAGTGGGCTGCGCCAGCGCGAGTGCGCAGTGCATGGCGAGCGCCAGCCCGGCGAGCGGCGCCGCGGCCATGCCGCGGCGGCAGGCAGCCGCTGCCGGGGCACTACGGCCGTGTGCAGCAGTCTCCCCCGAGCCCCCACTCACGCCAGCGCGATCCGGACTCGCGCCTGCGCGCCCCTTCATATTCTGACCACCGTATCCCTTTCAACCAGCGCCCGCGGCGCGACTCATCTCATGTCTTGCACGACTCGAGAACCGCAGACCAGCTGACCTGCAGACGCCCGCCCGCTTAAGACGCGCTCAACCGAACTGGCGCGCAATATCGTTGTACAGCGCGACACCCATCAGGACGATGAGCAGGGCGATGCCGACCTGCTGCCCGAGAGCCTGGGCCCGATCCGACAGTGGACTGCCCTTCAGCCACTCCACCAGCTGGAACAGGATCTGTCCGCCATCGAGGATGGGGATCGGCAACAGGTTGAGAAAACCAAGCGACAGGGAAATGAGCACCAGGAAGCTCATGAATGAGGCGACGCCGGCCTCGGCGGAATCACCCGCGAACTCGGCGATCGACAGCGGGCCGCTCAGGTTCTTCAGCGACACGCGCCCGAGCACCATGCGCCAGAACAGCCGCGCCTGCAGCAGGGTCATGTTCCAGGCCTCACCGCCCGCGCGCGCGAGCGCGCCGGAAACCCCAAGCTCGGTATGCAGCAGCATGTCCGGAGGATAGGTGACGCCCGCGGGCTGTTGTACGCGGATGCGCCCGATGCGACGGCCGGCCGCCTCCTCGCTCGCCACCGTCACCTGGACGCTGTGCGTCGCACCGCCGCGGCGGTACTCGATGTTCACGCGCTCACCGGGTCGAGCGCTGATGTAGTCGACGATCTGCCGGAAATCGTTCACTGCGACCGAATCGATGGCGACGATGCGGTCCCCGGCGGCGAGACCCGCGCGCGCCGCAGGGCCGTCGGGTGTCACCGGGCCGAGCACCGGCGGGACGGGCGGTGTCCAGAACTGGAAACCGAGGCCACGGAACAGCTCCGCGGGCTCGGTCAGGCGGCGCCGCTCGGTAGGATCCTCGACGCTCAGGTTGGCCTGGCGTGTCTCGCCGGCAGCACCAAGCACGCTGAGCAGCGCCTGGCCACGGCCGCTCATTGCATCGAGCAGGTCGAACACCACATCGCGCTGACCGGTGACCGCAGCGCCGTTAATCGCGCGAATCTCATCCCCGGATCGCAGGCCGGCGCGCGCCGCAATGGACCCGGTGGTGACATCGCCGACCTTCGCGCGCACCTCGGTGACGCCGTTCACCCACAACATCGCCCACAGCACGAGCACCGCGAACAGAATGTTGAACACAGGGCCGGCGAGCAGCACCAGGATGCGCTGCCAGGGCGGACGATGGGTGAAGGAGCGCGGCAGATCGCGCGGCTCGACCGGTCCTTCACGCTCATCGAGCAGCTTCACGTACCCGCCGAGCGGCACTGCAGCAACGACATATTCGACGCGGTCGGCGCCGGCAACACGTGTGAGCAGCGGACGCCCGAAACCGATGGAGAAGCGCAGCACCTTGAAACCGAGCCGGCGCGCCACCCAGAAATGACCGAACTCGTGCACCGTCACCAGCAGCCCGACGGCGACCACGAACCAGATGAGGTACCAGACGAAACTCATGCGTGAGCGCCTCTTGGTCCGGCATTGAATGTCAGGCGACCGATGCGCTCACGCGCGCGAATTCTGCTGTCCGCATCGGCCGCCAGCACGTCCTCCAGCCCGCCGATTGCTCCCCCGGTGGCCCGCTCCATCACCGCTTCAATGACCGCGGCGATAGCGGGAAAGTTCAATCGGCGCTCGAGAAAGGCCTGGACGGCCACCTCATTGGCGGCGTTCAGCGTCACCGGGGAGAGTCCGCCGGTGTGTGCGGCCGCCTGCGCGAGCGCGAGACAGCGGAATTTATCGGTGTCGGGAGGGCGGAATTCGAGCCGTCCCACCTTGAGCAGGTCGAGAAACTCTACGCCCGAGTCGATTCGCTCCGGCCAGCCGAGCGCGTGCGCAATCGGTGTGCGCATGTCAGGCGCGCCGAGTTGTGCCAGCACCGAGCCGTCGGCGTACTCGACGAGCGAGTGCACGATGCTCTGCGGATGCACGAGGATCTGCACCTGCTCGGGTGCGAGTCCGAACAACAGGCAGGCCTCGATGAGCTCGAGACCCTTGTTCATGAGCGTCGCCGAATCCACCGAGATCTTGCGGCCCATGACCCAGTTGGGATGAGCACACGCCGCCTCGGGTGTCACATCAAGGAGCGCCTCGGCCGGTGTGTCGCGGAAGGGTCCACCGGAAGCGGTGAGCAGCACCCGCCGCAGCCCCGGGGGCGCCTGGCCGCTTACCGCGCCAGGCGGCAGACACTGGAAGATCGCGTTGTGCTCGCTGTCGATCGGCAACAGCGTCGCGCCCGAGGCATTGACGGCCGAGATCAGCAGCGGTCCTGCCATCACCAGCGATTCCTTGTTGGCGAGCAACAGGCGTTTGCCGGCCCGTGCCGCCGCCAGCGTCGAGCGCAGGCCCGCGGCGCCGACGATCGCCGCCATGACACAATGCACCTCGGGCAAGAGCGCGAGCTCCTCGAGCGCCGCGGGACCGGCGAGCACGCGCGTGTCGTGTGCGCAGCCATCGAGCAGCGCACGCAGCTCGCTCACGGCGTTCTCATCGGCGAGCGCCGCGTACGCCGGCCGCCAGGTGCGGATCTGTTGCGCGAGCTTCGCCGCGTTGGTGTTGGCTGCGATCGCGACGAGTCGAAAGCGCTGGCTGTGGCGGCCGAGCACATCGAGTGTGCTCTCGCCCACCGACCCCGTGGAACCGAGCACCGCTACGCCGATCATGGCACGACTCCGAGCAGTGACAGTCCGAGCAGCAACACCGGCGCGGCGCCGGTGAGACTGTCGATGCGGTCCATGACGCCGCCGTGCCCCGGAAAGATGCTGCCACTGTCCTTCATGCCGGCGAAGCGCTTGAGAAGACTCTCGGTGAGATCTCCCACCACCGAGAAGCCCACCGCTGCCAGGCACAGCGGCAGAAAGGCCGCCAACGGCAGATGGAACCACTGGCTGCCTGCGATCGCAACCAGCGCGCTCACGAAGATTCCGCCCAACAGCCCCTCCCAGGTCTTCCCCGGTGACACCTCCGGCGCCAAGCGCACGCGCCCGAACCGCCGGCCAAAGAAGAATGCGCCACTGTCCGCAACCCACACCAGCACGAGTGCGAACAACACCCACTGCGCGCCATGCGGCAGGCTGAGCCGCAGCTGCACCAGCGCGAGCCAGGACGGCACGAGTGCGAGCACACCCGCTGCCGCGGCCGCCCACGACGATACCCGGCGCGGTGCGAACAAGATCCAGGCGAGTGCCGCCAGCCACCACAGCACGGCCACCTCCAGGATCAGGTCGCGCCGCTCCGGAGTAGTAGAGAAACGCCACACCAGCCACAGCAGCATACCGACCAGCCCCACATAGGCGAGGCGGGGTCCCGGGGCGGCCAGCAGCAGGAACGCGGACCACTCCCAGGCGCCAAAGAGGACAAGGGCGGTCACGACCGCCACGGTCACCCAATCCGGCAGCCATAGCAGGATCGCAAGCAGCACCGCCCCCAGCACGATGGCGGTCAGCACACGCTTGCGCAGCACCTCCCCCACGGCTCACCGGGCCTTGGCTGCAGTGCGCGGCTCGGAGATCCGGCCGAAGCGCCGGTCACGTGCGGCAAAGTACGCCAGTGCCTCCTCGAGATCGCTCAAAGCAAAGTCCGGCCACAGCCTTGGTGTGAAATACAGCTCCGCATAAGCCAGATCCCACAGCAGGAAATTGCTGACGCGCTGCTCTCCGCCCGTGCGGATGAAGAGGTCCGGCTCCGGGATCCCGGCGAGCGAGAGGCGGGCAGCGAAACTGTCCTCAGTGAGCTCCTCGGGCCGAATCCGGCCGCTCGCACACTCGCGCGCGATGCTCTGCGCCGCCTGGACGATGTCCCAGCGGCCCCCATAGCTCATGGCCACCTGGAGCTTGAGGCCTGCATTGGCCGCAGTACGGGCCTCGGCGGCAGCGATGCGCGCCTGGAGCCGTACCGCGAGGCTGCGGCGCTCGCCGATGAAGCGCATCCGCACAGCCTTCTGGTGCAACTCGTCGACTTCGCGATCGAGCGCCTCGAGGAACAGGCGCATGAGGCTGCCCACCTCCTCGATGGGGCGCCGCCAGTTCTCGCTCGAAAACGCAAACAGCGTGAGCGCCTCGACTCCGCGCTGCGAGCATTGCTCGATGCACATGCGCACCGGAGCCAGCCCCGCCTTGTGGCCCGCCGGGCGCGCGAGACCCCGCGCCGCGGCCCAACGCCCGTTGCCGTCCATGGTGATCGCGATGTGTCGCGGGAGATGCGCAGCTGCAACCATCAGACGTGCATGACCTCTTTCTCCTTGGCGGCGAGCAGGCCGTCGATCTCCGCGACGTGCTTGTCGGTGAGCTTCTGCACGTCGACTTCGGCGCGCCGCTCATCGTCCTGCGATACGAGCTTCTCCTTGAGCATCTCCTTGATGTCGTTCATGACGTCGCGGCGCACGTTGCGCACCGCCACGCGGGCATTCTCCGCATCGTGACGCAGCACCTTGGTGATCTCGCGGCGGCGCTCCTCGGTGAGCGGCGGCATCGGGATACGGATTACGGTGCCGGCGGTCATTGGAGTGAGTCCGAGGTCTGACTTGAAGATGGCCTTCTCGATCGCCTGCACGACGGTCTTCTCCCAGGGCGAGATGACCAGCGTGCGCCCCTCCTCCACGGTAATGCTGGCCACCTGCTGCAGCGGGACCTCCGAGCCGTAGTAGTCCACCTTCAGGTGCTCGATCAGGCTCGGATGCGCGCGCCCGGTGCGCAGCTTCTTGAGATCCGCCTGGAAATTGTGAACACACTTCGCCATGCGCGAAACCGCGTCTTTCTTGATGTCGTCCAACATCGTCGTTCTCCTCGCTACCCCCGGGGAACGCGGCTCACTCGACGGTCACCGCCGTACCCACGTCCTCGCCGCGCACTATGCGGGTGAGGTCGCCGGGATTGTTGAGATTGAACACACGCAAAGGCAAGCGGTTGTCGCGGCACATCACGATCGCGGTCGCGTCCATGACGTTCAACCGGTCGGCAAGTACCTTGTCGAAGCTCAGCCGCGCGTAGCGCGTCGCCTGCGGGTTGCGCAGCGGATCATCGGAAAAGACCCCATTCACTTTGGTCGCCTTCAGCAGCATGTCGGCATTGATCTCGATGGCGCGCAGCGCCGCTGCGGTATCGGTAGTAAAGAAGGGATTGCCGGTGCCGGCGGCGAAGATCGTCACCCGTCCCTTCTCCAGATGGCGCATGGCGCGGCGGCGGATGTAGTCCTCGCACACCTCGTTGATACGGATAGCGGACATGACGCGCACGTCCATCCCGAGGCTCTCGAGTGCATCCTGCATGGCGAGCGCATTCATCACCGTCGCCAGCATGCCCATGTGGTCCGCTGCCACCCGGTCCATACCGGCGCGTGCCAGTCCCGCGCCGCGGAAGATATTGCCCCCGCCGATCACCACGGCGAGTTGCACCTTCATCTCGACGATCTCGCGCAGTTCTCCGGCAATGCGCTTGATCACCATCGGATCGATGCCATAGTCGCCCTCGCCCATCAGCGCTTCGCCGGAAAGCTTGACGAGAATCCTGGAGAACGCCGCCTTCATGTGATTCATCGGCCCTTTCCTCGCCCTTCCTGGTTTTACCGCGGTGCCCGGGGGATTGCGCATCTGGCTCGACGGAAAAAAGGTCCGGTCGGGATCGGCGGAATTTGCTGGTGGTCAAAAAAACCCCGCGCGCGGCGGGGTTCAAGTCCTTTGCTCACGCCTATCCGTCAGTGCCGGACCGGTGCCGGGCCGGCACCCTTCACCTGGGCCATGACCTCGGCGACGAAATCGCCCTGCTTCTTCTCGATGCCGGCACCGACCTCGAAGCGCTCGAACGCCACCACCCGCGCCGCGGCGCCCGTGAGCAACTTCTCGATCGTCACGTCCGGGTCCTTCACGAACGGCTGACCGGTGAGGGTGATCTCGGCCAGCGCCTTGCGCAGCCTTCCCTCGACCATCTTCGCGACGATCTCAGCGGGCTTGCCTTCGCCCTGCGCCTGACTGGTGAGGATGTCGCGCTCCTTGGCGATCACCTCCGCCGGCACCTGTGCAGCGCTCAGATACTTCGGGTTGCTGGCGGCGACGTGCATGGCGAGATCGTAAGCGAGGCTCGCAGTACCGCCCTCGATGGCCACCAGCGCTCCGATCCGGGTGCCGTGTACGTATGCGCCGAGGTGGCCCGGGGAGCCGAGCACGGCAAAACGCCGCACGCTGATGTTCTCGCCGATCTTCGCGATCAGGTTGCGCCGGCGCTCGTCCACGCTCTCCCCGGAGGCGAGCGTCGCTTGCGCGAGGGCAGCGAGGTCCGCCGGCCGGCGGGTGAGCGCGCACTCGGCTACGGCCTGAGCGAACGCGCGGAAATCCTGCTCGCGGGCAACGAAGTCGGTCTCGCAGTTCACCTCGACCAGCGCAGCTGCCTGCGCGTCGCTGGAGCGGGCGATGGCGATCACGCCTTCTGCGGCGACGCGGGTGGCCTTCTTGTCGGCCTTGGCGAGCCCCTGCTTGCGCATGAGCTCGGCGGCCGCATCGAGGTCGCCCTTGGTCTCCACCAGTGCCTTCTTGCACTCCATCATGCCGGCGCCGGTACGCTCGCGCAGCTGTTTTACCGCATCTGCCGGAATGTTCATGCGTCGGCTCCCGTGGAGCCTGGGCCACCGCGCTTGCGACGGCCCGGGACGGCCGCTGGACGGCGCGTCTCATCGGTCACGGGGATACTCCCGGCCGCCGCGGCTTCCCTCGCCTCCTCGGCGTCGAGCTCCAGATCCTCGGGACTGACCTCTTCGGTACCGACCGCCGGCTTCACAGCGGGGAGCTTACGCCGCGCCGGAGGCTTGCGGCGCACGGTGGCCTGCGGACGCTGCCGTCCGCGCGCCGCCTTCTTGCGCGGGACTCCGGCTTCATCGAGCTCGACGAACTCGTCCTCACCGACGGTCACCTGCGGCACGGACTCCTTGCCCTCGAGCACCGCATCGGCCATGCCCGCGGCGTACAGCTGGATGGCGCGCATGGCGTCGTCATTGCCCGGGATCACGAAGTCGATGCCATCGGGGGAGCAATTGGTGTCCACCACGGCGACCACCGGGATACCGAGCTTGCGCGCCTCGTGCACGGCGATGTTCTCGTGGCCGACGTCGACCACGAACAGCGCGTCCGGGAGCGACTCCATGTTCTTGATGCCGCCGAGACTCCTCTCGAGCTTGTCCATCTCGCGCCGCAGCTGCGTCGCCTCCTTCTTGCCGCGCTTCTCGAGCGCACCCGAAGCGGCGAGCTCGGTAATCTCGCCGAGCCGCTTGATCGACTGGCGAATGGTCTTGAAATTGGTGAGCATCCCGCCGAGCCAGCGCTGGTTCACGTACGGCTGCAGGGAGCGCTCGGCTTCTTTCTGGATGGACTCACGTGCGGAGCGCTTGGTGCCGACGAACAGCACCCTGCCGCCATCGGCGATGACGCCCTTGATGAAGTTCGCGGCCTCTGCGTACATCGGCTGCGTCTTCTCGAGATTGATGATATGGATCTTGTTGCGCTCGCCGAAGATGAATGGCGCCATCTTCGGGTTCCAGAAGCGGGTCTGATGTCCGAAATGGACTCCCGCCTCCAGCATCTGTCGCATGGACACGCCGGGCATGAAGCACTCCTGGTGGGTTAAGCCTCCGCACATCCCCGTGACCATCCCGGAACCCCTGCCTGACAGGGCTGATTCGCGGAACACCCAGTCGCCGGTGTTAACGATGCGCGTGTGGGTTGCGTTGCCAAAAAAGGCCGCGCTTTATACCATGAAGGCCTCGTCGGAACAACGTCTTACGCGCTCGGCGCTGGCTCTTGGCGCCGGTAGCCAGCGCCCCCATTTCGGAGCTTATGCACGTCACCATCAAGACCCCGGAAGAGCAGCAGAAAATGCGGGTTGCCGGGAAGCTCGCCGCCGAAGTCCTCGACATGATCGGCGAGCACGTGGTGCCCGGAGTAACGACCGAGGAGCTCGACCGTATCTGCCACGACCATATCGTGAAGGTGCAGCGCTCGGTCCCCGCGAACCTGAATTACCGCGGCTTTCCGAAGACCATCTGCACTTCGGTCAATCACGTGGTGTGCCACGGCATCCCGAACGACAAGCGTCTGAAGGCGGGCGACATCGTCAATATCGATGTCACCGTGATCCGTGATGGCTTCCACGGCGACACGAGCCGCATGTACTTCGTCGGCAGGGCGCCTGCCCATGCCCAGCGGCTCGCCGAGACCTGTTTTGCCGCCATGTGGCGCGGCATCGACACCGTGCGTCCCGGTGCGCATCTCGGCGACATCGGTCACGCCATTCAAACCTTCGTCGAACAGAACGACTACTCGGTGGTGCGCGAGTACTGTGGCCACGGCATCGGCCGCGTCTATCACGAGGACCCACAGGTGCTGCATTACGGCGAGCCCGGAACAGGGCTCGAGCTGCGGCCCGGCATGACCTTCACCATCGAGCCGATGGTGAATGCCGGTAAGCGTCACGTGCGGCTGCTGCCCGATGGCTGGACCGTGATCACCAAGGACCATTCACTGTCGGCACAGTGGGAGCACACCGTGCTGGTCACCGACACCGGCGTCGATGTGCTCACGCTCGGTGCGAATGGTGGCGCCGCGAGCGGTGGCTCGCCGTCCGAACGCGCTACGATCGAGCGCGCGCAGCACTGACGCGCGCGGACTTAGCCGTGGGAGCTGCGGACAGCGAGCTGCTGGAGGACACTGGACCGCCGCACTCGCCTGCTCCCGCGTGGCCGCTGCTCGCGGGACTGCCGCTGCAACTCGCCACCGACACAACTACGCGCGCCTGGCGTGAGCTGCTGGGCCGGGCTGACGCTGAGCTGAAGGAGCGCTTCCTCGCCGAGGAACCGATCGAGCATCTGGTGCATGCGCGTGCAGCGCTCATCGATGCGGTGTTGCGCGAGGCGTGGCGCAAGCACTGTGCGGCGCAGAGCGCGTGGGCACTGGTTGCCGTCGGCGGCTACGGTCGCGGTGAGCTGCATCCCTCCTCCGACATCGACATTCTGCTGCTCGTGCCGCACTCCCCCGACGCCGCCGGGAGCGCCGCGGTGGAGCAGCTGGTCGCCTTGCTGTGGGACATCGGGCTCGAGGTAGGTCACAGCGTGCGCACCATCGCCGAGTGCCGCGAAGAGTGCATCGGCGATGTGAGCGTCATGACGACCCTGCTGGAAGCGCGCCTGCTCGCCGGCAACGCGGCGCTGTTGGCCGACATGCGCACGGCGCTCGGGCCGGAGAACATCTGGCCGGTGAAGCAGTTCTTCGAGGCGAAGGTGCGCGAGCAGACCGAGCGGCATCTGAAGGCAAACGACACCGCATATAACCTCGAGCCCAACGTCAAGACGGGCCCGGGCGGTCTGCGCGACATCCAGACCATTGCCTGGGTGGCGAAGCGGCACTTCGGCGCGGACACCCTCGATGGGCTCGCCACCCACGGTTTTCTCGCGCCGGGCGAGTTGCGGCGCCTGAAGCAGTCGCAGGCCTTCCTGTGGAAGGTGCGCTTCGGCCTGCACATCCTCACTGGCCGGCACGAGGACCGGCTGCTGTTCGATCACCAGATCCGTCTCGCGCAGAGCTTCGGCTACGAGGATGCCTCCTACACCCTCGCGGTCGAGCAGTTCATGCAGCGCTACTACCGCACCGTCATGGACGTGAGCCTGCTGAACGAGCTGCTGCTGCAGCTGTTCCGCGAGGCGATCCTGAGCGAAAGCGAGCCGCCGCGGCCACTGAACGCGCGCTTTCAGGTGCGCAACGGCTCGCTCGAGGCGGTGAGCGAAGAGGTTTTCGCGCGCTCGCCGAGCGCGCTCCTCGAGCTCTTCGTGCTGCTGCAGCAGCACCCCGACATCCGCGGCGTGCGTGCCTCGACGATGCGCGCGGTAGCGAAGAGCCTGTGGCTCATCGATGAGGAGTTCCGCCAGAACCCGCGGCACCACCGGCTGTTCCTCGACATACTGCGTTCGCCGGTAGGCGTCACACACGAGCTGCGGCGCATGAACACCTACGGCGTGCTCGGACGCTACATCCCGGCGTTCGGGCGCATCGTCGGGCGCATGCAGTACGATCTGTTCCATGCCTACACGGTCGATGCGCACACGCTGTTCGTGGTGAGCAATCTGCGCCGCTTCGCGATTCCGCGCTACGATCACGAGCTCCCCACAGCCTCGCGCATCATGCAGGCGCTGCCACACAGCGAGGTGGCCTACCTCGGCGCGCTGTTCCACGACATCGCCAAGGGTCGCGGGGGCGATCATTCCGAGCTCGGCGCGGTGGATGCCGAGGCGTTCTGCCTCGAGCAGGGACTATCGCCGTACGATGCACGCCTCACCGCCTGGCTGGTACGCAACCACCTGTTGCTGTCGATCACCTCCCAGAAGCAGGACATCGGCGATCCGCAGGTCATCAACGCCTTCGCGCGCAAGGTCGGGGATGAAACGCACCTCGACTATCTTTACGTACTCACCTGCGCCGATGTGCGTGCCACCAACCCGAAGCTGTGGAACTCCTGGAAGGCGACGCTGTTCCATGACTTCTATCAGCGGGTGAAGCAGGCGCTGCGGCGCGGACTCGAGAGTCCTATCGACGCGGAGCACCTGATACGTGAGACGCAGGATGCCGCGCGCCGGGCGCTGTTCGAGCGCGGCGTGGCGGAAGCAGAGCTCGCCGCCGTGTGGAAGCGCTTCACTGCAGCTTACTTCCTGCAGCACTCCCCCGAGGAAGTCGCGTGGCACACGCAGCTGCTCTCCGAGCGCGATGCCGCCTCCGATGAGCCGCTGGTGGCGCTCGACCCGCGCAGCGTACGCGGCACCACCGCCGCGCTGATCTTCGCCCGCCCGCGCCGGCACGGGTTTGCGCGCACCACCGCCGCCCTCGATCAGCTCGGTCTCAACATCGTCGATGCACGCATCACTCCCACCGGCGATGGCTTCAGCCTGGATCTGTATCATCTGCTCGAGGACGATGGCGCGCCGATTGCCGACAGCGATCGCCTCGCGGAGATCGAGCATGCCTTGTGGCGCTCACTGCAGGGCGCGGCCGATGCGCCGCTTGCCGTCTCGCGGCGCGCGCCGCGGCAGGTGCGCATGTTCCACACACCGACGCATATCACCGTGAGTGTCGATGAGCGCAACCGCCGCTCGGTGCTGGAGCTCACCGCCGGCGACCGTCCGGGGCTGCTGTGCGAGGTCGGCCAGGTGCTGATGCGGGAGCGCGTCGAGTTGCATGCCGCAAAGATCATGACAGTGGGCGAGCGCGCCGAGGACGTGTTTTACCTCACCGACTTCGACAACCAGCCCTTGACGGCCAGTGCGGCGGAGCAGCTGAAGGAGCACTTGATGCAGACCCTCGATCAGCGCCAGGCGGCTTTGCGCGCGCCCGGGGGCGGCGGTTGAGCGAGCGATGAGCGGAGTGCAGCAGCTGCGGGAGATCATCGAGGCCGCGTTCGAGCAGCGTGCTGCGCTCAGCGCCGGGCGCACCTCCCGCGAACTCGATGCCGCGCTCGAGGAATGCCTCGAGCGGCTCGACCGCGGGGAGCTGCGCGTCGCGGAGTCCCGCGATGGCGGCTGGGTGGTCAACGAATGGCTCAAGAAAGCGGTGCTGCTCAGCTTCCGGGTGCGCGAGAACCGCGTGTTGGACGCCGGGTTCACCCGCTTTTACGACAAGGTGCCGCTCAAATATGCCGCCGCGAGCGAAGAGGAATTGCGCCGCGCTGGCGTCCGTATCGTTCCGCACGCGCTGGTGCGCCGTGGCGCCTACGTGGCGCCCGATGTGGTGTTGATGCCGAGCTACGTGAACATCGGCGCCTGGATCGGTTCGGGCACGATGGTCGACACCTGGGCCACCGTCGGCTCGTGCGCG
>DASYFL010000094.1:0-2088 GCA_036498445.1 Steroidobacteraceae bacterium
CAGGAGCGCGCACCTTAGGCTGCGGGTGTGACAGTTTCGTGACGCACCCATCGCATACCTGGAAGGCTGGCCGCCGGGGCCGCGCATCATTACCGCGGCGCACCACCGGGTCACGCTTGACAGCGCATCGCTCGGTCGGTAAAACACCCAACGGTTATATAACCAATCGGTTTTATATGCCGCAGGACAGCCAGCTGAACCAGACCTTCGCCGCGCTCGCCGACCCGACGCGCCGCGCCATTCTCGCCCGCCTCGCGAGCGGTGAGGCGGGGGTGATGGAGCTCGCGCGGCCCTTCGCAATGAGCCAGCCGGCGATCTCCAAGCACCTGAAGGTGCTGGAGCGCGCCGGGCTCGTCATTCGCGGCCGGCGCGGACCCTCGCGTCCGTGCCGTCTCCAGGCTGAGCCGCTGCGCGAGGTGGCGCGGTGGGCCGAGCATTACCGCCGCTACTGGGAAGGCAGCTTCCGCCGACTCGACCGCTATCTCGGTCAACTGCAACGACAGGAGCAACGCCATGGACGCAAAAGTTCGAAATAGCGCGAGTGCCGAGCGCGAGCTCGTCATCCGCCGTACCTTCAACGCAGCGCGGGAGCTCGTGTTCCGTGCCTGGACCGAGCCACAGCTGCTCGCGCAGTGGTCCTGTCCTCGCGGGTTCAGCTTCACCGGGCAAAGCGGTGATTTGCGTGTCGGCGGCAGCTTCTTCGCCACCATGCGCTCTCCGGAGGGCACCGAGCACCGCCTGCGCGGGGTCTATCGCGAGATCGTCCCGCCCGAGCGGCTGGTGTTCACGCACTTGTGGGTGGATGAGCGTGGCAACCCGGGGCCGGAAACGCTCGTCACCGTCACACTGACCGAGCATGATGGCCGCACCGAGATGATGTTTCATCAGGGAATCTTCGCGTCGGTTGCCGCGCGCGAAGGCCACGAGCAGGGTTGGCAAACCTGCTTCGAGCGGCTCGAAGAGCTGCTGCACGGGCGCAGCGGATAGCCGATGCCTGACACGCAGGAGGTGCGTCATGCAGAAGATCACGCCTTTCTTGTGGTTCGATACACAGGCGGAAGAGGCGGCCCGGTTCTATGTGTCGGTCTTCACTAACTCGCGCATCGTGAAGATGGTGCGGTACGGCGAGGCGGGGCCGGGGCCCACCGGCTCCGTCATGACCGTGGCGTTCGAGCTGAACGGCGTGCCGTTCACGGCACTGAACGGCAGCCCGCTGTTCCATTTCTCGGAAGCGATCTCGTTCGTCGTGAATTGTCAGAGCCAGCCCGAAGTCGACGCGCTGTGGGAAAAGCTGTCCGCTGGTGGCGAGCCGGGTCGCTGCGGCTGGCTGAAGGACAAATACGGTCTTTCCTGGCAGGTGGTGCCGACCGTGCTGCCGGTGCTGCTGAGTGATCCCGATGCCGCGAAGGCTCAACGCACGATGCAGGCCATGTTGAAAATGGACAAGCTCGACATCGCAGCCCTCGAGAAGGCACATTCCGGCCCCTCCTGAGGCTGCGCGCGCGTCCGGGAGGTGATGGCGGGCTGGCCCGCCAGGTCCGAAAATGGCTACTTTGCCGCGCGTCCGGCGCGTATCGTTGGCTCCATGGAGGTCATCTGCGGACTCGACCCCGAGGCGCTCAATCGCGCGCGCATCAGCCGCGATCCGCGCTTCGATGGGAAATTCTTCATAGCCGTCACCTCGACCGGAATCTACTGCCGTCCGATTTGCCCCTCGCGCGACGCGAAGCGCGCGCACGTGCGCTTTTTCGGCAGCCCAGCGGCTGCGGAGGCGGCGGGGTTCCGGCCGTGCCTGCGTTGCCGCCCTGAGGCGGCACCGGGCACGCCCGCGTGGCTTGGCACGGCGGCCGTCGTGTGCAGGGCGCTGCGCCTGATCGAAGGCGGCGCACTCGATGAAGATTCCGTGGAGTCGCTTGCCGGGCGGCTCGGGATCGGGCCTCGCCACCTCTTGCGCCTCTTCGTCCGTCATGTCGGCGCCTCTCCCGTAGCGGTCGCGCAGACACGCCGGTTGCACTTTGCCGTCTGCCTGCTGGAAGAGACGCGGCTTCCGATCACCGAGATTGCGATGGCGGCGGGGTTTGGCAGTTG
>DASYFL010000095.1:0-11848 GCA_036498445.1 Steroidobacteraceae bacterium
CTTGCCGATACCCGCCCCGACCTCGTACTGATCGACTGGATGCTGCCGGACATGAGCGGTCTGGAGCTGACGCGGGCACTGAAGCGCGACCGCGAGACCCGCGAACTACCCGTGATCATGTTGACCGCGCGAGCCGAGGAAGGCGACAAGGTGGCGGGGCTCGAGGGCGGGGCGGACGACTATGTCACCAAGCCCTTCTCCCCCAGGGAGTTGCTGGCGCGCATCAATGCGGTGCTGCGCCGCGGCGGCGGCAATGGCGTTGATGAGCGTATCGAGTTCGAAGGCCTGGTGCTGGACCAGGGGAGTCATCGGGTCATGGTCGGTGAGCGAACCGTGGCACTGGGGCCGACCGAATACCGCATGCTCGAGTTCTTCATGACGCATCCTGAGCGTGTCTACACGCGGGATCAGCTGCTCGATCGTGTCTGGGGCGGCAATGTCTACGTAGAAGAGCGCACCATCGATGTACACATCCGCCGCTTGCGCAAAGCGCTCGAGGAGTTCGGCTACGATCGCTTCGTGCAGACCGTGCGCGGCTCGGGCTATCGTTTCTCGGCACGGACGATATAGAGCGCGTACGATCGGCACGCTGTAGGAGTGGCGTCAGGAGCGATGGAACCCGCGACACAGGCATGGTGGTTCGCGGCGGGGCGCTTGCTCGGCACCGTGGTGATCGGCTGCGGCGTCGGCTGGCTGCTCGGCAACGTGTGGGGCGGCCTCGCATGTGCGCTGGCACTGCACCTCGCCTGGGTGCTGTCCAATCTCTTTCGCCTCGAGTGGTGGCTGCGTCACCGCAGCTATGCGGATCCCCCCGACGTTGGCGGCGTGTGGGGAGAGATCATCGCGCAGATCGTGCGGCTCCACCGGCGCAAGCGCTTCCACAAGCAGCGCTTCGTGCAGCTCATGCGGCAGCTGCAACGCTCGACCGCGGCACTGCCCGACGGGGTAGTGATTCTCAATGCGCAGCGCGAGATCATGTGGTTCAACCGCATGGCGGCGCGGCTGCTCAACCTGCGCCGCACCGCCGATCTCGGCATGCGCATCGAGCATCTGATGCGCGAGCCCGAGTTCGTGCGCTACCTCGAGGGCGGTGATTTTTCCAACCGGGTCATCATCCGTACCACGACCGCCGAGGAATGTTATCTATCGATGCAGGTCGCCCCGTATGGCGATGGGCAACTGCTGCTGCTGGTGAGTGATGTGTCCAGGCAGATGCGGCTCGAGGCCGTGCGTCGTGATTTCGTCGCCAACGCCTCACATGAGCTGCGCTCGCCGCTCACGGTGATCTCCGGCTATCTCGAGACGCTCGCGCAGGACAGCGCGCTCGATCCGGATCTGCACGGCCCGATCGCGGAAATGCGCCGCCAGGCCGAGCGCATGACAGCCATCATCCGCGACCTGCTCGAGCTCTCGCGTCTCGAAGAGACCGACGTCTTCGTCGGCGGCGAGCCGATCGATATCGCAGCGCTGATGGCGCTGCTGCGCAAGGATGTGCTCGCCCGCGCTGTGCATCCGCGCGAAGTGCGGATGCGGATAGACTCCACTGCACAGCTCAACGGCGATGAGCCGGAGATTCATTCGGCGTTCTCCAACCTGGTGGACAATGCCGCCAAGTACACCGCCGCCGAAGGCTCGCTCGAGATGCGCTGGTGGGTCGATGAGGACGGCGGGCACTTCGCGGTCAGCGACACCGGGATCGGAATTCCGCCGGAGCACATCCCGCGACTCACCGAGCGGTTCTATCGCGTCGATCCCGGCCGCTCGCGCTCGACCGGCGGCTCGGGGCTCGGGCTTGCGATCGTCAAGCATGTGTTGCAGCGCCACGGCGCCACGCTCGAGGTGCAGAGCACGCTCGGCACGGGCAGCGCCTTCACCTGTCACTTCCCCGCAGAGCGTGTGCTCCTCGCGCGCGCCACCAACGCCGCTACGGCTTAAGATTACATCGCAAGTCGCTAATCCTTAAGAAATAGTTAGTCCCACTGTCACGCAACCGACACACCCGCGCACGAGGCTACACGCGCCACCCAGGCTCAAAGGAGGCGAGCTTCGTCATGGCGAGCGGTGAGCCCATGCGCGGCGGCAGGATGAGCGCACGCGCACTCTTTTTGTCCGATATCCATCTCGGGTTCCGGCACGCGCGCGCTCGGGAGCTCAACGAGTTCCTGCACGGCATCGAAGCCGAATGCATCGTGCTGGTTGGAGACATCATCGATGCGCTGAGCCTGGCGCGGCGCGCCTTCTGGACCAGCGCACACACGCAGGTGGTGCGCACGTTGCTCGCGCGGCAGCGTGCCGGGACGCGTCTGATCTACCTGCCCGGAAATCACGACGAGAGTCTCGGCATGCTCGCACAGATGCTGCGCGGCCAGGTCGAGGTCCACCGTGAATGGGTGCATCGCACCGCGCGCGGGGAGCGGCTGCTCGTGCTACACGGTGATCAGTTCGATGCAGCGATGGTTTGCCCGCGTTGGCTGAGCCGCCTCGGTGACCTGTTGCATGGCGTGACCCTGGGCGTGAACCACCGGGTGAACAACGTGCGCCGCGCTCTCGGCCGTCCGTACTGGCCGCTCGCGGAGTGGCTCAAGCTGCGCATCGGTACCAGCCTGCGTTACATCGAGCAGTTCGAGCAGCTCGCCGCTCTCCACGCGGCACGGTTCGGCTATGATGGCGTTGTGTGTGGACACATCCATCGCGCCAACCTGCGGCGTATTGGCGGGACGCTCTACTGCAATACGGGCGACTGGGTGGAGTCGTGCACCGCGTTGATCGAGAACCCGCAGGGGCAGCTCGAGCTGCTGCGCTGGCCGCGCCAGTGCACCGCAGCGGCGCGCCCTGCCGCTCCCGAGCCAATGGCCGACGCGGCGTGAGGATCGCGCTCGCAACCGACGCCTGGACGCCGCAAACCAATGGCGTCGTCACTACGCTCAAGGCCACCGCCGCGACCCTTAACCTGGCCGGGCACGAGGTGCGCATCATCTCGCCGCAGGGGCTCACCACGATCGCCTGCCCGAGTTACCCCGAGATTCGCCTGGCGCTCTCGCCCGGAGCCTACGTAGCGCGCGAGCTCAAGGCCTTCCGTCCGCACGCAATCCACATCGCCACCGAAGGACCGCTGGGACTTGCCGTGCGCCGCTACTGCCGCGCGCGCCGCGTGCCCTTCACCACCTCCTATCACACGCGCTATCCGGAGTACCTGCGCGCGCGCTGGCCGATCCCGCTCGCGCTGAGTTACGCCTGGTTGCGCCGCTTCCACCGTGCCGCCGAGCGCACCTTCGTGAGTAGCGCGTGCCTCGAGGCCTTGCTCGCGGAGCGCGGCTTCCAGCACCTGCACCGCTGGCGCCGTGGCGTCGATCTGCGCACCTTCCATCCGCGCCCGCCGCATCCGGAGCTCGCTCCGCTAGCGCGACCCATCATGGCGTGCGTCGGAAGGCTCGCCGTCGAGAAGAATGTGGATGCCTTCCTCGCGCTCGACCTGCCGGGCACCAAGCTCGTGATCGGCGATGGACCCGAGCGCGCGACGCTCGCGCAGCGTTACCCGCAGGCGAGGTTCGCCGGCTACCGGTTCGGCGCGGAGCTCGCCGCGCTCCTCTCGGGCGCTGACGTCCTGGTGTTCCCGAGCCTCACCGATACCTTCGGGCTCGTCATGGTCGAGGCGCTCGCCTGTGGGGTGCCGGTCGCGGCTTTTCCCGTGCCCGGGCCGCTCGATGTCATCGAGCCCGGCGTGACCGGCGTGCTGCATGCAGACCTCAGGCGCGCAGTCGCGGCGGCCCTGCAGCTCGATCGCGCCGCCTGCGTGCGCGCGGCGAGCGGGTTCAGCTGGCACGCTGCGACCAACCAGTTTCTCAGCGGGCTCGCGCCGATCCCACTGCCGCTGCGCGTCAGGCTGGCCGTCAGCCGCAGTTCCGCTATCATCGCGCGCATGGCCACGCGCCGGCAGACGAGCGGAGCGGGGGACGCTAACTGATGGAAACCGCTGACCTCAGTCACCATATTTCACGCCGCTTTAACGAGGACCTCGAGCGGGTTCGCGGCAAAGTGCTCGGCATGGGCGGCTTCGTTGAGCAGCAGCTGCAGAAGGCGATTACTGCGCTGGTCGAAGGCGATAGCTCCCTCGGCGAGCAAGTCGCGATGGATGACCACCAGGTGAACAACATGGAAGTGTCCATCGACGATGAGTGCTGCCGCATCCTCGCCACGCGCGCACCTGCCGCGGGCGATCTGCGGGTCATCGTCGCCATCATCAAGACCATCACCGACCTCGAGCGCATCGGCGATGAGGCCGAGAAAATAGGCTACATCGCCTCGCGCCTCGCCACCATGGAGCGGCCGGCTGACAAGTACCGCGAGATCAAGCATCTCGGGCGCGTGGTGTCGGACATGGTGCACGCGGCGCTCGATGCCTTCGCACGGATGGATGTGGAGTCTGCGCTGCGGGTCGCTCGTCAGGACCGGCTGGTCGATGAAGAGTACGAGGCCATCCAGCGCCAGAGCATCACCTTCATGATGGAGGACCCGCGCACCATCCGGCGGGCGCTCGATGTCATGTGGGTGGTGCGTGCGCTCGAGCGCATCGGCGATCACGCCAAGAACATCTGCGAGTACGTCATCTACATGGTCCACGGCAAGGACATCCGCCACACCTCGCTCGATGACGTCGAACGGGAGCTGCGTGGCGGTGTCGACGCCCCCGCCGCTGCACCGCCGGCTCCGGCCTGAGTCAGCCAGCCTTGACGGAAAGCTTCTCGCCGCAGCGGGACTCCGCACGACGCCTCGTGAACCTCGGCGGCTTCGCAATCTGTGCCGCCCTCATCGCCTATGCACTCTACTCACAGCTATACCTGGGGCTCGAGCCCTGCCCGCTGTGCATCTTTCAGCGCATCGGCATCGCTCTCCTCGGAGTGGTTTTTCTCGCCGTGGCTTTGCATCACCCGCGCGGTTGGGGGCGTTACCTGTATGCGCTCGCAATCGCCATGACCGCACTCGCAACGCTGCTGGTCGCAGCACGCCACATGTACGTGCAGAGCCTGCCTCCGGGCACGCTGCCTTCCTGCGGCGCCCCGCTCAGCGTGCTGCTGAAGTTCACTCCCTTTTGGGAGGTCGTGCGCAAGGTGCTCACCGGCAGCGGCGAGTGCAGCGAAGTGAACTGGCGTTTCCTCGGGCTCACGATGCCCGCCTGGGTGCTGTTATGGGCACTCGCGCTCGGCAGCGTGGGAGTCATCGCCAATCTGCGCGGCTCGGCGACGGCGCCGCGAGCGGGCCGGGCATCCGGCACGCTCGCCCGCTAGTCAGACCAACAGTCGCCGCAGCAGAGTGCAGTACATCCGCTGCAGAGCGTCGATGTCGGCGAGGCGTACGCACTCGTTCACCTTGTGGATCGAGGCGTTCACTACTCCGAGCTCGACCACTTGCGCGCCGAGCGGAGCGATGAAGCGTCCGTCGGAGGTGCCGCCGCCGGTCGAAAGGCGCGGTGGCAGGCCGGTGACCTCGGCCACTGCCTCGGTAACGGCACTCGACAGGGCTCCGGGCGGCGTATAGAACGGCTCGCCCGACAAGTACCAATCGAGCGTGAAGCGCACGCCATGCCGCCGAAGGATCCCCTCGACGGTCTTCTTGAGCTTTTCCAGTGTTTGCACCGGCGCGTAGCGCAGGTTGAAGCGCGCCTTGAGCTCACCGGGAATGACATTGGGGGCGCCGGTGCCCGAGTTGATGTTGGATACCTGAAAGCTGGTCGGCTGGAAATGCTCGGTGCCCTCGTCCCAGCTGCGACTGACGAGCTCCGCGAGCGCCGGGGCGAGTGCATGCACCGGATTATCGGCGAGCTGAGGGTAGGCGATATGGCCCTGCACGCCATGCACCGTCAGACGCCCGCTGAGCGACCCGCGGCGGCCCACCTTGATGGTGTCGCCCACAGAGACTTCACTGGAAGGCTCGCCCATGAGACACCAGTCGATGCGCTCGCCGCGTGACTGGAGGAGTTCCGCGACGCGCCGCGTGCCATCGACCGAGGGTCCCTCCTCATCGCTCGTGATCAGGAACGCGATCGAGCCGGAGTGCTGGGGATGGAGGGCGACGAACTCCTCGGCTGCGGTCACCATCGCCGCGAGCCCGCTCTTCATATCCGCGGCGCCGCGCCCATAGAGCACGCCCTCGCGGATCTCCGGCACGAAGGGGTCGCTGTCCCACTCATCGAGTGGGCCGGTCGGCACCACATCGGTGTGCCCCGCGAAGCAGAACAGCGGTCGTCGGTCGCCGCGGCGCGCCCAGAGGTTGGCGACATTCCCGAATGGGAGCGGCTCGATCACAAAACCGATCCGCTCGAGGCGCTGCGCGAGGAGCGGCTGGCAGCCTTCATCGGCGGGAGTCACGGAGCGACGGGAAATGAGATCCCTAGTCAGTTCAACGGCTTGAGACATTGGCTCGCGGTTATACGGCCTCAACTGCAGCGCGGCAAGCGCGACGCACCGTCACGCCCCTGTAAAGTGCGGCGGCAACACTGTGCCAGGCCACAGGGACGTGGCCATGCCGCTCAGCTCCGGGCAGTGCCAGCGCTGTCATGAGAGCGTCACATTATTGTCATTTAATTCGCGCCAGCGTTCTGGGGGCTAACAATCCGAAAGTGCAGGAGTGAAATCATGAACATATTCAATGCGAAGCGCCTGTCAGTGGCTCTGATCGCTGTCGTCGCATTCGCCGGCGCCCAGGCCGCGGATATCTCCGGTGCCGGTGCCACCTTCCCCTATCCCATCTATTCGAAATGGGCCGACGCCTACAAGCAGCAGACAGGAGTTGGGCTCAATTATCAGTCGATCGGCTCTGGCGGCGGCATCAAGCAGATCAAGGCCAAGACCGTCACCTTCGGAGCCTCGGACATGCCGCTCGAGGCGAAGGATCTCCAGGAGTCGGGCCTCGTACAGTTCCCCATGATCATTGGTGGTGTGGTACCGGTAGTGAATCTGAAGGGCGTACAGGGCGGGCAGATGGTGCTCGATGGCGCCACGGTTGCGCAGATCTACCTGGGTGAGGTCACCAAGTGGAACGATGCGCGCATCAAGAAGCTGAACCCGTCGCTGACGCTTCCCGCCACTGCGATCGCGCCGATCTACCGCTCGGACGGCTCGGGTACCAACTTCCTGTTCTCGACGTATCTTTCCAGCTCGTACCCGAAGTTCAAGGAGACGATCGGCGCCAACACCTCGGTGCAATGGCCGGTCGGGATCGGCGCCAAGGGTAACGAGGGCGTCGCCAATATGACGACCCAGACCGATGGCGCGATCGGCTACGTCGAGTATGCGTACGCCAAGCAGAACAAGATGGCGTACGCGGACCTGATCAACTCCGCCGGCAAGAAGGTCGTTCCCGACGCGCAGTCCTTCCAGGCGGCCGCGGCGAATGCCGACTGGGCGAACGCGCCGGGTTACCACCTGATTCTTACCAATCAGCCGGGCGAGAAGAGTTGGCCCATCACCGGGGCAAGCTTCATCCTGGTGTACAGCAACCCGCCTGATCCGGCTGCCACCGGTGCGGCGCTGAAATTCTTCGACTGGGCGTTCAAGAACGGTGCCAAGATGGCTGCCGAGCTCGATTACGTGCCGTTGCCCGACAGCCTGGCGAGTCAGATCCGGAACACCTGGAAGACTCAGATAAAGGGTGTTCCGGCGACCTGAGCCGACGGCGCAGAGCGCCTGCGGGGTGGACCGCAGGCGCCTGCAGACCAGTGCGCCTGTTGGATGGTGGTCGACCGCAGCGGCCCGCGTACGGACCCGGCGTGAGGAAGACTCAGGCGTGACAGGTTGCCGCAGGCGATGAACACGGTGGCTGCGATCGAGCCGGCGCACGCCTCTGCACAGCGCGTGCGCGAGCGCGCCTTCCGCGGCGCAACCTTCGCGGCAGCGCTGCTCGTGCTCGCACTGCTCGGCGGCGTCGCGCTCTCGCTTCTCTATGGCGCGTGGCCCGCGCTGGCGCATTTCAAGCTCAGCTTCCTCACGCGCGAGATCTGGAATCCGGTCACCGACCAGTTCGGTGCGCTGGCCCCGATGTACGGCACGCTCGTGACGTCGCTCCTTGCGCTGCTGCTCGCCATTCCGGTGAGCTTCGGTATCGCGATTTTTCTCACCGAGTTGGCTCCGGCGTGGCTCAAACGCCCGGTGGGCGTGGCGGTAGAGCTGCTCGCGGCGGTGCCGAGCATCATTTACGGCATCTGGGGCCTTTTCGTGCTGGCTCCCGTGCTTCAGCGACACGTGCAACCGTGGCTCATCGATTGGCTCGGCCCACTGCCGCTCATCGGGCGGCTGTTTCAGGGCCCGCCGTACGGCATAGGGGTGCTGACTGCGAGCTTCGTGCTCGCCATTATGGTGATCCCGTTCATTTCCGCGGTGATGCGCGATGTCTTCGAGACCGTGCCGGATGTGCTCAAGGAGTCAGGTTACGGACTCGGCGCCACGACCTGGGAAGTGATATGGCAAGTGGTCGTACCTTATGCGCGCACCGGCATGATCGGCGGAATCATGCTCGGGCTCGGCCGGGCGCTGGGTGAGACCATGGCCGTGACCTTCGTGATTGGCAATGCGCACCGTATCGGCTCATCGCTGCTCGCACCGGGCACCACGATCTCGGCGTCAATCGCCAATGAGTTCGCGGAGGCGGTCGGCGACCTCTATACCTCCTCGCTGGTCGCGCTCGGTGCGCTGCTGTTCCTGATCACCTTCACGGTGATCGCCGCCGCGCGGCTGATGCTGCTGCGGCTCGGGCGCAAGGCGCTCTCGAACGTATGAACCGTCGTGCGATCCGCAAGCTGATCAATATCGTGGCCCTCGCGCTCTCGGGACTCGCGACGGCCATCGGGCTGTTCTTTCTCGGTGCCATATTGTGGACGCTGCTCTACAGCGGCCTCGCCGGGATGTCGCTGCGGCTCTTCACCGCGATGACGCCGCCGCCCGGCTCGAGCGGCGGACTGTTGAATGCGATCTACGGTAGCGTGGTCATGACCGTGATCGGAATCCTGCTCGGTGGTCCGATCGGCATTCTCGCCGGCACCTACCTCGCTGAATACGGCCGCACGGCCCGCATCAGCACGGTGATCCGTTTCGTCAATGACGTACTGCTGTCGGCGCCCTCGATCATCGTGGGGCTGTTCGTTTACGAGCTGCTCGTGGTGCGCATGGGGCACTTCTCCGCCATTGCCGGTGCCGTCGCGCTCGCCATCCTCGCCATCCCGGTGACGGTGCGCACGACCGAGGACATGCTGAGCCTCGTGCCGCAGGGTATGAAGGATGCCTCGACCGCCATGGGCGCGTACCACTGGCGTACGATCACGAGTGTCATCTATCCGGCTGCGCGCAGCGGGATCCTCACGGGTCTGCTGCTTGCAATCGCGCGCATCAGCGGAGAGACCGCGCCACTGCTGTTCACTGCGCTCAACAACCAGTTCTGGAGCAGCAACCTCGCGGCGCCCATGGCCAACTTGCCGGTGGTGATTTTCCAGTTCGCGCTGAGTCCATACCCGAACTGGCAGCAACTCGCCTGGTCGGGCGCGCTCATCATCACGGCCAGCATCCTCATCCTCAACATTGCGGCGCGCTTCGCCGTGTCCTCGCTCGGGCCGGGGAACCGCAACTGATGGGCACACCGCAACCAAGGCTCGGCCCGAGGCCGCAGGCGGCACCCGCGCCGACCGTCAAGTTCGAGGTGCGGCACCTCGATTTCTATTACGGCAAGGCGCACGCCCTCAAGGACGTCAGTCTCGAGCTCCGCGACCGGCAGATCACCGCCTTCATCGGCCCGTCCGGCTGCGGCAAGTCGACGCTGTTGCGGGTGTTCAATCGCATGTACGCGCTATACCCCGGCCATCGAGCGACCGGCGATGTGCGGCTCGATGGCGAGGACATCCTCGCACCGAGCATTGACGTTGCAGCGCTTCGATTCCGGGTGGGCATGGTGTTCCAGAAGGCGACACCGTTTCCGATGTCTATCTTCGATAACGTCGCGTTCGGGCTGCGCTTATCGCGGCGCATCTCGCGCAGCGAGCTGAGCGAACGCGTGGAGGAGGCGTTGCGCGAGGCCGCAATGTGGGAAGAGGTCAAGGACAAGCTGCATGAGGATGGCCGCGGCCTGTCCGGCGGTCAGCAGCAGCGGCTGTGCATTGCGCGTACCCTCGCGTTGCGTCCCGAGGTTATCCTGTTCGATGAGCCGACGGCCGCGCTCGATCCGATCTCCACGCTGCGCGTGGAGGAAACTCTGCAGAGCTTGCGCGAGAGCTACTGCATTGCCATCGTGACGCACAACCTGCAGCAGGCTGCGCGCGTCTCGAATGTGACGGCTTTCATGTACCTCGGCGAACTGGTGGAGATCGGAGCGACCGAGCAGATCTTCACAGCGCCGCGCAACCGCCGCACGGATGACTATGTCACGGGCCGCTTCGGCTGACGTACATGACCGAAAACACCGCCAACACCCGCCCCGCGCCTCCTGACCACAAGGGTGAGGGGCCGGGCGCATCCGGCGGCGGTAACGGCCTCGCCGGCGATGACGCCCGGGAGGACTTCGCTGCGGAGCAGCGAGCTCCCTCCGCCGCGCAGACTGCGGCAGGTCCCGAGACGTCCGCAGCAGGTCCCTCCGTTCCGGCGAGCTCGACGCGCCACCTGGGAGAAGGCGGCCTCAATCTCAAGCCGAGCGGCAGGGTGTCCGCAGCGACCGAGACCGCTCCGCAGGCCGATGGTGCGAGGGTCGACAACCCGGTGTTCTCATGCCGCGAGGTGAGCGTTTTCTATGGCACGCAGCAGGCACTGAAGGAGGTCTCGCTCGATGTGGGGCGGCGGCAGGTGCTGGCGATGATCGGTCCCTCCGGCTGCGGGAAGTCGACCTTCCTGCGCTGCCTGAATCGCATGAACGACACGATCCCTGGAGCTCGTGTCACCGGCTGCATCCAGCTCGATGGCCGCGATATTCACGACGAGAGCGTCGATGTGGCACAGCTGCGTGCCCGCATCGGCATGGTGTTTCAGAAACCCAACCCGTTCCCGAAATCGATCTACGACAATGTCGCCTACGGTCCCCGCATCCATGGCCTCGCGCGCAGCCGCGCGCATCTCGATGAAATCGTCTGCACGAGCCTGACGCGTGCCGGTCTGTGGGATGAGGTCAAGGACCGGCTGAGCAGCCCCGGCACCGGTCTTTCCGGAGGCCAGCAGCAGCGCCTGTGCATCGCGCGCACCATCGCCGTGCAACCGGAAGTGATCCTCATGGACGAGCCCTGCTCGGCGCTCGATCCGATCGCCACGGCGCGCATCGAGGACCTGATCGATGAGCTGCGCGCGTCCTATGCGATCGTGATCGTCACGCACTCCATGCAGCAGGCGGCCCGCGTGTCGCAGCGTACCGCTTACTTCCACCTCGGCAACCTGATCGAGGTCGGCGAGACCGATCGGCTGTTCACCAATCCACGCCACCGTCTCACTGAAGACTACATCACCGGGCGGTTCGGTTAGCGGCGCCCGCGACGGGCACGCACTCGAGCACGCTTGCGGCAGGCTGCGGATCGGCAGCCACTGCAACCAGACTGTTACCGCCCCGCGACTGACCGCATAACCGCTGCGCCGGGATACTGACTGCGGATACACCAACTCAGGCACAGCGAGCCAAGGTAATGCATAAGAAGATCCTTGCTGCGGTCATGCTTATCGGGGGCGCCGCAGCGCTACCGGCTTTTGCCGTGGACGTCGGCAGCGACACCACCATCGGTGGGCTGGTGTTCTACGATGTGAGCAACATCAGCCTGCAGAACGAGGATAAAACCGGTAAGAAAGTCGATACCCCGCCGAATGGCTTCGGGTTCGATATCAAGCGCTTCTAC
>DASYFL010000096.1:0-14062 GCA_036498445.1 Steroidobacteraceae bacterium
AGCACTGCCGAGCACGGCGGTGCAGGCTGCGGTCGTCGCCTGCGACACCGTGGCGCTCGCGTTGAGTGAGGGGATCTTCAGCAACAGCGCGTCGACCTCGGTGGTCACGGCCGTGGCAGCCTGCGGATTGGCGCTGCCCAGTGCGTGGTTGACCAGCGCCTGCTCCACGATGGTGCGATTACCCGCCGAGTTGAAGAAGCCGGACGAGAGGCTGTTGAGACTCGCATCCAGGCCGCTGCCGCCGAAGAACGCATCGCGTAGCGGGGTGCTCTTCATCATCTCGCCGCAGTAGGCGCTCGCCAGCTGCGAGACCGCCGTCTGCTGCGCCGACCCGAAGGCGGCGATCAGCGGGCCGGACGGCATCGACTGCTGCGACGCCTGGTAGAGAGAGTTCACCACACCGTCGGTGATCGCTACTCCGGTGATGCGCGACAGCGAGTGATGCACACGCTCGAAGGTCGCGACCCCGAAGTCCGGCTGCGGCGTGGTGGGCAGCGCCGGCGGCGTCCCGGGTAGGGTTGGATCGACGTACGAGTGCACGTGGGTGCCGATCTGGTCGAACGACAGGAAGAACAGGTCGTTCGACGGCCCGAGCGTCGCCGGCATCACCGTGCCGAGCGGCGAGAGCAGCTGGCCGTTGGCGGCAGTGTAGCTCGAGCCGCCCACCGTCGTGCCCATGGTGGCGTACGACTGGCCCGCCGGGGCGAGCACGCCGTTCACGCCGATGCGCATGCCGCTGAGTGGCAGGTTGGCCGGCATCGCGTTCGGATCGAGGCTGATGAACTTCGGCTGCGCGAACAGGTAGCTGTAGTTGTCGTACTGGCTTCCCTGGAAGAGGATGTACGACTGCGCCACTCCGGTGAGCTGGCTCACACCGAAGAGCAGGAAGAACTTCTGGCCGACGCCGGCAGCGAAGTTCTGCTGGATCTGCGCCGCGGTGAGCGCGCGGTTGTGGATGGCGACGAACTTGATGACGCCCTGCCACTGCCGCTGCCCGGTGGTCTCGTTGCCGAGCACCAGCGCAAAGGTGCTGTCCCAGTTGGCGAGCGTGCCGCCCTTGGAGGGATCCGCGTCGCCGGTGTACACACCGTTGACATAGATCTTCTGGCCACTGATCGGGTCGTAGGTCAGCACCACGTGCTGCAGGGCGGCCTGCGCGGCGCCGCCCGTGGTCGTGGTGAGGAGCGGCGGGGTGCCGCCCGTGCTGGTCATGCTGCTGCGGGCGAAGCCCTGGTACTGCATGGCCGCCTGGGCGAGCGTCATGTCGCGTGTGGTATTGCTGCCTGAGTAGCTGACGATCCACGCGTTGGTCTGCGTGACATCCGCAGGCGCCACCCAGGCCTCGATGGTGTACTCACCCGCGGCCTGGATCATGCCCGCGAACTTGGCGCTGGCGCTGGTGGAGGCCTGCGCCTTGCCGCCGGCACCGATCTGGATGCCCCAGCCGCCCACCCAGGTCACGTTGCCCGAGAGCGAGAGGTCGGCCGCGGGGGTGACACCGCTCGTGTCGTAGGCGGTGCTGCCCTGGCCTGTCTGGAACATGTATTTCGCGACCAGGTTCGCCTCGTAGCGGCTGCCGCCGGCGGCGATGGTGCCGTCGGTCAGTGCAAGCGCGTTCGACACGATCAGCGAGGGGTCGACCTGCGTCGGCGTGATGCCGAGCGCGAACGCGCGGATCGCCTCGTGCATGACCATGGAGCTGTTGGCGCAATCAGGCGGCGAGCCCCAGCAGTGATGCGACTCGTTCGCCAGCCGCTCGTAGAAGCGCGACTGATCCTGGTAAGGCGCAGTGTCGGGATTCGCGATGGCCGTGCTGAGACTCATCTTCGGCTGCGCCGCCTGATAGGCCTCGTTGATGTCGGAGCTGGCGAAGTACGGCTGCTGCGCGGTGGCGGAGCTCGAGGTGTGGCAGCCCACGCAGTAGGTCGACAGCAGCGGATAGACGGTGTTGGCGAAGCTCTTGCCGTTGGTACCGGCGGTGGTCGGATCAACGGGGAACTGCAGACTGTTGCCCGGCGTCCGGATTGGCGGCGCGATGAGCTTGATGCTGGTGGTCGAGGAGGAGCCTGCGCCGATCCACCCCTGGATCCACACCAGCAGGGTCGATGCGCACGCCGAGGGGTCCGCTACCCAGCAGTTGTGGCCGCCGCCGACCTTCAAGACCATGGTCGACTGCGACGGGTCGGAGAGATTCACCAGCGGCAGCGCCGCCTGGTAGGCGAGGTTCACATCGTCCGAGCGCGCGAACATCGGCGACTGGCCGCCCGCGTGGTGACAACCGCCGCAGCGGTTGGAGGGGCTGATGTTGGCCCACAGGTTGATCATGAAGGCCTGCACGTCGGCGTTGGCCGGCGGGGGACCCGTGTAGTGCTGCGCGGCGTTGGTCGGGGGCGCCGCATTGACGGCAACCGGCGCTCCGCCGCCGCCGCAAGCGCTGAGGACCGCGGCGAGCGCGAGCGCGGCGCCGCAGGCGAGAGTGCGCACCGCGCGAGTCAGCGGCGCCGCAGACACGGTGAGGGTGGTGACACGATCACGATTCATGGCTGCGACTCCCTTACTGGCCCGGGCAGGCGGCAGCGGCTTGCTGGAACACCTGTTTGAGTTTGTAGCCATTCCTGAAGCTCACCTTGATGGAGCTGATCGCCGACTGATCGCTCTGCAGCGGCGCACGGAAGCACACCGCGGTGAATACCTTGACCACCTGGCACTGTGCGAAGGCGTCGCTCGACTCGAGCTCCTGGCCCAGAGACTTGGCACCGTTGCCGTAACCCGGCAGGGTCGTATCCCAGCCCAGCGAGGCGTTCACCCCGCCGCGCCAGCGGTTCGACCAGCTGTCGTCCGGCGTGACGAAGCCGTAGACGAAGTTGTTCGAGTTGATGAAGTACTTCGGCTGTACCTGACCCGCGGTGTACTGCATCGTGCCGGTGTTGGTTCCTGGACCTACCACCATGCCGTTGAAGTTGTAGTAGGCGAACGCCTGCGCCATCGGATCCATGCCGCTGTGGCAGCCGACGCAGGTGTTGAGGAATACGCGGCTGTCGCCGCCCGGCGAGCGTGCCACGTCCTGGCGGATGCGATCCGACGGACGCGTGGTGTCCTGCAGCGTCTCCATGTCATGGCAAAAGTGGTTGATCATGGTGAAGCGGAACATCGCGCGGTTGGTGCCGTTGATGAAGAACGCCGACTCTGCCCCGTAGGTGGTCAGCAGTCCCGCGGTCGCCGCCGTCGGAGTGCCGTACGCAGTCGACTGCGTGGTCGCTTTCAGGGCGACGCTCAGGTCGACCCCCTGCGATTCGGCAGCCGCGTAGTGCGCGTTGCTCGAGTTCGAGGGCGCGGGCGACACGCCGTTCACGACGTAAAGCAGGTCCGCGGACAACGCGGTGTTGAACGGCACGTTATCGCGCACCATGCCGATCACCGTCGCCGCATAGTCGTTGAGCGGCGCGAACACGGTCTGGTCGCGGTTGGTCCAGGGAATGACCATGTTCTTCAGGGTGACGTTATAGAACGTCGCCGCGCTGGTCGCGGTCTGCGCCGCAGTCACCAGCGCCGCATCTCCCGGCGCGCAGCTGCCGCCGCAACCACTCTGAATGGTGGACGCCATGCTGGCGAGCTCCGCCGCGCTCGGCGGCACGCCCGCGATGCGCTCGTAGATGCGGCGCGCCTGCTCGTTGGGACCAGCGTGCAGCGGCGACGCCGCGAGCGTCGTCAACAACAGCGCGCTTGCCACCGCCGCGCGCCGCGCGCGGCTTGATACGACCTGTGCCGTGTTAGTTCTGACATTCATGGCGCTCGTCTACTCCCAAACTAACGACCGAATGCGCGAGCTGAACTATACGGCCCGCGCAACCCCGCCCCGAATGTCTCAACCGCCGTACGTCGCCAGTCGCAGACAGCTTGTGTTGTTGTTGTGTTGCATTGCTCAATGCATAACAAACTGCGAGCCGGTTCACGGCGTGGACCCGGTCGAACGACTACCTAGTAGGTCGACCAGCCCTGCAGCCTTGCGGTGGTATAAGAACCGTGTGATGCCGGGCGCGCCGTGATGGAATCGGCGCTATGAACGAACAGCAGGACCATGGTCATCTACAGACCTATGCATTACGTTACATTGCTATCTGGCGGCATTGCCGCGGGACCGAGGAGAGGCACATGAGCGCGCCGAGCTGGCGTGGGCTGAAGCGATGGGGTCGGTGTTCCCGGCCGCTCGTGGCGCGCCTGGCCGCCTGGCCCGTGGCGCTGGCGGCGCTCGCCGCCTGCAGCGGCGGCTGGCACGTCGGCAGCAACAGCCAAGCCACGGATCCCGCGACCGTCGACTACCCGGTGTTCTACATAAAGCGGCAGGTGCCGGTCGACCAGGCCGGCCTCCTGGTGCAGGACGATCTGCGTGAGATGCGCACGCTCACACCCTCGACCCCGTCGGTGGACCTGTACATGCGCGCCAGCGCCTCGCCGGCTGCGGCCGAAACCAACGTCACCGCGCGCATCACCGCCGGTGCCATGTGGGACGTCAAGGACGTCGACACCTCGGCCGACGGCAGCCGCGTCGCGTTCGCGATGCGCGGCCCGCTGATGATGAATCAGAAGGCCAAGGACCCGCCCTGCTGGCGCATCTACGAGTACGTGATCGCCACCGATACGCTGCACGCGGTCATCGATCCGGCCTCCGACCCGGACCCGCCCACGGTGAACGACGTGTCACCGCACTACCTGCCCGATGGGCGCATCGTGTTTTCCTCCACGCGGCAGACGCAGTCGCAGGGCATCCTGCTCGATGAGGGCAAGCCGCAGTTCGCCGCGCAGGACGAGGACCGCAAGGAGCCGGCGTTCGTGCTGGAGGTGATGAACGCGGACGGCAGCGGCGTGCACCAGATCAGCTTCAACCAGAGTCACGACCGCGACGCCACGGTGCTCGCCAATGGCCGCGTGCTGTGGACGCGCTGGGATCACGCCCCGGGCAAGGATGCGATGTCGCTGTACTCGGCCAACCCGGATGGCACCGATCTGCAGCTCTACTACGGCGCCAACAGCCACCTGACCGGTACCAACAACACCGTGGTGGAGTTCGTCCACCCGCACCAGATGCTCGATGGCCGCATCATGGCGATCATGCGCCAGTACACCGATGTCGATGACGGCGGCGCGCTCGTCATCATCGACGGCGAGCACTACGTCGAGAACACCCAGCACCTGCTCGCCTATCCGACCCTCACCGGGCCGGCGCAGACACCCGCCACGACCAACAACGTGCTCACCATCCCCGGGCCCTCGCCCGGCGGGCGCTTCATCTCGGCCTCGCCGTTGCTCGATGGCACCGGCCGGTTGCTGGTGAGCTGGAGTCAGTGCCGGCTGCTCGATACCACGCAGACGCCGCCCGCCATCGTGCCGTGCACCTCGACCGCGCTCGCGCAGCCGAACGTGCAGGTCGCGCTGCCGCTCTACAGCGTGTGGCTGTTCGATCCGACGCAGAACACCATCCAGCCGATCATGCCGCCGGTCGAGGGCACGATGGTCACCGATGTGGCCGTGGCGCAGCCCCGGCCGCCGCCGACCGTCATCAACGACAAGGTGCCGGGCGTCGGCCTCGATGAGAACCTGCTGAATGCCGGAGTCGGCGTCATAGATATAAGGAGTGTGTACGACATCGACGGCATCGACAGCGCGGTACCGAACATCGCCGCGGTCGCGGACCCGGTGAAGAAACCGCCGAACACCCGCCCCGCGCGCTTCATCCGCCTGGAGAAAGCAGTCTCGATCCCCGACAAAACCATCGTGAATCTCTCCGGGGCCGCCTTCGGCGCGAGCAATTACATGATCGAGATCATGGGCTACGCGCCGATCGAGCCCGATGGCTCGGTGCGCATCGAGGTGCCGGGCAACGTCGCCTTCCGCATGAGCGTGCTCGATGCCAACGCACGGCGCATCGTGCCGGTGCAGGGCGTGTGGTTGCAGGTGAAGCCCGGGGAGGTGGTCAATTGCAACGGCTGCCATCTGCCGGCGACGGCGCAGAATCCGCACTCGCACGGGCGGCAGGGGGTGTTCGCCTCGGCCTGGGCGGGTGCGGCGGTGAGCGGCGCGCCTTTCCCGCACACCATCCCCTCGGGCGCGGGAGCCTTCATCCCGCAGGTCGGCGAGACCATGGCACAGGCGCGCATGCGCGTCAGCTGCCTGAGCGACACACCGCCGTGCCAGCAGATGGTGCCGGGCTACGGGAGCGCCATGCTCAATCCCGCGGGCGGAATGAACGTGCTCTACTTCGACGTGTGGACCGATCCGGCGCAGGCGACACCGGGCACGCCCATCACCCTGCGCTATGACGATCCGACGCAGTTCTTCACTGCCATTCCGACGAGCGCGCTGTGCGTGACGCAGTGGGCGGCCAACTGCCGCATCATCATCAACTATCCCCAGCACATTCAGCCGTTGTGGGACCTGCCGCGGCCCAATCCGCCGGTGGCCGGTGTGGACAACACCTGCACGCAGGGCGGCTGCCACAATCCGAAGGATGCGATGGGCAAGGCGCAGACGCCGGCCGGTAATCTCGATCTCACCAAGAGCCCTTCCCAGGCAGAACCGCAGGAGTTCACTTCGTATCAGCAGCTGCTGTTCGCGCGCCCAACCGTTATCATGGGGCCCAATGGACCCATCCCGGGACCACCGGACCCCCCGGTCATGAACGCCGGCAGTGCGAACGGCGGCGCGTCGGCGCAGTTCTTCGCGTGTGTCACCACCGGTGCGGGCTGCATGGCGCCCTCGCACGCAGGCTTCATGACTCCCGATGAGCTGCGCCTCGTGTCCGAGTGGCTCGATATCGGCGCGCAGTACTTCAACAATCCGTTCGATCCGGCGGTGCCGGTCAATTGAGTAAGGGACGGAATTGATCGCGCGCGCGCGGCACCTGGCGCTCGCGGGCCTCCTGCTGCTGGCATCGCTGTGCGCCCCCGCGCGCAGTAGCGCGAGCGAGCACCTGCAGCTGTTCGTCACGCAGCCGTACCTGGAGCTGCATACCGGGCCGGGACGCGGCTATCCGGTTTTTAACGTCGTGCCGCGCGATGAGAGCGTGGATGTGCTCTTCCGCCGCACCGACTGGTTCAAGGTGCGTACCGAGCGCGGCGTCGAGGGCTGGGCGAGCCAGACGGACATGCTGAAGACGGTGCTGGCGGATGGCTCCCCATTCGTGTTCCCGCTCGGCGATCGTGCCGGCTTCACCTCCCATCGCTGGGAGATGGGCATCTTCGCCGGGGAGTACGGCAGTGCGACGCTGGTCTCGGGCTACGGCGCGGTCTCGTTCAATTCGCAGCTGCAGCTCGAGGGAACGATCGGCAACTTCCTCGGCAAGTTCACCAATGGCGTCACCGGCGATATCGGACTTGCGCACATCATCCTTCCCGAGGCGCGCCTGTCGCCATTCCTCATGCTCGGGGTGGGCCTCGTGCACACCGAGCCGAAGGCGACCCTGGTGCAGCCGTCCGACCGCACCGAGCAGTCGGCGTACGTCGGTGGCGGGCTGCGCTACTACCTCACCCGGCGTTTCTTTCTGCGCGCCGAATACAAGGCGCACTGGATTTTCACGAGGCGTAATGCCAACGAGGAAGCAGACGAATGGAAACTGGGCTTCGCATTCTTCTACTGACGGCGCTGCTCGCCACGCTTCCCGGCTGCGCCTCGTGGCGCCACCACAAGAGCAAGCCGCCGAGCGCGCCGAGTGGGTCGGCGAGCGCGCAGTCCCCCGATGAGGCGCCACCGCGCGTGGTGGAGCCGGAAGTAGCGCGCCGTGAGATCAAGGTGCCGAAGATCCGCAGCTCGAACATCGAGCTCGGCTTCTTCTACGGCGAGCTCTCCATCGAGGACTTCGGCGCCCACCCGGTGTCCGGCATCACCGTCGCCTATCACATCACCGAGGACTTCTTTTTCCAGGGGGAAGTGGGCCGCGCGGAGGCCGGGCGCACCAGTTTCGAAGTCCTGGGCGGTAACGTGCAGCTGCTTACCGAGTCTGAGAGGCGCTTCACGTATTACGACCTGTCACTCGGCTACAACTTCCTGCCGGGCGAGGCCTTTCTCGGTCGCGGCGTCGCCATGACGAGCGCGTTCTATCTCATCGGCGGTTTCGGCGGTACCGATTTCGCCGGAGACACGAAGTTTACGGTGAATTTTGGTGCCGGCTACCGCGTCGTGCCGGTCGACTGGCTGGCCGTGCACATCACGGCGCAGGACCGCGTCTTCCAGACGTCGCTCCTCGGCACCACCAAGCTCACCAACAACCTCGAGGCGCGCATCGGTGTGACCGTATTCTTCTAAAGGATGCATCATGAGGAAGAACATCGCAGTCATCGTCGCGGCGCTCACGCTGTCGTTGCCGGCACTCGCCGGCACCCCCACCAGTTCCGCGCCGGCATTCACGCTCGCCGCGCGCAGCGGTCAGGACGTGAGCCTGGCGCAGTACAAGGGACAGGTGGTGATGATCAATTTCTGGGCGAGCTGGTGCGGGCCGTGCCGCCAGGAGATGCCGTTGCTGGAAAGCATTTACAAAAAGTACAACAAGATGGGCTTTACCATGCTTGGGGTGAACGTCGAGCCCGATTCGAACGCGGCGAACGAGTGGCTCAAGGCGACGCCGGTGAGCTTCCCGATCCTCTACGATCGCGACAGCAAGGTGAGTAAGCTCTATGACGTGGCCGGCATGCCCTCGACCGTCATCATCGACCGCAGCGGCAAGCTGCGCGTGCTGCACCGGGGCTACAAACCCGGCGACGAAAACGAGTATCTTGATAGCATCCGCAGCCTCATCCGCGAATGAGGCGAGGGTGAGCGTGGGGCAGCGAAGATGGGCACAAGGCACAAGAGGCTGACACGGACCGTTGCGGCGGGCGCGCTGCTACTGGCGCTCGCCGGCTGCACGGCGCCCACGCCATGGGTAAAGCCCTACGAGCGCGAGCACTTCGCCGATCCCATCATGTCCTTCAACCGTGATCCGCTCTCGGGCGTCTACCTCGACCACGTGTTCGAGAGCCGCGAGGGCTCGCGCGGCGCCACTGGCGCGGTCGGCGGCGGCTGCGGATGCAACTAGCGCAAGCGCTAGGTGCGGCGCGCGCGGACGAACGCAGGGTCCTCACGCCGTTCAGGCGGACACTGCTCGCGCTGTGCGTGATCGGCGCCCCGGCGCTCGGTGGCGTGCTCCCCGAGGATCGCGCCGATGTGATGTGGCACAACTACAACGGCGGCGACATCACCGTCCAGGGCCCTGCCGTGCTGGTGCAGAAGAAGGCCGGCAACAGCCTGTCCTTCAGCGCCGGCTACTACGAGGACATGATCTCGAGCGCATCGATCGATGTGAAGCTCTCGGCGAGCCCGTACCACGAGACGCGCAAGCAGGAGAACGTCGGCGTCGAGTACCTGCACGGCAAGACCACCTACAGCATGGGCTACATCCACAGCAAGGAGCCGGACTACATCGCGAATACCACCTTCTATTCGATCAGCCAGGACATGTTCGGCGATCTCACCACGGTCACGATCGGCTACCGGCGCGCCTGGGACCAGGTGTACCGCGACATCAAGCTGCCGAGCGGGGAGATCGTCAACGATCCGAACTTCCACGAGCGCGCGGATCACCGCGGCTACACGCTCTCGATCAGCCAGATACTCACGCGCAGCCTGATTGCCGACTTCAACTACGAGTTGCTGACCGACCAGGGCTATCTCGCCAACCCCTACCGCAAGATCCGTTATCTCTCACCGGGACAGGGCCAGGGCTTCACGCTCGCCGACCAGGTGTATCCCAATACCCGCACCAGCAATGCGGCTTCCATCCAGCTGAAGTACTACCTGCCCTGGCACGCGGCGCTCGCCGGGCAGTACCGCTTCTTCCGCGACACCTGGGGCATCGTCGGCCACACGATCGAGGGCGATTACACCGCAACCTGGGGGCATTGGGTGTTCGATGGCATGGTGCGCTGGTACACCCAGACGCACGCCGACTTCTACAGCGACCTCTTCCCCTACGCCAACTACCAGAACTTCATGGCGCGTGACCGCGAGCTCGCGACTTTCACCGACTGGACCGTCGGAGCGGGCGCGGCGTACCAGTTCCACGTGCCGGGTGCCCCGTGGATCAGCAGGAGCGCGGCCAACGTGCGCTTCGATCACCTGATGATCGACTACAAGGACTTTCGCAACGCGCTGCTCGCCTCCCAATACGGTGCGGGCAGCGAGCCGCTCTACAAGCTGAACGCCAACATCTTCCAGGTCTTCGTCTCGATCTGGTTCTGACCATGCACGCGGCGCCAGCGCCGCTGAACCGGTGCTGAATCGCCTCGCCTGGATCAGCGCACGTCTACCAACGGCCTGCGGTTACCTGTCAGCCGTGCACCATCCGCGTGCGTTGATTAGCTGCGCGCACGGCTCGCGAGTGAGTTAAGCTTCGCAGCCAGTCGACATGGCTCATTCACGCGCTGTCGGCATGCGCCGACAGTCAACGAATGGAGGGGACGTCTCACCATGCACATACGCACTGCTGCCGCTACGCTGCTCACTTCTCTCACACTCACCATCGCCGCTACCGCCGTACACGCCCAGGCCCGGGAAGAAGGCCGACTGCTCTATGCAGGGCAGATCCTGACCGACATCCGCACCGAGCGCGACAAGGGAATTCCCGACCGCCTGCTCGAGCGCGCCTATGGAATCGCCGTGTTTCCCGATCTGACCAAGGTGGCCTTCTTTGCCGGTGGCCGCCGCGGCCACGGCGCACTGGTCGTGCGTGACAAGCAGGGCCGCTTCACCAACCCGGTGTTCGTCACCATGACCGGTGGCAGCTTCGGCTGGCAGTGGGGTGTGGCGCTCAGCGATATCGTGCTGGTGTTCACTACACCCAAGGGCATCGAAGGCATCAATGGCGGCAAGGTGACGCTCGGCGCGGATGCCTCGGTGGCGGCGGGCCCCGTGGGCCGGCAGGCCTCGGCGGCCACCGACGCGGGCTTCAAGTCAGAGGTTTATTCCTACTCGCGCAGCCACGGCATTTTCGCCGGACTTGCGCTCGATGGCACCGTGATCACCATCGACGATTCCGCCAATGCAGCCTTCTACAAGAAGCCAGGTGTCACCGCGGGTGACATCATCGCCGGCAATGTGACGACCGACGATGACTCGGCGAAGCGCTTCCTCGCGGCGGTTGCGACCAGCACCAGTTCCGCGACAGCGCAGCGCACGGCGTCGGCGGTGGCCCCGGCAGGCGTCCCCGCGAGCGCGGCCCCGGCTGCCGTGACCGGGGTGAGCCCGGCCGGCCATTCAACGCCGGGCGCGGCGCAGAGTTTCCCGCTCGCCGATCCGCAGCCGGGACAGGAGCCGAAGTAACCAGCACGGCGCAGCAGAGAGCGATACGCTCCTGCTGCGCCGCTGAACATCCCGGGCGCGGACCTCCGCTGGCCCGCCGGTATTAGTTGCGCTCCGGATCCGGAGCGAACGCAGCCCCTTCTTCGGTGGCAGCTGCGGCCATCACCGCGTCCCCACTGCCCGCCGAGCGCCCTGCCCCGAGCTTGCGACGGAACTCCCGCATCAGCAGCGTGAAGCTCGTCACGGCCTGCAGCGCGACCGTCGCCACCGACAGATACCACACCCTCACGAGCTCGAAATGCGGTTGCCGTGACAGCAGCACCGCGGGCACCACGAAGGTGAGCAGCCGCGACGCGGAGCTCAGGAGCGAGGGCCAGGTGTTACCGAGCGCCTGGAAGAGCCCCGAGCAGGTGAAGATCAGGCCCGTGGCGAGGAAATTCCAGGAGGTGATGCGCAGGTAAGGCGCGCCGACTGCGACCACATCCGGTGCGCGCGTGAAGGCCTGGATGAACCACTCGGGGTGCCACTGGCAGATGAGCGTGATGAGAAGCATGAGCACGCTGCTGCCGATGGCGGCGCTACGGAAGGTCTCGCGCACCCGATCGAGACGGCCGGCGCCGAAATTCTGCCCCGCGACGGGCGTCGCGGCGAAAGCCAGGGCCATCACCGGGAGGAAGAGCGCCTGCATGACGCGCCCACCGATGCCGAATCCGGCCTGCGCCGAGGGCCCGAATGAGCGGATGACGAGGTAGATGACTCCGAGTATCACGAAAATCATCAGGAACTCGCCGCCCGCCGGAAGCCCGATGTTGAGAATCCGGCCGATGAGCCGCCAGCGCGGGGTCCACTCGCGCGCATCGAGTGCCACGTAGTGCTCGAGCCGCACGAAGTAGATCCACAGGAATGCGACACCGAAGGCGACGGCGATACTGCTGGCGAGCCCCGCGCCGGCGGTTCCCAGCGGATGGTGCGTGCCCCAGCCGCTGATGAGGATGGGCGCGAGCACCGTATTCAGGATCACGGTCAGCATTTGCACGAGCATCGTCGGCTTGACGATGCCGGTCCCGCGCAACGCCGAGCCCATGGCGATGAGTGCAAACTGCAGCGCGAGGCCCGGGGTATACCAGTAGAGATAGGCGGTGCCCGCCGCAGCCGCAGCCGCATCGGCCGCGACCCAGCGGACGTACGCACCGCCGCCGAGCCAGCCCCACATGAGCGTGAGCACCCCGCAGACCGCCGAGAGCAGCACCGACTGATTGAAGACCAGGTTGGCTTGCGCCTGGTCCTTGCGCCCGGCGGCGTGCGACACCAGCGCCACCGTGCCGACCCCGAGCATCTGCGTGAGGGCGAGGATGACGAAGCTCACGGTGCCGGCGGCACTCACCCCGGCGATCGCGGCGTCCCCGCGACGTGATACGAAATACAGATCGACGAGGAAGTAGAGCGTCTGAAAGAGCATGCCGATGGCGATGGGCACGGCCATTGCCACGAGCAGCCGGCCGATCCGGCCTTCGGTCAGGTCTTTCATGGATGTTTCCGCCACTTGCGCCAGTCGCGCTCGACCGCCTGCGCCATGTGGCCCGCCGCCTGGCTGAGCCACCGGCCACTGCGCCTGCGAAGATCGCTGAGGATACGCGCGCGCTGGCCCGGGCTCCCCAGATGCACGTTGGCCGCCTCCCATCCCATCATCCAGAGCAGGCGATCCTCGTCGCGGCTGCGCGGAAGACTCGAGAGCTCGATGCGGCTGCAGTCAGGGGCGAGGCGGCGTATCAGCCACTCGCCGTGCAGGCTCAGGCAGGGATCCGGAACGCGCACCGCCCGGCGGATGATCTCGCCATAGCGTGTCGGGCGCAGCCGAGCCTTTCTTGCCCACAGCCACGCGGAAGGAGCGAGCGGCTTCGCTTCGCGCGCCACCATGGCGCCGTGCCAGCGGCCGAGCGCTACGAGGCGCAGCCGACCGAGGCTTCCGAGCCCAGCCCGGCGGTGTGCCGTGCGCACATCGACCGAGCCGGCGGGTAGCGCCGCGCGCAGGAGGTTGCGCACGCGCGCGGGCGCGCGCCCGGGCGCCGGGCGCAGCGAGCGCAGGTGCTGCCAGAACGGCCGCTGGTCCTTGAGGCGCGCCACCGCCAGGTCCCGCAGCCATCGATAGCGCTCGGCGAGCACCAGGCAGTCGCCACCCGCGTGCATCGATTCGCTATAGCCCTCGAGAATCGCCGCGCATGCCCGACGCACAGTCAGACGGAGCCGCGACTCCTCGATGGCGATCAGCGCACTCGTGCCGAGGCGCACCAGGTCCTGTGTGTAAGGGAGCGTTGCGGTCTCATCGAAATCGTTGACCCCCCAGATGAGCCTTCCTTCCGCGTCGCGCCAGGTACCGAAGTTCTCGATGTGCAAGTCGCCCACCGCCAGTACCACCGGGGCACCTGCGAGGTCGGCGCACTCCTCGGGCCACAGCTGCGACCAGCGGTAGAACGTCGCGCGCAGGAAGGAGAAGGCATCCTTCGCCATCAGCCGGTGCTTGAGGTCGAGGTCCGCTCGGACCACTGGGACCGTCCTCGCGAGCCAGGTCTCGTAGCCACGCGTCGACTCGCGCAAATCCATGACTGCTACCTTGGCGGAGCGCGGAGAGGCAGATGATATATCGCACGTGCGGCGGCGCGCCGGACCGTGGCGCGGCAATCGATGGGCGGTGGCTCGGAGCTGGAGGGATCGTGGTAGATTTCCCAAATGACTG
>DASYFL010000097.1:0-8473 GCA_036498445.1 Steroidobacteraceae bacterium
GTGCGCAAATCGAGCGCAACGAGCGGGCCGGCGATCGCGCCTGCGATGGCATAGCGGCCGCTCCGTGCCAGCACCTCCAGCCGCTGCCCGAGTTGATTACCACCGACAACATCGATCACGACCTCGATGGACTCGCGCCCGAGCGCGGACAATGGGTCCGCGTCGCGCGGCAGCACGAGCGATGCACCGAGTGCCTGAATTGCCGCCGCCTTCGAGCGCTCCGCGATCGCGACCACCGTGGCGCCGCGTCGCTTCGCGAGCTGCACGGCAGCCGATCCCACCCCACCCGATGCGCCGGTCACGAGCACCCGTTCTCCCGCGGCGACCGCGGCTCGTGCCAGCATGTTCTCCGCGGCCGTGTACGCGCAGGGGAAGGAGGCGAGCTCGGCATCCGAGAGCGTGCTGCGCACCAGGCGGGCGTTGCTTGCCGGGACGATGGTGAATTCCGCGAAGGATCCGTTCGTGTCCGATCCAAAGTAGCGCGGCCTGGCCGATGCCTCGCGCAACACCGGGTCGATGAGCACCCGCTCACCCACCCGGGCCGGGTCCACGCCTCTCCCCACGGCTGCGATGTGGCCACAGGCATCGGCGCCTTGTATGCGCGGGAAGCTGAGGGCGTTACCCGCCCAGCCGGAATCCGCGCTACTCGCCGCTACCGCCCGAGTAGCACTGGTCGCTGCGCTAACCGATTTCGAGTACCAGCCGACACGCGTGTTGATATCGGTATTGTTGATAGCCGCGGCGCGGACGCTGATCAGGACTTCGCCGGCGCCGGGCGATGGAACCGGTACGTCGGTGCGATATTCGAGCTGATCGGTGTCGCCGTGTCCTTTGAGCAGCACGGCACGCATGTATTTGCCAGCGCCTGCCATCAGGCCGGGCTCATTGCAGCAGGTCTTTCATCGAGGAGCTCTGCACATAGTCGAGCGCGCCGTTACGACTGAGCAGCTCCGCGCGTTGCGCCACGGTGAGGCGCGGGCCCGCGGGCTGCGGGGTCTCCGCCAGGGCGTAGGCGGTCACGGCAAGCGTCGCGGCTCCCGCAGTGAGCGCCTGGACGTCGAGCTTGTCGAGGGTATCGGCCGGCTTGTGATGCACGACCGCATCGTACTGGTCATCCACGACATCGAGATTGAGCGCAGGCACTCCCGCGACGATGAACCCGGCAACGTCGGTGTCAAAGCTGAGGTCGGTCGATGTGGCACTTCCGCCCAGGCGATCGAGGAGTGGCGCAACCGGCGCCAACGCGCGCGCGAGATCGTCACGACCGGCCACGTTCCAACCGAGAGGCCGGCCGGCTCCCGTATCGGTGTTGAGATACGCCACCACCTGGTTCAAAGCGGCCGCATGCGCCCGCACGTAAGCCTTCGAGCCGTTCTCCCCCTGCTCCTCGGAAGCCCACAGGACGAAGCGCAGTGAGCGGCGCGGCCGGGAGGCGAGGCCTGCCAAGGCGCGTGCGGCCTCCATCACCTGGGCGACGCCGCTGCCATTGTCCTGCGCGCCGGTGGCAAGGTCCCATGAGTCAAGATGCGCACCGACCATGACCCATTCGTTTGGCTGCCCGCGCCCCGGGAGCTCGGCGACGACGTTCTGAAGCGTAATCGGGCCGGTGAGCACGTTGCCGAGTGACAGCTCGATCTCTACCGGACCTTTCACCAGCTGGCGCCGAATGAGCAACGCGTCTTCCCTGCCGATGGAGGCGACCGGCAAGGCAAGCGCCTCACCTCCCTCGGTGAACGTACTGGTCCTCAGCACCTGGTTCACCGTGCGCGTATACACCAGTGCCGCCAGCGCCCCTGCATTTTTCAGCCGCCGGTCCAGGGTCTCGTAGCGCCGTTCGCGGTCCCATTCCTCAGGGGTGTTATGGCGGAACACTACAGGGCCCGTGAGGCTGGTACGGTCGATGAGCACCAGTCGCCCCCCGACATGCGCGGCGGCGATCGCTTCATCGGTCGTGTCCTCGAGAAATGCGATCGGCCCGCGCAGCCCCGGACGGGGCGTGGGCGGTGACCAGCCGTAGGAGGCGACGTGCAGCGCACGCGGCACCTTTCCCAACAGTGTCCCCTGCGCAGGCCCGCGCTGCCAACCATGCTTGAGAACGACGGGCTCGAGATGTACCTCCGTGAGTCCCATGCCGCGAAATTGCTCCGCAGCCCAATGCACCGAGCGCTCGTACTGCTCGGAGCCCGTGAGCCGCGGCCCAAGCTCATCCGCGAGCACCGCGAGATACTCGAAAGCCCGTCCGCCCGCATAGATGTCGCCGAGGAGCGCCCGGGTCGCCGCGGTATCTTCCGCGGTGAGCTTGATCGGCTCCGCCCGAGGAACTGTCGCAAAACATCCGAACACTGCAGCGATGAGGAGACGCTTCATTGTTGTACCCTGAGATCTAGATGCGTGGCGGTGGGAGAGGACCCAGTAGATGCTCGACGCTCATGCCGAGCTCGAGCAACGCCCGGTCCCTACCTGCGGGGCCATCGAGCTCGATGGCGATTGGCAGCCCCGCTGAGGTCAGGCCTGCAGGGAGCACCAGCCCGGGGATAGCGGCCGAACCGGTCGGGGTGATGTTGCGGGCGAGCGCCGTGAAGAGAGAAATTTGACGGTCGCCCACGGAAACGGTGCCCTCAGCGCCGACGGGCGGCGCGGGTACCGCGGTTGCCGGAAAAATGATCGCGGCAACGCCCGTACGCGCGAAATACTCCCGATAGAGGCGCCGCAGCTCCGGCACTCTCTTGCTCACGAGTACGTCGTAGGCCGCATCGGGAATGAAGTCGGATCCGCCCGGGAATACCTGGCGGAGATCGTTGCGGACGCCGGGGCTCGCCTGGCTCACCAGCTGCTCGAAGTCGAGGCCAGCGCCATATTCGCGCAGATAACTCCCGATCGCTGGAGCCACGTCATGGGTAATGATGGGGCCCGTGATCGATTTGTGCAGATTGGCCAGCTGTGGGAATTCGGACTCGACGAGCTCGACACCGGCTTCCTGCAGTCGCGCGAGCGCAGCCGCCGTAATGCGTTCGAGCTCCGGGTCGAGATCCCGGTACCAGTAGTCGCGCACGATGCCGAGGCGGAGTCCCCGGACAGGCTTCGGCTGGAGCGGCTTCCGCTCGTTGGCAATCACCGAATCGAACAACGCAAGATCTGCGACCGTGCGCGCATGCGGGCCCACCTGATCAAACACGGGGCTCAGCGGTATGCAACCCTGCGTGGGATAGCGGCCGGTGGATGGGCGGAGGCCGACGATGCCACACAATGCCGCGGGAATGCGGATCGAGCCATTCGTGTCCTCCGCCACACCGAGCGGAGCCATGCGCGCCGCGATGGCGGCCGCGGTTCCGCCGCTGCTGCCGCCCGGGATACGCGTCGGGTCATATGGATTGCGCACCGGACCGTAGGTCTCATTGTTGCTGGTCCAGCCGTAGCCGAGCTCGTGCATGTTCGTCTTGCCGAACACGATTGCACCGGCGCGCCGAAGCGCCTGGACGAGTGGTGCATCGTCGGACGGCCGAAAGTGGCGCAGGCCGGGCGTGCCACCGGTCGTCGGGTAATCGCGAGTATTGACGCAGTCCTTGATAGGGACAGGCAGTCCAAACAGCGCGCCGGGGCGCACGCCCGCGCGCCGTTCGCGGTCGCGCTGGCGTGCATTCTCGAGGACTCGCTCGGGCTCGAGGGAAATGAAAGCGTTGAGAGCCTGCCCTGCCGCGCAGCGCTCGAGGAGTGCGCGCGCGTAATGCTCCGCGCTGATGTCGCCGCGTGACATTCGCGCGACCGCCTCGGTCGCACTCAACTCGAGGAGACTCTGCTCCATGGGGTGGGCGGGGCCGCCGCGAAGCGCACCGGGTGCCATGCTCATCGCCACAGTGGCGGAAGCACCCGCCAGGAATGAGCGCCGCGGTAAGCCCTCGGTCGTCGACACCGGCACCTCCGCTGGAAACAAACCTGAAACTTCGCCATTACATGCTATCAAGTCACGCCGCTGCCGACTTTGGTAGACCTCGAAGGCGGCCCGCCGGTAGGCTACCGCGAGCGCCCGCTCAGAGGCGCCGCCAACAAGTCAGGTGCTCCAATGGTCAAAGCCTCGGCAGCAGGGAAGGTCAAAGCCTCGGCAGCAGGGAAAAGAACCGGCGAGAAGAGGATCGGGCCGCAAAAGAGCCAATCTGCTGCGCAGCTCATAGATGGGAGAATCAAGGAGCTGGGCGACTGGCGGGGCAGGACCCTCAGCCGGCTCCGTAGCCTGGTCAAGGAGGCCGATCCCGACGTCATCGAGGAGTGGAAGTGGCGCGGGGTGCCGGTGTGGTCCCACGACGGATTGATCTGCACGGGCGAGACTTACAAGAATGTCGTGAAGATGACCTTCGCCAAGGGGGCGGCGCTGGAGGATCCGGCGGGGCTCTTCAACTCCAGTCTCGAGGGGAATACGAGGCGGGCTATCGACTTCCACGAAGGCGAGAAGATCAACGAGCAAGCCCTGAAGAGCCTCGTGCACGCTGCCGTGACGCTGAACAAGTCCAAGGCTAAGCGCTGAGCCACTTTGCTCACGAATCCCGTTCAGTGTCCCGAGGGCGGAGCCAGATAGATGACGCCTTCCTTCATGACGAGTAGCGGATGCTCCGTCGTCTTGAGATCGGTCAGTGGATCACCGGCCACGGCAACGATGTCCGCGAGCTTGCCGGCGCTCAGCGTGCCGACCTTATCCGCGATGCCAAGCAGCTCGGCGCCGTGCGCGGTGCCGGCCATCAGGGACTGCGCGGGCGTCAGGCCGTTCTTAGCCATGAGCGAGAACTCGCGCGCGTTGAGGCCATGCGGCTCGACCGCGGCATCGGTTCCGAGAGCGATCGGCGTGCCAAGCTTCACGGCGTGCTGAAACATGGTCTGCGCCTGCGCACCAGCGGCGCGGGCCTTGGCGGCGATCGGCGCGGGAAACTTATCGAGGCGCTCGACCACCCAGGCCCCGGCAAAGAGCGTCGCGACCAGGTAGACGTGCTTCTTCTTCATCTCGAGGAGTGTGTCGTCCTTCAGGAAGGTCCCGTGCTCGATCGAGTCGACGCCGGCGGCGAGCGCCATCTTGGCGGCCCGATCGCCGTGACAGTGGGCGGCCACCTTACGGCCCCAGTTGTGCGCCTCGGAGACGATGGCGTTCATTTCCTCCTGCGTCAGTTGCGGGTTGTCGACCGGGTCGGAGAGCGACAGCACTCCGCCCGATGGCATGAACTTGATGAGGTCCGCGCCGAACTTCAGCTGATAGCGCACGGCCTCCCGGCATTGCTCGGGGCCGTTGCAGACCCCCTTGATCGTGGTCGCGGGCGCGATGCGCTCGGGTGGATACGGATCCTGGTCGGCGTGTCCACCGGTTGCGCCGATCGCGTAATTGGATACCAGCATGCGCGGTCCCGGAATCACGCCGGCGGCGATCGCGTTGCGCAGTCCGAGCGCCAGATAGGCGTACGAGCCGACGTCACGCACGGTCGTGAAGCCGGCCTCCAATGTCAGCTTCGCGTAGTGCGCGCCGTAGTGCGCCTGCTCGGCCGGAAAGCGCATCAGATCGTGATAGAAATCGAGGTACCAGTCGGGTCCTGATTCCATCGACAGATGCACGTGCGCATCGATGAAGCCAGGCAGAAGCGTCGCGTCCCCGAGGTCGATCACCCGGGCGTCGGGCGGCAGCGGCGCAGCGCCGCCGACCGCCTGGATCTTGTTGCCCTGAACGACGATCACGCCGCGGTTGGTCAGGGTGCCGGAAATCGAGTCAAAGAGATGTGCCGCCTTGAGCACGATCGGCCGGCTCACGGCAGGTACCGGCTCGGCGGGCAGGCTCTGTGCGCCAATTGTGGCGAGCACAGCGAGACAGAATCCCATCGACGTTGGTCTCATGGTTGCCCTCCCCTGCGCCTTTAGCGCCGCGCCGCGCCATCGGGATGCCATACCTCGCGTCCGTCGAGGTAGGTCGCAAGCACGCGTGTCGCGTGCAGCTCGAAAGGATCGATCGTGAAGATGTCGCGGTCCAGCATGATGAAGTCGGCACGCTTGCCCGGCTCGAGACTCCCGGTGGTCTTCTCCTGGCGCAGCGCGTAGGCGGCATTGATCGTGTACGCATCGACCATCACTGTCAGCGGCACCGACTGCTCGGGCAGCAGCGGCTTCGCGCCGCGCCCCAGCGAGCGCGTCACGGCGTGCTCCATGGCCTCGAAGGCGTTGAAGGTGCTGACCCCCCAATCGCTGCCGCCAGCAATTCGCGCGCCCGCGTCGAGCAGCGAGCGTGCCGGGTACAGGTAACGTGAGCGTGCCGCCCCCAGGTAGGGAAGCGTCGCCTTCTCGATGTAGGAGGGGTCGAACGTCGCCCACTGCAGCTGGAAGTTCGCGATCACCGCAAGCGACTTGAAGCGGGGGAAATCGGCCGGGTCGATCAGCTGGAGGTGCGCGATCTGGTCGCGATTGGCGCTCCCCACCCCCTGCGCACGCGCGTAAGCGAAGGCGTCCAGCGATTCGCGTACGGCGCGGTCGCCGATGGCGTGGATGTGTACGGTCAGGCCGGCGGCATCGATGCCGGCAACGATGCGGTTGAGATTGTCCTGCTCGAAGTAACTCGGGCCTTTGTTGGTGGTTGGGTGCCCCGCGGCGTCGAGGTACGGCGAGAGGAGCGCAGCCGTCTGCGTCGGGTACTCGATCACGCCGTCGGCGAAGATCTTGACGGCATCGGCGCGCAGCAAGTCGGGATCGACGAGCCACTTGTCGCGAAACGCCTTGGCTGCGGCGACGACCTTGTCGGCCGGTGCCGCAAGATCGGTGAGATAGAAGCAGCCACGCACCCGCATCTTGAGCCGCTGGCCGTCGTACAGACGCTTGTAGAGCGACATCTCCTTATCGCCAACCGCTGCATCCTGCACGGAAGTTAGTCCCGTCGCACTCATGAGGGCAAAGGCGCGCTGCAGCCGTTCAGCCTGCAATGTCACTGGTGCATCCGGAATCGCGGCCGACAGTTCCTCCCCGGCCGTATCGCGCAAGGCACCGGTCGGCTCGCCCTGTGGATCCCGGTCGATCCTGCCACCGCGCGGGTCGGGAGTGTTGCGGTCGATGTGCGCGGCGGCGAGCGCTGCGCTGTTGGCCCAGGCGCTGTGGCCGTCGGCGCTCCCGAGCACGAGCGGGCCATCGGGTCGCATGCGATCGAGTTCCGCCCGCGAGACCACCAGGGCCGACGCGTTGACCTGCACCACCTCGAACCATTCGTTCCTGGCGGTCGGGTGCTCCTTCATGCACTGGGCAATCGCAGCCTTCACTCCGGCTGCGTCGAGCTCTCGGTCGTGGAGGTTACATTTGTCGAGATCCTGCGCGCTCTGCGCCGGATGGATGTGCGCATCGATGAGGCCAGGGAGAACAACGCGCCCGCCGAGATCTACGATCCGCGTGTGAGGGCCGGCCAGCGCGCGCATATCGCTGTCGGAGCCGGTAGCGAGAATCGAGTTGCCGCGCACCGCCAGCGCGCCAACGACTCGATGCGCAGCATCCTGCGTGTGAATGCGGGCGTTGGTAAACACCAGCTCCGGCGTGTCCGCTGCCTGACTGACAGATACGGCTGGAAGCAGCGCGAGCCACAGGACCATTCGAGAGGTTGTGATGATGGTTCCTCCGCAGATCTGACGCGCATAACACCATAACCTAAACCGGGACTGGTTTGGTGATGACGCACTAACTCTCGCCGGCGGCGAGATACGCCTATCCGGGCCCGGGAGGCCAGCGGCACGCCGGCTGACAATAACCGCTATACTCGTTTGATGACGCAGGTCTTACCGGGCCGCGGACCTCTGCGCACCCGGGCGTTCGGGTTGCTGCTGGTTGTCGCACTCGTTCTTGCGCAGGCCGGTGCCCAGCTTCATGAGTAGTCCCACCTGCGTGCGTCGGGAGACGCGACGGTGCCGGGCCAGACCTGCGTCGAGTGTCTGGCTTTCTCTCCGTTGCTTGCCGCGGCCGACGCTGCACGGGGCCTGCCGCTGGTGTTGCAAGCCGACGTCTCGACCCGCCTCTGCGACCAAGGTGCGCCATCGCCCGGGCGCGCTCAGCAGAGGGCAATACCCGCGCGGATTCTCCGCCAGGTATTGCGGGTGATAGTCTTCCCTGAGAGGAATCGCCACAAATCCTCACGTGCGACGCTCGATCACCTAACAAAAATGAATTTTTCGCACATTGGCACCAATGCGTTGCCTCAAGACTTCGCTCCCGTGTGAAGCTGGCGCAGAACATCGTCCACCGCGTCGATCACTGCTTGGGGCTGATCCAATTGAATGTGATGACCGGATCCCTTGATGACCCGATGCACGCCGCGCGAGGACAGGTGCGCCAAGTCCGCATGCAGAGCGTTCCAGATCTTGCCGTAGGATCGATCGAGCCGTACGCCAGCCGGTGTGCCGGTATTCCAAGGGTGCTCAATTGACAGCACCACCAAGGGCATGTCGCCGAGGCGGCGGTGATCGGCGCTGTCGTACCG
>DASYFL010000098.1:0-15434 GCA_036498445.1 Steroidobacteraceae bacterium
CGACATCGATACCTGCACGGTGTCGCTGCGCGCCAAGTCCGGGGCACTGCTGCAGATCAACAACAGCCGGCGGTGTGTCTATGGCTACGATCAGCGCATCGAGGCGTTCGGCGCGGCCGGCATGCTGCAGGCCGGCAACCAGCGCGCTACCACGCTCGAGTACTCGGGCGCGGAGCGCACCGGCGCGCGGGATCCCGCGCTCAATTTCTTCCTCGAGCGTTATGCAGAAGCGTACCGCCTCGAGCTCGATGCCTTCGTGCAGTCGCTCGAGTCGGGCGGACCGATGAAGCCGGACTACTCCGATGGGGTCGAGGCGCTGCGCCTGGCGGCGGCGGCCGAGGATAGCCTGCGCAGCCACCAGGTCGTCGATCTCAGCTGAGGGTGCGTGGATCGCGCGCTCTGCGGCGGTACTGGTCCGCGATCACCGCGGCGACGATGATCCCGCCTTTCACGATCTCCTGGTAATACGCATCGATCCGCAGGAAGGTGAAGCCGGAACTCACGACACCGAGGATCAGTGTGCCGATCACCGTGCCCGTGATCCGTCCTACACCACCGGAAAGCGAGGCGCCGCCGATCACCGCAGCCGCGATGGCGTCGAGCTCGTACATCATGCCCATGCCGGCCTGACCCGACTCGGCACGTGCCGAGGTGACGATGCCGGCGAGCCCCGACAGAACTCCGGCGATCGTGTAGACCATGAGCAGATGGCGCGGGACGTTGATGCCGGATACGCGCGCTGCCTGCGGGTTGGAGCCGATCGCGTAGGTGAACTTGCCGTAGCGCGTGTAACGAAGAGCAACATGAAAAATGACCGCGGTGGCGAGAAAGATGACGACCGGCACCGCGCCACTGCCGATGGCCGCGTAGGCATCGGTGAGGAGGCTCACCGGTTGCCCGCGCGTGTACCATTTCGCGAGTCCGCGCGCAGAGACCATCACTCCGAGTGTCGCAATGAAAGGCGGGATGGAGGTGCGCGCGATGAGCGTACCGTTCACGAGCCCGGCCGCGGCGCCGACCGCGAGTCCCGCGACCACAGGCAGGATCGCGGGCAGCTCGGTGAGCGAGGGGTAGACCGGGTGCACGGCGTCGGCTGACTGTGCGAGGCTCGCCGCCACCATTGCGGTGAGGGCTACGACCGAGCCCGAGGAAAGATCGATGCCGCCGGTGATGATCACTTGCGTGACGCCGACCGCGATGATGCCGATCACCGATACCTGCAGGATCATGATCACGAGGCGCTGCCCATTCAGCAGGAAGCTCTGGTGCACGAGCAGCCAGCCGAGCAGCTCGAAAGCGAGCGCAAGCCCTACGAGGACGAGGAAGATGCTCGCCTCGGGGGGCCACCTGCGCGCCCCCCGCCCGTCGGTCGCGGCAACGCGCGCAGCGCGCTGCTGGAGAATGACCTGCCGCACCGCCGCGATCCCGGCTATTGCGCCGCAAGCGTCATGATCTTCTCCTGATCCGCCTCGGCGCGCTCGAGCATGCCGGTGACACATCCCTCACGCATCACCATGATGCGATCGCTCATGCCGAGAATCTCGGGAAGCTCGGAGGAGATCATGAATACGCCCGCTCCGCGCCCCGCCAGCTGCGCAATGAGGTGGTGGATCTCCGCCTTGGCACCGACGTCGATGCCGCGCGTCGGCTCATCGAGGATCAGAACCTTCGGCCCGGTCAGCAGCCAGCGGCCAATGAGCACTTTCTGCTGGTTGCCGCCGGAGAGATTCGCGATCGGCTCGCGCAGGTCCGGTGCCACCAGGTGCACCTTACGGCTCATCTCGGCGCAGGCCTGCGCCACTTGAGTGCCGCGCACGAACCCGAAGCGGACGAAGTCGCGGCTGAGCACCGCCATCTCGAGATTGTCGAGTACCGCGAGCGTGGGAAAGCATCCGGTTTCCTTGCGGTCCTCGGTGAGGTAAGCCATGCCGCGCCCGAGAGCGGTGCAGGGTGAATCCACGATGATCTCGGCGCCATCGATCCACAGTCGACCGCCGTCCGCAGGCGTGACGCCGAACAGTGCTTCGGCGAGCTTGCTGCGGCCCGCACCAATGAGTCCCGCAACGCCGAGAATTTCGCCGGCGCGCAACTCGAAGCTGACATCGCGGAAATGGGGCTCGAGCGTGAGCCCACGCGCGGCGAGCAGAACTTTGCCCGGAGCGGCGCGCTCATGGGGAAATATCCGCTCGAGCTCGCGGCCGACCATCATGCGGATGAGCTGCGCGCGCGTCAGCTTGCCCGGCCGCTCGGTACCGATGCAGCGGCCATCCCGCAGTACCGTCACCTGGTCGGCGATTTCCCACAGTTCATCCATCCTGTGGGTGATGTAGAGCACCGCCTTGCCTTGCGATTTCAGCTCGCGAATGAGATCGAAGAGATGCGCCGTGTCGCGCTCGCTCAGCGCCGAGGTCGGCTCATCCATGATGAGGAGCTGCGACTGATGCGAGAAGGCCTTCGCGATCTCGACCAGCTGACGTCTCGCGATGGCGAGCGTACCCACTTGCGCCTGCGGATCGAGATCGATCTGCAGCCGCTCGAGCAGTGCGCGGGTGCGGCGATGGAGCTCGCCGTGGTTGATCAGCCCGCAGGCATTGACGGGCTCGCGGCCGATCCAGATATTCTCCGCGACGCTGAGTGCGGGCATCAGGTTGAGCTCCTGATGGATCATGGCGATGCCGCACTCGAGCGCCTGACGCGGAGACTCGAGCCGCAGGCGACGGCCACCGAGGCGCAGCTCGCCGGCATCGGCGGGCACGATACCGGCGATGATTTTCATCAGAGTGGACTTGCCCGCTCCGTTCTCGCCGATCAGCGCGTGCACCGTGCCCCGCGCGACCCGGAGCGAAACATCATCGAGCGCCGCTACGCCCGGAAAGCTCTTGCTGATATGCCGCGCCTCGAGGAGACACTCATCGGGCGCAGCAGCAGCCTCGGGATCCATGGCGAGGGTCAGCGCCGGCCGAGGTAGCTCGAGAGGTTGGCAGGAGTCACCAGCTCGAATGGCACCCACACGAAGCTGGCCGTTTTCTCGCCGCGCGCGAGCTTGAGCGCGGTGTCCACGGCGCCGGTGCCCTGACCGGCCGCGTTCTGGAACACGGTGACTTTGAGCTCGCCCGCCTTCATCGCCGCAAGGGCGTCCGCGGTTCCATCGATGCCTGCGACCACGGTCGAGCCGAGCAGCCGTGCCTGCTTCAGCGACTGGATGGCCCCGATGGCCATCTCATCATCATTGGAGACGACCGCCTGCGGACGCAGGCCCGCGCTCAGCCAGTTGGTCATCAGATCGGCGCCTTCGGTGCGCTTCCAGTTGGCCGCCTGCTTGGCGAGCACCCGGATGCCCGCGCATTGCGGGCGTTTGATCACCTCGTACACATCGGCGGTGCGCTGCCGGGTCGACTGATTGGTGAGATCACCCATCATCACCACGATCTCGCCCTTGCCCTGCAGCAGCCGGCATACCTCGAGCATCTGCAACGTGCCCGACTGCGTCTCGTCCGACCCAACGAAGGCGACGCCCGCCGGCAGCGGCTTGTCGCCGGGCATACGGTTCACGTACACGAGTGGAATGCCGGCGCGCGTGGCGAGCCGCGTCATCCTGGGCGTCGCATCGGTATCGACAGGGTTGACGATGATGGCGTCCACCTTCTGCGCGATGAAGTTCTCGACCTGATTCAGTTGCCGGCCGATATCGCTCTGCGCGTCCTCGAACTGGATAGCGGCGTTCAACTGCTGCGCCCGCGCTTTCATGCTCGCGCGCACGCTGGTGAGAAAATTGTCATCGAACAACGCCATCGAGACGCCGAGGCTCGCCGCCTGTCCTGCACCGCAGAGAGCCGCGGACATACAGGCGAGGAGTGCGACGCGGATGCGCTTCATGCTGCCGGGAAGTCTAAGCGCCGCGCGGCGCGGATGCGACCGGATGACGGCCGCGCTGCGCTTTGTTAGTGTCTCGCGGCACGCCATCGCGCTTGTCGCAGGAGCGTTCCGCGCCGTGAAATACCTACCGCTCATCTGGTCGGGGCTCCGGCGGAAGCCCGGTCGCTCGGTACTGATCTTTCTCCAGGTGAGCGTAGCCTTTGCACTCTTTGGGGTGCTGCAGGGCCTGAAGACCGGCGTCGCGCACGCGGTGTCCGCGGCGCGCGCGGACCTGCTCATCGTCCACAGCCGCTTGAGCTTCATCGCGCAGTCGCTTCCCGCAGGGCTCCTCGAGCAGATTCGCACGGTTCCGGGCGTGAAGGTAGCCGTCCCGGTGGAGCTCTTCGGAGCGACTTACCAGAAGCCGACCGAGCGGATCGGAGGGGTGGCGGTGGATCCGGTCGCTGACTGGCCATCCGCGTTCACCTATACGATAGCGCCCGAATACCTCGCCGCCTTCAGCAACTCACGTACGGCCATGCTCATCCGCGATCTGGTCGCGGAGAAGTATGGCTGGAAGATCGGGGACCACATCCCGCTCACCCTGAGCGTGCCCCAGAAGGACGGCTCGACCACCTGGGCATTCGATGTCGTCGGCACCTTCAGCGACACCGACATCGGCGGTGGCCGGTATATCGTGATCGTGAGCCTGCCTTACTTCGATGAGGCGCGGCTCACGGGGAAGGGCAGCCTGAATCATTTCAACATTGCGCTCACCGATCCGAAGCTCGCCGCGCCGGTGGCCGATAGAATTGATCAGCGCTTTGCCAACTCCTCACACGAGACGAAGACCGAATCCCTGCGTGAGCTGGCCCAGTCCTCGATGCAGATGATCGGCGATTTCGACTTTCTCATCCGCGCGGTCGTGGGCGCGGTGCTGGTGGCCCTGCTCTTCGCCACGACCACCATGATGATTCAGTCGATCCACGAGCGAACCCCGGAGCTCGCCGTTCTGAAGACCGTAGGCTTCACCGATGGTGCGGTGTTGCTGCTCGTCCTCGCGGAGGCGCTGCTGGTTTTTCTGGCCGGGGCATCCTTCGGCCTGCTGCTCGCAACCCTTTCTCTGCCCGTTGCGGCCCGGTTCGTGCCGGGCCTCTCGATGCCGGGCGTAGTGCTGGTCGTCGGCCTCGCGCTCGGCTCCGCCGTGGCACTGATCAGTGCATCCGTGCCGGCGCTGCTCGCGGCCAGACTGCGCATCGCCACGGCACTCGGCGGGCACGGGGCGGCATGAGCTTCACGCGGCAATTCCTGGCGCTGCTTGCCATGAGCCTTGCCGGCATCCCGCGGCGCGTGGGCTCGGTACTGACCATTCTCATCGGAGTGAGCTGTGCCGTCGGGGTGCTGGTCTCGATGCTGGCGATGGCGAGCGGTGCGCACAGCCAGGCGCTCGGCAACGTCAGCGATGACCGGGTGGTGATCACCAGCCTCGGCGCGCGCGGGATCGAGAGCAGCATCCCGCGCGAGGAAGCGGACACGATTCGTAACCTGCCGGGACTCAAGATCGGCAGCGACGGTAAACCCATGGTGGTCCTTCAGTCGATTGTTCCCATCGAAGGCCGTCGCCGCCCGGCGGGAACCCGCGGCTTCTTTGGGCTCATCGGCGTCACCGACTCTCCAGTGCGGGATTCGCAGCCGGAGATGCGCTTTACCGAGGGCCGCATGTTTCGTCCCGGGCTGCATGAGCTCACCGTAAATAATCCCTGCGTCCGCCAGTTCACGGGATTCGCCATCGGCAACCGGCGCGCCATCGGCGGTGTCGACTGGACGGTCGTCGGACACTTCGATCAGGGGGACGCCCAGCAGTGCGTCGTGGTGACCGACGCCGAGACGCTGATGTCGACTTTCAAGAGCAATACCTACACGCAGGCGGTGGCGACGCTGCAATCCCCGGCGGCCTACGCCAGCTTGCGCCAGGCGCTCGAGGCCGACCCGTCACTGCACCTCGAGGTCCGTCACGAGCGCGAGGCGGTGGAGGAGGGCGTCAGACAGCTCAATGCGCTGCTCAATTTCGCCGCGTACTTCATCGGGTCGATCATGGCCGCCGGAGCGACCCTTGGCGCGGTGAACTCGTTATATTCAATCGTCGACTCCAGGCGGCGCGAAATCGCCACGCTGCGTGCGATCGGCTTTGGCTCAGCGCCGGTCGGCGCTGCCGTCCTCAGCGAGTCGGTCGTGCTGGCGCTTCCGGGGGCAGCGCTCGGTGCGTTTCTCGCCTGGGCACTGTTCAACCGCATGGCGGTAAGCCCGTTCGGCTTCAGCTTTCACCTCATCGTCACCTCGCGCCTGGCAGCGATCGGGGTCGCCTGGGCGCTCGCCATGGGACTCATCGGCGGGCTGCTGCCGGCGCTGCGCGCGGCCCGCTTGCCAGTGACGGCGGCCCTGCGTGCCACGTGATCTGCTGAGGCTCGTGAAGGGTCGGCAGCCAGGCGCGAGTCTGCTTCTGCTCGGGCTGCTGTGGCTGCAGCCGGCTCACGGTGCGGCGGCGGCTTCAGCGGCCGCGCCGGACCCCACCAGGACCCGCGCATACATCGAGCGCACCTGGAGCACGCTGACACGTTCGATGCAGGATTGCAGTGCGCTCAAGGATCCCAAAGTGGCGACCCGCCCGGTGCTCTATCTGCCGGCGCAGTTTCCAACCCCACCGGAGCTCGGCAAAGTCAGCGATCGGTGCCACCTCGACGTGCACACGCTGCCGCGGGTCATCCAGCAGCTTGGAGATGTCGAGGCCACGGGACTGCCGGTGCAGGGCCTGCTCTACCTGCCGCACCCGTACGTCGTTCCCGGCGGATTTTTCAACGAGATGTACGGTTGGGACAGCTACTTCATCGTGCTCGGGCTCCTCGCCGATCATCGCAGCGCGCTGGCGCTCGACATGGTCGAGAACGCGCTGTTTGAAGTCGAGCACTACGGTGGGGTGCTCAATGCGAACCGCACCTATTACCTGAGCCGATCGCAGCCACCGCTTCTGAGCGCAATGATCGCGGCGCTGTTGGAGGACCCGGCGAGCTTCCAGACGGCAGCCGCGCGGCTCGCATGGCTCGGGCGCGCATACCCGCTCGCAGTGCGTAACCACGAGATCTGGATGCGCCCCGAGCACCGTGCCGGCGCGACGGGGCTTGCCCGTTACCAGGATCTCGGAAGCGGGCCGGTGCTCGAGGCGCGCGACAGCCGTTACTATCTGGGCGTGCTGCGCTGGCTCAGCGCGCATCCCGCGGAGGATCCTGGTTATCTCATCAAAGGATCCGAACACCCCGAGGGCGCCGAGGCGGCACGGCTGGCCGAGTCGAGCTGCGACGTCCGCACCTCCAGGGTGTGCGCCGGCGCCTGGCTCGACGGCTCCCGGCTCACCGCCGACTACTACCGTGGCGACCGGGCGATGCGTGAATCGGGCTTCGACATCAACTTCCACTTTGGTCCCTTCGGCGGCTTGACGCACCATTACGCCGCGGTGGATCTGAACGGTCTGCTCTACCGCTACGAGCTCGATCTGGCGGATTTCGCGCACGAGCTCGGCAAAGGTGCTGAGGCCGAGCACTGGAGGCAGGCCGCCGCGGCACGCAGGCAGGCGATCGACCGATATCTCTGGCATGCGGAGTCCGGAATGTACGAGGACTTCGATTTCATTGCCGGAAAGCCCGCAAGCTCGGTCTATATCACGATGTTCTATCCGCTGTGGGCCAACGCGGCCTCGCCGGCCCAGGCTGCGGCCGTGCGCAGCCAGCTGCCGATCTTCGAGCGGCGTGGGGGTTTGGCGATGGACGATCGCGCAAGTGGTGCCCAATGGGACGAGCCCTTTGGATGGGCGCCGACGAACTGGCTCACCGTTTGCGGCCTTGCGACGCACGGCTTCAGGGCGGATGCCCAGCGAATCGCGCAAAAGTTCACCGGGACCATCGATCGCAGCTACGCGGCCGATGGCACCATCCGCGAGAAATACAACATGGTGCTCGGCAATGCCGACGTGCAGGTGACCGCGGGTTACACCCAGAACGTGGTCGGTTTCGGGTGGAGCAATGGCGTCTACCTCATGATGAAAGAGCTCCTCTCGGCAGATGCCAGCCGAGGGCCCTGCACAGAGCCTCCGCAGGTGAAGGACCCCGCGCCGTGAGACCGATTTCAAGCAATGTGATGCCCATCACGCGCCCGCAGTCGGTCTCCGTTTTATGGTTGCAGCGCGCTGAATCGGCAGGGACCTGGCTGGAGCATTACATGTCGGACGACGCGAAACTGGGCTTGATCCTGCTATTCATGGTGTTTGCGCTCATGGTGATCGGCCCCGTCATCGCGGGCTGAGCGACCGATTTCCCCCCGGCACCGGCCCCGTCGGCACCGGCCTCGCCGGGCTGCCGCGCGGCGACTCCTGTTGCGATTCCGCTCGCTCTGCCTGACCGGTGGAGTCTTTACATATCCGGGTGCATCGCGCGCGCACTCTGACCTGGGCGTCCTACGGCGACACCGGTGCGGGCGCCGGCAGCGGGAGGCCTTGCCTGGCCGCTTCAGCGCGCAGCAGGTCCGGGCGGTCGGAGATGATGCCATCGACGCCCATCGCGATCAGACGCGCCATGTCATCCGGTTGGTTGACGGTCCAGACGATCACCGGCAGCCCGAGCCCGTGCGCCTCGGCAAGGGCGTGCGCATCCACCTCGCCATAGTAGGGCGACCAGATGCTTCCTCCCGCGGCTTTTATGGTGCGCACCACCGAGCCCCCGTGGTCGCGCGGGTCGAACCCGGCGGTCCAGGGTGAGGGTCCCTGCGCCCGCACGGTGGCGTCGGGCCCCGTCTGCTGGGTGAGATAGACGGTCGGAATGCCGGGCGCCTGCTTCTGGATGAGCAGGAGCGTCCGCCAGTCGAACGACTGGATGATCACACGGTCGCCGAACTTCTCACGGCGCAGCAGTTCGAGCACGGCCGCAACGAAATGCGGCGGATCGGGTGACTCGTCCGGGTGATTCGGGTCGATCTTGGTCTCGATGTTGAGCCGCACTCGGGTGTCGCCCGAGCGGCGCACCAGTGCAAAGACCTCGGCAAGGGCAGGGATGCGCGTCCCGGGCAGGGAGAGTTGGTCCGGGAAACGCGCCGCATAGGCACTGCCTGGACGGAGCTGCCCGACATCGTACTGCTTGACTTGCGCAAGCGTCAGTTGGACGAAGGGAATCTTTGCCGGAATGAAGTGCCCATCCGGAGCCCGGGCGAGGTCCGGGTTGAGGCTGCGATCGTGCGAGACCACGACCACACCGTCACGGGTGACTGCCATGTCGAGCTCGAGGGTGTCGACGCCCATCGACAGCGCATCGGCGAAGGCCGGCAGGGTATTTTCGGGCCGCCGTGCGCGTCCGCCGCGATGCGCCTCGATATCGAATGGCGTGAGCCGTCGCGCGCCGGGAGTTGTGGCGATGACCTTCATGCCGACCGGCGCGCGTCTCAGTAATAGATCGCGTTGAACCCGCGCACCGTTGCGCCGCGCGCCATGAGCTCGATGTCACTCACCGAGCAGGGGTCCTGTCCCAGGCGCCAATAGGCTGAGAGCGGCTGATCGAGTGCCTGCAGCAGGAGGGCGCGGTTTCCGCTGCTGTGCCCGACGACCACCACGGTCTCGTCCTTGTGTCGTTCGCGGAGGAAGCGCAATACGTTGGCCATACGTGCCACGAGATCCTGCAGCGACTCGCCCTGCGGGAACCGCACCAGATGCGGCGCGCTGAACCAGCACTCGAAGAGCTCGGGCCAGCGCGCATCAACCTCTTCATGCGTATGCCACTCCCACTCTCCGTAATGCAGATCGTTGAGATCATCGAGCACCGACGGCTCGAGCTCACAGGCCGCGCCGATCGCCGCTGCAGTCTGCCGGCAACGCCGCAGTGGGCTGGTGTAGATCGCCACCGGGTGGCACTCCCTTGCGAGCCGCTGAGCCGTGAGGTGTGCCTGCCGGGCACCGAGGTCCGAGAGTTCAACGTCGCGACGTCCGCGGAAGCGCTCCGGGGACATTCCTTCGACGTGTCCGTGCCGCACCAGGACGATGCGCGTCATGAGCCATATGGTAGCCGCACCGTCGTGCAAGTCACGAGCGCCCTCTCACTGGCGTGCAGGCGCGAGCGAGGCAGGATCTGCGCTCGCTGCGGGACTGGCCCAGGGGAGCGGGGCGACCTTCGGAACCATCCACACCCACCCGAAGAGGCCTGACACGCTCACCACCGCTGCGGTCACGAAAGCTGCGGTGAAGTGGTGGGTTTCCCCGACGAGCAGCCCGGTGAGCGCGGTGGCGATGACTCCGGCTAAATTGCCGCAACAATTCTGTATCCCGACCCAGCGGGCCGAGGCAGCAGGTCCGGCGAGGATCTGCGGGATGGCAAATACGCCCGCGGAGGCCGCTCCGGTGATCACCTGATAGATGTAAATCCCGGCGATTGCCCACGGCTGGGAGCCGAAGGCAATGCACAGCATGCAGAGCACGGTGCCGAGGTGCGCGACGACCATTACCGACTTGTAGGCGATCGTCGCACGCCCCTCGAGAACGAAGCGATCGATCGCCCATCCGGCAACGATCGCGCTCAGCGCGCTGACGAGATACGCGCTGCCGGTGAGACTCGCCATCTCGGCCGTCGAGAAGCCACGCTCGCGCACGACGTACAGCGGGAGCCAGCTCAGCACGAAATAGAAGACGTAGTTCGTCGAGAATAGCCCGAGCGCCGTGCCCCAGAGCGAGGGCTGCCGCAGGATGTCGCGCATCGCAGGCGCGTCCGGCATCTGCTGCGTGGAGGACTCGCGCGGTAACTGCACGCGCGACCACGGCAGCAGCCACAGGAGCGACAGCCCGCCAAAAATCCAGAAGGTGGCGCGCCAGCCGTAATGCACCATGATCATTCCACCGCAGTAGGCGCCCACTGCCGGACCAAACTGGTAGGCAAACGCCACGATGCCGTTGGCGAGCCCGAGGCTCTCCACCGGAACGGCGGCGGCGAGCAGCTTCGATGCGCATGGGAACCCCGCGCTCTCACCGATGCCGAGCAGCAGGCGCAGCAGGAGCAGGACCGCAAAGGAGTGCGCGATACCGACCAGCATCGTGGCGCATGCCCACAGCGCAAGCCCCGCGGCGAGCACCCGCTGCGCCCCGTAGCGCTCGGCGAACCAACCGACCGGAATCTGCAGGATGGCGTAGGTCCAGAAGAACGCCGAGAACAGCACTCCCAGTTGTTGCGGAGACAGCGCCAGCTCGTCCTGAATGAGGTGCGCCGCGGTCGGGACGGCGCCGCGATCGACGTAATTGATGAAAAGGACCGCCGCCAGCAGGGCAACGATCGACCAACGAGCGAACGGGGTCAGCTCAGACGCTGTCCGCGGCGTCCTCAACGCGCATAGTCCGCTTCGCTGCGATCCAGGAGGCGCTTGAGTGCGTCGAAGTGCAAATCGCTCCGGCTCACACCGCCAACCTCGGTGCACGACTTGAACTGTGCCATCGTGGCCTCGATGACCGCCTGCGGCACGATACGCAGAGCGCGTCCGGTGGAGAGCGCCAGGATCTGCGCCTGGCACGCCCGCTCGAGAAAGTACAACCGCTCGAACGCCTGGGCAGCGGAGCTGCCGATGACGAGCACGCCGTGATTACGCAGCATGAGGACCGACTTGCCGGCGAGCGCATGCGCCATGCGCTCGCCCTCCTCAGGACCGAGTGCCAGGCCGTTGTAGTCGTACCAGGCGATCTCCCCGTAGAAGCCGATGGCGCTCTGACCTGCCATCTCGAGATTGGCGTCATCGAGCATGGTGAGGGCCGTGGCATAGGGCATGTGCGTGTGCAGCACGCAGCGCGCTTCGCTGACCAGGCGGTGCATCGGCAGGTGGATATGAAGCGCGGTGTCCTCAACCAGTCCACGGCCAGCGACCACCTTGCCGCCGAAGTCGAGCTCCATCAGGTCGCTTGCCTTCACCTCCGACCAGAGAAGCCCGAACGGTGCCAGGTAGAACCGGTCCGGGTAGCCCGGAACGAGCATCGTCAGGTGATTATCGATACCCTCGTTGAGACCGAACCTCGCTGCCAGGCGATGACACGCCGCCAGATCGATCCGCGCCTGACGCCGGGCATCGCTTCGTGACCAGGCAGTATCCGCCGATACATTCATTGCAGGTCCTTTCAGCGCCCGGCCACGCGTGGCCGCACTTCGCGGTGCTCACGGTAAGTCCGAGCGGTCGAGGCCGGAGCGTTGGGTGGATTATACGGCTCGACGAGCCCGCAGACGTTTCCAGTCGCGGCGAATCTCGCGCGCAGCGTTATGGCCGGGGATACCCGAAACGCCGCCGCCGGGGTGGGCGGAGGAGCCGCAGAGGTAAAGGCCCGCGACCGGCGTGCGATAGTCAGCCCAGTGAGGCGCGGGCCGCTGCCAGAAAAGCTGGTCCGCGGAAAGCTCGCCGTGGAAGATGTGTCCCTGCGGGAGGCCGACGATCGCCTCGAGGTCCGGCGCGACGAGCGTCTCGATGTCGATGATGCGCGCCGCGAATCCCGGGGCCATGGACTCGATGACACCGAGGGCAGCCCGTGTCAGGTTGGGCTTCTCATCGGCCCAGGATGCCCCATCGCGCAGCCGATAGGGCGCATGACCGCCAAAGATATTGATGACGTGCTTGCCAGGCGGTGCCAGTGAATCATCGACGATGGTGGGCACGACCGGCGTGAGGAACGGACGGCTCGAGTACCAGCCGTATTTGGCATCATCGTAGGCGCGCTCGAGGTAGTCGATCGAGGGCGCAATGTGCACGTAGGTCGGATACCGGAACTGGAGGCGCGCCGGGTCAAACGCGCGATAGCTGGGTGGCTCGTGCGCGGCGATGTTCATCTTGAATGCGGTCGAGAAGGTACGGAAGGTATCGATCTCGCGCAGCACTTCGGCCGGGAGGTGCGCAGGCGCGATGAGCCGCTTGTAAAGCGTTGACGCTGCCACATTGCAGGCGATGGCGCGAGCCTGGAACTCGCGTCCATCCGCTGTGCGCACGCCGGTTGCACGGCCATCGCTCACCAGCACCTCCGCCACCGGCGCGTCGGTGATGATTTGCATGCCAAAGCGCGCGCCCGAGCGTGCCATGGCGGCGGTGATCGCACCCATACCGCCGCGCACGAAGCCCCAGCCTGCGGCTCCCTCATGCTCGCCCATCAGATGATGCATGAGTACGTAAGCCGTGCCGGGGGACTTGGGCCCTGCGAAGGTCCCGATCGAAGCGTAATAGGCGAGCAGCGTCCTGATCGTGTCGTGCTCGAACCAGGCGCTCAGGTAGTCGTAGGCGCTCTGCGTCAGAAGGTCGACCATGCGATACGCGCGGTCGCCGATCCTGCGATGGCGCCATAGCAGCGATGCGCTGCGCTTGAAGCTCGCCCAGCTGCGCCGTACGGGGTCCACCGGCGTCTCGAAAAGGAGCTGCCGCACGACCGCCGCCGACTCCTCGAGATAGCGTGCGAACTGCGGATAGATCTGCGCATCGTGAGGCGAGAAGCGCGCAAACTCCGCCTGCGTTTTCTGCAAGTCATCGCTATAGAGAATGTAGTCATCGCCGCCGAGCGGGCAGAAGAGGTCATTCGCCGGCAGCACCTCGAGCCCGAGCGAGTCGAGCTGCAGGTCGCGGATGATGCGCGGGTGCAGCAGACTCATGACGTAGGAGAAGCGCGAGGCGCGAAAACCGGGGGCGAACTCTTCGGTGACGGCTGCGCCACCGACGATGTTGCGGCGCTCGAGCACGAGCGTCCGCAGCCCGGACATCGCGAGGTAGCTGCCGCAGACCAGGCCGTTGTGGCCCGACCCGATGACGATCACGTCATATGCAGTTGTCATCTCCCCGCCCGGCGGAACGCAGCGTCAGATCTCAGGTGCAGTGCAGGAGGGCTCAGCAGTGGCGGGCGATAAAGCACCGCACCTCCGCGCCGATCTCCGCATTCTCCGGCACAGTACCGAAGCCAAAGCCCGCATGCGGCATGGCTTCCCACACGTGCAGCTCCGCCTCGATACCGGCGCGGCGCAGCTTGCGGTGCATCAGGACCGAGTTGGACAGGAACAGGTCGCGGGTCCCGGTCTGAATGAGGGTCGGCGGGAATCCGCGCGTGAAGTCCGCAAAAAGTGGCGACACATACGGATCGGTGAGAGCTCGGCCCGCTGCGTAGAGCGCATTGCACTCCGGCAGGCCAGCCTTGAGGTTCACGTCCAGCAGCGCGTTAGTGCGGAAACTATCGCCCGCCTCCGTCAGGTCGACTTCAGGGGTGAGCAGCACGACCGCCGCGGGCAGCGGCAGATCCCGGTCGCGAATCATCAGCGTGACCGCGGCCGCGAGATTGCCGCCGGCGGAGGAACCGCCGATGACGATCTTCCGGCCCGGAGCGCCATCGACGAGCTCCCGATAGACCGCAAAGCAATCCTCCAACGCGGCGGGAAAAGGGTGGGCGGGGGGCGTGCGGTAGTCGACGGAGAGGGTCTCCAGCGCGAGCTCGTCGGCGGATTTCGCGCCGAACGCCCGGGCAAAACGGCCCGCGCCGAATACAAAGCCGCCACCATGAATGTAGAGGTAGATGGGCTTGGCTGCGGAGTTCGCCGCAGCGGGGGTGCAGCGGTATGTCTTGACGCCCGCCACCGTTTGCGTCTCTACGCGGCAGCGGCACTCGGCGAGCATCTGCGTGGCGACCGGGTCCCATATCGCCTCGCTCGCCTCCATGGCTCGCCGCCACCCCTCGAGATCACTGGGCGGGGGGTAGGTGGTGGCAGGTGTCCTGGCAGCGACCGCCAGGGCGTTCTGCGCTTCGCTGCTGATCGTGGTGGGAGGCCCGATTGTGCGCACTGGCAGCACGACCGGCGTGGGTTCCGGCGGCGGAGTGACGGCATTCATTGTGCAGGGATAATCGGCAATCGGCCGATTTACCGCAAGCTCCGAACGCTGCTAGGTTGCCGGGGAAGGGGACGAGAGTGCCATGCGCAACGTTGCAGCCACGTTGAGAGTCCGCACCAGCGGCAGCGGACTGCTGGAGATCACGAGCGAAGTGCGCGCGTGGCTCGAGGGTCAGAAGGTCACGACCGGGTTGCTGACACTTTTTTGCCGGCACACCTCCGCCTCGCTCCTCATCCAGGAGAACGCCGCGCGTGCGGTTCGGCGTGATCTCGAGAAATACTTCGCGGCGCTCGCGCCCGAAGACCCGAGCCGGTACGAGCACAATGACGAAGGGCCGGATGACATGCCGGCACACTTGCGCACCGCGCTCACCGGGGTGCAGCTGTCCATCCCGGTGGTGGAGGGCGCGCTCGCGCTCGGTACCTGGCAGGGAATCTACCTGTTCGAGCATCGCCGTGGCCCACACCAGCGCGAGATCGTGCTGCACCTCATCGGTGAGTGAGTCGGCGGTGCGGCCCGGACAGTTCGAATACCCGTAGGATGGTCAGTCGTAGCCCAAAATCCAGGCCACTGTGGCAACGAGCAGGCAAAGCGCGAGACTCAGCCACACTCGCCAGTCGGCGGCCACATCGCGCCACGCACGCGCCGATCGACTAGTCATGGGAGCG
>DASYFL010000099.1:0-5969 GCA_036498445.1 Steroidobacteraceae bacterium
CGCCGGCCACACGACTATTGGCGGCGCGGGCGGCGTCAGCGGCTGCCAGACCTGCCACCAGAGTGCGCAGTACCTCGGGATGATCGCGAGCACTGCCGCTGCCTGGGGCGACTCCCGCCCGACGGCCTACGACAAGGGCCACCCGACATCGGGCGATTGCAACGGCTGCCACACGACGACACCGACCTTCTACACGAACCAGTCGGGCAGCAGCGCCAAGCCTGCGAACCACATTCCGACGAATGCGCCGTGCGCGCAGTGCCACACCACGGCCGGCAACTACACCATTTATGTCATGGGCGCGACCGGCCACGCCGGCATCAGCAACAACTGCGCGCAATGCCACGCCTACGGGATGAGCTTCTACAACATGGCGCCGCCCACCCTGGTCGAGCCGCCCTCGGGTGCCACCGGGCACATCCCGGCCGTGCCGCCGAACGGCACCAGCTCGATCGCCTGCGAGCTATGCCACTCCCCGACCGTGTTCACCACATTCGCGGGCACGGTCATGAAGCACGCCACCGTGACGGCAATGAAGTGCATGAGCTGCCACGAGTACGGTATGACGTGGAAGACGAACACGGGTGTGAGGCTCTGGACGCGACCGAGCACCGGCCACCACGCCGGCCAGGACTGCGGCGGTTCGGGATGCCACAGCTCGCGCGACAAGTACGTCGTGCGCTCGCCGACGGCGCGCCAGACGACGCCATCGACGGTTACCGCACGCAGTGGCAGCGTCACCGCCCGCCCGACTCAGGGCAGCCTCCCGCCTGCCGCGAGCGCACCCGGCGAGCCGGCCGAGCCGGCGCCGGCCGCCGCACCCTTTAGCCACGCCAACGCCACCGGAATGGCCTGCGCCACCTGTCACACCGCCACCTCCGGCAGTGGCAAGCCTGCCGGCCATATTGCGAGCCGGAACGCCTGTCAGAGCTGCCACACGACGCTCGCATGGCTGCCAGTGAAGCTGGTGGATCACTCGCAGGTGTTGGGAACCTGCGCCAGTTGCCACAACGGAACCGTGGCGACCGGCAAGCCCTCGCGCCACCTCCCCACGAGCGCTGCGTGCGAGAGCTGTCACACCACCAACCGCTGGACGCCGGCGCGCTTCGACCATGCCGCGGTGGCGCCGCACACCTGCACTACCTGCCACAACGCGGTGCGCGCGATCGGCATGCCACGCGCGCATATCCCGACCACGCAGCAGTGCGACAGCTGTCACGGCACGCTCGCGTGGAGTCCGGCGAAGCTCGATCACCGCACGCTCACGGCAAGCTGCGCCCACTGCCACAACAACGTCGCTGCGGTCGGCGTGTCGCCGAACCACATGAGCACGCACATCGATTGCGCCAGCTGCCACAGCTATCCGGACTGGGAGGCGCTGCACTTCCGGCACGTGAGCGCTGCCTATCCCGGCGAGCACCGCGCCTCGCTCGAGTGCACGAGCTGCCATACGTCGAACACCGACAGGGTGCCGTACACCTCGCCCGCCGAGGCGGGCACTTGCGCCGCCTGCCATGCCAGGGATTTCAAGCCGTCAGCGCACCCGAAGACGCTCAAGGGCGCCACGTACACCGTCCACGAGCTCGCGAACTGCAGCGGTGCCTGCCACGTGTACAGCGATACGACTCAAGCAACGATCACAAGGAGTCTGCGCGGACCGCATCACCGAGTAACGGATGCGACGTTCAAGCGCTGAGCGCCGGCTCCGCTGGCTCCTCATGGGTCCGCTCGCCGCGTGCGCAGCGGGCAGTGCGCTCGCGCAGATCTCCGCCATCGGTCCAAACCGGTTGGTGGACGTGATCCAGGTCGACGAACGCGAGAATCAGGCCGATGTGAGCATGTTGTTCAACTGCTCGATGCGCTTCGTGACCAATATTCCGGCGAACGAGGGCCGCGAGGTACATATCCAGCTCGCGCCGCTCGCCGATTGCCGCGTGAGTCCCTTCGGGCAGATCCCTGCGGAGATTCCGCCGCTCTCCGCGGGCACCAATATCGTGACAGGCGCGCGCGTGGAATCACTCGGCCCCGGTCAGATCACGCTCACGTTGACGTTCGCCAGGAAGGAGCGCTTCGTCATCGCCCAGGGCATCGACCCACGGGGCCTGCGGCTGCGCCTGCTGGACCGCACCCGCGGTAAGGTGAGAGTTCTCACCGGACAGGACGATACCGCGAGCAACTTCGGGATCAATCTCGACTCGCAGCCGGCGCCTTTCGCACCGGAGGCGATCGCGCTGGCGCACGATCGGCTCAAGGCTCCGGCTTTCGTGTCCGAGATCGTGATCGACGGCGTGAAGTGGTATCGACTGCGCGTAGGTCCAATCGAGCACCGCGCCGAAGCCGACAGGTTGCTGCAACTGGCACTGCAGGATTACCCGCGCGCCTGGCTCGCCATCGGCGATGACGCGGTCACGAGTGACGCGAGCGCCCCGACCGCAGAGGTGCCGCTACCAGCGGTCGAGCGCATCGGCAGCGATCCGGCGTTGCCACCGGAGCAGCTCCAGCCGATCCTCGCCGACGCGCGCGCGGCGATGGCCGCGCACAACTACCCGGAAGCCATTGCGCTTCTCACCAAGCTGCAACGGCAACCCGAGTTCCCGGACCGTGCGCGCGCCCAGGAGCTTCTCGGCCTCGCGCGCGAGCGCTCCGGACAGCTGGCGCACGCCAAGGCGGAATACGAGGAATACCTGCGCCGCTATCCGCATGGTGAGGCCGCCGGACGCATCGAGTTCCGGCTGAAGACCCTGCGTGCCGCGGAGGCGAAGGCGCGTACCGGGGGCGCGGTCGGCACTGAGACAGAGCGCTGGCTGCTCTCGGGCGGCTTTTCCCAGACGTTTCGGTACGACGGCACACGGGTGACCAACGGGGCGCCCCCAACCCCCACGAACCTGCCGCCCGCTGCCGACACCACCCAGGACAGCGCGATCTTCACCGACGTCGATTTGCTCGCGCGCCGGCGCGGCGAGACGTTCGACTGGCTGGGGCGCTTCAGCGGCGGTTACGACAAGACCTTCGCGCCAGGTGGTACCAACGTCGGCGACGCAACGCGCGTGAGTCTTGCCTCGATGGAGCTGCTCGACAAACCCATGGGGTTGCTGGCACGCATCGGACGACAGGTCAACAATACGGGCGGCATTCTCGGCACCTTCGATGGCGTGTTCCTCTCCTGGCAGTTCCGGCCCTCGTGGGCGATCGACGCAGCCGTGGGTTATCCGGTCAACCTGCTGACCATCGCACCTCAGACCGACCTGCGGTTCGAGTCGCTGGCACTGGTGTACACGCCGCGCAACGCTCACTGGGACGGAGAAATCTTCGCCGTGACCCAGCAATACGATGGACTCAAAGACCGCCAGGCCGTTGGCTTCGAGGGACGCTATCTCGGCTCACGCGCTTCCCTCGTGGCGCTGCTCGACTACGATACGTTCTACCACTCGCTCAACACGGCGAGTCTGCTGGGGACGGTGCAGCTGCCGGCGCGCTGGACCCTGAGCCTCGACGCCGAGCGGCGCAACTCCCCGGTGCTGACGACCGGCAACGCGCTCATCGGTCAGCAGGTCACCAACCTTACGGGCCTGGAGGAAACTTTCACCCTCGAGCAGATCTACCAGGCAGCGCGCGACCGCACCCCGATCACCTCCAACTACAATTTCACGGCCACCAAAGCGCTCGGCCAGCGCTTCCAGTTCACGACCGTCGTGTCTGCCACGCAGACCGCCGCCACACCCGCCTCGTTCGGCGTCAATGCACAGCCGGCCACCGGGATGCTGTTCAATTACCAGGCGCAGCTTTATGGCTCGGATTTGTGGAGCAAGGGCGACTTCAACGTCGTGACGCTCACCCACGGCAATACCGAGATCGGCCGCATCGATTCGGTTAGCCTCACGAGCCGCCTCCCCGTGGGCGGCGCCTGGCGCCTCGCGCCGCGCTTTACGATACAGCGGCTGAGCGACCAGACCGACAGCAGCTCGCAGACCAGCTACATTCCTTCAGCGCTGCTCGACTGGCAGCGCGGCAACAAGCTGCTGCAATTCGAGGTCGGCGGCGAGCTCGGCAGCCGCGAGGCATTCCTGCAACTGGCGAACGGGCAGTTCGTGCAGACACAGAAGACGACGCGCTACTACGCGAGCCTCTCGTACCGCCTGACTCTTCAGAACTGACCCGATCGCGGTCGCTAGGCGCTCTTCAGCAGGTCCGCAATCGCCGAGAAAGAGCGCGCGGCCGCCACATCCGCCGCACTCAGATGATCCTTGTTGCGCAACCGCGTGCTCGCCCCGGCCTTGAGTAGCCGCTCGACCAATGCGTTGTTACCGTTGCGGCTGGCGATGATGAGCGCAGTGTCGCCAAACTCGTTCTGCGCGTCCTGATTCGCGTGGCGGTCGAGCAGCCGGTCGACGATCTCTCTGTTGCCCGCGCTCGCCGCCAGCAACAAAGCCGTATCGCCCCGCGCAGTCCGTGCTTCGAGCTGCACCCCTTTGGCGAGCAGCACGTCGGCCGTTCCACCGGCACCCGCGGCGCAGGCCGCTGCGAGCGGCGTCACGCCGCTCTCATCGGCATGATCGGCATTCGCTCCCCGCTGCAGCAGCATACGGACATTTTCCGCGCGGTCGGCGCGCGCGGCGTACCACAGCGCGGTGCGCCCTGCCTTGTCCACGCTCTCCGTGGCTGCACCCGCATCGATGAGATAACGCAACATCTCGCTACCCTCGTTGCGCTGCGCCACGACCATGAGCGCACTCGTGCCATAAGCGTCGCGTGCTTCCAGGTGCGCGTGCCCGGCAGCGAGCGCACGAACGATCGTCAGATGGCCTGCCTTGGCGGCGGCGACCAGCGGGGGCTCGGGATCGGCGGCGCTGCCATCGGCAGACACCCCGTGCGCGAGGAGCGCGGCCACCATATCCTCGCGTCCCTCGCGCGCGGCGGTGAGCAGTGCGGAGCTGCCGTGCCGATCGCCATGAGTGGCATGGGCGCCTGCATCCAGCAGCGTTTCGACGGTCGAGGGTGCACCGCTCAACACTGCAACGCTCAACACCGGCAACCCATCGGGAGTCGCAGCGTCGGGGTCCGCACCGTGCGACAGGATTGACTGCAGGAGATCGGGCGCCTTGCGCGCGGCAGCGACCGCGAGGTCGGGCCAGCCCGCGTACAGGTCGCGCCCCTGCCCGGCGCGCTGCACGCTGGTCAGCGCGGTCTCGGAACTTGCCGCGCTCCGCTTGAGTGCGACGGCGCCTTTTTCCCTGAGCCTGGAGGCGGCCTCGCGTGCCTTGCCGATTTCCGCGAAGTCGAGCGCGGACCAGTCCTGCACGTTGCGCGCGCTGACGCCTGCGCCACTCGCCAGCAGCCGCTCGACCACCGCCACCTTTCCTCCGGCGGCGCCGTGCATCAACACGGTGTTACCTCGCTGGTCGACCGCGTCGATATTGGCGCGGTGGCGGATCAGCACCTCGACCGATTCGCTGCTTCCGGCCCGTGCCGCGAGCATCAGCGCGGTCGTGCCGTACTGGTCCCGGCCGTCCACCGGAGCCCCGCGCTGCAGGAGCAGCTCGAGTGCCTGCGGGTGACCCGCCTCCGCGGCGCGCGCCAGAGCACCACGACCAAATTCATCGGATTCGTTCAGAAGGGGTCCGTTCGCGAGCGCCGCGAGACTGGCCATGTCGCCCTCTGCCGCGGCGAGCCACAGCGCTTCACGCTTGACCTTCGAATCCGTGATGCGCGTTGCGGGGATGAGGATCGAATCCGGCGCTGCGGCCGGCTTTACTCCACCGCGCGTCCCAGCGGTGAAGCCGAGCTCGCGTGCGCGTGTGAACCAGTGCGCGGCGGCCTGCTGATCGGGTGGATCCGACTCGGCATACAGGTTCCCCAGACTGAAAGCGGCACGGGCGTTTCCCTGCCCCGCGGACTTCTCCAACCACACTTTGGCCTGTGCCGTATCGCGTGGTCCGCCGAGGCCATTCAGATAGAACGAGGCGAGCAGG
>DASYFL010000100.1:0-17295 GCA_036498445.1 Steroidobacteraceae bacterium
CCGATGACTTCGCTCACTCCGCACCTCACGATCGGAGCGCAGCTGCTCGAGGTGCTGCGGCGGCACCGTGGGCTCGACCGGGTCGCAGCACGCGCACGCGCACAGGAGCTGCTCGAGCTCGTGCAGGTGAGCGAGCCGGCACGGCGGCTCCGGCACTACCCGTCCGAGCTCTCCGGCGGCATGCGACAGCGGGTGATGATCGCGCTGGCGTTGGCGGGTGAGCCGCGAGTGCTGATCGCGGACGAGCCCACCACCTCGCTCGATGTCACCATTCAGGCACAGATCCTTGCGCTGCTCGCCGAGCTCAAGCGCACACGCGGCCTCGCACTCGTGCTCATCACCCACGACCTGGCGGCGCTCGCCGGAGTCGCCGATCGCATTGCGGTCATGCGCCACGGCCGCCTGATCGAGGCGGGATCGGTAGCGCAGGTGCTGAAGGCGCCGCATGATCCCTACACCCGTGCGCTGGTGCAGACTGTGGCGCCGCCCCCGGCGGAGGCGTCCCCAGCGGATGAGATTTCTGCGGGCTCAGTGCCCGCGGGGTCTGCCGCGGCCGCGGCCGCCGCGCTCTCCGTGCGAGATCTTCGCGTCCAGTATCGCGCCCGAAGCGGCTGGCTCAGCGCGCCGGCGCCGCTCACCGCGCTCAGCGAGGTGAATCTCGAGCTGCGTGCAGGCGAGGCGCTCGGCATCGTCGGCGAGTCCGGCAGCGGTAAGTCGACACTCGCGCGCGCGGTACTGCGGCTGCTCGAGGCTTCGAGCGGGCGCATCGTGTGGATGGGGCGCGACCTGGCCTCGCTGCGCGCAGCGCAGTTACGCTCACAGCGGCGCGACCTGCAACTCATCTTCCAGGATCCGCTCGGCAGCCTCGACCCGCGCATGACCGTGGCGGAGATCGTGGCGGAGCCATTGCGTGTGCACGAGCGCACGCTGGATGACGCCGCGCGCGGCGCTGCCGTCGCCGCGATGTTCGGGCGTGTCGGATTGCCGGCCGCCCTCGCCGGGCGCTACCCGCACGAGCTCTCTGGCGGACAGTGCCAGCGAGTCGGCATCGCGCGCGCCATGATCCTTGCCCCGCGGCTGCTCGTGTGCGATGAGCCGGTGAGCGCACTCGATGTCCCCACGCAGCAGCAGATCATCACGCTGCTCGCGGGGCTGCGCCGCAGTGCCGGTCTCTCGCTGCTCTTCATCAGCCACAATCTCGCCCTCGTCCGTCAGCTGTGCCAGCGCGCGCTCGTGCTGTATCTCGGGCGCAGCATGGAGCTCGCTTCCATCGCGCAGCTGTTCGCGTCGCCCCGCCATCCCTACAGCCGTGAACTCCTCGGCGCGATCCCGGTTGCCGACCCGGATGTGCAGCCGGCACGGCTCGCACGCGTGCGTGCCGGCGAGCCGCCATCGCCGCTTTCGCCGCCGAGCGGCTGTGTGTATCGCACCCGCTGCGCACACTCCACCGCGCTGTGCGCCGCGCGCGTTCCGCAGTGGGAGGAAACGCAAGGGCAGGGCATCGCCTGTCATCGCTGGCGCGAGCTCGCATGAGGCGCGCGGAGGCGCGAGCCGCTTAGGTTATCCTTCGCGCCATGAATACCGATGCCAGCATCCGCCCGAGCGAGGGCCTGAAGCACGTTCGTTACGAGATCCGTGGGCGGCTCGCGCGGCGCGCGCACGAGCTCGAGCGCCAGGGCTACGAAATCCTCTCGCTCAATATCGGCAATCCGCGCGCCTTCGGGCTGCGCACTCCCGAGACCATGCGCCTTGCCATGATCGAGAACCTCGCCGACGCCGAAGGGTACTGCCATCAGAAAGGCATATTCCCGGCACGCGAAGCGGTGGTGATGCAGCAGCAGGAGCGTGGCATCAGCGGCATCACCGCCGAGGAAGTGTTCATCGGCAACGGGGTGAGCGAGCTCATCGATCTGACGCTGCGCGCGCTTCTCAACGAGGACGACGAGGTCCTCGTGCCGAGCCCCGACTACCCGCTATGGACCGCCGCGGTAACGCTCAACCGCGGCCGCGCCGTGCACTATCCCTGCCGGCCGGAGAACGGGTTCGTTCCTGATCCGCAGGAACTGGCAAGTCTCGTAACCCCGCAGACGCGCGCGATCGTCATCATCAACCCGAACAATCCGACTGGCGCGGTGTATCCGCGCAACGTGCTGGAAGCGATCGCGCGCCTTGCCGAGGAGCACCGCCTCGTCGTGTTTGCCGACGAGATCTACGACCAGATGACCTACGACGGCGCGCAGTTCGTGCCGATGGCGACGCTGGTGCACGACACGCTCTGCGCCACGCTCTCCGGCTTGTCCAAGGTGTACCGCGCGTGCGGCTACCGCGTCGGCTGGGCGGCGTTCTCGGGCCGCACGCAGATGGCGGCGGACTATCTGCATGCGCTCGAGCTGCTCGCCTCGCTCCGCCTGTGCAGCAACGTCACCGCACAGTGGGCGGTGCAAACCGCGCTCGGCGGACACCAGAGCGTGCGCGAGCTGGTCGGCGCGGGCGGGCGGCTGCACGAGTCGCGAGCCACCATCCTCGCCGCCGTACAGCGCAGCCGATTTCTCACGCTCGCCCCGCCGCAGGGCTCGATGTACGCCTTCGTGGGCGTGAACCCGATGGTCCTACCGGATTTCGACGATCAGCAGTTCGCGCTCGATCTCCTCGAGCAGAAGCACGTGCTCGTTGCCCCGGGTGTGAGCTTCAACGTTCCATATCGCAATCACTTCCGTATCACCAACCTTCCCGATGCCGCGGCATTGCGCGAGGTGTTCACCCGCATCGAGGAGCTTCTCGCGGCGTACGCGGAGCGCATCCGTCGGCCCGGTGTGCGCGGGAGCCTGGCAGGGCCCGTTCTGCGGCCGGCGGCCAGAGTTAAGTGATTTCGATAAAAGAACGATAACTATCTGTTTTGTTTAGGCTTCATAGTGACGTAGCCTCCCATCTGCAGCGCGGCGGCACGCTGCTCGTTCCAGGCAGCCATCGGCGGCGCGCGGTGCAGCTCGCCCACGCAGCGGCGCAGATCGCGGCGGCCAAGGGCGTGTGGCCCAGTGTGGATGTGCTCACGCCGGCTGCCTGGGCGCGTCGCGAGCTCGAGAGGCTCGCCGAGAAGAACCCGAGCGACTGGCCACGACTTCTCGCGCCGGCGGAGGAGTGGCTCCTGTGGCGCGAAGCAACGCGGGAGGCCGCTCGCGGCTATCCATTGCTCGATACAGAGCTGCTCGCCGGCTCGCTGCAGCGCTCGAGCGAGCGGGCCGCCGCCTACCGCATTCGGCTTGCCGGTACCCCGGGCGATAGCGAGGCGGAGCTCCTTTGCGCGGCGCAGCGCAGCTTCGACGATCGCTGCCGCGCACTGAATGCCGCGAGCGTCAGCGCCCTGATGCCTCGGCTGCGCGATGCCCGCGCGCCGGGCGAGCTTCTGCTGCGGGGTTTCGATGTGGTTCCTCCGTGGCTGCGAGCACGCGCGCCGGCCGCCTCGGTTGACTCCTCCGGACGGCCCGAGTCGCGCAGCGCCACGGTGCGCGGGTTGCGCACACCCGATGGCCTCACGCAGCTCGAGGCGATCGCCGCCTGGTGCCGCGATCGGCTGAGTGCGCAGCCCGACGCGCGCCTGTTCATCATGCTCCCAGGGCCTGCGGGTGCCCGTGAGCGGCTCGCGCAGCTCATCCGCGACGCTCTCGATCCCGCCGCGAAGCTCGCTCCGGGCGGAGCCGCCACGCCCCTCGTTGGAATCGAGGGCGCTGATCCCTTCGGCGCGCTGCCTTTGCCATCGCAGGCACTTTTCTCGCTCGCCCTCCTCGCGGGCGGTGTCCTCGGGATCGAGCCCATCAGCCGCTGGCTGACGGCGCCTGGCTGGAGCAGCCCGAACGCCGCAGCGCGAGCGCAACTCGCACGACTCCTGCGTGAGCGCGCAGCCTCACGCGTGAAGCTCCGCGAGCTACTCGGCGCCCTGCAGCTCGCGCCGCGAGAGCTGAAGGCCGCGGCCCGTGAGCTCGATGCGAAGCTGCAGCAGGCCGGCCGACGGTTGGGGGAGGGCAGAGCCTCGCCCCGCCGCTGGGCGGAGCGCTTCGAGTCCGCACTCTCCGGCCTGGGCTGGCCGGGGACGGTTCCAGCCGGTGGCTCCGCCCATCAGATCCGATTGCGTTGGCGTGAGCTCCTCGAGGAGTTTGGCGAGCTCGCACGGAGCATCGGCAGCCTGGAGCTCGCACCGGCCGTCGACCTGCTGCGCGCACTGGCCCTCCGCACCGTGCACCGCCCGGCAGATGAGGGGCTGCCGGTGACGATCTCAGCGGTGCTCAGTGATCCCGTGGTGATCTACGACGGCATCTGGGTCGGCTCGCTCAGCGCCGATCAGCTGCCTCTGCCGTCCGCACCTGACCCGTTCCTGCCACTGCGCGCTCAGCTCGACGCCGGCATACCTGAAGCGGGTGTCGCCAGCCGCCGCGCGCAGGCGGAGGGGCTTCTCGCGGCGTGGCAGCGCAGCGCGCAGGAACTGATGCTCTCCGTACCGCTTCTCGATGAGGACCGGGAGCTCCTCCCGAGTCCCTGCCTCGCCGGCATCGATCTTCCACTGCAGCACCCCGGAAGTGCCTGGCTGCCGCTGCGCCTGCACCGGGAGGGATTGATCGAAAGGATCGCCGACGCCCGGGGAACGACCTTCAATCCGCTCACTCCGCTCCCGGGCGGGACGCGTGCACTGACGCTCCAGAACGCCTGTCCGTTCCGTGCCTACGCGGAGCTGCGGCTCGGCGCAACGGCGCCGGAGGAAGCGGAGCCCGGGGTGCCGATGGATCAGCGCGGGCTGCTGCTGCACGCGGCACTGCAGATGCTCTGGGAGCGGCTGCAGGATTCACAGCGGCTCTCAGCGCTCGATGCGAGCGCCCTCGATGCGCTGATCGGCGAGTGCGTGGAGCAGGCCGCACGTGCCGTGCAGGCCGAGGCGGGCCGCAGCCGTCGCCGGGTCCGTCGCACCTCGGATGCACAGTTCGACCTCTTCACCGTGCTCTCACCGGCGCTCGAGCGCGAATGTCGGCGCGCTCGCGTCCTGATCCACCGCCTGTGTGCGCTCGAGCGCTCGCGTTCGCCCTTTGCGGTGGAGGCGACCGAGCATGTCGCCGAGCTCGTCCTCGGTGGCGGACGTGTGCGGCTGCGTCTCGACCGAGTCGACCGGCTCGCCGAAGGGCGCGCGGTGCTCGACTACAAGAGCGGCCGTCCAGGCAGTCCCGACTGGTATGGCGAGCGCCCGACACATCCGCAGCTGCTGGCCTATCTGACGGCGCTCGGTTCGGATGTGGTGGCGCTCGCCACGGTGAACCTGACGGCGCGTGAGGTCCGCTTCACCGGGGTGGGGGCGAGCGCAGACCTCCTCCCGCGCGTGAAAGCTGCCGCGGGCCGGGTGGGTAAGCCTCCCGACTGGGGTGCCCAGCAGCGCGCCTGGCAGGCACTCATCGAAGAATTGATACGCGCCTTTCTCGCCGGCGAGGCGCAGGTCGACCCCGCCCCGGGAGCGTGCGACTACTGCCACATCACCGACATCTGCCGCATCGTTGCGCACCTCGCCGCGGACGGGTCCCGGCATTCGGATGACGCCGATGATTGAGCCGCCCGAGCGCGTCGATCGGGCGGCACGTGCTGCGGCAGTCGAGCCCTCGGCCTCCGTGCTGCTCGAGGCTCCCGCGGGCTCGGGCAAAACCTCGGTCCTGACCCGGCGATTCCTGCGGCTGCTCACCACGGTCGAGGACCCCGGGCAGATCCTCGCCATCACCTTCACGCGCAAGGCCGCCGCCGAGATGCAGTCGCGCATCGTCCGCGCCCTGCGGGGTGAACGTCCCGCGCAGGATGCGGAAGCCGCAGAGCTCAGCTCTCTTGCCGAGAAGGCGCTGGCGCACGGAGCGGCGCGTGGCTGGAGCATCGCCACGCAGCCACAGAGCCTGCGAATCCAGACGATCGACGCCTTCAACTACTGGCTCGCGAGCCAGCTGCCGATCGCCTCGCAAGCCGGTGGGATGCTCAATGTCACCGAGAGGGCGCGCGAGCTCTATCAGCGCGCCGCGCGGCGAACGCTCGTTGCCGCCGAAACCGATCCGGCGCTCATCGCCGATGCCAATCTGCTCTTCGAGCGTACCGACAACCACTGGATGTACCTCGAGCGGCTCATCGCGCAGATGCTCGAGGAGCGAGGTCACTGGCTGCCCTTCGTCGTGCGCGAGGAGCCCGACGCTCTCTGCCGGCGCGTGAACGAGAGCCTCGCGCACCTCGTGCAGGCACGGCTTGCGGGGCTGTGCAGGCTCATCCCGGAAGGACTGCGGCAGCGGGCCGGGCGGCTGCCAGGCTGCAGGCCGCTCGGCCCCGAGGTCGCCACACTCGCCGCCTGGAAGCAGCTCGCGCGGCTCGTGCTCACCAGCGAGGACTGGCGGCGGCAGCTCAGCGCTCATCGGCTGGGTCCGGCGTTTGCCGACACGCAGCTTTGCCGGCAGCTGCGGGACCTCATCGACGAGCTGCGCGGGATCGATGGTGCGCGTGCGGCATTCCTCGCATTGAGAAAAACCCCGGCTGCAGAGCTCGCAGCGGACGAGGTGGCGGCCATCGGGGCGCTGTCGCGCATCCTCTCGCGCGCCGCGGCGGAGCTGCACGCCGAGTTCGCGCTCGCACAGCGCGTCGACTACAGCTACATCAGCGGCGCCGCACGCGCGGCGCTCAGCGAGGGCGGCGAGCCCACCGATCTCGCACTGCGTGCCGGGCTCGCACTCCGGCACATTCTGGTCGATGAGTTCCAGGACACCTCGCTTGCGCAGGTACAGCTGCTCGAAGCGCTTACCGTCGGCTGGGAAGAGGGCGATGGGCGCACGCTGTTCGTGGTCGGCGATGCGATGCAGTCCATCTACCGCTTCCGCCAGGCCGAGGTGGGACTATTCCTGCGGGCGCGCGCGGCGGGCATCGGTCAGGTGCAACTGCGCGCGCTGCGGCTGCTGCGCAATTTCCGCGCGGTGCCCGAGCTGGTGGAATTTGCCAACGCGGTATTCACTCAGGTCTTCCCGCAGACGGATGACCCACGTTCCGGTGCCGTGAGCTACCGCGCGAGTGTTGCCGCGCGAGAGTCCGCGCCTCCCCTCACAGCACCGGTGTCGCTCAAACTCTTCCCACAGGGGCCAGCGAGTGAAGCGCGGGCGATTGCCGAGCACATCGCGCAGCTGCGGCAGCTCGACCCGAAGGCGACGGTAGCTGTGCTGGTGGTCGCACATGCGCACGCCGTGCCGATCGTCGAGGCCCTGCGGGCACGCGGCTTGCCCTCACGCGCGCTCGACCTCGTGCCGCTTCGCGAGCGGCTCGTGGTGCGCGATCTGGTACAGCTGACGCGGGCGCTGTTCGATCTCGCAGATCGTGCCGCGTGGCTTGCGGTGCTGCGTGCTCCCTGGTGCGGAGCGACGCTGCGGACGCTGACCGCGCTGTCGGGCGTCAATGATCGCGAGCTCGTCTTCGAGGCGCTCGGTAATCCGGAGCGGCTGGCGCGCTGCGAGCCCGGCGAGCTCCCGCGCCTCGAGCGCCTGCGCGGCGTTCTGACACAGGCGCTCGCGGAACGCGGCGAAGCGCAGGTCGCCGACTGGCTGGAGCGCACCTGGCTGCGCCTCGGCGCGAGCGATGCCTACGAACGAGCGGAGCTCGAGGATGCGCGGGCCTTCTTCGCAGCCCTCGCGGCCCGCGTTGCCTCTTTCGATTGGCAGGGTCCGGAGGATTTCGCAACGCTCCTCGAGCATCTCTACAGCTCGCCCGACAGCGCGGAGCATCCGGTGCAGGTGATGACCATTCACCGGGCGAAGGGCCTCGAGTTCGAGCACGTGGTGGTGCCTGCACTGCAGCGTGCGACGCGCGGCGCCGAACACCGGCTGCTTCGTTGGATCGATCTGCCGGGCGAGGCGCGCGACAGCGATCTGCTCATCTCGCCCTCGCCGCCGCTCGGCGCCATGGAGGACAGCGATCTGAACGTGTTCATCAAGGAGCTCATCCGCGAGCGCGACACCCATGAGCGCGGCCGTCTCATGTACGTGGCCGCGACACGCGCACGGCGTACCTTGTGGCTGTCTGCGGCGCCCGAGAGGTCGGCGGATGGCACCCTCAAGCCCGACCGCCGCAGCATGCTCGCGATCCTCTGGCCGGCGCTTGCAGAACGCTTCGCGCCCGAGGAGAGCGCGAGTGTGGCGCCGGCGGTCGAGCACGCCGTGCCACTCAGCCGCCTGCGGGCAGGGTGGGAGCCGCCGTCAGTGCCGGATGCGGTGCGCGTCACGCCGCTTCCCGCACCTCAGCTCGCGGCCGAGCCGCTCGAGTTCAGCTGGGTGCGGGAAACGCAGCGGGACATCGGTACCATCGTCCACGCGTGGCTGCTGCGTCTCGCGGCAGCGCGGCAGCTGCCGGCACCCACCGAGTTGGAAAAGGAGCACGCGTTGATCCTCGCGCAGCTCGAGCGGCTCGGGATGCCGCAGGACCAACGCCCACGCGCTGCCGGAGTGATCCTGGCGGCCCTGCGCCAGACGCTGAACGATGACCGCGGCCGCTGGATCCTGAGCAGCGCTCACCGCGGTGCCTTCAGCGAGTGGGAGCTGAGCGGGGTGACGGCCGGGGGGCTGCGCAACGTGAGGATCGACCGTAGCTTCATCGATGAATCCGGCTGGCGCTGGGTAATCGACTACAAGACGAGCTCCCACGAAGGCGGCGATCTGGAGGGATTCCTGGCGCAGGAGGTCGAGCGCTATCGCCCGCAGCTCACCGGGTACGTGGAGCTCGCGCGGGCGCTCGGCCAGGAGCCGGTGCGTGCGGCGCTTTATTTCCCGCTGCTCGGCGCGTTTCGCGAGATCAACTGAGCTTCAGAATGTCCCTGACAGCGAGAACGGCCGCCGGCCGGTGGCATCGGGCGAGCCGAGAAAGCGCAGACTGTTCACCACCTCCGGCGGCGCACCGCTGCGCGCCGCAATGAGCCCCTCGAGCTCGAAGCCGGGCGCGGGCGTCAGCCGCAGCGTCCCCTCGAGCGCGAGCGGGCCCTCGAGATCACGCAGCGTGCCGACCGGATCGCCGCTGCCGCCGGGGAAAGTCACCGCGTAACTGCCGAGAGCGGTGTTGTTGCCACTGCGCTCCTCGAGATTCCGCGCCTCGATGCGGCCCTGCAGCTGCCGGAGGACACCGCGCTGCAGCTCCACGAGCGCGAGCTCACAATGCGCGCGCCCATGCAAATTCGCCGGCACGGCAGGCAGGAGGGCGGAATCGAGCGGGAGGTCGGCCACTACGTTGCGCGCCGTCACTCGTCCGCCGAAAGTCGCCTCGACATCGGCCGCCGCCTCGGCGGGCCCGTGACTCAGTGTGAGGTGAGCCGCCGCGCGCCCGAGCATCAGCCGCGAGGGGTGCAGGTCCCAGCCCAGGTCACCGAGCGAGGTGCTGCTCACCGTGAGCGCTGCGCACCCGCCGCTCCACAGCGAGCCCTCGAGGCTTGCGCATGACCACTGGCCGCCGCGGGTGGGCAGCAGCCATGCGGCGGGCATGCGCACGAGCACGATGGCCAGGAACGCGATCGCGGCGAGCAGCGCGATCCAGAGCGGTCGCTTCACTTCAGCCGGTGTGCAGGACGATGCTGGCGTTCACGAGCCCGGGCGCGCCGGTCTTCTCGATGATAGCCGAGTCCACCACGACGCCGTTTTGCTGCGCGAGCCGCGCGAGCCAGCCCACGAGCGAATCGAACGAGGCCTTCTCCAGCCGCACCGAGAGATTGCCGGGTCCCCCCGGCTCGCTGCCCGAGAGCGCGTTCGCAAGCCCCGACTCGCGTGCCGAGCGGTCCACGATCACGAGCAGCGACTCGCCGTTCGCGCTGGAGGCCGGTGGCAGCACGGCGATCTGCGGCGCAACCGTCTGCATCCAGCTGAGGTCCGCGCGCTTTTTCGTGAGCCGCTGCTGCGCATGAGCGACGCTGCGATCGAGTGGAATGAGCATGCCGAAGATGAGGATCGCCGCAACCGCGATCGCACCGGCGAGCAACAGACGCCGCTCGCGCGGGGAGAGCGCGGCGATCGCATCGGGCGAGAGCGACCGCAGTGAGAATGATCCGAGCGAGGAGGATCCGAGCGAGAGCGACTTCAGCGACAGTTTCATGACGCTTCCCTCAGCCGCCCGAGCGCATCTGAATGCGCCCCTCGTATGCTGAGCCGGCGTTGGATCCGCCGGTGAGATCCGCGTGCCAGCCGCTGCTGCGCAGGGACTGGCTGAGCCGGTCGAGGCTCGTGGCATCAGGAGCCGATAACTTCATCTCGAGCGAGCCACCGTGGAAGTTCAGTGTCTGGACGCTCGTACCGGGTGCCGCATCGCGCGCCTGTGCCAGCGCCTGCAGCGCCGGCAACAGGCCTTCGCCCGCGCCGCGCACCCCGATGAGGCGTCTCTCCATGAGCCGTCGCGCCTCGCTCGCACTCGCTTCGGTGTGCATCGAGCTGCGGAAAGTATCGCGGATGGACGCGTCGACCTGCCGTTCGTGGCGCTTGAGCACGTGCAGCTCCGCTGCCTTGCCGACCACGTGCAGTCCGATGAGACTCGCGAGCAGGATGGCTGCCACACGCCACGCCATGAACCCCGCTCCGCGTGAAGATACCGGCGCATAGGACCCCTGCAGCAGGTTGATGGCGGCGGCCGAAGGCAGCTGCTGCGCGAAGAGTGCGAGCGGGCCGCCCGCGAGCAGCTGCACCCGGATGCCATCGAACTGCGGCCGTGCCGCCTCGACCTGTGCCGAATGCTGCTGCCACTCGGCAGCGCCGGTGTACAGGATCAGGCCGCGGGCACCCGTGCCACTTGATTCTGCGCCAGAGCGCGCAATCTCGAGCGCCTCACCGAGCGCGTCCGCCGGCAAGGTGACCGGGGTCCCGCCAGGGGGCCGCACCGAGACCATGTCGCCCTCGAGCAGGGCGACAGCCTGCCCCGGATTCTCCGGCAGCAGCTCGCTGTCGGCATACACCGCATCGGGCTCGATCTCTGCGCCGCGCAACTCCGCGAGCCACCCATCGAGGAGCGCCCGGGCCACCACCGCTACCGGAATCCTGCTCGACTCGCCTGAGCGCTTGCCGAGCGCAAAGTGCAGATCTTCGATGTCCTCTGCCAGGTGCTCCTCGAGCGCGTAGGGAACGAGCTGCGGCAGTTTGGCGCCCGCTTTGACCGGCACCTCGGGTTCCGCGAGCAGCACCTCAGCGCCTCCGACCAGCAGGCACACGCGCCGGCCGGGCGCACGCGCTGCGGCGAGCCCGAGGGGTCCACTCTGCGGCGGACTGATCGGCGCACCGCGGGCGTCGACTACGAGCCACGTCGCGAGCTCTGCGTCCGCGCGCGGCAGGCGAAGCAGCAGCCAGTCAGCCATGAGCGGATAGTGTCATCATTCGTGGGTTAACGCTCGTCGATTGCGTCACTGTGGCGAGGGTTACCCAGCCTCAGTCGGGGGTGAAGCTACGCTGGATCGGACGCACGGCACCCGTCGCGTCGCGGTAGAGGAGACTGTACAAGTTGAATTCCGCACCGCCAATGGTGACGAAGCTCGTCAGGCGGAAATACGTGGAGTTCTGGCCCAACTTGCCTTGCACGCTCGCCCAGGCCTTCGGATCGCGAAACGCCGCCCGGTAGTTATCGAGCGTCGGGAAACACCCCGGGGAGCCCGTGCGGTTTTTCTCCAGCTGGCCCTGGGTCGAGCTGAACTCGGTCTGGCCCTGAGGCAGAAACGCATCGAGCACCTTGTCCTTCACGGTGCATAGATTGACCCGGGTGTCCTTCGGAAGCGCAGCGATGTAGGGCGCGAGCGCCAGGTAGCGATCGCGTCCGAAGCCCGGCAACGCGAGCAGCTCGGTGGTGCTCGTGATGTAGCGGTTCGCCGTGCGGTAGGGCGGTGTCTGGCCCATGTAGACGCTGTCCTCCGCGCCGTCGGTGTTCTGCGGCACGATGTCGGCGTCGATCCAGTCGACCATCATCGGTGCCCACTTGGTCTCGAGCCCGACCAACTCGAGGAGCTTCGTGAAGGCGGCGACGTACACCGGATCGGGCGTACCGTCCTTGTTGACGAGATTGTTGAGATTCAGTCGCCCCTGCATGTCCTCGAGCGAGGCTTCCAGCATCACCCCGGGGACCACTTCCATCGGCCCCACGGGTTTGTCCCAACCCTGGCCCACGTAGACATGGTTCGGATCGCTCTGGAAGAACTGGCGAATGCCATACGCGGCGAGTGCCTCGGCGCCCTGTGCGATGAGCAGCGATTCGTCGAAGGCAAAGGTGCCGGTGCCGCGCCGGGCGGTCATGGCGTTCTCGTATGCGACGGCCGCCGCGAGAATCGTGCCGAGTGCCACCAGCAGGATTGCCACGATCAGCGCCACGCCGCGCTGCGCAGCGCGTGAGCTGCGCGGCGGCCGGCATCGCCCGCCCGTCGTTCCGGCCGCGCGCTTCATCCGGCGACCTCCACGATGCGCACGACCTTGCCCCAGTCCTCGGTGTCGAGTGTGATCTCGACGGCGAGCGGGCGCTGCCTGAGCCCGAGCTCCTGTGTCTGGCCGATGAGCACCGTGTTCGTCGCGGGAGGCCACTGTTCCTGCCATTGATGATTCACATCGAGATAGCGGATGGTCACCGCCTTCACGTGCGTGAGCAGGTCCCTGCGCGTCGTCGTGCTCGCGAGCGTCGGGTCGAGCACGCTCCAGAACTCGCGCCGCAGGGTGCCGTTCTCGAGAAAGTAGGCGACGCGCTGCACTCCCGGCCGCTGCAACCCTGCCGGGTTTGACCATCCGGCACGTGTCAGCGCGACGAGCGGCGGTGCACCCGAGGACGCGCCACCCGAGCTGAGCGCGCCCTGGGCGCCGACGATGCCGCCGGAGAGCGCCGGCTGCGCAGGCTCATTCCCCACCGCCTGGCGTACTGGCCGCGGCGCAAGCTGCGCGAAGTCCTGCTCCAGCACGCGCACCGCATTCTGCAGCTCGAGCAGGTGTGCCTGCTGATCCTTGAGCGACTCGTGACTGTTGAGTGCCTGTCTGATCGCGCCGTAACCCATGGCAAACATGATTGCCGCGATGAACATCGCCACGAGGAGCTCAATCAGGGTGAAGCCGCGGAGCTTCATCACTCGGAATCCGGTGGCGGCTGGTCGCCCGGCGGCGGCGGAGGCGGGGGAGGAGGCGCGCCGAGGCCATCCTGCCCGCCGAGGCCGCCCTGCACCCCGATACCCCCCTGAACCCCGATGCCGCCCGAGCCGATCGCGCCGGGAGAGCCGATGCCCCCCGAGCCGATGGTTCCCGGTGCGCCGAGCCGGCCCGGAACCTGCCCCGACTGCAGTCCGGGGAGCACCTGAGCACCCCAGTCTGGCACCACCAAGTTCGGGATGCCGACGGCATCGCCCTGGATGCCGCTCACGGTGGTGAACCAACCTTTGTCCTCATCCGCCTTGATGTCTGCCGGCCGGACCTTGACGTCGATGCGTACCACCCCCGGCACCTGCGTGGCGGTAACCTCACGGCGCCAATGCCAGCTGCGGCCGGCGAAATCAGTGTCGCCGTCGCTGTTACCGGTGGCCGTCATCTGCCCCGAAAGACGCAGCGTCGCGATCTGGTTGAGCGCGACCCATTGCGCGAAAGTCTTGTCGCGCAGGTAGGCGAGGGTGTTCGCCGAGGAGGTCAGTGCCCCGAGCACCGCCGCCATGCCGATCGCCACGATGGCGAGCGCCACCAGCACCTCGATCAGGGTGAAGCCGCGCGTGCGATTCATGGTCTGCGCTCCTCGAGGGGCTGCAGCACCACCTGGCCCTTGGTGTCCTGCGTGAGCGTCATGCTGCGCATTCCACCCTCGCGCTCCAGGGTGGCGGCAAAGGTGGTGAGATCTCCGTTGGAGAAGATCATCACCTGGGGAGTTTTGTCCTTCGCGTCCTTCGGCCGGTTCAACACGACGGGCCGCGCTTCGACGCTCAGCTTGAATCCCAACCCGTCCGGAAGATGGCGCGCGACGAGCGCATCGTCCTCGAACACGCTGCGCCAGCCGGCGCGGCGCGGATCGTAGGTGAGGAACTCGTAGCCATCGTCCTGGAACATGACGCCGAACTCGCGTGTCTGGAGCTCGGCCTGCTCACGGGCGTAGTTGAAGAGCGCGAGCAGCCGATCGCTTTCCTTCTCGAGCTCGCGGTCGCGGCCGGTGATGTTGACCGACAGCACAATACCGGCCGTGAGAACGCCGATGATGACCACGACGACCAGGATCTCGATCAGGGTGAAGCCGCAGGCCGCTCCGCGAGCCAACAGCGCAGGCCTCCTTACGGAGGCCGGGCTAGTCGGTGATGTTCCAGTTGCCGATGTCGGCATTGAGGCCCTCGCCGCCGGGGGCGCCATCGGCTCCGAGGCTGTAAAGGTCATATTCCTGGCCATGCGCGCCGGGGAAGACGTACTGGTAGTCATTTCCCCACGGGTCCTTGCTGATGCGCTGCAGGTAGCCCCCCGGCCGCCAGTGCTTGATCGAAGGGTCGGTCGGCTGTGACACGAGCGACTGCAGGCCCTGCTCGGTCGTCGGGTACTTCGAGTTGTCGAGCCGGAACAGGGTGAGCGCGGTCTCGAGGCTCTTGATGTCCTGCTTCGCCTTCGTGACACGCGCCTCGTCCACTCGGCTCATGATCTGCGGCACGATGACGGCCGCGAGGAGACCGATGATGATCACCACCACCATGATCTCGATCAGAGTGAAGCCGCGCGCGCGCCGTCTGCTATCGTGGAATGACTGGCTCATGAGCGATGTGTCCGGTGCGAACCGGGATGTGGCCCCAAAAACGGGTCGGAATGATAACAAATAGGGCTCTCGGGCTTCGTGAACCACGTGCACCTCGTGCTCCGGTCGGTCAATTGCGACGGTCGCCACGGCCTCGCTTTGCTCGCTGCCTGTGTGCTCCTGCTGCTGCCGACCCTCGCTGGCGACGGCGGACAGGCGTTGTTGCGGTACGAGCGCGGAGCCCTCGCGCACGGCGAGTGGTGGCGACTCCTGAGCGCGCACCTCGTACACCTCGACCTGCGGCATGCCGTGCTGAACGCCGCGGGCCTTGCTCTCGTGTGGGCGCTGTTCGCCCGGGACTACTCGCCGAAAGCATGGCTCGGCATCGTTCTCGGTGGCATGGCCGCAATCGATGCGGGGCTCTGGCTCGGCGATTCGACAGTACAGTGGTACGTCGGTTCCTCCGGGGTGCTGCATGCGGCGATGGCTGCGGGCGCCGTTGCGCACGTACGGACGGGCGAGCGCGGCGGATGGGTGCTCGCGGCGCTCCTTGGCGGGAAGCTCCTGTACGAGCAGTCGCTCGGGCCACTGCCATTTTCCGGCAATGACCCGGTGGTGGTGGACGCACACCTCTACGGGGTGCTCGGCGGCGCATCAGTCGCGGCGTTCCTGACGCCGCGGCGTGTGCCGCTATAATTGCCGACTTTTGCGGCGGAAGGCCCCATGGCTTTTGCATTCGTGTTTCCCGGTCAGGGCTCACAGTCGGTCGGCATGCTCGCCGGGCTCGCCGCGAGCGCGCCGGCGGTGCGGGAAACCTTCGCAGAGGCCTCAAGTGTGCTCGGCTACGACCTGTGGCAGCTCGTCAGCGCAGGGCCGGAGGAGTCGCTGAATGCGACCGAGCGTACCCAGCCGGCCATGCTCGCAGCCGGGGTCGCCGTATGGCGCGTATGGCGCTCACGTGGTGGCGGCCTCCCTGCGCTCGTTTCCGGTCACAGCCTCGGGGAATTCACCGCGCTCGCGTGCGCGGGTGTGTTCGAGTTCGCGGCCGCCATCGAGCTCGTGCGTTTCCGCGGCCAGGTGATGCAGGAGGCGGTGCCCGCAGGCAGCGGGGCGATGGCTGCGATTCTCGGCCTCGAGGATGACACCGTGGCCGAGCTGTGCCGCGAGGCCGCCGCGGGGGGCGTGGTCGAGCCGGTCAATTTCAACTCACCGGGCCAGATCGTGATCGCCGGCGACGCGGCCGCGGTGCAACGAGCGATCGAAGCGGCCAAGACCCGCGGAGCCAAGCGCGCGGTCACCCTGCCGGTGAGCGTGCCGGCGCACAGCCGCCTGATGCGGGCCGCGGGCGAGCGGCTGCGTGCACGGCTCGAGTCACTCGTGCTCCGTAGACCTGAGATTCCCTATGTCAGCGCGGTCGATGCGCGGCCGCATTCCGAACCGGCTGACATCCTCGAGGTACTCGTGCGGCAGATCTCCAGCCCGGTGCGCTGGACCGATACGGTGCGTGCGCTCGCGAGCGGGAAGATTGCGCAACTGATCGAGTGCGGACCCGGCAAGGTGCTCACTGGCCTCAATCGCCGCATCGAGCGGCGTGCCGATCTCTCGTTCCTCGCGCTCGAGGATCCCGCTTCCATCGAATCCGCACTCGGAGCTACATCCGGAGGAGCCCATGCTTGAAAACCAGGTTGCGCTCGTCACCGGCGCTTCGCGCGGGATCGGAAACGCCATCGCCCTTGCCCTGGGAGGCGCAGGCGCGCGGATCATCGGCACATCGACGAGTCCTGAGGGTGCGAAGCGCATCGGGGAACTCCTCGCGTCGCACGGATACAACGGCCGGGGCGAGGTCCTCGATGCGGCGGATCCCGCTTCGATCGATGCGCTGCTGGCGCAGCTGGAGGAAGCCTCCGAGCTGCCCACCCTCCTCATCAACAACGCCGCCATCACGCGCGACACGCTACTGCTGCGCATGAAGCCGGAGGATTGGGACGCCGTCATCAGCACCAATCTCACTTCGGTCTACCGGCTGTGCAGAGCCTGCGTGCGCCACATGATGAAGGAGCGGCGCGGCCGCATCGTCAACCTGACCTCGGTGGTCGGACTGACCGGCAACCCCGGGCAGGCCAATTATGCGGCTGCCAAGGCCGGGATCCTCGGATTCACCAAGTCGCTCGCCCGCGAGCTCGGCTCGCGCGGCATCACCGTGAATGCCGTCGCACCCGGGTTCATCGACACCGACATGACGCGCGCACTGAGTGAGGAGCAGCGCGTGGCACTTCTGCGGCAGATCCCGGCAGGCAGGCTCGGCACCCCGGCCGAGGTGGCCGGGGCGGTCCTGTTCCTGGTCTCGCCGCAGGCGGCGTACATCACCGGAGAGACCCTGCACGTGAATGGCGGCATGTATATGCCCTGAATGGGCGTTGGCAGCGCGCCACAATCCGCGCGCGTACCCACCGCTCACGAACACGGCAGATGGCCAGATTAACCAGCAAAAACAACCACTCGCATCGGTGCGGTGCGAGTGGCACCCCCGGGGGTGTTCCCCTACAATACCGCGCCCGCCGCACCCCGCGA
>DASYFL010000101.1:0-4561 GCA_036498445.1 Steroidobacteraceae bacterium
CGGGCTCGGCCTCGCGATTGCCGAAGCGCTCGCGGCGAGCGGTTACCGGGTGCTGGCCATTGCACGCTCAGCGAGCCCGGAGCTCGAGGCCATTGCCGCCACGGCTGCGCAGGCGGGGGCCGGGGCAGTGCAGTTCCATCCCTTCGACCTGCTCGAGGTGAGCGATATGGCGCAGCTCGTCAGCCGTCTGTGCCACGAGGCGGGTCCCATCTATGGTCTCGTGAACAACGCGGGACTCGGTACCGCGGGCGTCCTCGCCATGATGCGCGATGAGCAGATCGAGGCCCTCATCAGGCTCAACACGCTGTCGCCGATCGTGCTGACGCGGCACGTCGTGCGATCCATGCTGAGCGAGCGTGCCGGCCGCATCGTCAATATTTCCTCGATCGTAGCCGCGACCGGATACCAGTCGCTCTCGGTCTATTCAGCCACCAAGGCATCACTGATCGGGTTTACGCGCGCACTCGCGCGCGAAGTCGGCCAGCTCGGCATCACCGTGAACGCCGTGGCGCCGGGTTTCGTCGACACCGAAATGACCCGCAACCTCGAGGCGAGGCAGCGTGAGCAGATCATCCGGCGCAGTGCGCTGCGCCGCCTGCCTGAGCCTGCGGATATCGCGGCAGCGGTGGAATTCCTGCTGAGCGAGAAGGCGAGGAACATCACCGGCATCACGCTCACGGTCGATGCCGGCAACAGCGCCTGAGGCCGATGGCACCGGTCGGCAAGGCCCCGCGGGCGGTGCCGCGCCCTTCTTCGGCCCGGTACGGGTAAGCGTTTCAGAGACGCAACGTGCCCGCCCGCAGCTGCTCGTGCAGTCTCGCATCGAGCCGGACGTACTCGTTGCGTTCGCCATCGTCGATGTAAACGATGTCCCGAACCCGCGTGAGGTCATAGCCTTCGAGCGCGAGCTCAAGCGTGCGCAGCTTGAATGTGCCGGTGAGCTCGATGGCTGCGACGATGCGAAGGAAGAGGGGCCGGGCGTAGGCGGGCAGGCGCTCCTGGAAAGCGCGACGCAACGCGGCGAGTTCGAAGCCCTCGCCGGTCACAAGTGCGGCCATGCCGGCGCGGCCGTCAGTGCCCGGCACACTGACTCCGTACACGGCAGCATCCACCACCCCGGGGCAGCCGGCGATTACACCGGCGACCTCGGCGGTGGAAACGTTCTCGCCCTTCCAGCGGAAGGTGTCGCCCACGCGGTCGACGAAGTAGAAGAAGCCCTGCTCATCCTGCCGCATGAGATCTCCGGTGCGATACCAGGCATCGCCCGGAGCGAATACGTTCCGCAGGATTTTCTTCGACGAGGCGGCTTCATCGGTATAGCCCTCGAAACGCGTCGAGCCATGCGTATCGAGGATCTGTCCGATCGCCTCGCCCGGCTCGTTCGGTGCGCAGCGCACGCAACGGCCGGAAGCATCGCGCACTGGCCCTCCAGCGGCGAGGTCGAATTTCACCACCGCGACCGGCAGGCGATGTGCGAGGAAGGGTGGAACGCGTCCGATGGCGCCGGGCCGACCCTCGCAGTTGTAGAGCGAGAAGTTCCCTTCGGTCGCTGCGTAGTACTCGAGAATCTGCGGGATTCGGAAGCGCTGCTGGAACTCGCCCCACACCTCCGCACGCAACCCGTTGCCGCAGGCCAGGCGCAGCGCGTGCTGTGATTCTTTCTCCTGGGGCGGGGTGGCGAGGAGATACCGGCACAGCTCGCCGATATACTGGAACAGGGTGCAGTGCTCGGCGATTACGTCCCGCCAGAAACCACTGGCCGAGAAGCGCTCGCGCAGCACCACCGCGCCGCCCCCGACCAGCGTAGCGCCCGTCGCGACGACGCCGCCCACGCTGTGGTACATCGGCAGGCAATCGTACATGCGGTCTTCGGGCTGCACATCGATGAGACCCGCGAACCAGTGGCTCCACTGCATGAGCCGGTAGTGGCTGACGTTCGCCGCCTTCGGAAGTCCGGTGGTTCCCGAGGTGTAGATGCAGAGCGCACGATCTTCGAGCGTGGCAGGGGCCGCGAGCTCGCTCACGCGCAGCGGCTCGCCGGACAATTTTGCAAGCTCCTCATCGATGCCTGGCAGGCCGGCGTGCGCTGCGCCGCTCAGCCAGCATTCCACAGCGGGGTGAAGCGACGGGCGAACCGCACGGACCGCCTCGCTGAGTGAGGCGTCCACGATGAGGTGACGCGGGGCGACGAGATTCAGCGAGTGCGCGAGGAGCGCACCGCGGAGGTTCGTGTTGATGAGTGCGACGGTAACGCCGATAGCGGAGAGGCCCAGCCAGATCGCCATGTAATCTGGGCAATTCGCCATGACGAGACATACGGTATCGCCCCGGGAAAGCCCGCGGGCGAGCCCCCAGCGCGCATAGCGGTGACACGCGGCGGCGAGTTCTCGATAGCTGAGCTGCGAATCGATGGAAATCAGCGCCGGCGCATCACCGAAGCGCTCGGCGAGGCGGCCGATCAGAGCCGGCAGGGTGAGCGAGCGGTCCCGCTCGATCGCCGCGGTACGCTCGAGGGCACGCACCCAGGTCTTGAGAGGTGATCGCTTGTTTTCATCGCAGTGCGCGGCCATCGTGCGGGCATTCTATGATAGGCATGAGAAGAATGACCCGGGATGGCTTATGAGACCTGAAACCATCGCACTGCACGCGGGCTACGACTGCGATCCGGCCACCAAGGCGGTGGCCGTGCCGATCTATCAGACCGTCGCGTACTCATTCGACAGCGCCGCGCATGGCGCAGCGCTGTTCGATCTGGAGGTGGAAGGTTTCCGCTACACGCGCATCGGCAACCCCACGAGCGCTGTGCTCGAACAGCGCGTCGCCGAGCTGGAAGGCGGTATCGATGCGCTCGTCGTGAGCTCGGGGCAGTCGGCGATGTATTACACCGTGCTCAACCTGGTTGAGCCGGGGCGCAACCTGGTATCGGTGCCGCAACTCTATGGCACGACGCACACGCTGTTCGCGCACATCCTGCCGCGCTTTGGCATCAAGGTGAAATTCGGCCGCAGCGACAGCCCGGAGGAGCTCTAGTCGCTGATCGATGGCAACACCCGGGCACTCTTCTGCGAAACGGTCGGAAATCCCGCAGGCAACATTTGCGATCTCGAGGCGCTCGCCGCCATCGCCCAGCGTGCCCGTATCCCGCTGGTCGTCGATAACACCGTGCCGACGCCCATTCTCATGCGGCCTATCGAATATGGCGCGGACGTCGTGGTGCACTCGCTCACCAAGTTCCTCGGCGGGCACGGGACGACGCTCGGCGGTGCGATCGTCGACAGCGGCCGCTTCCGCTGGGAGCAGATGGGCACGCGCTTCCCGATGTTCACCGAGCCTGATCCTTCCTACCATGGACTCATCTACACCAAGCACTACGGGGACAAGGCGTTCGTCGGCCGCATGCGCAGCGTCTTCCAGCGCACCATGGGAGCCGTGCTCTCGCCGTTCAATGCCTTCCTCCTCATGCAGGGCATCGAGACCGTGGCGCTGCGTGTCGAGCGTCACGTCGAGAATGCACGGCGCGTAGCGGAATTCCTGCGCGCAGACGCGCGCGTCGAGTCGGTAAGCTACGTGGGCTTCCCGGACAATCCCTATTATCCACTCTGCCAGAAATACCTCGGCGGCCGCGCCTGTTCGCTGCTCACCTTCGCGATCCGCGGTGGCTACGATGCCGGCACACGTTTCTACGACGCGCTGAAGCTCTTCAAGCGCCTCGTGAATCTCGGCGACGCCAAGTCACTCGCCTGTCACCCGGCCTCGACAACCCACCGGCAGATGTCACCCGAGGAGCAACGCCAGGCAGGGATCGGGCCCGAGACCATCCGGCTGAGCGTTGGCATCGAGCACATCGATGACATCATCGCGGATCTCGATCAGGCACTCGCCGCCGCTACCCGCCCCAGAGTGAGGCAGCGCGCGACTACGACTTGAGGGAGAGGAGCCGGGCGAGCAGTGCCTCGACGCTCGCGACAGAGCGGAAGTTCTCCGGCGTGATGTCGCCTTGTGGAATGGTGAGGTCGAACTCCGTTTCCACCGCGAGCATGAGATTCACCATTTTGATGGAGCTCATGCCGAGCTCGCTCAGCCGCGCTTCCGGGGGGAGGGAGGCTGCCGCTTCCGGCTTGCCGAGGATCTGCCCTACGAGGCGCAGCAGTCGGTCACGAATCGCGGCTTGCTGCCGGGCATCGGTCGGGACATCGGTCATGGTGGAGCAATGATACCGTTTCCGTGTGGATCATCTGCGCCGCGTGATGAGCGATAACCAGTTGCGGTAGAGCGCCACCGCTGAGGGGCGCCAGTTGTTGTCGAGTGAAGCGGCGATCGCGGCGAACGGAAAACTCTCCAGCAGCGCAGGAGTCCGGCTCGCGAGGGCGCGCTCGCGAAACTCCGCGAGGAGCTCTGCGGCTTCGGCGGACAGGTAGCCGCGTGGCACAGTCGGGTAGTGCGGCTGCTGGCCATTCAGGTAGCGACCGACATCGCGGCGGTACTCCTTGAGCAGCGTCGTATCCTCGTACTCGGGATGTCCCTGAAAAAAGAGCAGAGCGCTTCGCTCCTCGCGCACGAA
>DASYFL010000102.1:0-18937 GCA_036498445.1 Steroidobacteraceae bacterium
ACTCCGGTGCGATCTCGGGGCTCGGCGCCCGCAACATCGGCTCGGCGGCGATGAGCGGGCGCATCTCCGCGCTCGCGGGCTACCGTGACAGCTCCGGTAAGGTGGTGTTGTTCGTTGGGGCGGCCAGCGGCGGCGTATGGAAATCCACCGACGGCGCGACCACCTTCAAGCCGGTATTCGACGAGCAGCCCGTGCAATCGATCGGTGCGCTCGCCATCGATCCCTCCAACCGCAACAATGTCTGGGTCGGCACGGGGGAATCGTGGACGCGCAACAGCGTGTCCGTAGGTAACGGCATCTACCGGTCGGGCGATGGCGGGGAGACCTGGGTCTACATGGGACTTCCGGACTCCGAGCGCATTGCGGGTATCGTCATCGACCCGCGTGCCTCCGACACCGTCTATGCCTGCGTGCCCGGCAAGCTCTGGAGCGACTCAGCCGCGCGCGGCCTGTACAAAACCGTCGATGGCGGCAAGAGCTGGCAGCTGATCCTGAAGGGCGCCAATCTCTCAACCGGATGCGCCAGTGTCGCCCTGCAACCGGGAAGTCCCGACGTCTTGCTCGCCGCACTCTGGGACTTCCGCCGCAAGGGCTGGACTTTCCGCTCCGGCGGCGACGGACCGAAAGCGGCATCGGGCAGCGGGCTCTACCGCAGCGCCGATGGCGGCCGCACCTGGAGCGAGTTGCAGCCGAGCGCCCACAAGGGGCTGCCGCCCAAGCCGTACGGACGCATCGCTCTCGCCTACGCACCGAGCGATCCCCGCACCGTGTACGCCTTCATCGAGTCGACCGACTCGGGACTCCTCGTCTCGCACGATGGCGGCGAGAGCTGGGAGCGGGGCGACAAGAGTCAGTGGATGGTGTGGCGCCCGTTCTACTTCGCGCATCTGGTCGTCGACCCGAAGGATGCGCGGCGTGTTTACAAGACCGACGGCGCTCTCATCCTGAGCGAGGATGGCGGCAAGAGCTTCAGCACCATCGGTGGTTTCAACGGCGCGCATGGTGACGTGCACGACGTGTTCGTGGATCCTGCCGATTCGCAGCACGTGTTCGCCGGCGATGATGGCGGGCTATGGATCTCCTATGACGGCGCGAACAAGTGGTGGAAGACGGACAATCTGCCCATTTCGCAGTTTTACCACGTGAGCGTCGATGGCGCGGACCCGTACCACGTCTACGGCGGTCTGCAGGACAACAGTGCGTGGGTCGGGGACTCGGCGTATCCGGGCGGGATCACCAGCTCGCGCTGGGAGAACATGATCAACGGCGACGGCTTCTTCATGTACCCGGACCCGACCGACCCCAATTACGTATACGGCGAGTCCCAGGGCGGGGCCATAAACCGTGTCAACATGCACACGCACGAGGCGCGCGACATCCAGCCGCGGCTCGGGCCGGAAGAGCTCAAGCGCTACACCAAGCTGCGTTTCAACTGGAACACACCGATCGCACTGTCACCGCACGATCCGGCCACGCTTTATATCGGTGCACAGTTTCTGTTTCGCTCACGCGATCACGGACAGAGCTGGGAGCGTATCTCCCCGGATCTCACCACCAACGATCCGCAGAAGCAGAAGCAGGAGCAGTCGGGCGGCGTCACGGTCGATAATTCCGTCGCCGAGATGCACACCACCCTCTTCTCGATCAGCGAGTCGCCACGCACGGCCGGGGTCATCTGGGTCGGGACCGACGATGGCAACCTGCAGCTCACCCGCGATGGTGGACAGCACTGGGAGAACCTGGTCGCGAACGTGCCCGGCCTGCCGAAGAACAGCTGGGTGAACTGGGTACAGGCGGGCAATTTCGAGGCCGGCACCGCTTACGTCGCCTTCGACCGTCACACCTTTGGCGACATGGCGCCGTACGTCTATGTCACTAGTGATTACGGCAAGAGCTGGTCGCCACTCGCGAGTCCGCGGGACGTCAAAGGGATCCGCGGTTACGCCCACGTCATCAAGGAGGACCCGGTCGATCCGCAGCTGCTCTACCTCGGCACCGAGTTCGGTCTGTGGGTCTCCCTCGACCGCGGCGCGCACTGGGCGCAATTCAAGGGCGGCCATTTCCCTGCGGTCGCAGTGCGCGACCTTGCCGTGCAGCGGCGCGACAGCGATCTGGTGCTGGCTACGCACGGGCGCGGCATCTGGATCGTCGACGACATCACCCCGCTGCGGCACCTGACGCCCGAGGTCGCCGCACAGGCCGCCGCCTTCATCGATGCCCGCCCGGTGCAGCAACGCATCGAGGCCAGTGGCGGGTGGCCGAATGGCGCCGCGGCCTTCGTCGGTGTGAATCCGAAAGATGGCGCGGTGATCACTTATTACCAGCGCACCCGGCAGCTCTTCGGCAAGCTGCGGATCGAGGTGCTCGACGCAAGCGGCGCGGTGGTCGATGAGCTGCCGGCGAGCACCCGCCGCGGACTCAATCGCGTTCTCTGGACGATGCACCGCCGCGCACCGCACGTGCCGCCGGCGGTGCAGCTCGCCCAGGCTGGCACTCAGGGTCCGCGCATCCCGCCCGGCAACTACACCCTGCGCCTGGTGAAGGATGGCAAGAGCTACACCTTGCCGCTCACCGTGGGCCTCGACCGGCGGGTCAGCTGGACCGTCGCAGACCGGCAGGCGCAGTACGATGCGGCAATGAAGGTGTACGCGCTATTCAACGACGAGTCGGCTTTGTTCGCGCGCATTGCCGGGCTGCGCGAGCAGGTCGCTGCGGCGAACAAGGGCCAGACTGCGGCCGATCCGCTGCAGCGCCGTCTCGCAGACTTCGACACTCAGCTCGATGCGCTGCGCAAGCGCATCGTTGCGACTACCGAGGGCGGCAACATCACGGGCGAGGAGCGGCTGCGCGAGCACACCGATCAGCTCTACGGGGCGATCAACTCCTGGGAGGGTCCACCGGCGCGCTATCAGCTCGATAACATCGCAGCGCTGCGCGCGGAGCTGAGCGACGTTTCCACCAAATTCGAACAACTCGTGAGCGCGCAGCTGCCCACGATCAACAAGGCGCTGAGCGGCTCCGGCCGTCACACTCTCGAGGTGCCGCCCGCGGCGGCATTGGAGACGGATGACATCCCCGGCCATGGGGATGGTGGAACGCCCGGCGCGCGGCAGGATGCGGACAGCCACGCGACGCTCGAGTTGCCGAAGGACGTGCGACTCTGGCATTGACGGAGAGACTCATATGGCACTTTCCCTCTATGACACCACCATCCCCTGCTTTCGGCAGACCCTTGGAGCCGTCGCGGGTCTCCTCGTCACCGCCGAGTCGTTCTGTGCCGACAAAGGCGTCGAGCCAAAGGACATCATCGAGGCTCGTCTCGCGGAGGACATGCTGCCCTTCGCCTACCAGGTGAAGTCGACCGCTGTACACTCGCTCGGGGCGATCGAGGGGGTGCGCCGCGGGGTGTTCTCTCCCGACATGACACCACCTCCGCAGACCTTCACTGCGCTCAGGAGCCGCATCGCAGAGACGCTCGCGGCGCTCGAGACGATCCAGCCGGCCGAGGTGGAGGCGTTCATGGGCCGCGACATGCGCTTCGAGTTCCGGGAGCGGCGCCTGGAGTTCACTGCAGAGAACTTCCTGCTGTCATTCTCGCTCCCCAACTTCTATTTTCATGCCGCTACTGCGTACGACGTCCTGCGCTGGAAGGGCGCGCACATCGGCAAGCGGGATTTCATGGGCAGGCTGCGGCTGAAGGGATAATTGCTGTGCGCGCAAGGCGGGTCCCGGCGCTCGCGGCGTGCCTCACCTGCGCGGTCGTAGCCGGCGGCGCGCCGAGCCCGCAGCTGGCACCCGGCGCGGACTTCATCCGCCTGACACCCGAGCAGATCCGGTGGCAGGACCTGCCCGATGGTCATGGCGCGCAGCTGGCGACGATTGCTGGAGATCCTTCCGGCAACGGGCTCTATGTGCAGCGCGTGAGATTTCCGCCGCATGTCATGGACCGGCCGCACCGCCATCCGCATGATCGTCACGTCACTGTCATCCAGGGCACCTGGTTCACGGGAACCGGGGGCACCTTCGATCCGAAACAGGCCGTGCCGCTCAAGGCAGGCAGTTACATGCTCCATCCCGCCGGCGCGTTGCATTGGGATGGCTCCAACAGCAACGAGGAAGTGATCGTCCAGGTGGTCGGCATTGGGCCTGCCGACACGGTGCAGGCCGACCCTGGCCAACCCTTCTGGGTGCAGCTTGCGCCGTGAAGCATCGGGCCGCGAGACGCCTGTCAAGGCGACCCTGCTGTTGCGCCACGGAGCTTAGCTCTCTCATCCCATCACTTCGATGTCGCACCTGAGGAGTCCTGCGGGATCGGCGCTCTCACCCGCGTACAGCTCGAACCGGCCCGGCTCGAGAGCCCGATCGAGATCGACACCGATGAAAGCGAGCGCGGCGATGGGCAACTGCCACTGGACCGTTTTCGACTCGCCAGGCTCGAGGGCGATCCGGCTCACTCCTTTCAGCTCGAGCAGCGCTCGCGAGATGCTGGCCAACGGATCGCGGACAAACAAAAAAACCGTCGCTTCGCCCGCTCTGCCGCTCGCGTTGCGCACCGACAGGGACACCTCGATGGTTTCAGCCATTTTGACTGCAGCGGGAATGCAGCGCAGGTCGGACAGCACGAAGGAGCTGTATGACAGCCCGTGTGCGAAGTGAAATTGCGGCGTCACCGGAATATCGAGGTAGGAGCTGCTGAGCCGCTCGCCTGACCGCGGCGGCCGACCGCCCGGCCGCTGGCCATAGAAGATCGGCACCTGACCGAGGTGGCGCGGCCAGGTGACCGCCAATTTTCCAGTGGGGCTCACCTTCCCGGTGAGGACGTCCGCAATGGCATGGCCGGCTTCGCTGCCGAGAAACCAGGTGGCAAGAACCGCGGCGGCTCGCTCGAAGAGCCACGGCACGATGAGCGGACGGCCTGAAGTGAGGAGCGCAATGACGGGCTTGCCGAGATCGAGCACTGCCTCCGCGAGCTCGCGCTGCTTTCCCGGGAGCCCGAGATCGGCGCGGCTCGCGGCCTCGCCGCTCATCGCCGCTTCCTCCCCGAGGCACAGGATAACGAGTTGCGCTGCGCGGCAGGACTCGAGCGCTGCCGGAACGCCGCGCGCATCCGGGTCACTGGTCTCGATGCGGCAGTTGGGCAAGACGGCCTTCAGCCCCTCGAGAATGCTCACCGTCTCTTCCGGCCGCCCGGCGGCAGCCCACGGGCCCAACATCTCCTTTGCCGCCGCTGCCAGTGGGCCGATCATGGCAATGTGCTGGAGCTCTGTTGAGAGAGGCAGCACCCCATCGCGGTGGGTCAGGAGGACGATGGCCCGCCGGGCCGTTTGCCGCGCGAGTTCACGGATTGGAAAGTCTGGCCCTCCGGTCCCCGCGCCCCGGTACGGATCGTCGAACAGTCCAAGCCGCTCCTTCAGCCTGAGCACTCGCGACACGCTTGCATCGAGCTGCGCTGCGCTCACCAGGCCGCGTTCCAGTGCGGCGGGCAGTCCCTCTACATACGCCTCGCTCGCCATGTCGATATCGACCCCCGCGCGCAGTGCCAGCGCTGCGGCCCCAGCCGTGTCGGCTGCCACACCATGTATGCGCAGCTCAGCGATGGCGTTGTAGTCGCTGATGACCACACCCTCGAAGGCGTGCCGGCCGCGCAGCCAGCCCTGCAGGAGCGCGGCGTTGGCCGTCATGGGCACGCCGGCGACATCGATGAAGGCGGGCATCACCGCTGCGACTCCGGCCGCCACCGCAGCAGCAAAGGGCGGCAGGTGAACCTCATGCAGCGTGCGCTCCGAGAGCTCGACCGAGGCGTACTCACGGCCCGCGGTCACCGCACCGTAGCCGCTCAGGTGTTTCACCGTCGCCGCGATGCTGGAGGTCGCGCGCAGGTCAGTTCCCTGGAAGCCGCGGGTCTTCGCCGCGGCGAACGCCGATGCCACCCACGGATCCTCGCCCGGACTTTCAACCATCCGTCCCCAGCGCGGATCGCGCGCGACATCCACCATGGGCGCGAACGTCAGGCTGACGCCGTCAGCGGCCGCCTCCGCGGCGGCGGCGCGCGCGGTCTGCTGCCAGATGTCAGGATCGAAGAGACCTGCTTCTGCCAGTGGCACCGGGAAGATCGTGCGGTGACCGTGGACCACATCGAGACCCACGAGAAGCGGAATGCGCAGCCGCGAATGTTCCACCGCGAGACGTTGCAGTGCCCGCACCTCCCCGGCGCCCCACAGGTTCAGCACATTACCGACTCGTCCGCTGCGAACGCCCTCCTCCAGCTCACGCCGTGCCCCCGGCCCTGTGACCGCTTGGTGCGATGCTGGCATGTTCAGCTGTCCGATCTTCTCCGCGAGCGTCATCGCGGCGAGCAACGCTTCAATACGTCCCATGTTGTTGCCTTGCGCTAAGCTCCCTCACGAATACCCGCGGAATGGATCGATACGATGACGCCACCACCGAGCGCGCCCACCTCTGGCACCCCTGCTGCGGCCCGCACCGAGGCCGCTGCGAGCGAAGATGCCCTTACTCCGTACGACTTCACCAAGGATAACCTCTTCGCCCAGATCGAGCGGATGGCGGGTGCCTTCTGGGCTGCGCGCGAGCGCAACCGGCTGCTGCTGCTCAGCGCCGGGCTCGTCATCGTGGTTGCGGCGACCGCTTTCATGCAGATCCGCCTCAATGCGTGGAATCAGCCTTTCTACGACGCGCTCACCCACAAAGACATACCGGGCTTCGTCAGACAGCTCGTGGTGTTCGCGGAGCTCGCCGCGGTGCTGCTGGTGCTCAATGTCAGCCAGGTATGGCTCAATCAGACTTCGCGGGTCGTGCTGCGGCAGGGTCTGGTGCACGACCTGCTCAACGAATGGCTCAAGCCCACGCGCGCGTTTCGCCTCTCGAACGCGGGGCCGATCGGCCAGAACCCCGACCAGCGTCTGCACGCCGATGCTCAGCACCTCACGGAGCTGATGACTGACCTCGGCATCGGACTCCTGCAGGCAACACTGCTGCTGCTGTCGTTCATCGGGGTGCTGTGGGTCCTGTCGCAACACATGGTGGTGCCCTTCGCCGGGCATCGCTTCAAGGTACCCGGCTACATGGTGTGGTGTGCGCTGCTCTACGCCGGTACCGCATCATTCCTCAGCTGGCGTGTGGGGCGGCCGCTGATCACGCTCGATGCTGAACGCTACGCCCGCGAGGCCGACATGCGCTTCGCACTGGTGCGGGCCAACGAGGAAATCGAAGGCATCACCATCTATGGCGGCGAGTCCGATGAGAAGGGGCATCTCAACCAGGTGTTCGCGAGCGTCCTCGAGGTGTCACGGCGCATCGTGGGCGCTACGACGCAGCTCACCTGGATCACGGCCGGCTACGGCTGGTTCACCATCGTCGCGCCGATCCTGGTCGCGGCGCCGAGCTACCTGACGGGTGAGATGAGCTTCGGCGAGCTGATGGTGGCCGTCGGCGCCTTCAATCAGGTACAGACCTCATTGCGCTGGTTCGTAGATAACTTTTCCACCATCGCGGACTGGCGCGCCACCTTGCTGCGCGTGGCGAGTTTTCGCGGCGCGGTAGCGACCATGGATAGCCTCGGTGAAAGCTCGAGCCGCATCACTCTCGAGGAAAGCTCGACCGCCGGCATCCGCATCGACGACCTGCAGGTTGCCGCTCCGAGCGGCGCCATCCGCTTGAACGAGACGCATCTTGCGCTGACCCCGGGCGAGCGCGTGCTCATCGCCGGAGAACGCGGCGCGGACCGCACGTTGCTCTTTCGGGCACTGATTGGGTTGTGGCCCTGGGGCACGGGCCGCGTCGTGCGGCCTGGGCGGCAGTCGATGATGTTCCTGCCCGCGCGGGCCTACGTGCCGCCCGGGACTTTGCGCAACGCGCTGTGCTATCCGTGCTCCACGCACGACTTCGATGACCTCGCTACCGAGCGTGCCCTGGCGGCGGTCGGACTCGAGCGGCTGACACCGCTCCTCGATACGACCGCACGCTGGGATCGGCAGCTGAACGATGATGAGAAGCAGTTGCTGGCTATCGCGCGCGTCCTGCTGCAGCGGCCGCAGTGGTTGGTGCTGAATGGCGTTTTCGAGGGTCTCGATGCCGCCTCGCGCCGGCGGATCGAGGCTGTATTCGCTCGCGAGCTCGCCGGTATGGGACTCATCGACATCGGTCAGCAGGGAGAGAGCCCAGGGTTCTTCACGCGCATGTTGCACCTGCTCACCGATGCGGGCGGTCCGAGCTTCAGTCCGACCGAGAAGGCAGCTACCCTCACCCCTTAGGCTCATACCGATGGCAGCTTCCACAGTCACAGCACAGGTCGAATCAGCCGGTCAGCCGCTCTCGGATGAGCTTTTGCTCGATCTCGTGCAGCGGCAAACGTTCCGCTACTTCTGGGAGGGCGCCCATCCGCTGAGCGGGCTGGCGTTCGATCGCTGTCACCGCCGTGCCGAGGAACCCGACACTCCGGTCTCGATCGGTGGCACCGGATTCGGTGCGATGGCACTGATCGTCGGGTGCGAGCGCGGCTGGGTGAGCCGCGAGCAGGCGCTCGCCCGCCTTTCGGCGATGCTCGATTGCCTCGAGAAGGCGACCTGCTATCACGGCATGTATCCGCACTTCCTGCGTGGCGATACCGGGGCAACGGTGCCCTTCAGCCGCAAGGACGATGGCGCCGACATCGTCGAGAGCTCGCTGCTCTTCCAGGGACTGTTGTGTGTGCGCGCTTACTTCGATCGCGACGCTTCCGAGGAGGCGCGCCTGCGCGATCGCATCAGCTGGTTGTGGCGCGAAGCGGAATGGGACTGGTACACGCAGGGCGGCCGCAAGGTGCTCACCTGGCACTGGAGCCCGAACAACGGCTTCGCACTGGACCATGAGGTCCGCGGCTGGAACGAATGCCTCATTACCTATGTGCTCGCTGCCAGTGCGCCACGTTATCCGGTGCCGCGCGAGGTCTATCACGAGGGCTGGGCGATGAGTCGTGACTTCATCAACCGGCGCCAATACGAGGGTATCGAGCTGCCGCTCGGCCCTCCCTGGGGCGGCCCGCTGTTCCTGGCACACTTCTCGTTCTGCGGTCTCGATCCTCGAGGGCTGACCGACCGTTATGCCGATTACTGGCAACAGAACCTCAACCACACGCGCATCAACTACGGCTACTGCGTACGCAACCCGCACGGTTACCGTGGATACGGGCCCGATTGCTGGGGACTGAGCGCTGGGGATACCCCGGGCGGCTACACCGCGCACGCACCCGACAATGACCGCGGTGTCATCACGCCGGCGGCCGCATTGTCGAGCTTCCCCTATGCACCGCAGGAGGCCATGCGGGCGCTGCGGCACTTCTATCACGATCTCGGTGACCGCCTCTGGGGACGTTATGGGTTCGTCGAGGGCTTCAGCGAGCAGCAAGGCTGGTATGCGGACACCTTCGTCGCGATCAGTCAGGGCCCGATCATCGCGATGATCGAGAATTACCGCAGTGGGCTGCTGTGGAAGTTGTTCATGGGAATTCCGGAGATCCAGTCGGGGCTCGGCAAGCTCGGCTTTCGCAGCCCGCATCTCCCCTGAGCGATGCCGGCGCTCGAGGAATGGATCGCCGTCCAGGCGCGTTCCGCCGCGACCAGGATGTTGCGCGCCATCTCGGCGACGGATCTGGTCCTGGAGCGCACCGGGTTCGGGCAGCGGGTGGTTCCAGTGCGAGGCTCAGTGCTCGCTTCTCCGGTTCCCGCCCACTATGACCCGGACCCGGATTACTTCTTCCATTGGTTTCGCGATGCCGCCATCGTCATCGATGCACTGCGGGTCGCGCTTGCCGCGGGCTACGCCGAGCACTCCGCAGTCCAGCGTTTCCCTGAGTTCGTGCAGTTCAGCCTCTCGCTGCAAACGCTCGATGGACGAGAGTTTCTTCGGAGCAGCCGCTTGCGTGCCGGGGTGCAGCCGGGGTTCCTCCAGTATCTGCGCTCCGATGCCGAGCTGAGCGCGCTCTCGGGGGAAGCGATACTCGGGGACACGCGCGTCAATGCCGACGGCACGCCCGATTTCATTCGCTGGTCACGCCCTCAGTACGACGGACCGGCCATTCAGACCATCGCACTGCTGCGCTGGTGGCACGACGTCCCCGAACTGCAGGCGTATCCCGGACTGCAGACATCTGTGAGCGAGCTCATCCGGACCGAGCTCGCCTTCACGCTGGCCCACGTACACGATGCTTCCAGTGACATCTGGGAAGAGGCATCGGGCTACCACTACTACACTCAACTCCTGCAGGCCGAGGCGCTGAGGCGTGGCGCGGAGTGGCTTGAGCACATCGGCGAGCGCGATCGCGCGGCGGCCCAGCGCAGCGCAGCCGGGGAGACCTTTGCGCGCCTCGATGGCTTCTGGGATCGGAGTGCAGGTTTCTATCGGTCGCAGGAGCGAAGCGCAGCCGACGACACCGCCCCGAGGCTCGACATCGCCGTGGTGCTCGGGGTGCTTCATGCCGGGCGCGTCACTGGCTCGCACAGCGTGCTCGATCCGAGAGCTCAAGCGACCCTGACCGCGCTCGAGGAGCTTTTCGAGGCACGCTACGCCATCAACCGCGACCGTCCACCCGGACACGCGCCGGCCTTGGGCCGCTACGCTGGTGATCGCTACTACGGGGGCGGCGCCTGGTTCCTCGCAACCCTTGCAGCCGCGGAGTTTTATTTCAAACTGGCCCAGGCGCTGCACGGCGGGGCGAACCTGAGCTTCGCGCCGGAAAATTCGCGCTTCCGGCAGCGGCTCGGTGCCGCCGGGACGGCGGCCGAGGGGACCGAGCTGGCGCGGCTCGCGCTGGCGCGCGGCGAGGCCGTCATGCGGACGGTGCGGGCCTACATACCGGAAGACGGTGCGCTTGCAGAGCAATTCGACCAGACCACCGGTGCGCCGAGCTCCGCCAAGCACCTGTCATGGAGCTATGCGGCTTTCATCACTGCGGCGGCGAGCCGGCAACTGGCCTGTCGTCCCACTCCAGACGCAGTCCCGCCAATGAAGCCGGCAGGCACGGCCTGACGGCGCGCTCACCAAAGTCCCGCCGCACCCCGAGGGCCTGGGTCACGACCATGTTCACGTAGAGCCCGGGCCCGCTCGAGTAGATACGCCAGCCACCATCGACCGTGACCGTGCCCTCGCGCACCCGGCTCCACTCGGCGCTCGCCTCGTAGCGGTCGTGAAAGGCGGCATCGCTGCTGCTGAAGTAGCTATTGCGCTGGCGCAGCGAGGCCTGCGGCAGCCGATCCGTGACGGCAACGGGATTGATCAGCTGCAGCGCGTCCCACATCTCCTGCGACTCTCCGAGGAGCGCCATCGCCTGTGCATAACGCAGATGCGCATGCGTGTACATGAGCCCGATTTCACGCCCGAAAAAGGCAGAGGACTCCCCGCGTTGAAAGACCACCTGCGGACCGCCGCGATAGACGAGCGGCCGATCCATGAGCCGCACCCCGTCCGGAAAGCGCAGGTGCGCGCGAATGAGAGCGAGGTGGTGTTGTACCTGTTCCGGAGTGAACAGCGCCCCGAGAATTGCCTGTGTCATGGGTAACAGCGAGTAGCTGACACCGGTGCGATCGTCCGCCGGGTGAAGCAGCAGCTCCGGCAGGCCACCGGCGGGCTGGAATTCGCCGTACCCTGCTACCGTGCCCTCGCGAACGAGGAACTGGTTGAAGTCCCGGCGCATGGCCGCAGCGAGCGCACGCTCGCTGGCACCGTCCCCGCGCCCGCTGCGCCGCAGAATCTCCGCGTAGCGGCAAAGCTGTTCGTAGAGCAGTGCGACCGTCCAGCTGCTCACCATCCAATCACGCTTCGCAGGGTCGACCGGCTGCAGCGAGTCGTTCCAGTCGCCGTTGCCGTAGCGAATCAGGCTCGTCCCCGGGACAAAGCGGCCGCGTACCGTTGCAATGAGCTTATCGATGTGTGCGGCAATGGGATCAGTCTCGACGGTCCTCTGCAGGTTGTCCTCCCGGCGCCACGCTACCGCTTCCTCGAGGATGCCAAAGTCGCCGGTCGCTTCCACGTAGTCACACAGCGCCTTCAGCGGCCACACGATCACATCGCCATGTGCTTCCCGATCCTGTATCACCGAGTAAGGCTCGAGCATGAACCACTGCGGCCAGTCGCCACGCTGCGCATACTGCTGGGCAAAAATGATGCGCAGAATGGCCTTGGCAATCTCATCGTGCTCGAGGGCCAGGAGCAGCTCCATCGGGCCCTGGCAGACATCACGAGTGCCCCAGGCCCCGCCGGTATACTGCTCGAGGCCGTGCGGCACGGTTAGATGCACCATCGCATCGTGCACCAGCCAGGGAAGGGTGGCGTCCAACGCGCTGACGGCGGGATCGGAGCCCGCGCCCCGTAGACGCAGGCTTCGCATCACGGTACGCCAGTGGGCAAGCGCGGCACGCTGCATCGAGGCGTGCGCGACCGGGCCCGAATACCTGGCTGCGAGCCGTTCCGCGTCCGCTGCATCGGTCAGTGAGCCGACGACGGCAAAGACGAGCTCGTTCGTCGGCCCTGTGCGCAACACCGCGTAGCCGCCTGTGCCGGTGCCGGCGGGCGCCGCGGCGATCGCGTACAGCAACTCATCACTTCCGATGGCCTCGATGCACTCCGGAGTGCTCGTCACGAGGTGATAGGCGGCTGCCGGATAGTGTTCGCTCCACATGCCGCCCGGCTCCGGCCGGAAGGTGAAGCGTTTGTAACGCTCATCGATCTCGAGCCGCGCCGCGTGCGCAAACTCCTGCTCTCCCATGACGATCTGGCCCACGATGAGAAATCGGCACGGCGGACCTTCGATGGCCGCGCGCCACTGCACCGCCGGCTCCTCACCCGCTACCGCCGCCGTGATCGTGAGGGTGCGGCCACCAAGCTCATACACCCAGCGGCAGTCCGTGAGACCGATCTCGAACAACGATGGAACCGTCAGCCACTGCCAGCCATCCCCCACATCCACCAGTATTCGCAAACCGCTGCCGCGCGTGATGTTGTAAGGATCCCGCGATATGGACCAGAGCCGGTGAAACGAGGTGTTGCCGAGCGTGAGCTGTGCGCCGAACACGCCGTGCATCCAACAGGTGAGACACAGCGTGCGATCATCGGGCAGCATGTGCCGCCCGCTGACGAGCAGCGCACCGTGACGGCGCACCACGCGCCGCTCCTTGTCCCGCAGCACGACGTGACGGCACCCGCCGGTGCCCTCGGTGAAGAAGGACAACGTTGTTGCGCCCGCGCGCTCGATATGCCACCGCTCGGGGTAGCGCTCCTGCAGAGCTTTCTCGTCCAGCGGTTCCGCGACCGCGCACCGCGCTTCCACGAGGTCACTCAGCCGTGGCTCAGTCAACTTCGGGCTGCCCGCTGCCCGCTGCGCGGAGGTGCCGGCCTCATCGATGAGTGCGAGGTCCGCATCAGCGGATGCACCGGGATGGTCTGCGCTGTAGAGGCCGAAGAAAGTCCATGACCCGGTGGCGCCGGGTGCCAGTGCAACGGCTTTCGATTGCAGCGCTGCGCAGGCCGTCTCGTGTTGCAGCCGGAGCGAAGGAAGTGGGGTACCGAAGGGGATGCCGAACTGCTGCGCATCGCGCCAGGCCGGGCCCATCAGCTGCAGATAGTCTGTGGCGTAACCGGCCGCGCCTTCACGGCAGAAGTGCGCTACCCAGGGATGCTGCCCGGACTGCGCCAGATTCTGCCGCGTCATGAGAATCGGACCCATGCGCGGATGCTGCGCGATGTGATGGTCGAGGTATTGGCTCGCGTAGGCTTCGTTGTTCATCAGGAACCCGGGGTCCCCGAGGCCGAGGTCCTGGATCAGTAGCGCATCGCACGCGAGCGGCTCGTGCCGTTGATTTCGCACCTGCACGAGCCACAGCCAGAGATTTCGATCCGCTTGCAACTGCAGGGCGACCTGGTGCGCAACTCCGCTCACCTCTCCCTGCCAGAGGAAGCAGTCCGCAGTCGCGCCGATGCGGCAGCGCGCCTGCGCGCCCGCGACCGACAGCATCATCGGCTCGGCGCCGCCGACGCGCAGGTACAAGCGGCCCATGCTTCCGGCAATCGGCGAGCCGAACGAGCGGTTGATCATGATCCGGCGGCCCTGCTGCACATGCTCCAGGGAGAAGATCGCCCCGTTGGGAAGGACGGCGATTTGAAGGCCGGACTCGTTGCTGACGCGAGTGAGCTGGAGGTCGTCCGCGCGCGGTGTCGTCAGGGATCGTCTCTGCATGGGGTCTCAGCATGCGCTGCCAGGATGGCGGCCCGAAAGAGCAGGCTTGAGCGGTGACGCGGGTGCTCGCTCTGGTACATGACGTAGGGGCGTGCTCGTAGTTCCGTACGAGGGCCCATCGATGGCGGCGCGGGCTTGAGCGCGTCAGTGACCAGTTGTCCATGGTTCGAAGCCAAGTCGATGGCTGTCGAATGCCATTCGATGTAGAGAACCGTGGCACTTTCGTCCTAGTGCATATCGCTCCCTATACGGGATATGGTCCAAGTCTTGGCGCCCGTCAGACGGCGCAAAACATCCTGGCGAATCGCCTCGGGGGGAACTGGATTTGGGGAGAGCTGGAAATGGCCGGCACGCACGATGAGCAGTTCGCCTTGCACACGAGGGTCACCGGCTACTCCCGCCGGCGCCCGCTGCGAGCCGATGAGCTGCTCGAGTCGGCACTGAGACGCGGAAAGCGACGCGACTTCGCAGACCGCTCCTTCATTCGACCGTTCGAGCACCTGCTCAAGGCTTGCAACGAGGAGGCGGATCTGAGCGCATTCGGGGTCCGCGCCCTGAGGATCGACCTGTTGCGTTGCCTGAGAAACCTGCTGCGCTTCGATGAAGTCGAGGCGGCTTGTCCTTCGGTGCTCTCCCGTCCGATTCACGCCCCGGTCTTCATCACCGGAATGCCGCGCAGCGGCACGACCTTTCTCCACCGGCTCATCCTGCAGGATCCGGCCACGATTGCGCCGCGGTTGTTTCAGCTCGTGTATCCCTACGCTTCGCAGGCGAGCATCGCTACCGCGCTGCGCAAGAAGTGGGTGAGTGTGCAGCTCGCGCTGTTCCGTGCAATCGCCCCCGAGCTCAATGCACTGCACCCGGTCGCGGTGGATTCACCCGAGGAATGCACCGACATCATCGCGCAGGTGTTCCAGAGCCTGCGCTTCGATGCCATGTACCGCGTTCCCTCATACAACAGCTGGCTGGAGCGCAGCGGCTTCCTCGATGGCTATCGCTTCCATCGCCGCTTTCTCCAACATCTCGATGCCCAGCTTCCCTCGCGACGGTGGATCCTGAAATCGCCGGACCATATTTTTGCCCTACCGGACATCAGGAACGTCTATCCTGACGCGCGGCTGGTACTGGTCCACCGTGATCCGGTTCGCGTCCTGGCTTCGGTCGCTAAGCTGACCGAGGTGTTGCGTCGGCCATTCGCCCGCAGCGTCGATCGGATCGGGATTGGCCGCGAAGTCAGCGCGTCCTGGCTGGATGGAGCTCGACGCATGAGTGATCTGTCATCGAATGGCGACTCGGTGTTACATCTGAATTACCGGCAGATCACTTCCTCCCCGCTCGACGCCGTCAGAGCGGTCTACGGGCATTGCGGTCTGGTGCTGACCGGGGAGGCGGAAGGGCGCATGCGCAGCTGGCTGCGCACGCGAGTCAATGTCCGCAGGCAGTGGCGCGAGTACAAGCTGGCTGACTTCGGCCTCGATGCGCATCTCTTGCGCGAGCGTTTTGCACACTACACGGACAGGTTCGGCATCGAGATCGAGTACTTCGAGCGCCCGACTGCCGCCATGGTCTGAAGTGCAGCGGCGCACGGCCATTGCGCTCATCTGTGGCCTCGCCGCGGTGGCCGCGGCCGTCATCTACGCGGGAGCTGGCGCCGTCCTCCAGGCAGTGGCGAGCCTGCACGTGAGCGGACTGCTGGTGCTGGTGCTGCTGCATGTCCCCAGCGTCGTGCTGATGGGACTTGGCTGGTGGTTCGCTAGCGGTAACGAGCCTCCGGCCGCTCAATCGAAATTCGTGTGGGCGCGCTTCGTGCGCGACGCAGCGGGCGAGCTCCTGCCTTTCCTGCAGCTCGGCGGCGTCGTCTTCGGACTGCGCGCCCTCGGGCGCGGCCGCACGCTCCTCCTCGGGGCAGTGTCCGCAAGTATCGATGGCGTGGTCGAGCTCGCCGCGAAGCTGCCCTACGTGCTGGCGGCACTGCTGGCGCTGGCCACACTCGCACCGCGGTCCCGCCTCGCGGAGCTGTTGTGGCTCGCGCTACTCGCGACCGCCGTCACGGTGGCGATTTTCCTTCTCGCGCGGCGGTCGTTCAGTGCTTCGCTCCAGCGGATGGCGCAGGCTATCAGTGCCCGCTGGCCGGCCATGCTCGACCTCGATGAGGGTGGTGGCAGCGGTCTCGACGTGCAGGAAGTCTTCCAGCGCATCCTCAGCCAGCGCGGTCGGCTGTGGTGGGCTTTCACGCTCCATATGTGCTGCTGGTTCCTGGGTGCGGCCGAGATGTGGGTCACCTTTCGCTTGCTCGGCGCCGATCTGACCGTCGCACAGGCGCTCGCGATAGATGGCGCGGTCGTGGGTCTGCGCACCTTTGGATGGGTGGTGCCTGGTGCGGCGGGTGTACAGGAGGCGAGCTACATGCTGGTTTCGGCGCTCTTCGGGATTCCGCCTGCTGTAGCGATTGCTGCTTCCTTCGCGCGCCGCGGCCGGGACCTGGTGCTCGGAATCGGAACGTTCGGGGTCGCTGCCCTCGGCGATGCCGATGTGGGACTTCTCACGCTGACGATGCCGAAGCGCCAGCGCCCACGCGCACGCTAGCGCATCCAGCCGGCTCCGATGCTGAGCGATGCGTTTGCGCCCATGCGCCTGAAGCCTGCGCTGATCGTCCGCGTGGTGGCTTTCTGCGTGGCGCGCGCGTGGATCGTGGTCACGGCGGTGATACTCCTGTGCGTAGCTATGACACGCTATGTCGGCGCTCACTTCGCGTTGACCACCGATACCAACGCACTGTTATCCCCCAAACTCCCCTGGCGAGTGCGCCAGGCAGAGTTCAACGCCCTATTTCCGCCGGAACGCTCGGATATTGTGGTCGTGGTCGATGGCCAAACGCCGGAATTGAGCGAGGCGGCAGCCGCGAGCCTCGCCGCGGCACTCAGCACGCAGCGGATGCTGTTCCGGTCGGTCGAGCGGCCCGATGGCGGACCCTTCTGGGACCACAAGGGATTGCTGTTCGCTTCGATCGAGGACGTGCGCACCACCACGTCTCAACTGCTGAAGAACCAGCCGCTGCTCGGATCCATGGCGTCCGACCCTTCCCTGCGCGGGCTCGCGAACACCCTCGCGCTGGCAATGAAGGGAATAAAGGAGAAGCAAGGCTCGATCGAGCCACTGCGCATTCCACTTCGGACCTTGGCGGATGCGCTGCAGGATCTGGCAGCGGGCAAGCCGCAGTTTTTTTCCTGGCGCACCTTGATCACCGGGCAGAAAGCCGACGACAGTGCACTGCGGCACATCCTGCTGGTCAATCCAGTGCTCGATTTCACACAGCTGCAACCGGCCAAAGTGCCGATCGAGGCCATTCGCCGCAGCGCGCAGCGGCTGCAGCTCGATGGCCCCCACGGTGTGCGCGTCCGCCTCACCGGGTCGGTACCCTTACAGGACGAGGAATTCGCCACCCTCACGGAACGCGCGGGGCTCATCGCTGCTCTGGCGAGCGCGGCCATCATTCTCATGCTGTGGTTTGCGGTGCGCTCGCCGTGGCTGATTGCCTCGATACTGGCGACGACCGTGGTCGGCCTGCTGATGGCGAGCGCCCTGGGTCTCGCGCTGTTTCATCGCTTCAATGTCATCTCGGTGGCCTTCATCCCACTATTCGTCGGAATGGGCATGGATCTTGGTATCCAGTTCAGCGTGCGCTATCGAGCGGAACGTAGCCTGGCGCCCGATGTGCCTGCGGCTCTCATCGCGACAAGCCGCACGATGGGATTGTCGTTGACGCTGGCTGCCGCCGCGATCGGCGCAGGTTTCCTCGCCTTTACGCCCACATCCTATTACGGAGTGTCGGAGCTCGGAGTGATCGCCGGCCTCGGCCTGATCGCGGCTCTCGCGCTGAATCTGACCGTACTGCCCGCTTTGATCGCCCTGACGCGGCCGCCGGGCGCGCCCGAGCGCGCCGGCACGCGGCTGACACGGATCGATAACTTTGTGTTGGGCCACCGGGCGCTGGTAGTTGGCACGGGAGCCGCCTTGGGATTGATCTGCGCCGCGCTGCTGCCGTTGGTGCGGTTCGATTTCAATCCACTCCACCTGCGCAGCTCGAGGGTAGAGTCGGTCGCCACACTGCTCGACCTGGTGCGCGATGAGGACAGATCGCGGAACACTCTGGAGGTCATCCGGCCCGATCTCGCCGCAGCCGATCAATTGGCCGCCGCGTTCCGCCGCGACCCGACGGTGCACGCCGCACATACCCTCTCGACCTTCGTCCCGTCCGCGCAGCCCGAGAAGCTCGCACTCATCGAGGATGCAGCCAACATCATGGATCTCACCTTGAGCCCGCTCGACGTCGCGCCAGCACCGACTGACGCACAGACCGTCGCCAGCCTCGGCCAGGCGGCGGTGAAGCTGCGTGAGACTTCAATTGACGACCCGGCGCTGCTTCGGGACGCCCACAGGCTCGCGGATGAGTTCGACGCACTCGCCCACGGCAGCCAGTCAATGCGCGCCAGCGCCGAGCAGATGCTCGTCCCCGGCTTCAATACGACGCTCGAGCAGATCCGCAATTTTCTGCATCCCGGCGGACCCGTGCGTCTCGAAACCCTGCCTGCCGTGCTGGTACGTCAATGGGAGACGCCTGACGGACGCGCCCGGGTCTCGGTGCTTCCGCAAGGCGACTCCAACGATGATGCGGTGCTCAGACGGTTCGTCGCCGCTGGAATCCGGATCGCA
>DASYFL010000103.1:0-14194 GCA_036498445.1 Steroidobacteraceae bacterium
AGCGCCAGGACGAAGATGATCAGGATCTCCGAGAACCGGCCCTCGAACAGATCAGGCGCTCCGTTCGGTCTTGGTGTCAGTCTTCTTGGCGACCTCCGGGAATTCCGCGTCCGTGCCCTCGGAACGGATCTGCTTCGGTGGGGCGTTCTGTTCCTCCTCGCCCTCGCTCATCGCCTTCTTGAATCCGCGCACCGCATGTCCGAGATCGGAGCCCACGGTCCGCAGCTTCTTCGCACCAAACACGACGAGCACCACGAGCAGAATGATCACCAGCTCGCGCATTCCTAAACCGCCCATACGTCATGACTCCACAAGCTTCCGCCTTGCGCGGCGGAAAAGAACCGTAGGATAAGTCAAAGGAGCGCCCGCGGGCCCATAAGTTCGCACACGGCCGGGACGCACTTCACGCTTGGAACTCAGCGGGCCTCGAGCCAGAAGGTCACCGGGCCGTCATTGACCAGGGACACCTGCATGTACGCACCAAATACGCCAGCCGAAACAGGGGCATACAGCTCGCGAGCGCGGCTGAGAAGGTCGGTAAACAAGCGTTCCGCCTCCGCAGGTTCCGCGGCAGTGCTGAACCCCGCGCGGGTCCCCTTGTGGGTATCGGCCGCGAGCGTGAACTGCGGCACGAGCAGGAGTCCCCCACCCACCGCGCGCAGAGAAAGATTCATGCGCTCTTCGGTATCCGGAAAGATGCGGTAGGCGAGGATGCGCTCAAGCAATCGCACGCCAGATTCCGCGTTGTCGCCGCGCTGCACGCCGATGAGCGCCAGCACGCCGCGGTCGATCGCGGCGGCGAGCTCTCCGCCGACACGCACCTGCGCTTCGTTCACACGCTGGATGAGGGCAATCATGCCGCGAGCTTACACGGCGTGATTGCATCGACCGGGGGTCCAATGGCTTTTGCAGGACAGAGTCCGTAACATTCGGGGCCGTTTTTTCAGCTGACGGAGAGCAGGATGGGGGGTCGGTGCGGCTATGCTGGGCACGCGGTGATCGCGGCACTCCTCGCCTCTGGCCTCGCGGGCCTGTCATTCGCGCAGGCGCCCGCGCCATCCAACGCTCCGCCGGCGCAGGCTTCCTCGGGCACCGCGGCTGCCGCGACCCCGCCGGCGGATCCGCACCGCGGCAAGGAGCTTTCTTACACCTGTCTCGGCTGCCACGGGATCGATGGTTACCGCAACGCCTATCCCGACTACAGCGTGCCGAAGCTCGAGGGGCAGAACCCCGAGTACATAGTCGCGGCGTTGCACGGCTATCGCGACGGCGACCGTTCGCACCTCACGATGCACTCGCAGGCATCCGAGCTTTCGGACCAGGACATCGCCGATATCGCGGTGTTTTTCGCCGGCAAGCCCCTGAGTTCCACCGGCAAGGCGAAAGGCACCGTGCCCAAGGCCGCGACGCTCTGCACTTCATGCCACGGGCCGGATGGTGTCGCGATCGCTCCCATGTATCCGTCGCTTGCCGGACAGCACCAGGATTACCTGGTGCGCGCCCTCGAGGAGTATCAGAACGGGGGCCGCAAGAACCCGATCATGAAGGGCTTCGCCGGACCTCTGAAACCCGCGGAGATCGCCGAGATTGCGGCCTACTTCAGCGCACTGACTCCGGCGCTGAAGACCGAGCCGCGTCCCTACACCCGCTTCTCTGCGGAGTAAGTCCCTTCTTGGGCATCTCGTGGGCGGCAGCCTGGAACGGCCCTTTGGTAAGGCCGACGGCGGCCTTAAGGATCCCATAAGGCGCGGGCACTATCGTGCGCGCCATCCCCGAGGACAGTGGAACGGATGGAGCATCCATGAGCTTTTCGAACTCGATCAGGAAACCGCTGATTGCCGCGGTGCTCGGCGCTGCCGTGATCGGCTTGCCGCTCGGCACTTTCTATCTCGCCGGTGCGGCCCACGCACTCGCGGCTCCGCCGCCTGCCGCGGTCACGGCGCAGGTGCCACCCTCACCGTCGGCCTCCAATTCTGCTGCCGTAGTGCTGCCCGATTTCAGCAGCATGGTGCAGAAGTACGGCCCGGCGGTGGTCAACATCCAGGTGGTCACGAAGGTTGCGGCGGGCTTCAACACCCCGGGCGACCAGGGTGACGATGACAGTGGCGACAATGGGCAGGGGCAGGGGAATCCCTTCTTCGGTCCCAACAGTCCGTTCACGCCCTTCTTCCACGGCGCGCCGTTCCACATGCCTGCCCCACAGCCGCAGCGCGGTGAAGGCTCGGGTTTCATCATCCGGCCCGATGGCGTCATCATGACCAACGCGCACGTGGTGAATGGCGCGAGCGAGGTCACGGTGCGCATGACCGACCGCCGCGAGTACACCGCCAAGGTGATCGGCGTCGATACGAAGTCGGACATCGCCATCATCAAGATCAACGCCAAGGATTTGCCCACGGTGAAAGTCGGTGACTCCCGCGGCCTGAAGGTCGGTGAATGGGTACTGGCGATCGGTGCGCCCTTTGGCTTCGAGAACAGCGCCACCGCGGGCATCGTCAGCGCCAAGGGCCGCACGCTCGATTCGGGGTACGTACCCTTCATCCAGACGGACGTTCCGATCAATCCCGGGAACTCCGGCGGCCCGCTCTTCAACATGCGCGGCGAGGTGGTGGGCATCAATTCCCAGATCTACAGCCGCAGCGGCGGCTACATGGGCGTCTCGTTCTCCATCCCGATCGACGTTGCAATGCAGGTGGGTCAGCAGTTGCAGAGCACCGGCCACGTCACCCGCGGCAAGCTCGGCGTCGTGATCCAGAACGTTAGTCAAGGCCTCGCGGACTCCTTCGGCCTGCCGAAGCCCGAAGGCGCGCTGGTTTCGAGCGTCGAGAAGGATGGACCGGCCGAGCACGCCGGCGTCAAGCCCGGTGATGTGATCCTCAAGCTCAATGGTCAGGTGCTCAGGGATTCCACCGAGCTGCCGGTGCAGATCGCCTCGATCGCCCCGGGCACGGACGTGGAGCTCGAGCTGTGGCGCGATCACGCATCGCGCACGGCGACCGTGAAGCTAGGTGCACTGGAGGATAAGCGCACGGCCTCGACGAGCGGCGGGTCGCACGAGGATGGCGGCAAGCTTGGACTCGCAGTGCGCCCGCTTACCGAACAGGAGCAGCGCCAGGGCAACGTCAAGGGCGGGCTCGTGGTCGAGCGCGCGAGCGGACCGGCTGCCGAGGCGGGCATCCAGCCCGGAGACGTGGTGCTCGCCGCCAATGGCTCGCCCATTCACAGCGCCGACGATTTGCGTGGCGCGGTGGAGAAGTCCAAAGGGCACATCGCGCTGCTGATTCAGCGCGGCGAGTCCCAACTTTTCGTGCCGGTGCGGGTCGGGTAACCGAGCCGGGGCGCCAGATGGGCGCTAGATGAATGAGGCGGCTGGTGCACCAGCCGCCTTTTTCATTTGCGGCTCAGTGCACGGCCGGCGCCTGCGCCGGGGCCATCCCCTTCACCGGCGCCATCAGATGTTGATATGGCGTGCCGGCCCACATGACGTACGGGACCGAGGTGTCCGGATCGGCGCTCTTCGGATACGCATCGTAGAAGCTGGGATCCGCACCGACGATCATCACGTGCGGTCCGGTCTTGACCCAATGATTCGTGGCGGTCGGCTTGCTGGCGTAGGGATCGGTATTGCTGGCGTCCGTGCCGCCCGCCAGCATGTACATGAAGCCGACCTTCCCCTGCGGCGGGCTGGCATGCCCGATATACGCATGTACCCACTCCATAGCTGCCGGGTCCATGCACATCGGGTCGGGCCCCGGGGTCGCGGGGTTATCCGGCATGCACGTGAAGTTGTTGGTTCCCTTGCGCAGGGTGCGCATCTTCCCCTCTGAATCCATGGCGACGATCGTCGCGTGCTTGCCGACGTTCGGCGGGGCGGCGGACTCCGCGCTTGCGATCAACTGTGCATCGGTCGGCGCCGCCTTGGCGGTCGATTGCGCGGCAGACGGTGTATCTGCCCACGCCGTTGCACACAAGAGAGTGATAAGGGCTGTGCCCGTCAGCAGTGATGACCCTTGTTTTCGCATGAGAACCTCCCGCCGTTACCTTCGGCTTGTCGAGTGTTAGCGTGACATTCGCGTACGGCCTGGCGCCTCCGTGCCCGAGCCATTGGTGACCAGCACCGCGACGAGCTCATTCACTGGCATGGCATCGAGCGGCTTCGGCGCGGCAAACAATGTCTTGATGCGTTCGGCCTGTTTCGGGCCGAAGTGAGCCTCCACCGAGGTCTCGAACTTCTTCACCAGGACCGGCATGCCTTCAGCGCGTCGCTTGCGATGGCCGATCGGATAGTCGACCTGCACGCGCGCAGTTGCGCTGCCGTCGCGGAAAAAGACCTGCACGGCGTTGCCGATATAGCGCTTCGCGGGATCGTAGTACTCGCTCGTGAAGGTCGGATTCTCGCGCACCTGGGTCCGATCGCGCAGCGCATCGATGCGCGGGTCGGCGGCCACCGCATCCTCGTAGTCGGAGGCGGTGAGCCGCCCGAAGATGAGCGGAACCGCCACCATGTACTGTATGCAATGATCACGGTCGGCCGGGTTGGCGAGGGGTCCTACCTTGTCGATGATGCGGACACCCGGCTCCTGGGTCTCGATGACGATCCTCTCGATATCACCGAGTCGGCCTGCCACTGCGGGATGCAGCGTCATGGCCGCCTCGACCGCCGTCTGCGCGTGGAACTCTGCGGGGAAGGAGATCTTGAACAGCACGTTCTCCATGACGTAGCTGCCGAAGGGTTGCGGCAGAGCGATGGGCTTGCCGCGAAAGAGCACGTCGCTGAAGCCCCAGGTCTGCGCCGAGAGCGCGGATGGATACCCCATCTCGCCCGTCAGTGCGATGAACGCGAGCCGCACGGCGCGGCTGGTGGCATCGCCTGCGGCCCAGCTCTTGCGCGAGCCGGTATTGGGCGCGTGGCGGTAGGTGCGCAGCGCGCCGCCGTCGATCCAGGCGTTCGAGACTGCGTTGACCACCTGCTCCTCGTTGCCCCCGAGGAGACTCGTCACCACCGCGGCCGAGGCGACGCGCACCAGCAGCACGTGATCGAGCCCCACGCGGTTGAAGCTGTTCTCGAGCGCGAGCACCCCCTGGATCTCGTGCGCCTTGATCATCGCGGTGAGCAGCTCCCGCACCGTGAGTGGCGCGCGGCCCGACATCACCGCCTGGCGCGCGAGATAATCGGACACCGCGAGAATGCCGCCGAGATTGTCGGAGGGATGACCCCATTCGGCGGCGAGCCAGGTGTCGTTGAAGTCGAGCCAGCGGATCATCGCCCCGATGTTGAAAGCGGCCTGCACCGGATCGAGCTCGAAGGAGGTGCCGGGCACGCGCGCTCCGCCCGGCATCACCGCGCCGGGCACGACCGGGCCCAGGAGCCTGCGGCACGCAGGATATTGCAACGCCTGGAACCCGCAGGCGAGCGTATCCATGAGGCAATAGCGCGCGGTGTCGTAGGCGGTTGCGCTCTTCACCGTGAAGTTGCGCGCGTAATCCGCGATCGCCACGAGCGCGCCATCCGGGGGCGGACGCTGTGCGGATTTGCTGTCGTGCGCTGCCATCGGCCCTTTCCCCTGACCTTATTTGCGTGCGGCGAGCGGCACGAACTTCACATTCTCCGGACCGACGTAATTCGCATTCGGACGGATGATCTTGCCGTCGATGCGCTGCTCGATGACGTGCGCCGCCCAGCCGGTGGTGCGCGCAATGACGAACAGCGGAGTGAACATTTCCGTCGGAATACCCATCATGTGGTAGGAAACGGCCGAGAACCAATCGAGGTTGGCGAACAGGTTCTTGCTCTCGCGCATCACCGTCTCGATGCGCGCGGCGATATCGAACATACGCATGTCGCCGGCTTCCTTCGAGAGCTGGCGCGCCACCTCCTTGATCACCTCATTGCGCGGGTCGGCGAGGGTGTACACCGGATGCCCGAAACCGATGACGACCTCCTTGTTCGCGATGCGCGCGCGAATGTCGCTGGCCGCCGCATCCGGCGTCTCGTAGCGCTGCTGGATCTCGAACGCGGCCTCATTCGCGCCGCCGTGCTTCGGTCCGCGCAGCGCGCCGATGCCGCCGGTAATGCACGAGTACATGTCCGCGCCGGTGCCGGCGATGACGCGCGCGGCGAAGGTCGAGGCGTTGAATTCGTGCTCGGCGTAGAGGATCAGCGAGGTGTGCATGGCGCGCACCCAGGATGCGGGTGGCGGCCGCCGGTGCAGCAGGTGCAGGAAGTGTCCGCCGATGGAATCGTCGTCGGTCTCGAGGTCGATGCGCACACCCGCATGGCTGAAGTGATACCAGTAGGTGAGCATCGAGCCGAGCGAGGCGATCAGCCGATCGGCAATCTGGCGCGCACCGGCGACCTCGTGGCTCTCCTTCTCCGGCAACGTGCAACCGAGTACCGAAACGCCCGTGCGCAGCACGTCCATCGGGTGAGTCGCTCCCGGGAGCACTTCGAGCGCAGCGCGCACCGTAGTCGGCAACCCGCGCAGGGACTTGAGCTTCGCCTTGTACTCGCTGAGTTCCGCAGGGTTCGGGAGCTTCTCGTGAACCAGCAGGTACGCGATCTCCTCGAACTCGCACACCGTTGCGATTTCCAGGATGTCATAGCCGCGATAGTGCAGGTCGTTGCCGGTGCGGCCCACCGTGCACAGTGCGGTGTTGCCTGCCGTCACGCCCGAGAGGGCGACGGACTTCTTTGGTCCGAAGTTGCTCCGCTCACTCATGCCTTCTCTTTCCCGAAGAGCTCATCGAGCTTTTTCTCATAGTCGTGGTAACCGAGCACGTCGTAGAGCTCGGCGCGCGTCTGCATGAGGTCGAGCACGCTCTTCTGCGTGCCCTCGGCACGGATCGCGCCGTACACCCGCAGCTGCGCGCGCGCTGCCGCGCGGAAGGCGGACAATGGGTAGAGCACCAGGCGCACCCCAGCGGCAGCGAGCTCGGCCACGGTGAAAAGCGGCGTCTGTCCGAACTCGGTGATGTTGGCGAGCACCGGCACCTTCAGCGCCGCGCAGAACTCGCGGTATTCCTCCAGCGTCCTGAGAGCCTCGGCGAAAATCATGTCGGCACCGGCGGCGACGTAGGCGGCGGCCCGCTCGAGCGCCGCCGCCTGCCCCTCGACCGCATGCGCATCGGTGCGGGCCATGACGACGAATGCCGGGTCGCTGCGCGCATCGACGGCCGCATGGATGCGGTCGACCATTTCGCCCGCATGCACCAGCGCCTTGCCAGGACGGTGGCCACAGCGCTTCGCCGAGACCTGGTCCTCGAGGTGCATGCCGGCCGCGCCCGCGCGCATCAGCTCGCGCGTGGTGCGGGCGATATTGAAGGCGCTGCCGAAGCCGGTGTCGGCATCGACGAGCAGCGGCAACGCACAGGCACCACTGATGCGGCGCACGTCCTCGCAGACATCGTTGAGCGAGGTGATGCCGAGGTCCGGAAATCCGAAGGAGGCATTGGCGAGTCCGCCGCCGGAGAGATAAATGGCTCGAAATCCGCTGCGCTCGGCGAGCAGCGCGGCGTAGGCGTTGATCGTGCCGACCACCTGCAGCGGGCGCTCGATCTCGAGGGCTGCCCGCAGGCGTGCGCCGCCAGTGAGTGAGGTTTCAGCCATGGTGGACCTCGAAAGCGAGTGTTCATTCTATACGCGCGCTGCGGCGCGCGACCACCGGCTGACTGCACCCGATTCTACCCGTCGGTAGGTTCACTCAGCCGATACGCACCACGGTACGCCCGGTCACGTGCCCGGCAATGTAGTCGGGAAATGCCGCCGGCAGCTCATCGAAGGGAATGGTGCGGGTGACGATGCGCTCGAGATGCCGCGGGCGCAGGTCGCCAGCGATGCGCTGCCACACGGCGAGGCGCATCTCGCGCCGCGTCGCCGATGAGTTGATGCCGAGCAGCGCGACCCCGCGCAGGATGAAGGGCATCACCGTGGTGGAGAGCTCAGGCCCGGAGGCGAGACCGATACTGGCGATGTTCCCCCAGAAGTCGACCGTGCGCGTGAGCCAGCCGAGGGTCGCGCCGCCCAGATTGTCGATCGCACCACCGAAGCGGACATTCTCGAGCGGACGTGAGCCCAGCTCGAGACCCGCGCGCAGCAGCACCTCGCTTGCACCGAGCTCCTTCAGATACGGCACCGCAGCCGCTTTGCCGCTCAGCGCGACCACTCGATAGCCGCGCGCGCTCAGCATGTCGATGGCGATGCTGCCGACCCCGCCCGAGGCACCCGTGACGGCGATCGGTCCGCCGGCGGGCTCCTGTCCGTTCTGCTCCATGCGGTGGATGGCGAGCGCGGCGGTGAAGCCTGCGGTGCCGAGCGCCATGGCGGTAAAAGCATCGAGCCCTCGCGGCAGTGGGATCACCCAGTCGCCGGGCACACGCGCGAGCTGCGCATAGCCGCCATCGTGCGTCTCGGACAGGCCGCAGCCGGTTACCAGCACCGCCGCACCCGGCACAAACCGGGCATCGTTCGAGGATTCGACGCTGCCCGCGAGGTCGATGCCGCCGACGAGCGGATAGCGCCGCAGGATCTTGCCCGCTCCGGTCGCAGCGAGCGCGTCCTTGTAGTTGATGCCGGAGTGGGTCACCCGAATCACCACTTCACCGGGCGCGAGGTCATCGAGGCCGATCTCCTCGAAGCGCGCGGCGATCTTTCCCCCCTCCGAATGTATGCGAAATGCCCTGAAGCGGTTCATGGCTTCACCTTTCAACCTTGCTTAGCGCACCGATGCGCCCGAGCCAGGCCATGAGGCCCTGGGTGTTGAGCGTGAGATCGCCTTCGAAGACCTGTGCCAGCTCGCTCTCCGAGAGAAGACAGCCGTGACGGCGCGCGAGGCTGCGCCACAGCGCGAGCATGCCGGCACGAATTGCCGTTGCCGGGTCGGGATCGGCCGCATGCGCGCGCGCGATGGCCGCGAGCTCGCGGATCTGCTCCTTGAGCGAGGCGGCGAGGCGCGGGATGCCGGTCACCCGGCTGAAATGCATGAGATAGATCGACTCGGGCGCGAAGCTCAGCATGCGGTCGATGGAGGCGATGTGCTGCTCGGGATCGAATTGCGTCGGCACGGTGGAGGGCGTGATGAATGCGCCGTTCGCGGTGTCGAGAGCGCGATAGGAGATGCCGAAGGTGTCACCGCTGAAGAGGCTCCCGTGCGCACGGTCCACGACCACGTAGTGATGCTGCGCGTGACCTGGGGTGTGGATGAGCTCGAGCGTACGCCCGCCGAGCACGATGCGCTCGCCGTCGGCGACCGCGCGTACGCGCTCGGGCGCGATGGGCAGCAGCTCCCCGTACATGCGACGGAAGCGCTCCTCGCCGTACACCGCCCGCGAGCCGGCGACGAGCTTTGCGGGGTCGATCATGTGTGGTGCACCGCGCGGATGCAGCAGTACGCGGGCAGCGGGCAACTCGCGCATCAGCCTGCCCGCACCACCGGCATGATCAAGGTGCACGTGGGTGAGCAGCAGGTAATCGACCGCCGTGCGCGCGATGCCGAGCTCCTCGAGCGCAGCGAGCAGGTAGGGGACGGAAGAGTTCGTTCCCACATCGACGAAGGCCGCCCGCCCGCCATCGACAATGAGGTGTGCGGCGGCGTGCCCCGGGTAGAGATACTCGGCATCCACCGCGGTGATGCCGTGCGGGTGTCGATATAGTGTCGGCTTCACAGAACCGCGCGGCTGCATGTACACATCGTACCCTGTACGCTAGCGTAGACGCATGACCACCGGCGCCCGTCATTCATTGGCACGCACCGCCTGCACCGCACTCGTTCTCGCGCTATCCGCCGTCACGGCTGTCGCCCGGCAAACAGGCTCCGCGCCGCTACCACCGCCCGGACCTGCGGCCGCGCCCGCCACCAGCAGCGCCGCGGCGCCGCTCGCGCAAGCGGCAGCCCCGCTTCCCCCGCAGCCCGCAGCGGCGTTCATTCCGCAGGGCCCTCTCATCCAACACCGCGAGCGCGGCAACCTGGTATTCGATGGCATTCCGCCGGCCGACGCGGGCCTCGCGGCGCGCCTTGCGCGCTACCAGCAGTCGCGCGGAGCCACCTTTCTCGACTGGCTCGCGGATGGGAGCCTCATCGCCTCGACACGCTTCGGCGACACCGAACAGGTGCACCGGGTGAACGCACCGCTCGGCATGCGTGAGCAGCTCACTTTTTATTCGGACCCGATCGAATGGGCGCGCGGCGCCAAGAGCGGCAGGGGATTCGTGTTTCTCAAGGACCACGCGGGCGATGACAACGCGCAGGTGTATTACCATCCCGGTAGCGGCGAGCCCAGGCAGCTCACCCACGGGAGCTTCATCCACGGCAGCACGGTCTGGGCACACGATGGCAAGCGCGTGGCCTTCTATGGCAACGACCGCGACTCGCTCAGCTACGACGTCTACGTCGCGGATGTGACCAGCAGCGCAGCCCCACAGCTCGTCGTCGGCGGCCGTGCAGACACATGGTATCCGCTCGACTGGTCGCCCGATGACTCGAAGCTCCTGGTGTGGCGCTATTTATCGAGCAGCGAGAGCTACCTGTACCTCGCCGATGTTGCGACCGGTGCGCTCACCCCGCTCGAGCAGAAGCCGTTGAAGGCCGGCATCCGCATGGCCAAGTTCGATCCCGCCGGCCGCGGGGTGTACGTGGTAACCGACGAGGACAGCGAGTTCGCGCAGCTGAAGTTCAAGGACCTCATTACCCACGACAGCCGCCGCGTGAGCCCGGATGTCAGCTGGGATGTCGAGGATTTCGATGTGAGCGCCGACGGCCGCTACATCGCTTATGTGCTCAACGAAGACGGCCGCAGCCGTCTCGCGGTGCTCGATCGTGAGAGCAAGCAGACTCTCACCCCCGCCGGGCTCCCGGAAGGCCGCATCGGTAATCCGCGCTTCGATCGCACCGGGCGCAGGCTGGCGATGACCGTGGACTCGCCCACCTCGCCGCGTGATGTCTGGGTGTACGAGATCGAAAAGGACAGCGTGACCCGCTGGACGCGCAGCGAGGCAGGGCCACTCGATGTGGCGGCCTTCGTCGCCCCGGAGCTGGTGCGCTATCCGACCTGGGACCGCGTCGGCGGCCACGAGCGGCGGCTCTCCGCCTACGTCTACCGGCCGGCACAGGCGAGCGGCGCGGTGCCGGTGCTGATCGACATTCACGGCGGGCCTGAAGCGCAGTATCGCCCGGAGTGGGATCCGTTCGTGCAGTTCCTGGTGAATGAGCTCGGTTATGCCGTGGTTGCCCCCAACGTGCGCGGCTCATCCGGCTACGGCAAGACCTTTCTCACCCTCGACAATGGCGTGTTGCGCGAGGACGCGGTGCGCGACATCGGCTCGCTGCTGGTGTGGATCGGTGTGCAGAGCGGATTCGATCGCGACCGCGTGGCGGTGATGGGCGGCTCCTACGGCGGCTACATGGCGCTCGCAGCGCTCGTCACCTACGGCGACCGGCTGCGTGGCGCCATCGATCTCGCCGGTATCAGCAACTTCGTCACTTTCCTGCGCAACACTTCCGGTTACCGGCGCGACTGGCGGCGGACCGAGTATGGCGATGAACGCGACTCCAACACGCGGGTATTTCTCGAGCGCATCTCGCCGCTCACCAACGCGACGCGCATCCGTAAGCCGATACTCGTCGCCGCCGGCCAGAACGATCCTCGCGTCCCGATCTCCGAATCCGAGCAACTCGTGTGGCGCGTGCGCTCGGGTGGAGGCGAAGTGTGGTACCTCGTGGCGAAGGACGAGGGGCACGGGTTCCTGAAGAAGCCGAACCGCGACGAATATCTTCTGACCGCGGCCACCTTCCTGCAGAAGCTGGCGCACTGAGCCTGCCATAGGCGGTCGTCGCTTCAAGTCACGGCGGCGGCACTTTCTCGGCCGGCGTGCCCTGCTGCGGTGCCGGTGAAGGACCGCCGACCGTAGAGGCCGGGGCGGCGCGGAACGTGACCGTCACGGCGAGTCCCTTGCCATCGGGGCCATCTCCGAGCGCCAGGCTCGCGTCGTGCGCATCGGCAATCGCTTTGACGATGGCGAGGCCGAGACCGCTGCCCATCGGGGAGGTGCCGGCACGGCGATAGAAACGATCGAATACCCGCATGCGCTCAGCAGGCGGAATGCCAGGTCCCTCATCCGTGACTGCGAGGCGCGGCCCCGCCGCGGTGCTCTCGACCGTCACATCGACACGCCCGCCCGGTGGCGTGTAGCGCACCGCGTTGTCCACCAGATTGCGCAGCAGCGTTCGCAGCGCATCGCCATCCCCGGCAACGGTCGCCGGCTGCGCGGCGGCGATCCCCAGATCGATGCGCCCGGCGTCCGCGAGCGGAACCAGCTCCGCCACGATCTCCCGCGCCAGCTCATCGAGCCGCACGGCTACGCGGGGACTTTCCGCACGCGGCTCCTGCCGCGCGAGCGCCAGCATCTGCTCGATGAGGCGGATCGCGCGTTGCACACCGGCCGAGAGCGTCCCCATCGCAGCCTCGCGCTCGGCCTCGCTGTTAGCGCGCGCCAGCATCCCCATCTGCAGGTGCAGCGCGGTGAGTGGCGTGCGCAACTCATGGGCCGCGTCCGCCATGAAGGCGCGCTCGCGCTCGAGCGCGGCGCGCAGCCGCTCGAGCAGGTCATTGAGCGCGCGGACGAGGGGCTGCACCTCATCGGGCAAGTGCGTGGCCGGCAGGCCATCGAGTGCGTCGACGCGGCGGGCTTTCACCTGCCCTGTGAGCCGCCGCAACGGCTCGAGGGCATGACCCACGGCGATCCAGATCACCAGCGCGAGCACCGGTAAGAGCAGAGCGAACGGCTTGAGGGTCTGCAGTGCGAGCTCCGCCGCGCGCTGCTCGCGGACGCTCATCGGTTGCGCTACCTGGATGACGCGCGTCATCGCCTGCACGCCGAACACTCGCCAGCGACCCTCACGGGTCTGCTCCGTGGAGAAGCCGAGCGTGGTGATTTGTGGCAGCACCGCGTGCGGGCGCGAGAGGTAAACCCTCACACCATCGAGCGACCATACCTGCACCACGAAGTCATAGGACGCATCGGTGGAAGGCAGCCGCGGGGCGAGGAGGTATTCGACCGGCTCATCGCGCAGGATGAGCGCCGTCTGGCGCAGATGGTAATCGAAGAACGCATCCGCCTCGGCGAGCGCGTTGCGATAGACGATCCAGCCACCGGTCACGCCGACCAGCACCACGCCCGCAAGGAGCGAAGCGAGCAAGCGCGCACGCAGCGAGCTCACGCCGCTGGCCTCAGGCGGTAGCCGACACCGCGGACCGTCAGGATGAACTGAGCACCAAGCTTGCGTCGCAGCCCATGAATGTGGACTTCGACTGCGTTGCTCTCGACTTCCTCGCCCCAGCCGTACAGCCGCTCCTCGAGCTGCGCGCGCGAGAGGATCGTGCCGGGCCGCTCCATGAGCAGCTGCAGCAGCGTGAACTCACGCGGCGACAGGGAGACATCCGAGCCGTTGCGCGTCACGCGATGTGCGGCCGGGTCGAGCACCACCCCCTGGTGTTCCAGCAGCGGGCCCGGGCGGCCGGACTTGCGGCGTAGCAGTGCGCGGATACGAGCGGCGAGCTCGTCCAGATCGAAGGGTTTGATGAGGTAGTCGTCCGCACCGGCATCGAGCCCACCCACTCGATCCGACACCGCATCGCGCGCGGTGATGATCAGCACCGGCATCGATTCGCCCCGTTCGCGCAGCGTCTTCAGGAGCTGCAACCCGTCGCTTCCCGGGAGACCCAGATCGAGCAGCAACAGCTCGAACGGCTCGCTGCGCAGCACCTGCGCGGCACCAGCACCGTCGTGCACCCAATCGACGGTGAAGCCCTCGCGCCTGAGCCCGGCGCGGATGGCCTCGCCGATCATCGCATCGTCCTCGACCAGCAGCAGTCTCACGGTCTGCGAAGTATGATCGGTCGTGCCCGCCCGCGCGCAAGGAGCTTGTGTTTGAGTGCCATCGAGCGCCTGGTGCAGGACGCCGCCACCCTCGGGGTCACGCTGACGGGCGAGGAAGCCGCGCGGCTCCTCACGCTCACCGAGGAGCTCGCACGCTGGAACCGCAGCTACAACCTCACGGCGATCTCCGCGCCGGCCGCGATGGTGACGCACCACCTGCTCGACAGCCTCGCGGTGCATCCCGACCTCAGCGGCGCGCGCATCGCCGATGCCGGCACCGGGGCCGGGTTCCCCGGGCTTCCGCTCGCGCTCTGCAATCCACAG
>DASYFL010000104.1:0-6019 GCA_036498445.1 Steroidobacteraceae bacterium
GCGCCCCCCGGCCGCCCACTCGCGCGGTTTGCGCACTACAACGTATGGCGCGCCATCTCCGCGCCCCCGCAGGATGTGCCGCTCGCAGTGTGTGATGCCCGCAGCGTGAGCGCCGGCGATCTCATCGCGGCGGATGCCGTGTTCGACTCGCCCGGGAAGCCCGAATGGTCGTTCGAGGGACTCGTGCTCGCCTATGCCCCCGCGCATCGCTGGTTCTGGTTTTCCGATATGCAGCGTGACGAGGCGCTCATCTTCAAGACCCATGACAGTGACCCCGGCCGCGCGCACTGCGTGCCGCACGTTGCGTTCGACCATGAAGCCTGCCCGCCACACGCTGTACCGCGCGCGAGCATCGAAATGCGCGCACTCGCGCTGTGGTTTGCCTGAGCGGAGACTCATTGCCATGCGTAGCTTTCCAACCGGCCCCGAGTTCGCCGGCCTGAACGCGCCCATCGGGGCGGAGTACGAGCTCGAAGAGCTCCCGGTCGAGGGACGCATCCCCGCTGAGATCGCCGGCACCTTCTTCCGCGCCATTCCCGATCCGGCCTTTCCACCTTACCTCGAGGACGGCGCCGCCGTGATCTCCGGTGACGGCATGGTGTCGGCGCTGCGGTTTACGCCGGGGAGGGTCAGTTTCGCCATTCGTTACGTGCAGACCGAGCGGCACAAGGCCGAGCTCGCCGCCGGCCGTGCGCTGTTCGGCAAGTATCGCAACCCGTTCACGGACCGGCCGGAAGCGGCGGGTCTCGACCGCACCGTCGCCAACACCACTCCGGTGTGGCACGCCGGCCGTCTGCTCATGTGCAAGGAGGACGGGCGCCCGTATCGCGTGGACCCGCACAGCCTCGCTACCCTGGGCCGTTACGACTTCGGCAGGCGCTTGCGCAGCGCAACGGTCACCGCGCACGTGCGCATCGACCCGCAGAGCGGCGAGCTTTTCTTCTACGGCTACGAGGCCGACGGGCCGGCGTCTACCAAGGTGTCCTACTGCATCGCGGACCGGCAGGGAAACCTCATCTGCGAGCAATGGTTCGATGCCCCCTACTGCGCGATGATGCACGACTTCACGATCACCGAGCGCTACGCCCTCTTTCCCATCTACCCGACCACTTGCAGCCTGGAGCGGCTGCAGGCGGGCGGCGATCACTGGGTGCACGAGTTGCAGCGTGACAGTTGGGTCGGAGTCATGCCGCGCTACGGCTCGGTCGATCAGCTGCGCTGGTTTCGCGGGCCGAAGGGAGTGTCCTGCTATCACATGATGAACGCGTTCGAGGACGCGGAGGGACGCATCCATCTCGATCAGTGCCTCTCGAACGTCAATGCCTTTCCGTTCATCCAGCGCGCTTCGGGCATCGAAGTCGCGGCGGGGGAGACCGGCGGCCGGCTCGCACGTTGGACGATCGAGCCGGGTAAAGACGGTGACGGCATCACCGAGACGGTGATCGGCCCACCTGGGGACCTGCCGGTGATTCCCGCCGCCTGCCAGGGACGCTCCTACACTCACGGCTGGATGCTCAGCATGAATCCGCAGATGCAGGGCCCACCGGTGGCCGGCGGTCCGGTCGGCGCGATGTTCAATACGCTGCTCAGGCTCGACTTCAGCGGAAGGCCGCCGCAGGCGCTCGCACTGCCGCCCGGTCACTGCCTGAGCGAGCCGGTGCATGTGCCCGGTTCACGGTCGGGAGGGGACGGATGGCTGCTGACCATCGTCGATGAGCAGACCGGGGAGTCCGACTTCAGGCACTCGCTGTGGATTCTCGATGCCGGCAAGGTTGCAGCCGGTCCCGTTGCCCGCGTCCCGATTGCGCACCGTCTGCGGCCGCAGGTACACGGCTGGTGGGTGAGCGAAGCGGAGCTCGCCGGGGCGAGCTGAGCCTCATCGCCGGGGTCGTGCGGGGTTAGTCGACGCGGCGCGACGCTAACTGCGCGCCGTCAACGTTGCGAGAAGTAGGCGAGCGCCCGGAACTCCATCGAGCGGCGCAGCTGCGCATCCGGGCGCGTGCTATCGCGGAAGGCGGTGTGCGGACAACGCCAGGCCTTCGAGTGATCCGAGTCGTAGAGCTTGATGAAGATCACCTCGTGCGGCTGCATGTCCGGGAAATACCACCAGCGGTGCCCGGGCGAGTAGTGGAAAATCGTGGCCGCCACCATGTCCTCTTCACCTTCGATCGGTGCATATAACGCATCACCCGTCGGGATTTCCGGCACGTCGACCTTGGTGTTGTGAGTACCCTCGTCATCGCGTACCGAACGTCCCTCGCACAGTGCGAGCGGCGTGTCCTGCGGTGGCGGCGAGAGCGCGCGCCACAGGCTGAAGCCGATGAACCGCCGGTAGCCTGAGCCTTCTGGATACGCCTGGCGGTAGAGCGCGGCGGCGCGCCGCTCAGCGCAGCGCTGCGTGAAGTCGACGTGCGCCTCCGCAGCGGGTGGCTGTACGGTCGGGCTGGTGGCACCTGAGCTGCGCAGCATGCCACCGAGCGGTATCACCAGGTCCGCGCCGGTCAGTCCGCGGGCGACCTCGGCAACTTCGGCGGCATAGGCGGAATCGGCCCCGTACTGGCTGTCCCAGTCGCTGATCGCAGTGCGATGCTGCGCCAGGCAGAAGCCGTGCTCATCCAGCGTGAAGCGGGGCGCGAGACGAGCGTTGCGGATCGTCACCGGGTATGAGGCATACACCCCGGTGTTGAATTCCTTTCCGGGCGCCCAGAAACGCCGGTTGATGCGCGAGGTCGGCACCAGGTAGTCGATGTGCGACTCGACTTCTGCGGCGGCGTGACTCATGGCCTCATCCATCCTTGAACCCTTCGCGCGCACGGCTGTTGTCGAGCACGATGGGCTTACCCGTCACCGGGTGCGGGTAGTGGAAGGGAACCGTGTCGGTCGCAGGCCATAGCCGCGGTTGGGGATTCTGCAGCTCATCAGGCCCCAAGGGGTCCTGCGGGTAGCAAGTGCTATACATGGGGACGAAGTCGATCGGGGTCTTCTGCCATCCTTCCGCGAAGCTGCCATGCCAGAAGGGAAAATAGCGCAGCGCCTTGAGCTTCCACACATTGCCCTCGCGCAGGTAGTCGTTCTCGTAGATACCACCCTCCCACCAGGCGCGCTGCTGGCCTTTGGCCGTGTGATGCAGCCCCGCCTGCATCATCGAGCGGCCGCGAGCCTTCGCCGTACGGCGGTCGGGAGCCACGTCGATGACCATCTGCATCTGCGGGTGATCGAGCAGCCAGCCGTAGCGCGGCCCGTTGTGCCCGTCGGTGAAGCGAGTCTGGAAGTACTCGACGTAAAGGCGCCGCACGCCGGCCTTGCCGCGGAAAATACCGCCGAGAAACCACACCTCGCCATCGTCCGCGAAGAGGTCCACGACCTCGTTGTACTGCGACTTGTCGATGAAGTAGCCATACGTGTACTGCAGGCGGCGGATCTGATGGATGTCCTGCTGGACCGCAAGCTCGTGCTCGAGCTTCTCGATGCGCGCGGTCAATGCGGCAATGTCGCTCATGTTGCTTTCCTCGCTGGAACTCTTGCCCCCGTTGCGAGATATTTGTATGTACTGCCTACAAAACGCAATAGGCCGCATGCGGCAGATCCTCACAACGCACGTCGGCAGCCTGCCGCGCGGCAGCGAGCTGACACCGCTGCTGCTCGCCCGCGACCAGGGCAAGCCCTACGATGCGGCCACGCTCGAGCGCCTGGTGCAGGCCGCCGTCGAGGACGCGGTGGAGAAGCAGGAGGCCGCCGGGGTCTCGATCGTCAGCGACGGCGAGCTCGGCAAGGTCGGTTATGCGACCTACATCAAGGAGCGGCTGTCCGGGTTCGGCGGCAATGTGGCGCGCAAGCCGGCACTCGATCTGGCACCGCTTCCCGAGCTGCGCAGGAAACTCGCCCTGATCATGGGCGAGCAGGAGTTCGTGCGCGCGAGCTGTGTCGGGCCGGTGCGCCTGAGGAATCTCGATCCCTGTCGCGACGATATCCACAGATTCAGCCGCGCGCTCGAGGGCCGCAGCGTTCGTGGGTTCCTGAATGCGGCATCACCGGGCCTGATCACCGCCTTCCAACCCAATGCCTATTACCCGAGCCACGAAAAATATCTCGCGGATCTCGTGAGCGCCATGCGGCCGGAGTACTGCGCCATCGCCGCGAGCGACATGCAGCTGCAGCTCGACTGTCCGGACCTCGCCATGGCGCGTCACACCGGCTACCAGGACCTGAGCGAAGAGGAGTTTCTGCAGGTGGCCGCCGCCAACGTCGAGGCCCTGAACGCTGCGACGTCCGACATCGCCCCCGAGAAGATGCGCATGCACCTATGCTGGGGCAATTACGAAGGGCCGCACGATTGCGACATTCCGCTCGAGCGCGTGCTCGACATCGTGCTGCGCGCGCGTCCGGCGACGATCCTGTTCGAGGCGGCGAATGCACGCCACGAGCACGAGTGGAAGGTGTGGGCCGAGGCGACCATTCCAGAGGACAAGGTGCTCGCACCGGGTCTCATCGACACGCGCTCGAACTGCCTCGAGCATCCCGAGCTCATCGCGCAGCGCCTCGAGCGCTTTGCCGGCATCGTCGGCGTCGGGCGCGTGATCGCCAGCACCGACTGCGGCTTCGGCACATTTGCCGGCTACGGCAAGATCGATCCCGCGGTCACCTGGAAGAAGTTGCGCGCGCTGCGCGCCGGCGCCGACATCGCTGCGGCCAGATTGTCGTAACTTAGGGGAGATTCGCATGCGTGCACCCGCCACCCTGTTCTCTGCGGCCCTGATCTTTGCCGCCGCCGTCACCCACTCTGGCATCGCCCACGCGGATGAGTGCCATCTCACGCCGAAAGATGTGGTCACCCGCTTCATGACCAAGTTCTATCTCGAGAAGCAGGTCCGCGAAGCGTTCGAGACCTGGGTGGAACCCGGCTATATCCAGCACAATCCGCTCGCGAAGACCGGTCGCGACGCCGCCATTGCCTTCCTCGAGCCTTTCTTCAAGTCGCATCCGGATGCGAGCTATTCGATCAAGAGGATCGTCGCCGACGGTAATCTCGTTGCCGTGCACTCGCACGCGAAGTTCACCGCCGATGACCGTGGACTTGCGGTCGTGGACATCCTGCGGGTCGATCACTGCAAGGTCGCCGAGCACTGGGACGTCGTGCAGCCCGTACCGGAGAAATCCGCCAATACCAACGGGATGTTCTGACGCGTGCGCTTTGCAGGGACGAACCTCATCCGCTGCGGCCGCGGCGCGCGGCCGCGGCGCTCACGTCAGGTCATCGAGCTCGATGGATTTGCCCCCGGCAGCCGCACGCATCGCCGCGCGGCGCAGCCGCTCGATACGCAGCCGCCCCTCGGGTACCGGCTCCTGCGGCAGAGCGGCGCGGCATGCCTGGTGAATCTCGTCGAAGTCCTGCGCGAATTCCGGGTGGGTGAGGATCAGCGCCCGGTTCTCCATCATGCCGACGAGGGTCTTTTGCCCCACTTCCAATGGGTCCATGCCGGCCTCGAACGCCTCGCCGAAACGCGCGAGCTCCACGCGATCGGGCGGTGCAAAGCCCGAGGCCGCGAAGCGTGCCGGACGTTTGAGCGCCGAATCCCACGCCCTGGTGCGGGTGAGAGCCGGACATACCAGCGAAACGCCGATTCCGTAGGGCGCGAGATTGAAGCGCAGGCACTCGGTGAGGCCGCGCACGGCGAACTTGCTCGCGGTGTAGATGCCGGCCTGCGGGCCGGGCAGATACGCGGCCATCGAGGCGACGTTCACGATGTGACCGCCGCCTCCCAGGGCCTTCATGCGCGGGACGAAGGTCACCAGCCCGTTCACCACCCCGCCGAAGTTCACCCCCATGATCCAGTCGTAGTCGGCATAGCTTGCTGCGTCCGTGGAGCCGAACACGCTGACCCCGGCATTGTTCACCAGGATATGCACCGGGCCGATCTCCTCGGCCACCTCGCGCCAGCGCTCGCGGTCGGTCACATCGAGTGCGATGAAGCGCGGCGGCGGGCGATGTTGCTGCACGAACCAGTCGGCCGCCTGCGCG
>DASYFL010000105.1:0-9226 GCA_036498445.1 Steroidobacteraceae bacterium
CTGCCCTTCGCCGCCGGTTACTTCGTCGGTCGCGCGCGCTCGCGTCTTCCCCTAGGCTAGGGCCAGATCACCCGCAGCCAGCACCTCGCGCGCGGCGCGCGCGCCACTTTGCAGCGCGCCCGCGACCGTGCCGCCTTCCTCCTCCGTCGCCTCACCGGCAAAGAACAGCGTGTCATCCAGCGGTTGCGCGAGCGCCGCGCGCGCATCGTCCGCACCGACTGTCAGATAGCTGTAGGCACCGCGCGCAAAGGGATCCTGCTGCCAGTCGTGGTAGTACCAGGCGCGCAGCTCGGCGGCGATGTCGAGCTCCCTCCCGAAGAGCAACTCGAGACTCGCGAGTGCCTTGTGCACGATGTCGCCCGCTGCCGCGCCGGCGGCGAGACGCTGCGCGCGCGGGCCACCCGCCCAGGCGACCAGCAGCGGTGCGCGTGCGGGTGCTGCCGTCCAGAAGGTCGGAAACTCGGCCTCCGCGGCGTGAAAGAAGCCCGCATCGCGGTAGCGGCCATCGTGCAGCGTTTCCCAGAACGCGCGCGCAAAGAGCAGCTGCAGCTTGATGACCGGACCGGAGGAGAGGCCCGCGAGCGCCGCGCGTTTTGCGGCGAGCGCGGGAGTAAAGCGCACCGCGCCGGCGGCCGAGGAGGGCTGTTGCAACACTCCAAGCGGCAGCGTGATGAGGGCGCGCGCAGCACGGCAGAGGAAGGGCGTCCCGCAGAATTCGCCCCCGACTTCGACCGAGCCTCGCGACCAGCGGACGCTCTGCACCGTCGACTGCAGCTGCAAGCGCAGCCGATCTCCCGCGACGCGCGCCACGAGTGCGGCAAGCAGCGCCTCGTAGCCCTCGCGCGGGCGCGCCTGTGGCGCGGTGCCGACCGTATCGCCGGTCCACTCCGCGGCGAGCGCGCGGGCGCTCGCCCGGGAGGTGTCGGCTGCATCGAAGCCCTCGGCCATCATGCGCGCGTACTGCCGTTGCGCGGGAGTCAACACCGAGGCCAGGTGCCGGTCGAGGAACTCATCAAAGGACATGTCGCGGCGCTCGAGCGCATCGCTGCGCTGCATCGCTTCCCGGATCGGCGGGAAGAACGCATCGCGCAGCTCGAGCTTGCCGTGCGCGAGGCCAAAGTGAGTGCCCGCCGCCTCGATCACGGCGGTCCCAGCCCGCTCGAGCAGTGACTGCGTGATCGGGGCGTGCCCATGGATGAATTCCGCGCCGAGCTCGATCGGCACCGCAACGCCTGGCTCGCGGCGTGTCCAGATCCGCCCGCCGATCCGGTCGCGCGCTTCGAGCACCGTGACGGAGCGGCCGGCTTCGATCAACTCGGCCGCGGCCATGAGACCTGCGGCTCCCGCGCCGATGACGATGACATCGCTCTGCGGCATCGCGCTTCGGTCCTTCTCTCGCCTCAGCCGAGCGCCTGGCGCAGATCCTCGATGAGATCTTCAGGCTCCTCGATGCCGACCGACAGGCGCAGCAGATTCTCCGGCACTCGTGTGCCCGGTCCTTCGATGGAGGCGCGGTGCTCGATGAGACTCTCAACCCCGCCGAGGCTGGTCGCGCGCGTGAAGAGGCGCGCCCGCGCGGCGACCCGCATCGCCGCCGCTTCGCCCCCCTTGATGCACATCGACAGCATCCCGCCAAAACCGCCCGTCATCTGGCGCGCCGCAATGGCATGCCCGCGATGCTCGCGCAGCCCCGGGTAGAACACCTGCTCGACCTTCGGGTGCTGCGCCAGAAAACCCGCCACCGCGAGCGCGCCGGCGCACTGTGCGCGCACCCGCAGGGCGAGCGTCGCAAGGCTGCGCCGCAGCAGCCAGCAATCAAACGGCGCGAGCGCGGCGCCCGCCACGGCCTGCCACTCGTGCAGCCGCTCGAGGAGCACGCCCGGCTCACGTACCGCGACCACGCCACTCAACACATCGCCATGTCCGCCAAGGTACTTGGTGGCGCTGTGCACGACGATATCGACCCCGTACGCGAACGGCCGCTGACACACGGGCGTGGCAAAGGTGTTGTCGCATACGACGAGCGCGCCGCAGTTGTGTCCGAGGGCAGCGAGCTGCTGCAGGTCAACGACGTTCAGGAGCGGATTGGTCGGTGTCTCGATCCACAGGAGCCGCACGCGGCCGGAGCGCTGCGCGAGCGCCGCCTCGACGGCCGCGATGTCCGAGAGGTCCACGAGCTCGATGTGCGCCCCGCGGCGCTCCGCAAAGGCGGCGAACTGCCGGATCGAGCCGTAGTAACCTTCCTGGGAGGCGATGAGCACATCGCCCGCGTTCAGCAGCTCGAGCACTGCCATGTTCGCGGCCAGGCCCGCGGCGAACGCTGCCGCGCCAGCGCCGCCTTCGAGCTGCGCGATGCACTCTTCCAGCGCGCTGCGGTTCGGTGTGCCTTCACGGCTGTAGCGGTAGCCTCGCGGGTAGCTGCCGTCCGCGTTCCGCTCGAAGGTGGTGGCGAGGTGGATGGGCTGCGCGACCGCTCCGGTCGCGGCGTCCGGCGCGTGTGCGGCGTGCACACAGAGGGTGTTGAGACCCGCCGGTTTGCTCGTGTCCCGCATGGCGAGGCGTCAGCTTACACTATCGGTAGCTATGAACCGTGAGGGTGACATGTGGCCTGAGCTTCTCTACGCGCCGTGGCGCGACACCGCTGCGACGCTGCACCTCTGGATGCAGATCGTCGGCAAGGTGAGGTTGTCCCTGACACCGTGGGTGAACCACAGCTGGCAGGTCCCCTTGTACGTCAGTGCGCGCGGACTCACGACCTCGCCGATGCCGATCGGGGCTGAAATCCTCGAGCTCGAGTTTGATTTCATCAGTCACCGGCTGGCCGCGCGCACGAGCCGCGGCGAGGAGCGCAGTTTGGCGCTCGAGCCGCAGGCAGTCGCGGATTTCTATGCGCGGGTCGCTGAGCTACTTGGTCAGCTCGGGGTCACAGTCGAGACCAGCGATATGCCCTGTGAGCTCCCCAAGCCGATTCGCTTTTCGGAAGATCGCATTCACTGCAGCTACGATGCCGAAGCTGCCCATCGCTTCTGGCGGGCACTGTTACGGATCGATACGCTGTTCAAGCTCTTTCGCAGCAGCTTCATCGGCAAGGTGAGTCCGGTGCATTTCTTCTGGGGAAGTCTCGATCTGGCGGTCACGCGCTTCTCCGGGCGGCCGGCACCGCTCCACCCGGGCGGCGTGCCGGGGCTCGCCGATGCGGTGACGCGCGAAGCCTACTCGCACGAGGTGAGCAGCGCCGGCTTCTGGCCGGGCAACGACTCCTTTCCGCACGCAGCGTTCTATTCCTACGCGTATCCGCAGCCGGCCGGATTCGGTGAGCAGGCGGTGACCCCTGGCGCCTACTACGATAAGGGGCTCGGGGAGTTCATCCTGCCGTACGAGCAGGTACGGCAGGCTGCGGAGCCTGAGGCGATGCTGCTCGATTTCCTCACCCGCACTTATCTCGCCGCCGCCACGTGCGGTCACTGGGACCGCAAGGCTCTCGAGTGCTCGCTCGGCGCACCCCGGCGGGTCCGGCCGTTGGCGTGAGGAATCCGCCGGTGCCAGGTGAGGCGGAATGAAATCGTTGGGGCGCCGGCCTGAAGGCACGAGGCTCGAGCGTCTGCGCGCATCGCGCCTGTGGACGGGCGAAGCATTCCGCAACGTGCATCCGGTACTCCCGGGGCTGCGCGATCCCAACACACCGCCCCCGACGCTGCGCGACTTCCTGTGCAAGAGCGACCAGCGCGTGCCGCCCGCGCCGCTGCCTTCGCTCGATCCGCACGATGCGTGGAGGAAACGCAGCGCGAGTGGCCTGCGCGTCACCTGGCTCGGTCACTCGACGCTGCTCATCGAGATCGATGGCCTGCGCGTGCTCACCGACCCGGTGTGGGGACTGCGCGCATCGCCGCTGCGCGTCGCCGGCCCGCGGCGCTTCCAGCCGGTACCGGTGCCGTTGCGCTCGCTGCCGCCGCTCGATCTGGTGCTCATCTCCCACGACCACTACGACCACCTCGATTACCCGACGATTCGGCAGCTGCGTAAGCGCCGCATGCCCTTTGTCACTTCACTCGGTGTTGGCGCACACCTCGAGTCGTGGGGGGTTCCGCCCCGGCAGATCTGCGAGCTCGACTGGTGGGAGTCGTATAGGCTGCCAAACTCGGAGCTGACGGTGACCGCGACGCCTTCGCAGCATTTCTCCGGGCGCACACCCGGCAGCCGCAACTCCACGCTCTGGTCCTCGCTCGTGATCCGCTCACCGCGACACACTGTGTTCTTCAGCGGCGATACCGGCCTCACGACGGAGTATCAGAGCATCCGCGAGCGCTTCGGGCCCTTCGACCTGGTGATGCTGGAGGTCGGTGCGTTCCATCCCTCCTGGGGCGATATGCACTTAGGTCCCGAGAATGCGCTCAAGGCACTCGCGCTCCTCGGCGGTGGCACCTTCCTGCCGATTCACTGGGGCACCTTTGCGCTCGGCATGCACCCCTGGGATCAACCCGCGGAGACGCTATTGCAGCTCGCACCGCGCAGCGGCGCACAGCTCATGATGCCGCGTCTCGGGGCGCCCACCGAGCCCGCGCACGCCGAGGTTGCGGAGCCGTGGTGGCGCGAGGCCAAAGCGCGCAGACGGCGCCGCGGGCTTGGCTCGCTCGTCGGCGGCACGCTTCCGAAGACCCTTCCCTGGCCGCTCGACTGAAGCACTCTCAGCGCGCGACGAAAATCGATCTGGGCAAGCGCACGTGGACGCCGACGTTGGGCTTGTCGACGAGCTGCGTGACGGCGACGTTCCCCGCGATGCTCACGAGCTGATAGGCCTCGTGACGCGTGAGGTGTTTCTCGGCGATGAGAAAATTCACCATTTCCTGGATAGCCGTCTTCGTCGCGACGAGCAGATCCGGATCGGTGGCCATGCTGATGTAATCGGTCGGCGTCTCGGCGCGTGGCCAGTCGAGCTTCATGTCCTTGCGCACGGTGAGCTGCAGGCGGCCGCGGAGCGAAGTCTCGATGGCGGTCTGGTCGACCTCACCGTCCCCCTGTGCCACATGTCCGTCGCCCACTTCGAACAGCGCGCCGCGCGCAAACACGGGGATGTAGAGCGTGCTGCCCGCGATGAGCTCGCGATTGTCGAGATTGCCGGCGTGACGGCCGGGCGGATTGCTGCTCACGCGGCCGGCTTCGGGCGGCGGCGCGACGCCCATACTGCCGAAGAAGGGGTGCAGCGGCACCACGATGCCGGGTGCGAACTGCGCGCGCATTGTGCTGGGCTCGAGCGGCACGATCCGCGCCGGGAGTCCAGGCTCGCAGTTCTCCGGCAACACTCCGCTGCAGCCGTTGTAACCGTAGTCGATCGCCAGATCGATCGAGAGGACCTTCACTTCCAGCACATCGCCAGGCTCCGCCCCCTCGATGTACACGGGACCGGTGAGGATGTGACCGCCGGGGCCGCGGCGCTCCCCGGTCACCTCCGCCACGATCGCCTTGAGCGAGCTCTGTATGCGCGCCTCGGAGACGCCGGCCTTCTCGAGACCGGCCGGCGTGTTGGTCAAGAGCGTATCGACATCGATGATGTCACCCGAGGCGATGCGCAGCACCGGCGCAGCCTCCGACCAGTAATAGCCGTAGGCTACCGTCGCCGCTGTGGCCTCGAGGCGATGCGTGCGTGGAGTGTCGGGCGCTGCGGCGAGCGCAGCGGACCTGAGGGCACCCGCGGCGCCGAGCATGCCAACAGCGAGCGCTGATGCAGTGAGGGCTGATCGCATGGCCTCTCCTGTATCCAACAGCGGTCAATATATCGGCAGGACGCCGCGAGCGCGAACGCCGCGCGTTGGCTGGACGCGGCGCCCCGATTTCGGTATGAGTGGTTGAAATGAGCGGCGCGATCACGGCGACCGAAATCTTCCTGATCGCGATGGGCATCATCTTCACGGTGCCGTACCTGATCTGGCGCCTGCTGCGCACCGACTACTATGCGCCGCTCGTCGTGGTGCAGATCATCGCCGGGATCCTCCTCGGCCCGGGCATCCTCGGAAAGTTTTTCCCCGCGTATTACGCGTTCGTATTCCGTCCGGCGGTCATCGCGCCGCTGAATGGCATCGCCTGGTGGGCGGTAACGCTCTTCGTGTTCATCGCAGGCATCGAGCTCGACCTGAAGAAGGCGTGGAGGCACCGCGCGGAGTCGGCGACCGCCGCGGCGCTGGCACTCGGTGTCCCGCTCATTTTCGGCAGTGTCGCGGCGCTCGGCCTGCTGCGCTACCCGGGCTGGCTTGGTCCCAGCGCCTCGCCCTGGCAGTTCGTGCTCGGTATCGGCATGGCTTGCGCGGTGACCGCGCTTCCGATCCTGATCCTGCTGATGGAAAAGCTCGAGATTCTCCGCCAGCCGATCGGCCAGCGGCTGCTGCGCTACGCGAGCCTCGATGACGTCGCGATCTGGGGCGTGCTCGCGGTCATCCTCATGGACTGGTCGCGTGTCGGGCGTCAGCTCGGCTTTCTGCTCGCCTTTGCACTGGCGAGTTGGCTCCTCCGGCGGGTCATGCGGGCGCTGCCGGAGCGCGATCGCTGGTATGCCGCGCTCATCTGGGTGCTGCTGTGCGGCTGGGCCGCCGACTGGTCGGGGCTGCACTTCATGGTCGGCGCATTCCTCTCCGGTGCGGTGATGGATGCCGAATGGTTCGAGCAGGCGGAGATGGACCGCTTCCGTCACTACGTCCTGCTCGGGTTCATGCCGGTGTTCTTTCTCTCGACGGGGCTGCGCACCAACTGGGACCTGGGAGGAACCGCGGTGCTCCTCGTCGCGGGGGTGCTGCTCCTCGCAGAGCTCAGCGGCAAGCTGATCGGCACCGCGATCGCGGGAGGCATTCTCGGCTGGCAGCGGGGGGAGGCTGCCATCATCGGCTGGCTGCTCCAGACCAAGGCCCTCATCATGATCGTTTTCGTCAACGTGCTGCTCGATAAGGGGCTGATCAGCAGCGAGACCTTCACGGCGCTGCTGCTCATGGCGGTCGCGAGCACCATGTTGACGGTGCCGATGGTCTCGGGCCGCCTGCGCCGGGCGCGGGAGCTCATCGTCAAGGCGGCGTGACACCGCAGCCGGTTCCGGGGCGAACTGCAAAGCCCAAGCCAGCCCTGATCCTCCTGCGATCGAGACCCCATCCCGCGTTCTCTGCTCAGCAAGTGCTGAATGGTCAGCGGGCATGACCTCTGCCGGGCGCCCCGGCGGGTTAAAACAGCCGTTCGACCGCCGGTATTTCAGGAACTCCCCGGCGTGCCGCACGTCACAGAAGCGCGCAGGGCGCCGGTGCGATTTCAGCGGCGTGCCGCGCATCACAAGAAGAGCCGGGGCGGCCGCGCTCCTTCACCCGTGGGCGTGCCCTGCGTCACGGCACTGCTCGGACAGGTCTGGTCTCCTTCGGACTATGTCGAGTGCCTGGGGGTTGCAGCCGGATGCCCCCGGCAGGCCCCCCGAGCAGGGCAGCTGTGCAGCCGAGAAGGAGTACGCCATGTACGCCATTGACGTACGTACGCCGCTGACGTATAAAAGCCGTCGTGCCGCCTCACTGGCGCGGGCGGCTCATCCTCGATCCCGGGTACACGGAATGAAGAGCGAGATCGTCCTCTTCGACCAGATGCTGGCAAATGTGCGCCGCGAGACCGCGCGTGCCGGCAGCCTGCGTCGCCTTCCTCATCCCTATGAGGTCAACGCCCTGACCGTGAAGCGTCTGCGTGAGTGGACGCGGCTCAGCCAGGCCGATTTTGCGCGGCTCCTCGGCGTCGAGCTGAGTACGCTGCGCAACTGGGAGCAGGGCCGGCGTGAGCCGACTGGCCCGGCTCGCTCGCTGCTCCGGGCAATCTGCAACGACCCTGAAAACGTGCTGCGGGCCTTAGGGACTTCAGGCGCACGCCGCGGACCTCCGCTGCGCCGTCGGGAGGCTGCGGCATGAGGTGCACATTGCGCGCTGGCTGGGTGGCACTCACTGTTGGCTCCGCGGCGCTCTTCTGCGCGGCCAGCATGGTTTCCGCCGCTCCTGTCGCCCCGGCGCCCGCGGCATCGCCCGCCGCGACCGCACCGGCGGCCGCTCCTTCGAGGACCGCGCCGGGCCCTATGCGCCTGGCGGAGGCGAGCGGGGCGCTCCTTGAGCCCCAGGCGGTGCTCTTCGACCCGTTTCTGAGTGAGCTCGAGGAGCGCACCTTCCGTTACTTCTGGGAGACGGCCAACCCGAAGAATGGGCTGATTCCGGACCGCTACCCGACGCCATCCTTTGCGAGCATTGCGGCGGTAGGCTTCGGGCTGACGGCTTACCCGATCGGCGTCGAACGGCACTACATCACCCGTGCGGAAGCGCGCGAGCGGGTGCTCGCAACGCTGCGCTTCTTCCAGCACGCCCCGAATCAGCACGGATTCTTCTACCACTTCCTCGAGATGAAGAGCGGCGCCCGCGCCAACGACAGCGAGGTGTCGACGGTGGACACCGCGCTGCTCCTCGCCGGCATGCTCTTCTGCCAGAGCTACTTCGACTCGCAGCACCCGCACGAGGTGCAGATCCGCAAGCTGGTCGATGAGATCTACCGCCGCGTGGATTGGACCTGGGCGCAGCCGCGCCCGCCCGTGGTGGCGCTCGCGTGGACACCGGAAAGCGGCTTCTCCGGCATCGACTGGCAGGGTTACAACGAGGCGATGCTCGTTTACCTGCTCGCGCTCGGCTCGCCGACGCATCCGATCAGCTCGCAGTCGTGGGACATGTGGACCAGTACCTACGACAAGCATTGGGGCACGCTCTACGATCAGACGTACTTGAGCTTCGGCCCGCTCTTCGGTCATCAGTACACCCACGTCTGGGTGGACTTCCGTGGGATCCGCGATTCCTACATGCGCGCACACGGGCTCGACTACTTCGAGAACAGCCGCCGCGCCACCTATACGCAACGCCGCTACGCCATCGCCAATCCCAAGCACTGGCAGGCCTACGGCAAGAACATCTTGGGCATCAGCGCGTCCGATGGCCCCGGGGGGAGCGAGCGCTACGAAGGTCAGGAGGCGTCCTTCATGACCTATGCTGCCCGAGGAGTCGGAGCGGACAGCATCGTCGACGATGGCACCATCGCCCCGACCGCGGCGATCAGCTCACTGCCCTTCGCGCCGGAGATCGTGCTGCCCGCGACGCTCGAGATGTATCACCGGTACGGATCGTCGATTTATTCTGTTTACGGCTTCCTCGATGCGTTCAACGCGAGCTTCCGCGCGACTCCC
>DASYFL010000106.1:0-1782 GCA_036498445.1 Steroidobacteraceae bacterium
AAGATGATCACCGTCGCTGCCGGTGACAACGTGGTGCGGCTGCTGCCGCCGCTGATCGTGAGCGAGGACGAAATCGCTGAAGCGGTCAGGCGCATCGAGCGCGCCTGCGCCCGCATCGCCCAACGGCAGGAAAGACCGCAAAAGCGGGGAGCTGCCGGATGAGCGCGAACGGCAGGCGCCACTTTCTCGACCTCATCGACATCCCTCCGCAGGACCTGCGCGGGATGATCGAGGCCAGCAGAGCCATGAAGGCGCGCCGCGAGCGCGCTCCGCGGCCGCTCGATGGCCGCACGCTCGCCATGATCTTCGACAAGCCCTCGACGCGCACGCGCGTGTCCTTCGACGTCGCCATGCGACAGCTCGGGGGCGCTGCCATCCTGCTGACCGGCCAGGAGATGCAGCTCGGCCGCGGCGAGACCATTGCCGACACGGCTCGTGTTCTCTCGCGTTACGTCGATATCATCATGATCCGCACGCTCGACCACGACACGCTGACCGAGCTCGCGCGTCATGCCACCGTGCCGGTCATCAATGGCCTGACCCGCCGCTCGCATCCGTGCCAGGTGCTCGCCGACGTCATGACCTTCGAGGAACACCGCGGGCCGATCCGCGGAAAAACCGTCGCCTGGACCGGCGATGCCAACAATGTGCTCGCCTCTTGGATGCACGCCGCCGAGCGTTTCGATTTCCGCCTGCAGGTGGCAACCCCGCCCGAGCTCGCGCCGAAGAAGTGGCTGCTCGACTGGGTCAAGAGTTCAGCCGCCGCGATCCATATCGGCACCGATCCGGAGGAGGCGGTGAAAGGCTCCGACTGCGTGGTCACGGATACGTGGGTCTCGATGGGGGATAAGGACGACCAACGCCGCCACAACCTGCTCAAGCGCTATCAGGTCAACGCCCGGTTGATGGCGCGAGCGAATCCGGGTGCGGTGTTCATGCACTGCCTGCCGGCCCATCGCGGCAACGAGGTCACGGACGAGGTGATCGACGGGCCGCAATCGGTCGTGTTCGACGAGGCCGAGAACCGCCTGCACGCACAAAAAGGCATTCTGGCCTGGTGCTTGAACGCACGCTGAATGCCCGCGGCGCCCACGCGGCCTACCCCTGAAAACCAGGTGGAAGCCGCTTTTTTGCCGATCACACCCTATATTCAGGCATCATGTCCGATCCCCGCATCGAAATTCCAGCACGCGCGCCGGCGGCGACCTCCGCGGATGACACGATCTTGCCCTTCCAGGTCGAGGCGCTCGATCTGCGGGGGCGTGTCGTGCGCTTCGGTCCGGCGATCGACACGATTCTTTCGCGCCACCGTTATCCGACGCCGGTGGCGAAGCTTTTGGGCGAGGCGATCGTGCTTGCGGTGCTGCTCGGCTCGACGCTCAAATTCCAAGGCCGCTTCATCCTCCAAACCCAGAGCGACGGGCCGGTGCGTATGCTGGTCATCGACTACACCACGCCTGGCAAAGTGCGCGCCTGCGCCCGTTTCGACGCCGCCCGCGTCGCTGCCGCCATTACGGCGGGAGCAGCCGACGCGGGTGCGTTGCTGGGCCGTGGCCATCTCGCCATGACCATCGACCAGGGACCGGACACCGCCCGCTACCAAGGCATTGTCGCGCTCGAGGGCAAGGGCCTCGAACACGTGGCGCACGAGTATTTTCTGCGCTCCGAGCAGATCCCCACGCGCGTGCGCTTGGCGGTGGCGGAGGAACTGCGGGCGGGCGCGGACGGCACGCGTCATCGCTGGAGAGCCGGCGGCCTTTTGCTGCAATTCCTGCCCCAGTC
>DASYFL010000107.1:0-14346 GCA_036498445.1 Steroidobacteraceae bacterium
AGCTCATCAGCTGGCAAGGGGACGTTGGCTCTACGGCCTGCCTCGAGATTCACCCATCGATGTTGCGGTCAGCGGGGATTTTTCGGCACTCCGCGCGGCCTGGGTCTCGCGACGGCCACGACCTCGGCGGCCTTCTTCCCGCACCTGGAGCAGCGCATCCGCGTACGGCCCGCATGCTGATGAGGGCTGGCGCAGGCGTCCATGCAGTGGAAGGCGAGCGTCGGTACTGTATGGGTGGCCTGACGCACAAGGCAATGCGCGAGACGATAGAGAGTTGTATCGTGAGAGGTATACAATCGATCCGCAGCGCGGAGACATCGCTCGACCGCTCTTTCGATCCCTGCCGCGCTTCTATTCCTCCATGTACGGCTTCACGAGCTTCTGCCACTCGCTGTGTTAGGGCGCGCGGCTGCCCCGGAAGTGCTGGCGGTACTGGCGGGGGGCAATACCGAGGACTCGCTGGAATACGGTGCGCATCGAGCCGACGCTGCCGAAGCCGCATTCCTGCGCAATTTTCTCGAGACTGCGACGTGTCTCCTCGAGTCTCCGGCGCGCGGTCTCGACGCGCAGACGCTCGACGAATTTGCCGGGCGTGATGCCCATCTCCCTGCCGAACACGCGCGCAAAGTTGCGTGGGCTCATGGCCACATGTGCCGCGATCGCCTCGACGTCGAGCCGGCCGGCGAGATTCTCCAGGACCCAGGACTGCAGCTCGCGCAGGGGCTGCCGGTCACTCGCCTGCAGCGACAGGGCGGCACTGAACTGCGACTGGCCCCCGGGCCGGCGCAGGTAGAGAACGAGCTGACGCGCCACCCGGAGCGCGAGGCGCGAGCCGTAATCCTCCTCGACGAGCGCAAGAGCCAGATCCATCCCGGCGGTGATGCCGGCGGAAGTGTAGATATTGCCGTCGCGCATGAAAATCGGATCCGGATCCACCTTCGCGCGCGGGTATTGCCGAGCCAGCCGTTCGCACCAGTTCCAGTGGCTCGTGACGTTGCGGCCATCGAGCAAGCCCGCGCGCCCGAGCAGCAGCGCGCCCGTACACACCGAGCCCACCCGCCGCGCCCGCGCAGCCACCTGCCGCACCCATCGCACGACCGCAGTGCCGACGCGGTCTTCTTCGATGGCACTGCCGCCTGCGATGAGCAGCGTATCGATGTTCCCGCGCACGCTCCGAAAGGTGTGATGCGCCGTCATGCGCAGGCCGCAATTTGTCATGAACGAGGGCTGCGGTGCGGCGGCGATGATCTCGACGCGATAGATGGGGACGCTGCCCGGGTGCTCCTCGGCGAACAATGCCGCCGACGAAGTGAACACCTGAAAGGGGCCCACGAGATCCAGCATCTCCGTTCCGGGTCCTGCGAGCAGCGCGATGCGCAGCGTACGCGCAGCTGTCGGCTGCGCTGCAGGGGAGCGTGTGGCGCCCTGGTACGCTCGAGCCGCTACGCCTTGAGCATCTCTAACCACGCCTCGGGAGCCTTGTCGAATGCCTGCTTGTGGGAGGGCATGCAGAAGAAATAAGTCTGGCCTCGATAGACTGATTTTGGAGCGCTGCCCGGGTCAACCTCCATATCGCACACCGGACATAGCGGGTGGGCGGCCGTTGAGACGCGGCGATTTCGATAGGCCTCATTGGAATTGGGGTCGGTCCAGCCGAGTCCCTGGTATTCCAGGTAATCCGCGGTCTGCGCCGCCGCCGCACGGCCGAAGTAGCGCTCCACCACGCGCAGCGACAGATCGATCCCGCTCGACAGCCCTCCCGCGCTCGCGAGGTTCGCGGCCTCGACGAATCGCGCGCCGCGGCGCACCTGGATCTGTGGATACTGCATCGCCAGGTCCGAATACGCGTTGTGATGGGTCGTCGCGGCCTTACCGTTCAGCAGGCCGGTCTTGGCGAGGAGAAACGCACCCGTGCAGACGGACATGGTGACGTCGGTGGTGCGGCTCGCCTGGCGGATCCACTCGACGGTCGCGGCGCTCTCGCCGCTCTGAGCTGGGATCACGAGGACTTTGGGGGAGGGGGCCGTACGGAACGTGAAGTTCGGGATCATCCGCATTCCGCCTCCCACCGACAGCGGCTCGGCCGTTTCGGCGACCGTGTACAGGCGGAAAGCGGGCCCACGGCGTCCGCTGACAGTCGCCGTGCGGAACACCTCCCACGGCCCGCAGAAGTCGATCACCACCGCGTCCTCCGATATGAGGAAGGCAACCGGAATCGGCCCCTCTGCGGGCGGCTGCAGGCCGGTCTGCGCGGCGGCATTGGCGGCCGCGCTACCCACCGCCGCCGCTGCCGCCTCGCTCGCGAAGCGGCTCGCGGCTGCGAAGGGGATCACTGCCACACTGAGTGCGGTCGAACGAGTCAAGAGCTCACGCCTGTTCATGGTCATCCGTATGCAGTCCCAGGGTTGGGCAGGATATTGAGGAGTCGCGTTTCTGGCCGCAATGTCAGTCATCGCTCAAATCCTGCCAACGGCCGGCCCCGGAACGGTGAACATGAACGATGGCTCTGAATGGAACTTCATTTTCGGTTCCGGCTGCGAACTTCTAAACATTCTGGTGCTTGCCGGCATGGACGATGACATCCCGGTAGTCGTAAGGATGCGCGTCGAATGCGCCCGGTGCGGGCACGCCGAGGACGACATGTACGAGTTCGACATGCCGCGCGCCGAGTCGGAGCCAATGGAGGAGTACGTTCCCGGCAAGTGCCCGGAACGCGGTTCTCCGATTCATATGCACCTGAAGCGGACGCAGCAGGTGCAGTAGCATTGTTGTTAGACCGAGAGTGTACCCCTACGTGTACCCCACTGTAGACCTAGATGGGTCTGATGTTTACCAACTGCTTGATTTTATTGGTCGGGGCAGAGGGATTTGAACCCCCGACCCTCTGCTCCCAAAGCAGATGCGCTACCAGACTGCGCCATGCCCCGACCGGGCCACCGACGGTGGATAAAGGATCGTAACAGCTTCCCGGAGCCCAGGCTGCTGCTGCAGCCTGGGCACGGGGCAGGATCAGGCACGGCGCCAGGTTGTCTTGCCTCCGGGCTTATCCTCGAGCACGACGCCCGCCGCCGCGAGCTCATCGCGGATGCGATCCGACTCGGTGAAGTTCCTGGCCCGCCGGGCGGCAGCCCGCGCCGCGATGCGTGCCTCCACCTGCTCATCATCGATCCATCCAGGGCTATCGCCCGTGCCGGCACCCTGCGACCCCGGCACCGATGACACCTTTCCGGTCAGCTGAGGCAGCGCGGGCTTCGCGAGACGGAACCACTGCTCGGCAGGCATCGCGAACAGTCCGAGCACCGAACCAAGCTCGCGGAGCTCGGCACCGAGTGCCGCCGCACGCGGATGCGCACCCGATGCCTTGGCGGAATTCACCTCACGGGCGAGACCCTGCAGCGCCGCAAGCGCCTCCGGGGTATTGAAGTCATCGTCCATGCTCTCGAGGAAGCGCTCGTGGTAGTCGTTCGTAGCCGCTGCAGCGAGCGGCAGATCTCGCAACGCCGTGTACAACCGTCCGAGTGCGGCGTCCGCCTGGTCGAGCGGCTCCAGCGAGTAGTTGATTGGGCCACGGTAATGGCTGGCGAGGAGGAAGTAGCGCAGCACCTCCGGATGGCGCAGACGCGGCAGCACCTCGCGCAGGGTGAAGAAGTTGCCGAGCGATTTCGACATCTTCTCATCGTCGACGTTCACGAAGCCGTTGTGCATCCACAGGTTCACGAAGCAGTCGCCGCTCGCCGCGCACGACTGCGCGATCTCGTTCTCGTGGTGGGGGAATTTCAGATCGAGACCACCGCCGTGCAGGTCGAAATGCGTCCCTAGGAGCGCGGTGGACATGGCCGAGCATTCGATGTGCCAGCCGGGCCTGCCCGGACCCCAGGGTGAAGGCCACGAGGGCTCCCCAGTCTTGGCATGCTTCCACAGCACGAAATCGAGCGGGTCGCGCTTGGCCTCATCCACCTCCACGCGTGCCCCGGCGCGCAGGTCCGCGAGGCGCTTACCGGAGAGCTTGCCGTAGCCGGGGAAGCGCCCCACCGAATACATCACATCGCCGTTCGCGGCGCGGTACGCGTAGTCCTTTGCCAGCAGTTGCTCGACGATTGCGATGATCTGCGGCAGGTAGTGCGTGGCACGCGGCTCGTGATCGGGCGGCAGGATTGCGAGCCGGGTGCAATCCTCGTTCATGGCATCGATGAAGCGCTGCGTGAGCGCCTCGACCGGCTCACGGTTCTCCGCTGCCCGGCGGATGATCTTATCGTCGATGTCGGTGATGTTACGGACGTAGGTGAGCCGGTAACCGCGGTGGCGCAGGTAGCGGGTCACCATGTCGAACACCAGCAGCATGCGCGCGTGCCCGATGTGCACGTAGTCGTACACGGTGAGCCCACAGACGTACATGCGCAGTACCCCGGGCTCGATCGGCTTGAGCTCCTCCTTCTCCCCGGTGAGTGAGTTGTGAATACGGATCATGCGAATCGCGCCAGGCGCTCGCGCGCCTTGCCCGGCGGCATGGCTTTGAGCAGCGGTGCGAGCTCCGGTCCGTGAGCGCGCCCGGTGAGCGCCACTCGCAGTGGCATGTAGAGGTCTGCGCCCTTGCGCCCGGTGGCCGCGCGCACCGCGCCCGCGATCGCCGGCAGGTCCCCGCCTGCGCGCGCGGCCGCCGCCGCGGCCGCGGAGAAGTACCCCGGCCCTGCGGCGCGCACCAGTTCCGCCGCTTCCGGCTCGAGCGCCGGCGGAGCGCCGAACACGATCTCGACCCAGGGACTCGCATCCCCTGGCAGCAGGAGGTTCGGGAGCAGTGCTGCCGTGAAAGCCGCTGCGGACTGTTCGTCGAGCCCCGCCGGCAGCACGGGGGCGAGCCACTCGCGGGCAGCGGCAGCGGGAAGCCGATGCACGGCGTCCTTCTGCCAGACCTTCAGCTGCTGCTCATCGAAGCGAGCCGGCGAGCGCCCGAGGTGCGCGGGATCGAAGGCGTGCGCCATCTCCTCGCGAGTGAGCAGCCCGTGGGGCGCGCTCGAGTGCCCGAGCCGGAACAGATGATTGGCGATCGCCTCGGGCAGGTAACCCTGCTCACGGTAATCACGCACGCTCGCCGCCCCGTGGCGCTTGGAAAGCGGCGTGCCGTCCGCGCCGACCAGCAAGGCCACATGCCCGTAGGCAGGAGTCGGGAGCCCGAGTGCCGCGAGTATCAGCAGCTGCCGCGGAGTATTGGCCAGGTGGTCCTCACCGCGCAGCACGAGCGTCACACCCATACGCGCGTCGTCCACGGCATTCGAGAAAAAGAAAGCCGCGGTGCCATCCGCGCGCCGCACGACGAAGTCCCCGATGTCATCGCTGAGGAAGCTCTGTGGCCCATGCACCATATCGATGAAATCGATACGCTCACCGCCTGGCACGCGAAAGCGCAGCGTGGGCGAAACACCGCCAGCCAGGCGTGCCGCGCGCTCGCTCTCGGTGAGCGCGCGGCACGTGCCGGCGTAGCGCGGCGGGCGCCCGGCGGCGAGCTGCGCGCGCCGCGAGAGCGAGAGCTCCAGCGCCGTGCAGAAGCACGGATACACCGCGCCGGTGCGCTCGAGCACGGCGAGCTCCTGTGCGTAGCGAGCGCCGCGCTGCGACTGCCGGTAGGGTCCAAGGCCGTCTTCGCGATCGGGACCGGCGTCCCACTCGATGCCGAGCCAGCGCAGGTCCGCCATCAGTCCGCGGGTGTGGGCATCCACGCTGCGCTCGCTGTCGGTATCTTCGATGCGCAGCAGAAAGCGCCCGCCCGCTCGCCGTGCGAGCAGCTGGTTGAACAGCGCCGTGCGCGCATTTCCGAGGTGCAACTCGCCGGTCGGGCTCGGTGCAAAGCGGGTAACCACGGGCGCAGCCGCCTGCGCTGATGCGCGCATCCTCGTGCTCGTGAGGCCGCCAGTACTCATGACGCCATGTTACGGGAAAGTCACGAATCTCAACAAAGCGCCGCCACCTCGGCTGCTGCTATAGAATTCGCCGCCGGCGTCCGTGCCCGGGTCCACTCTCTCGCCAAGCGGAGGATCGATGCTCATCAAGTGCCCCACGAGGATCGGCTTACTCGCGAGCCTGCTGCTCGCCTCGCTGCTGCTTTCCGCGGCGAGCCGAGCCGCGGAGCCGCCGACCACCCAGGTGCGGGTGACCACCAATATGGGCGAATTCGTCATCGAGGTGCGCAACGACCGCGCCCCTCTCACGGCCGCTAACTTTCTGCGCTACGTGCGCGAAGGCTTCTACACCAACACTCTGTTCCACCGGGTGATCGCAAATTTCGTCATCCAGGGCGGCGGCCACGACGCGACCAGTCTGCAACTGAAGCCCACCCACGAGAACGTCTTCAACGAGTCCGGTAACGGCCTGCAGAACAAGCGCGGCACTGTCGGCCTCGCCCGCGGTGAGACGCCGCATTCGGGTAACGCGCAGTTCTACGTGAACCTGGTCGACAACCCCGATCTCGATCCGGTGCCGACCCGTTGGGGATACACGGTCTTCGGCCGTGTAGTGCAGGGAATGGACGTCATCGAGCACATCGGCGAGACGCCCACCGGGTCGATGGGACCCTTCAAGAGCGACTCGCCGCTGAAGCCGGTGGTGATCGAGAAGGTGGAAATCACCTCGCCGGGCCAGGCATCGAGCCCGCCCCCGGTGACTCCGGTCAATCCGCCCGTACCGAACACCATACTTTCGCCCAAGTGAGTGCATGGCGTTCCTCTTCGTCTCGGACGTGCATCTGGATGCCGCGGCCCCGGAAGCCACCGAGCAGTTTCTGAACTTCCTGCGCGCTGAGGCAGCCGCGGCCGAGGCGCTCTACATCCTCGGTGACTTGTTCGAGGCCTGGGTCGGCGACGACGATGAGGAGCCGGGCAATGAGCGTGTGTGCCGCGCGCTGCGCGAGCTCAATGGCAGCGGCGTCGCGTGCTTCGCCCTCCACGGCAATCGCGACTTCCTGCTCGGCACCGGCTTCTGCGCGCGCAGCGGCTGCCGCCTGCTGAGTGATCCAGTGATCGTCGAGCTCGCTGGCGAGCGCGTACTGCTCACGCATGGCGATGCGCTATGCGTCGATGACCATCCCTACCAGGAGCTGCGCACCATCGTGCGCGATCGGGCCTGGCAGCAACGTTTTCTCGCGTTGCCGCTCAGCTCTCGCGAGCAGCTCGCGGATGAGGCCCGTGCGGGCAGCCGGCGCCATACCGCGCGCACCGTTCCCTACATCATGGATGTCAACGCAGCGGCGGTAACGGCGGCGTTCCGCTCGACGCGCGCGCGGCGCATCGTGCACGGCCATACCCATCGGCCCGGAGTGCATGATCTCGAGGTCGATGGCAGGCCCGCGCAGCGCATCGTGCTTGGCGCGTGGTATGAGCAGGGAAGCTTCCTGCGCTATGAGCGTGGCCGCTATGAGCTGCTTACGTTGCCGCGCCACGGAGTATCGGTCGACGCGCATTGAAGCGGCCCGCCGGCAGAAGCCGTGCGGCTTGTGCCGGCGAGCAGGAGCGCGCGGCGAGCGCTCCCCAAGCCCCGACGCGGCATCAGTTCTGTGCCGGAGGCGCCGTGGCCGCCCCTGGCTCGCCGTGACCCATGGGGTGTCCCATCTGGTGTCCCATGTGGGCGTGCATCTCGCGCTGGATGACCTGAAACTTCTTCAGCTGCGTCGCCGAGAGCACCGTGGAGAGCTTCTGCACGGTCTCCTGTTGCATCTGCTCGTGCAGTGCCTTCATCTGCTGCCAGTCGGGCTGCGTGCCCGCGGCTTTCGCCTGCTCGAAGCTCTGGCGCATCTTTGCATGCTGCTCCTGCAGAATGGTCTGCACCTGCGCCTTCTGCCCATCGGTGAGATCGAGCAGCGTGGCGAGATCGTCCATGTGACGCGCGGCCTCGGCTGCATGCGGCGCCGGAGGCGGCGGACTCTGGGCGTAAGCCGCGCCCGCGCACAGCAGGGTGAGCGCCAGAATTGCGGTCTTCATCAATAGCTCCTTGCGGGGAAATGGGGGCCCGCATCTGATGCTAACGCTAACGTCCGCAAGCCCCCGGAAGGCGTGAACAATCGTGAGCGACTGTGCGGCCACTTTGCGCCCAATCGAGAAGCGGCTGCGACGAGTCGTTGGCGCACTACGGCCGTAGCGCGCGGGCTGGCCGGATCAGCGCCGGCGCGGCAGGCGCAGCGTCGCCTCGAGTCCCCCGCCAGGGGCATTGGCGAGCTGCAGCGAGCCGCCGTGCGCCTGCGCAACATCGCGCGCGATCGACAGGCCGAGTCCGGTTCCGCCGCTGTCGCGGTTGCGCGAGGACTCGAGCCGGTAGAATGGCTCGAAGACGCGTTCGAGCTCCTCCTCCGGAATGCCCGGTCCGCGGTCGCGCACGCGGATCACAAGGTCGGCGCCATCCTCGATGAGAATTTCAGCCCGCGTACCAAATTTCACCGCGTTGGCGATGAGGTTGGTGAGGCAGCGCTTGAGAGCTTGCGCCTTGCCGGTGAAGGGCCGCAGCGCGTGGCCGCCGACCGTCACCGCTGCGCCCATGTCGGTGAACTCCTCGCGGATCTGCGCGAGCAGCTCTTCGATGTCGATCGCCGTGGGCGGCTCGCCATCGTCGAGTCCACGAAACAGCGCCAGCGCCTCGCGCACCATGCTCTCCATCTCATCGAGCTCGCGGCCGATGCGCGCCTGCATCGGCGGATTCTCGAGCGCCTCCACCTGCAGGCGCAGCCGCGTGAGCGGAGTCTTCAGGTCGTGGGACATCGCCGCCAACACGCGCGAGCGGCTGTCGAGGTAGCGATGCAGCCGGTCCTGCATGGTGTTGAAGGCGCGCGCGGCGTCGCGCAGCTCGCGCGCACCACGCTCCGCGAGCGGTTGCGCCGGGCGCGTATCGCGGCCCACGCTGTCGGCGGCACGTGCGAGATCTGAAAGCGGGCGGGTGATGTTGCGCGCCGCGGCGTACAGCACGATGACCAGCAGCAACACGAGCAGAGACAGGTTGAGGAACAGGTTGCGCGGCAGCGGCGCACCTCCGGGCATGCGCAGCACGCGGTAGGTGACGCCCGCGCCGTCGGCAAAGCGCACCGTCACGTCGTAGCGCTGTGCGCTTGCCGGATGCTGCGCGAGCTCGTGCGCCTCGAGGAACGCGGGGGGCAACGCGACCGCAGGTGGCGGCGGGTCGGGCGTAGCGCCTATCTCGATGCCATAACCCGGGCCTAGCGCCGCCCGCAGCTGCTCACGCAGCACCGTCTCGAAATCGGTCAGCATGGGCAGCCTGAGGAAACCGTAGCCAAACCCGCGTCCGGACCTGGGGTGCGGCGCCCCCGGATGGCTCATCACGTGCGGGGGGTGCAGCGGCGCCGCAGCCATGAGCTGCGCGAGCGCATCGCTACGTTGTGCGGGATCGAGCGGCGCGAGCATCAGGGTGGTCTCGGCGATGCGCCGCGTCCATTCGCGCACGCTTCCCTGCAGCATGAAGTGCTCGCGCTCCTGGGCGATCAACAGCAGCGCCACCGCCTGTGCGATGAGCACGGCGGCTACCGAGGCCGCGAGCAGCCGCCCGAAGAGCGATTGTGGCCACGGCGAAAAAGACATGGGCGCGCGGGGCGCTATTCGTTCACCACGCTGATGCCGATGACGTACCCCTCGCCATACACCGTCTTGATGATTTGCGGAGCGCGTGCGTCATCGCCGAGAATCTGCCGCAGACGGCTGACGCGCACATCGATGCTGCGATCGAATGGATCGGCATCCCGCCCGCGCAGCAGCTCGGTGAGCTGCGCGCGTGTCAGGACGCGGTTGCCGGCGCCGAGGAGTACCGCGAGCAGCCGATACTCGGCACCGCTCAGGGCCACTTCGCGACCGTCGGAATTCCTGAGGGTGCGGGTCACGGTGTCGAGCCGCCAGCCGCCAAAAGAAAACCCACGCACGGTCTCGGGACTGGGATCGCGCGGCGCGTGCGCCGCGCGGCGCAGCACCGCCTTGATGCGGCCGAGGAGCTCCCGCGGGTTGAAGGGCTTGGCGACATAGTCGTCGGCACCGAGCTCGAGACCGACGATGCGGTCGACGTCCTCGCCGCGCGCGGTCAGCATGATGATCGGCAGCTGCGAGCGGCTGCGCAGCTCGCGGCACAGCGTGAGGCCGTCCTCCCCCGGCAGCATCAGGTCCAGCACCAGCAGGTCGATGTGCGTACGGTCGAGGACGCGCCGCATCTCCTTGCCGTCCGCGACGGCGGTGGTGCGGAACTCGTGTTTGTCCAGGTACTGCGCGAGCAGACCGCGTATCTCGCGGTCGTCATCGACAATCAACACGTGTGGTCGTTCGCTCATCGTGCCTCGCGGCGAGCAGCATACCTGCACCGGAAGACAACCGGCAGCGCAATTAGTGCCGTGTCAGGGCCTGCGGATGAGCGCCGCACGGTCTCCAGGTGTAAGCAACTGTTAGTCGCGCAACGGCCCGGAGTGGAAGCGTAGTGTCTCATCGGGCTCGGTGACGAGCTGTGCCTCGCGTGCGGCAAGCGCCTCGAGGCGTGTGCGCCATTCCTGCGGTGCCGCGGCGCGCGCGAATCCGACATACAGTAAAAAGTGGCGTGCCTCGGCGCCCGCGAGATCCGCGTACAGCCGCGCGAGCGGCGGCGAGAGATGCGGCGCGAGCAGCGCGAAGCGCTCCGCGGAGCGCGCCTCGATCAGCGCGCCCGTCAGCAGCAGATCGAGCTTGCGTCCGGGGTCACCCGTGCGCACCGCGCGCCGCAGCTGCTGCGCATAGCGTCCGGGGCGCTGGCGTGCGAAGGGCAGCCCGAGCAGCGCCATCGCGCGTAGCACCTGCTCGAAGTGGCGCAGCTCTTCACGTGCCAGGCGCGACAGTGCCGCGCCGAGCGGGCGGTCCTCCGGGTAGGCGAACATCAGCGCGAGCGCGGTGGAGGCCGCCTTCTTCTCGCAGTTGGCGTGGTCCTGCAGCAGCTCGGGCAGGTGGGCGAGTGCATCCTCGATCCAGGCGGCAGGAGTCGGCGCGCACAGGATGGATGCGCCCGAGTCGATGTCCGCGAGTACGCTCACGTCTCGCGCCCGTGCGCAAGCCAGTTGCCCAGTGTTTCCGTCAGCGCGGCGCCTGCCTGTTGCGCGTCGGCGAAGCGCTCGGCCGGCAATTTCGCCATGAGGCGCTCGAGCACCGGCTGCACGACGGCGAACTGCGCGGGCAGCTGTGGCACGGGCTCCTTGCGGTGCTTGTAGACGATCGCCATCGGGTTCTCGGCGCGATATGGCTTCTCGCCCGTCAGCATCTCGAACAGGATCACCCCGAGGCTGTAGAGGTCGCTGCGCGCATCGAGCGCTTCCGCGTGGCCCTGCTCCGGGCTCATGTAGTGCGGGGTGCCGAAGATCATTCCGGTATCGGTGACATCGAGCGCCAGCGCCGCATCCTTGGATAGCCCGAAATCGATCAGTGCGATGGTGCCATCCTGGCGCAGCATCACGTTACCGGGTTTCAGGTCGCGGTGCAGTACTCCCGCGGCGTGCACCGCGGCGAGTGCCTCGGCGACGGCCCCCGCAAAGCGCAGCGCCTCGCGCGGGCTGAGCGCGCTGCGCATGCGGCGGCGCAGATCCCCGAGTGCGAAGTACTCCATGACGAGCCAGGCGTGCTCATCGCTCACTCCGAGATCGAACAGGCGCACCACCGCCGGGCTCGCAATGCGCTGCGCGATTTCGTACTCCTGCAGGAAGCGGCGAAAGGCATCGACGGGTTGCTGCTCGTCCTGGCGGTCACGCGCAACCTTGAGCGCCACCAGCGCGCCGACACGCTCGCTCTCGGCTACGTACAGGTCGCTGGTCGCTCCCGCCGCCAGGCGGCGGATGCAGCGGTAGCCGCGGACGAACGCATCGCCGAAGCGCTGCGTCTCGCGGCCCGCGCGACTCTCGCGCCAGATGGCGCGTGCGTGTGCCTGGCGCCGCTCGGCGGCCGCGAGCACGTGCGCAAACGTCTCACGTTCGAGGTCTGCGCCGCTCACCGTGAAGGCTCCGATGGCTCCTGCCTCGCGCGCCACGCTCGAATCCTTTTCCTCGCACAGCAGCACGATCGGCGCAAACCCGGCGCGCCCGGAGAGCTCGCGCGCCCAGGTGAGGCCGCGACCGCCCGGCCATTCATCCGCCAGCATCACGGCATCGAATCCCTGCGCGAGGAAATCCCGTGCCAGGGCGCCTTGCGCTACCGGACGATGCACGACCAGCTCGGCGTGCGGCCGCCAGGAGATGAGCCGCTCGCGGATGTGCGCGCAGCGGCGCGCGTCCTCTTCGATCAACAGCAGGCGCACGGCTGCGATTACAACACGCGCCGGCCGCGGGCGTCACGGTGCTGCGCGAGCGCCTCCAGGTCCTGCAGCGGCAGCTTGAGCCCGATCACCAGGTCTCCAACATTGGTGCCGGTAGGACCGGTGTGCAGGAGATCCCCGCTCGCGGCGAGTGCGGGGGCGGAGTCAGCCCGCGCGAGGCAGTCATCGGGATCGAGCTCAGCCAGCGTGATGCGTGCGCAGGTGTCTGCGTCGACGAGTGCTCCGGCATCTTCGGTCACCCCGTCGCTGCCGTCGGTGCCAGCCGCGAGCAGTAACAGCTCGCCATGGCCGGCGATTAGCCGCGCGGCGGCGAGCGCCAGATGCTGGTTGCGGCCACCTCGGCCAGGCCGCAAGGGCAGCTGCACGGTCGATTCCCCGCCCCATACGCGCAGCTGCGTCTCCCCCAGGTGTAGCTCGTGGGCGAATCGCGCCGCGAGCCGCTCGGCGCTGTCCGCAAAGCGCTCGCGCGATGCACGCGCGGTGAGGCCGAACTGCACCGCGCGGGCGGCGACTGCAGCGACGGCATGATCGACGCTCGCGACCACATGCCGCTCGACGCTGTCGCCGCCCGCCGCAGGCCCCATGAGCCCCGAGCCGATGACGCGCGGGTCATCCTGGGGTACATCTGACACGAACAACGCGAGTGCCGCACGGCCCGAGAGCCGCGCCGCAAGACGGCCGCCCTTGATGCGTGAGAGCGCCGCGCGCCGTGCGTTGAGCTCGCCGATCGCCATGCCGGAAGAGAAAGAAAGCCGCGTGAGCGCCGCGAGATCCTCCAGCGTCGCGCCCTCGGCCGGAACTTCCACCAGGCTCGAGGCTCCCCCGGAGACGAGGAAGAGCGGCCGTACGCCCGGTGGCAGCTCATCGACCCAACCGAGCAGGCGTGCGCCGGCCGCAAGCGAGCGCTCATCGGGCAGCGGGTGTGAGCCCAGCCAAACTTCGGGAGTGCCGCCTGCGGGGAAGCCGGCGAGGTCCTCGCGCTCGCGGGTGATGATGAGCGTGCGCTCGATGGCGTGACCGAGCGCCTCGTGCGCCCCGAGTGCCATGGCCGTGGCCGCCTTGCCGACCGCGGCCACCCATACCGGTGCCGGGAGCGCCTTTCCGGCGAGCGCCGTTGCGACGCAGTGACGACCGTGCACGCGGGCGAGGCCCGTCTGCAGGAGCTCGAGCAGCAACGTGCGGCGCGGATCGCAGGCATCCGCTGTCTTCACCGGGGCCCCCGGAAGATCGCGCATCTTATCGAGCCGTATGTGCCCGCTCGCCTGCCGAGCGCGGTTTTCCTGGGGTGGCTCAGCGCACCACTTTGAGCTTGCCGCGCCCGTCCCGGCGGGCGAGCTTCGCCGCGTCCGAGCGCTCGAGCTGCAGCCGCTCCAGGTACTCCGCCGTGACATCCCCGGTTACATACACCCCTGAGAAGCACGAGGTGTCGAACTCCTCGATGCGCGCATCCTCGTGCTTGCAGGCGGCGATCAGGTCATCGAGGTCCTGGTAGATGAGCCAGTCCGCGCCAATGGTCCGCGCCACCTCCTCCACCGTCTGGCCGCTCGCCACCAGCTCGCTCGTCGCGGGCATATCGATGCCGTACACGTTGGGAAAGCGCACCGGTGGCGCGGCAGAGGCGAAATAGACCTCGCGGGCACCGGCTTCGCGCGCGAGCTCGATGATCTGCGCAGAGGTCGTGCCGCGCACGATAGAGTCATCGACCAGCAGCACCCGCTTGCCGCGGAACTCGAGATCGATGGCGTTCAGCTTACGACGCACCGATTTCTCGCGCTCCTGCTGCCCGGGCATGATGAAGGTGCGGCCGATGTAGCGGTTCTTGATGAAGCCTTCGCGGTACTTGACGCCGAGCCGCTGCGCGAGCTGCAGGGCGCTCGTTCGGCTCGTGTCCGGAATGGGAATCACGACATCGATGTCGTGCTTCGGCCGCTCGCGCAGGATCTTGTCCGCCAGGCGATCACCCATGCGCATGCGGGCGCGGTACACCGAGATATTGTCGATCTTGGAGTCAGGGCGGGCGAAGTACACGTATTCGAAGATGCACGGGGT
>DASYFL010000108.1:0-4948 GCA_036498445.1 Steroidobacteraceae bacterium
CTGCCACAAATGCTCGCGGCAGTGGTCGACCGTGTGTTGCTGCGCCAGGTAATTGCCGCGCGGGCCGACGGCGCGTGCGAGATCGAGCGCCAGGGAGTCCTCATCGATCTGTACACCCTGCCACAAGGTGCGCAGCAATCCCGCGAGATCGTTGCACAGCAGCAGCGCGTGCAGCGAATAGGTGAGTCCCTGGTCGAGCGAGCCGAGATAGTCGAGCGTGGCGGGACGGCTGAAGAAGGTCTGCAGCATGCCGGCGGTGAGCTCGGCGACCGCGTCCTGGTTGAAGCGGCTCGCGCTCGAGTAGCCGGCCGCGCCGGTGAACGAGGGGAGGGCGAGCCGCCGCCGCAGCTGGCACATGATCAGGTCGGCGAGCGAGGTCTGCGCGAAATTGCCGATGCTGCCCGTGGCGGGCTCCATGAAGCAAACATCGGAACTGCCGATGCAGAACGCCCCGCGGCGCACGAGCTGCGCGAGAACCATCGCGGCGAAATCCGTGGCGAGGCTGTTGACGATGCTGCCGGCAGTGGTAATGGGCGTCGAGGCCCCGCCGATCGGCAGCGTGCCGATGCTCACCGGAACGCCGGCGCGTACCGCCTGGATGAGCTGATCGGTGTGCATGGCATGATAGTTGAGCGGCAGCGGTGTGATGATCTGCAGAAAATAGGGCTTGTCGAACAGCTCCTGGCGGCCGCCGCGGATCGCTGTGGCCTTCTCGATGACCACTCCGAGCGAGGCTGCCTGTTCGCACAGGTATTCGAGCGGCTTCACCGTGTTGGCGGCCATGATCGAGAACTCCTCGATCTCGCCATGAATGTCCGAGCGCGCGACGTTCTTGCAGGCGATACACACCGCATCGATGTTTTTCAGACCGTCGGCCACGCGGCTGATGGTGGCGAGGTCTTCCCCGCGGCTGTCGCGTGGCTCGCCGCTCTCGAGGTCGTACACCTTGATGCAGGTCATGCCGGGGATGAACCAGGTGTGGCGGCAGTCGAGCTCGATGTAGCGCGTGGCGGTTCGATCCCAGAGCTTCGCGCTCTTCGCCACCGAGCCGAGCGCATCGCGCACCCGCTCCGGCTCGAAGCGGACGACTCCATCATCGTTCACCGCGCAGCCGGATGCGCGCAGAATGCCGAGCGCCTCCGAGCCCGCCTCGAACGCCACACCGGAGTCGCGCATCAGGATCAGCGCAGCGTCGATGAGCCGCTCGGCCTGCTCGGCGCCGATCGGCTCGTACGGGGCGGTCGCACCATGGTGCAGACCGATGTCCTGCGCGCCCTGATCCGCGGGCGCGGGCGGCCGCGGGCGTCGGCTACTCCGTGTTGCGCGTTGCATGAGGTTTCCTTTCGCGCATGCCTGTGGGTTGCGCGGCCCTGATGCTGCCCGCAGCATACTCGCTCCAACCCGCGACAAACGCGGTGGGATGGAAGCGAGCAGGAAAATGACCACCGAGTCGCGCTACCAGATTCTCTTTGATCCGATCCGGCTCGGTCCGGTCACCGCGCCCAACCGTTTCTATCAGGTCCCCCACTGCAGCGGCATGGGTCATGCGCTGCCGCGGACGCAGGCGGCGATGCGTGGCATGAAGGCGCAAGGGGGCTGGGGGGTGGTCTGTACGGAATACTGCTCCATCCACCCGAGCTCCGACGACCAACCCTATCCCTTCGCAGCGTTGTGGGATGACGGGGATGTCGCGAACCTCGCGGCCATGGCGCAGCAGGTGCACGCGCATGGCGCACTCGCAGGTGTCGAGCTGTGGCACGGCGGCACCTATGTCGCGAATCTGGCGACTCGCCGGCCGACCTTCGGAGTGGCGTCGATGCCGAGCCGCGAGGAACCGGTGCAATCGCAGCGCATGGATCGCAGCGACATCCGCGCATTCCGCCGCTGGCATCTGGCCGCGGCCCGGCGCGCGCGTCAGGCCGGGTTCGACATCGTGTACGTATATCCGACGCACGGGTACCTGCTGGCGGAGTTCTTGTCGCGCAGCCTGAACGATCGCACCGACGAGTACGGCGGCTCGCTCGAGAATCGCGCGCGGCTGTTGCGCGAGGTGCTCGAGGAGACACGCGCCGCGGTCGGCGACCGCTGTGCCATCGCGGTGCGCTTCTCGGCCGACGGTCACGGCGATGAGCACCTCAGTGCCACCGAAGCTCACGATGTCATAGGCATGCTGGGCGAGCTGCCCGACCTCTGGGACCTGGTGGTCGGCGACTACTACGGCGAGGAGATGGCCACCTCGCGCTTCGTGCGCGAGGGATCCCTCGAGGAGCGCGTAGCGCAGGTGAAGCGGCTCACGCGCAAGCCGGTAGTCAGCGTGGGCCGGTTCACCTCGCCCGATACCATGGTGCGCCAGATTCGCGCCGGGATCCTCGATCTCGTTGGCGCCGCGCGGCCTTCGATTGCGGATCCCTTTCTGCCGGCGAAGATCCGCGCCGGGCATCTCGAGGAGATCCGCGAATGCATCGGCTGCAACATCTGCTATGCCTCCAACTACCGCGGCGTGCCGCTGCGCTGCACGCAGAATCCGACCATGGGGGAGGAGTGGCGGCGCGGTTGGCATCCCGAGCGCGTGCCGCCGGGCCCGGGAGGCTCGGTGCTCATCGTCGGTGCGGGCCCGGCCGGACTCGAGGCGGCACATATCCTCGGCAAGCGCGGCTACGCCGTGACACTGGCCGATGCGGAGGCCGAGCCCGGCGGCCGCGTGACGCTCGAGAGCCGCCTGCCGGGACTTGCCGAGTGGGCCCGCGTACGCGATTACCGCCTCACGCAGTTGCGCACGATGCCGCAGGTCTCCATGTATCTCGGCAACCGCCTCTCGGCCGCAGAGGTTCACGAGTTCGGCGCCGACCACGTGCTCATCGCGACCGGTGCACGTTGGCGTAACGATGGACGGGGCCGCTGGCACGTGCGTGCCATCGATGGGCTGCCGGCGACGGGCGTGCTCACGCCGGATGACATTCTGCGCGGCGCGCGCCCATCCGGTGAGGTGACGATTTTCGACGACGATCACTATTACATGGCTGCAGTGATTGCCGTGCTGCTCGCAAGCGCCGGTGCAAGGGTCACTTACGTCACCCCGACCGGCCGTGCGGCGGCGTGGAGTCACTACACGGGGGAACAGGAGCGCACGCAAAGCCAGTTGCTCGCCCTCGGAGTTGGGATACACGTCAATTCCGCGGTCGAGGCATTCGATGGGGGAGCGGTGACGCTCGCCTGCATTTACTCGGGACGGCGCTGGCAGCAGAGCGCGTCGACGCTGGTGCTGGTGACCTCGCGCGAGCCCGACGATCGGTTGTTCCGCGAGCTCGCGGGCGAGGGCGAGGAGGCCGGCCCACCGGTTCGCATCCGGCGGATCGGCGATTGCCGCCAGCCGGCGCTCATCGCCCACGCAGTGTTCGCGGGCCACCAGGCCGCGCGGGAACTGGATGATCCGGAGTCATCCGCTCCCGGCCGCGACCGCAGCGTGATCCAGAGTCACTGAGCCGCAGGTCGGCACAATTCACACACCGGATGTGTATATAATCCGGCCGGCAACCTATGGTCAGCCGAGGCACGACTCAGCAGTCGAGCGCTCCCTACAATCGCCGCATCGTTCTCGATGTCATCCGGCGACAGGGGAGGATCTCCAGGCGAGAGATCGTCGAGCTGGTGTCGCTCAGTCCCCAGACGGTCGCGAACATCACCAACGACCTGCAGGCGATCGGACTGATCGTCGCGCGGCGGGTGAAGGGCGCTAAGTCGCGGGGCCAGCCCCCCATAGCGTTCGAGCTGAATCCGAATGCCGGCAACTCCATCGGCATCAGCCTCGAGCCCGGGCGTGTCTCCGCCGGCCTCGTTAACCTCATCGGCGAGATTCTCGAGCGGCGCGAGGTCGACGTCGATACGCACGATCAGCGGCGCGTGCTCGCAACCGTGATGGAGTTGATTCGCGAGCTGCGGCGACGATCGCCCGCCGCGGAGCGCTTATGGGGAATCGGCGTGGCCCTTCCGGGCCCGCTCATCAAGACCGACATCAGCTTCCTCGGGCCGACCACCCTCGAGGGATGGAGCGACCTGTCGGTGCTCGATGAGCTGCGTCACGCGACGCGGCTCCAGGTGTTCTACAGCGTCGACAGCGTTGCAGCGGCGCTCGGCGAAAGCCTGTTCGGCATCGCGCGATCGCTCGACACCTTCTTCTACATGCATTTCGGTGTCGGGCTGGGCGGCACTCTGGTGGTGAACCGCTCTGCCTACCGGGGTGCCAACGGGAACGCCACCGAGATCGGGCACATTCCTGCGGTGCCCGGCGGCAAACGCTGCTATTGCGGGAATGTAGGGTGTCTCGAGCGCTATCTCTCGCTGCAGTCGCTGGCCGAGGCCCTGGGGGTCAGCGAGGCGCCGGACCGCGACGCCCTGATCATCGCGCAGCTCGAGCGCAACGAGGATCCGGCGCTGCAGGCGTGGTGCCGTGAGGCCGCGGAGCGGCTCCGCGACGCGGTGTGCGTGATCGAGAATATGCTCGACCCGGTCACCATAGTGATCGGCGGCTCCGCGCCGAAGCTCCTGGTGGAGCGCCTCGTGCTGCTCGCCCAGCCGCTGCATCACTCGGTGCGCGGAGGCGTCGCCACCCCGAGCACGCGCATCCTGCTCTCCGAACGCCAGGTGGACAGCTCGATTCTCGGCGCCGCCGTGCTCCCGATCTACGACCTGCTGTCACCCCGCTTCGAGGTTCTGCAGCAGGACCGGCGCGCCGAGGCTGACGTGGCGGGCCTCATGGGCCAGCGAGGAACGGGCCGGGCAGGGCGACTGTAGAATATCTACATCCACTAGATGTATTTATTGACACCTGCCTGATCCGCCGCCTATAGTCGGATGATGGGGGGAAGGCAGCACCGGCTGACCATCATCGGCGATGTGGGGGTCGATCTCGTCCTGGGGCCTATTTCCGGCTGGCCGCGCGTCGGTACCG
>DASYFL010000109.1:0-15951 GCA_036498445.1 Steroidobacteraceae bacterium
TCCTCATTACCCTCGGCAATGGCTCGATGCTGCCGCTCGAAGGCGGTCTCGTGCGCGGCGTGCGCCGCGAAGCGGGCGGCGTGCCCAGGAGCACCTCAGGCGGCGGTGCCGCGTCCGCCGCGGCCTCACAGAGTACGGTGACGCGCACGCCGGGTGCCCACGTGCGCGTCTCCTTCGCGCGTCCCGACCACCCGATTGCCTACGGCTACCCCTCGCGCACCTGGGTGTTCCGCCAGAACTTCGCGCTCTATTCCGTGCCGAGGCGCTGGCTACGTATGGCGTACTGCACCGTATGCCTCGATGGACCGCTCGATCGCAGCGGGATCGTGCTCGAGTGGGGCGACACGGAGGGCGCGCCGTTCGTCGTGAGTGGACAGGCATGGGGCGAGGAGAATCTCATCGGCCGCGCGGCCATCCTCGACATGCCAGTCGGCAAGGGCCACGTGGTCACCTTCAACTTCAACCCGCTGCATCGGGATCTCAATCGTGGCGATCAGCGCATGCTGTGGAACGCCATCATCAACTGGCGCGCGATTGTAGCCGGGCCCTGATGCCCGCGGTTCTCAGACTATCCCGAGGCGCCTATTCCAACGCAGAAGCCAATAATCAGAATTCACCTACGCGCTAATGCGGTCTTTCCCGACAAGCCGGTGTGATGCCCGTCATACCGGCTGACAAGCCGCATTCGCTAGAGTGACGTGGCCGCTTGAATGGAGCGTGGCGAAGCGGGGTAGCGAGTGAAACATTCGTCGATGGGCAAGGGCTCCGGTCACGGAATTCCGTGCGCCGCCGATGCCCGCTCACTGGTGGTCGACAGCGCGATCAGCCATTGCGAGAAGCTCAGACGAGTTCTCGAGCTCGAGAGCTGGATCCGGGAAGCGCACGACTGTCCGCTGCTGGCGCGGGCCGCGGAACGATGGCAGGCGGAGCGGGAGGAGCTGATCGCAGGGCTCGAGCTCTCGCACTGACCTTCAGTGCGCGAGACGGTTGTACTTCGCCAGCACCGCGCGCAGCTGCTCGTGGGGCAGGGCGCGCACGTGGTGGCCATTGATCCCGGTCATGTCGGTCGCGGCGACCATGGCATTGACGACCGCTTCCTCGGTGGCTTCCACCGTTGCGGCGAAGAGCGGATCGAGCTTCTCGTTCGGCACCATTCTGACATCCACGAGGCGATCGGCCTCGCTCGCCCCCGGGTTCGCAGTCGAGAATGCGAGGAAGATGTCACCGGAGCCGTTACCGGCGATGCTGCCGGTGCGGCCGATGCCGAGTGAGACGCGGCGCGCGATGCGCTTCAACTGGTGCGGTAAGAGTGGGGCATTGGTCGCTACCACCACGATGATCGAGCCGTACTCGGCCGCATCCGAGGGCAGCCAGGCATAGGGATCTTCGCTCTCGATCTCCCGTCCGACCGGAATGCCGGCGATGCGCAGATTCTGCCGCCTGCCGTAGTTGCACTGAACCAGAACGCCGACGAGGTAGCCGCCGTCCTTATCGATCAGCCGCCGTGAGGAAGTGCCGATGCCTCCCTTGAAGCCGTTGCACACCATGCCCGTGCCGCCACCGACGGCCCCTTCCTCCACCGGGCCGGCGTGCGCGCTGTCGATGGCGTGGACGGCGTGCTCCGGCTTGACGTGAAAGCCGTTGATGTCATTCAGCCAGCCGTCCCAGGTCTCCGCCACGACCGGCAGCGACCACCAGTTGTCGTCCGGACCCGCCGGTCCGTGCGCCACGCGCCAGGCAATCACCGCATCCCGCACCACTCCCACGCTGTGAGTGTTGGTGATCATCACCGGACCTTCGAGGAAGCCTGACTCTTCCACCCAGGTCGTGCCGGTCATCTCGCCATTGCCGTTCTGCGAGTACCAACCGGCGAATGAATAGCGGTCCATGGAGTGAGCACCTCGCGGCAGCACGGCCGTGACGCCGGTGCGCACCGGGCCCTTGCCGACCACGAGCTTGCCGCTGCCGGAGATCAGCGTGGTGTGGCCGACGAGTACGCCCTCGACGTCGGTGATGGCATTCAACGGTCCCGGAGTACCATCGAAGGGGACGCCGAGGTCGCGCGCTCGTTGGTGGGTCGCCGGGTCGGCGGCATCCGCGGTGTTACCACCCGTGAGGCCAGCGAGCAGGTACACGAGCACAGAGAGAGTCATTGCCAGTCGCGGCATCAGGATCTCCAGTGAAGAAGCGCAGGGTCGGGGGATCAGGCCCGGGCGGCAACCACGTCACGGCGCACGGAGTGCCACCAGTACACCGCGTACACGAGCACGCCGGGGGCGCACACGTAGAGCGCCTGGAGCAATGGCTTGCGGCCGATGCCGAACGAGGCCCACACGCAATAGATCGCGGCGAGCATCGCCGCCACGATCCAGCGTACCTCGCGCGCACCCGGCTTCGGGATCTGCCCACGCCGCCACAGCACCAACACCGCGAGGGCGGCTCCGATGTAGATGGGCAGGTTGGTCGCGGTCACGACGACGCTGAGCAGCGTGAATGCACCTGCCATTGAATCGTTGTAGTTCATGAGCTGCATCAGACTCGCAAGAGCGGCGGGGAACACGAGGCCCCAGAGCGGCGCACCGTGCGCATTGAGCTTGCCGAGCGCGCGCGGAAAGCCGCCGTGCTTCGCGAAACTCACGGTGAGCTCGCCGACGATCAGCGTCCATCCATTGAGGCAACCGAGTGCGCCCACGATGACGAATGCCGCCAGCACCTTGCCGGAGGCCGCGCCGAGATAGCGGGCGAAGAGGTCCGCAAAGGGTGCATTCGAGGCGGCGAGCTCCGCCTGCGGGATGAGCAGCATCGGCACCAGGCAAACGCAGATATAGATGGCCGCGACCAGCAGCGTGCCGATGAACGTCGCGCGTGGAATCGTGCGCCCGGGATCCCTCACCCGCCCGGCCGGCATGGCGGCGCACTCGACGCCCAGCATGGCGTAGAGCGCGAGCGTCGAGGCGGCGATCACACCGGAGAGCGATGTTGGCGTCGTTGGCACGTGCACCACCGCCTGTGCATGAGGCGCAAAAAACGCCGCGGCACCGAGTGCGATGATGCCGAACTGCGGCACGAGCTTCAGCACGGTGGTGAGCACCTGCACCCAGCCGGCGGTGCGTGCGCCGCGCAGATTGATCAACACGAACAGCCAGATAAATGACAGTGCCGTGACCGCGGCAAGCGCGTGATTCTCACCCAGCACGGGGAAGAAACTCGACAGGTAGCCGACTGCACCGGTTGCGAGAACCGGCAGCGTCACGCAGGTCGAGACCCAGTAGCACCACATCAGCACGAACGCGACTGCCCCGCCGAATGCGCGCGCGGTGTAGGCATAGGGTCCATCGTCGCCGGGGAACGCGCGCGCGAGACCCGCGAACACCCAGGCGATGAAAATGGCGCCGATCGAAGTGATGAGCCACCCCGGCACGGCGTTCAACCCATAGGGCGCGAGCGATGCCGGCAGCATGAAGATACCGACGCCCATGGTGTTGCCGACCACCAGGGCGGTGGTCATCGTCAGGCCCAGGGCGCGGACGGAGTCGGCAGATGCGCGCACGTCGTGCCGCCCGCTCAACTCATCGCCAGCGCTTCTTTGAGCGCGGCTTCGAACATGCCGATGGCCTCATCGATGTAGGCGCGGCCGACCATGAGCGGCGGGATGAACCGTACGGTGCTCTGGCCACAGGCGAGGAGCAGCAGTCCCTGGTGGTAGGCACGGGTGAGCAGCGCGTCACACAGCGCGCGGGCGGGTGCCTTGGTCGCCGGGTCCGTCACGAGCTCCACGCCGATCATGAGGCCCTTGCCGCGGACATCGCCGATAGCGGGGTAGCGCTGCTTGAGCTCGCGCAAGCGGCCGATGAAGTATTCACCGACGTTCGCGGAGTTGGCCGCGTACTCACGCTCAACGAGATCGAGCGTCGCAAGCGCTGCCGCGCAGCAGAGCGGATTGCCGCCGAAGGTGTTGCCATGCGCGCCCGGCTTCCACTTTTCCATGTAGCGGCGGCGCGCGACCACAGCTCCGATCGGCAGTCCCGACCCGAGGCCCTTGGCGAGCGCCATGATGTCCGGCGTCACGCCCCAGTGCTGGCTCGCGAACATCTTCCCCGTGCGGCCGATGCCCGACTGCACCTCATCGAAAATGAGCAGCATGCCGTGGCGGTCACACAGCGCACGCAGCCCGGCGAGGAACCCATCCGGCGGCACGATATAACCCCCTTCGCCCTGGATCGGCTCGACGATGACTGCGGCCACCTCGCTCGGGGGAAGGTTGTTCTGGAAGAGGACCTTCTCGATGAAGTCGATGACCGCCTTGCCCTGATCGGCGCCGGCGAGCAGCGGCCGATAGGGATTGGGGTAGGGGACGTGAGTGACTCCGGGCATGGTGGGGAAGAAGCCCGCCTGCTGCGTGTACTTGCTCGAGGTAAAGGCGAGCGAGCCCATCGAGCGGCCGTGAAAACCGCCAAGGAACGCAATGAAACGCGGTCGGTTGGTGACGTAGCGGGCGAGCTTGAGCGCGCCTTCGACCGACTCGGTGCCGCTCTGGCAAAGGAGCACCTGCGCCGGCTCACCCACCGGGTTGAGCGCATTCAAGCGCTCGGCGAGGCGCGTCATGCGCTCGTGCCAGTAATCGGAGGAGATGTGCAGAAAGTCATCCGCGGCGTCCTTGATGGCCTGCACCACCTGTGGGTGCGCATGGCCCGTGCTGGCGACGCCGATGCCGCTCATGAAATCGAGGAAGCGATTGCCGTCGACGTCCCAGACCTCCGCCCCGCGGCCTTTCGCGATCGCGAATGGATAATCGCGCGGGTAAGAGGGCGTCGTGACCTGCCGGTCGCGCGCGAGGAGCGCCTGCGCCTTTGGCCCCGGAAGCTTCATGGAAATGTGGGACGGGCTCGTGCCGGTTTTCATGGGTGAACTCATGGCGGTTACCTCACCGTCGCATTGGCCTCACGACGGCAGCTGGATGTGTACGGGACGTGCATGCGCCGCCTCGGTGCGCGCATGCAGGTCGCGCAGCACCTCGAGCTCGTGCGGCTCGGGCGGCGCGATGACTTCGAGCGACTTGCCGACCTGCAGGGGCCAGCCGGTGGCGGCGCGCGTGGCCTCGAGGCTCACGCCGGGATAGAGCGCAGCGAGCTCCAGCTCCTCGGTCGCGCCGTTCGGGCGCAGCACGCCAAAGTCGGTGATCACCGCCTTAGGCCCTGCGCCCGGCAGCGCTCGTGCGCGGCGTGCGCCGCGGCCTTCGAGGTAGCCGCAGGTGGTGCGGAAGTCGAGCCGCGCGACGAAGCTACGGGCTGTCTGCTTCATCACCACCAGCACCTCGCGGGCGTAATTGGCGATCTCCGGTGCGCCGCCCGCACCCGGCAGGCGCACCTGCGGGTGCGCGTAATCTCCGATCACCGTGCTGTTGAGATTGCCGAAGCGGTCGATCTGCGCTGCGCCGAGGAAACCGACATCGATGCGGCCGCGCTGCAGGTAGTGCGCAAAGATCTCCGGCAGCGGCACGATGCAGGTCGCGGTCTCGGCGAGCTCGCTGTCGCCGATCGAGAGTGGCAGCACCGCGGGCTGCGTGCCGACGGTGCCGGACTCGTAGATGAGCACCAGGTCCGGCGCGTGGGTGAGACGGGCGAGGTTGCAGGCCGCGCTCGGGAGGCCGATGCCGACGAAGCATACGGCGCCGTTCTTCAGCTGGCGCGCAGCGGTCACCGTCATGATCTCATCGCGGTTGTAGGCAGGTGCACTCATGGAGGGTTCACGCGGCCACACCAAGCTTGCGCAGCAGCGATGCGTGATCGGTCACGCCGAGCACGTGGCGCTCCATCCACGTGCCGAAGGTGTCGCGATTGCGCGCAATCTCATCCCAGGCGAGGTAGAACGCGTTATCGCGCGGGTAGTAACCCTGCGCATAGGAGGGATAGGCTCCCCCTGGCACGACGCTCGCCGCCGTGACTACCCAGGAGGGAAGGATCAGCGCGTTCATGTCGGCGTCCAGCGTATCGACCTGCTCCTCTACGGTGACGAGCAGCTGCCGCGCGGCGAGCGCCGCTTCCTTCGCGGCCCCGACGATGCCGCGGATCAGCACGTTGCCGTGCGCATCGATCTGCTGGGCGTGCAGGATGCAGACATCGGGATTGACCGCCGGCACGAGCGCAAGGGCGGCTCCGGTGAACGGGCAGAGGAGCTCGCGCACGCTCGCTCCCGGAACTGCCGCGAGATCGCTGGCCGCGTCCCGGCGCATCACTCCGCAGGGCAGCCCGCTGGCCCCTGCCTGGTAGGCCACCGCCATCTCCGCGTGGGTGAACTCCGAGAGCGCGAGCGGCTGCGGCCAGCCATGCTCCACGGCATCGCGCAGCCGGTGGAGCGAGCCCACGCCGGGATTGCCGCCCCATGAGAAGGTCAGCCGCGCGGCACAACCCATGCCGATCAGCTGGTCGTACACGAGATCCGGTGTCATGCGGATCAGGTGCAGCCCGCGCCGCTGCTGGCGGATGATCTCGTGCCCGGCCGCAAACGGAATGAGGTGCGTGAAACCCTCGAGCGCAACGCTCGCGCCATCCTTCACGTAGGTGGCGATGGCTTCGCGAAGTGACAGGAGCCGCATGCGCTCACTCGACGATGGTCTGTGACTGCTCGCGCAGGTACTGCGGCAGGTAGTAGAACGAGCCGATCGCCTTGCCGGTCGAGCCCGATCCCTTCCAGCCCCCAAAGGCCTGATAGCCGGGCCAGGCGCCGGTCGTCGCGCCCTGCGGCCGGTTGGCGTAGGTCACCCCCGCCTCGATATTTTCCTGGAACCACTCGATCTCATCCGCGGCGCCATAGAAGCCCGCGGTGAGACCGAGCGGTGAAGCATTGGCGAGCGCCATCGCCTCATCGTTGGAGGACACCCGCTGCAGCATCACGATCGGAAGAAACATCTCTCTCTGCCACAAGGGATGTTCCCGAGGCGCCTCGGCGAGCGTCGGCCGCACGAAGAAGCCGTGTCCGAGCGCGCCATCGCGCAGCTGCTCACCGCCGGTCAGGATGCGTGCGCCGCCCTCGCGCAGCTGCTGCGCATAGCGCGCGTAGTCCTCGTAGCCGGAGCGGGTCGCGACCGGGCCCAGCCAGTTCTCGCGCCGCGCCGGATCGCCAATACGCACTGCGGTGATCTGCTCGAGGAGTTGGTCGGTGAGTGCGTCCGCGACCTTACGGTCGACGTACAGCCGCGAGAGCGCCGAGCACTTCTGCCCGCCCATGCCAAAGGACGAGCGCAGAATGCCCGCTGCTGCACGCGAGAGATCGGCCCGCGCCGTAACGATGCAGGCATTTTTCCCGCCCATTTCGGCGATGCACGGCCGCGAGTAGGGACCGGACTGGAGCTTGAGCGAGATCTGCCGCCCGACCTCGTACGAACCTGTGAAGGTGACTCCGGCGGTGAGCGGATGATCGATGAGGGCCGCGCCGATATCGCCACTCGAGCCGCTCAGGTAATTGAATACCCCGGCGGGCAGGCCCGCATCGCGCAGGCAATCGGCGAGCAGCCGTCCCGCCCAGGGAGTCGCGGTCGCACCCTTCAGCACCACAGTATTTCCGGTGATGAGTGCGGCGGCCGTGGGGCCGGCGGCGAGCGCGATCGGGAAGTTGAAAGGCGTGATCACCACCCACGCGCCATAGGGCTTCAGCACGCTGCGGTTGCGCGAGGTGTAGCCGGCGAGCGGATCATTCGGCAGCTCGCGCGCGAAGCCGTGCGCGCGTTCGAAGTCATCGCAATACACCTGGAAGAAATCAGCGGCTTCCTGGGCCTCACCGAGCGCTTCCATGCGGTTCTTGCCGACTTCGAGCGTGAGCGCGGCCGCGATGTCGTATACCCGTTCCTCGATGAGGCTCCCGGCGCGGCGCAGCAGCCGCGCGCGCTCCGCGGCGGCAGTGTCTCTCCAGGCGGGCCACGCCGCGTGCGCTGCCTGCAGTGCCGTATCGGCATCGGTGCGCGTCGCCGCGGCGAACTCCCCGAGGAGTTGCCGGTCGTTCGCCGGATTCATCTTGCGCAGCCTCTCGCCCGTATCGCGGTCCTCGCCGTCGACATACAGGGGATGACGGCGGCCGAGGTTTCCGGAGACGCGCGCCATCGCCGCCTCGAAGCGCTGGTGCAGCTCCTCGGGCGGGTCGAACATCGTGGCGTAGGTGAGCTTGAAACTCATGAGTGGCTTCCTTTCAGCTCGCTCGTCAGCTCTTCGAGCAGCCGATCGAGCAGATCGAGCGCATCGATTAGCTCGCGCTCGCGGATCACGAGCGGCGGTGCGAGCAGGAGCAGATTTCCCCGTGCCGCGAAGGACACCCCACGGCGCAGCCCCTCCCGCAGCAGCTTGCGCAGCGAGGGGTGCAGCTGCGGCCAGGGGGCGAGCGGCTCGCGCGTGAGCGTATCACGGACCAGCTCGACCACCGCGAAAAGTCCATGTCCACCACGCACATCGCCGATGATGGCGTGCCGCCCCTGCAGGCGTCGCAGGTGCTCGAGCATTGCAGCGCCAAGCTGACGCGAGCGTGCGATCAGATTCTCCTTGAAGTAGCTCTCGAGGGCGGCCACTCCCGCCGCGCACGACAGCGGATGCCCGCAGTAGGTGAGCCCGGTGTAGAGCATCTGCGGTTCGAGCACGCGCGCGACGCCCGCGGAGAGCACCACGGCTCCGAGCGGCAGGTGCGCGCCGGTCAGCCCCTTGGCGAGGGTCATGAGATCGGGGCGTGCCTCCTCGCCGTAGCGCTGCCAGGCGAACCACTCGCCGCAGCGCCCGAAACCGCTCATCACCTCATCGGCAATCAGATAAACGCCGGCCGCGCGCGTCGCCCGCCGCAGCGCCGGCCAGAAGCTGTCGGGAGCGACGATGCCGTTGGTGCCGGCGTTCGGTTCCATGAGCACCGCGGCGATCTCGCCCGCCCCGCGCTCGGCGATGAGCGCTGCGATGTGCGCCGCTGCGGCTTCCCCGCACTCGGTAGCGGTGCGCGTGCCGAACGGACAGCGATAGGCGTAAGGCGGCGGCACGTGCAGCACCCGGAAAGCGTGGCTGTCCGCCTGCGCCCGGGTGCGCGCATCGCCCGAGAGCGCCATCGCCGCGTAGCTCGCCCCGTGGTACGAGCGGTCACGCGTGATCATCCAGCCCCGCGGTTTGCCGGACGCCTGGCGTGCAAATTTCACCGCGTGCTCGTTGGCATCGCTGCCACCGAGGGTGAAGAACACACGGCCTCCCTCGAAGCCCGAGCGCTCGAGGAGGAGGGCGGCGAGTTGTGCGCGCGGCTCGGCGCCCCAGGCGTTGGTGACGAAGCACAGCTTCTCCGCCTGCGCGTGGATCGCGGCGATGACGCGCGAATGCTGGTGCCCGAGGTTGCTGCATTCGGCGAGACTGCTCATGTCGAGGATCGAGCGGCCATTGGCGGTGTGCAGCCACGCGCCCGCGCCACCGACGATGGTCGGCGCGTCCCACTCGTTCTGCACGCACCAGCTGTGCAGCACCGTGTGCCGCTCATCGGGCAGGCTCGAGATGCGCGTTACATCCGATAACATTCGTGCTATTATCGCACATCAATTCGTATAGCGAATCAGATTAGACGCCCGTGCCCTCATCGTCAACGACGCCCCAGGAATTCGCCGGCAGTCCCGATTACGTCCAGTCCCTCGACCGGGGGCTCGCGGTGGTGCGGGCATTCGATGCCGAGCACGCGGCCATGACGCTGTCGGAAGTTGCCGCGCGTGCGCGTCTCTCGCGCGCGGTCGCGCGGCGGCTGCTGCTGACCCTCACCTACCTCGGCTACGTACGTCAGCAGGGACGGCAGTTCTCCCTCACCCCGCGCGTGCTCGAGCTCGGATTCAGCTACCTGTCCTCGCTCACGGTCGCGATGCTCGCGCAGCCGGTGATGGAGCAGGTGGCGCACTCGATCGATGAGTCCTGCTCGCTGGCGGTGCTCGATAGCTACGACATCGTGTACGTGCAGCGGGTGCCGGTGCGCAAGGTGATGACCATCTCGCTCGGCATCGGTGCGCGGCTACCGGCCTTCTGTACCTCCATGGGCCGCATGCTGCTCGCGGGTCTCGAGCACGAGGCGCTCGACCGCTGGCTGCGGGGACTTCGCCCGCAGGCGTGGACGCGCCTGACACTCACCGATAAAGGCGCGGTGCGCGCGGCAGTCGAGCGTGCGCGTACTCAAGGATTCGCCTACGTCGAGCAGGAGCTGCAGGAAGGCCTGTGCTCGCTCGCGGTCCCGGTGCGCGATGCCCGCGGTCAGATCATCGCCGCGCTCAATTCGGGCATGCCGTTTCGCCTCGAGGCGCGTGCCCATGCACTCAAGAAGGTGTTACCCGCGCTGCGCAGCGGGGCCCGCAGTATCGAGCGCAGCCTCCTCGCTGGCGGAGTCGCCGGGACAGCACGCGCCTAGCCGGTCAGATGGACGCCGAGGGCGCCGGTGCAGGTCTCTGGAAAGAGCGCACCGCAAAATAATAGACCGGACTCACTACGGCGATGCCGACGATCCAGGAGATATCCACGCCCCCGAGCGCACGGGCGAGAGGCCCGGTGTAGAAGTCGGTGGCAATGAAGGGAATCTGCACGAGGACTCCGACGAGGTAACAGGCCAATGCGGTGAAGTTGTAATGGCCGTAGATGCCGCCGTCCGCTGCAAAGAAGGACGGCACGTGGTAGTCACCGAAGCGGATCAGGTAGTAGTCGATGAGGTTCACCGCCGTCCACGGCACCATGAGGTAGAGCAGCAGCTCGTTGAAGTGACTGTAGAGGGGCAGGAAGTTCGCGGCTCCCTCGATGCCGAGCAAAAGAGCGATGAGGAATATTCCCGAGGCGATGGCGATACGGGCACGGTGGGTGATGCGCCAACGCGGCGCGAGCGTATGTCCGAGGGTGATCATCGCCAGTGAGCCCCCATAGAGGCAGATGGCGCCCGCGACGGCGACCCCTGGGGCGAGAAGCAACATGACGATGTACGCCACGTTCCTGCCTGTGAGTTGAGCGATCGCGGTGACCACGTTGCCGTCGGTGACCGCCGGGCCGATCATGGCACCAAGGATCATCGGCAATACGGCGCCGAGCGTCGTGCCCCAATAGCACGCCCAGAACGCCTGGCGCGGTCCGGAATCCGGTGGCAGATAGCGCGAATAGTCGGACACATAGGGCGCGTAGCCCAGCTGCCAGAGCGCGCCCATGGAGACCATCTTGAAGAAGCCGACCGGCGAGAACGATCCCTGAGTGAGAAATTGTCCGGGTATCGGCGTAACGAAGAGCAGCCACACGAAACACAGCAGCAGCGCGCTCCCGGAGACGTACGCCATCATGCGGGTGCTGAAATGGATCACATCGTGCCCGTAGATCGCCGCAATGAGACTGATGCCCGCAATGGTGATGATCGCCGCATCCTCGCTCAGTGACGGAACGATGAAGTGCACCGACTGCCCGCCGGTGACGAAGGCGGTTCCGGCGTATCCGACGTACATGAAGGCCACCAGGGCGACGACGAAGCCCGCTCCCCTGTGCCCGAACTGACCACGGCTCTGAACCATCTGCGGGACGCCGAGCCGCGGACCCTGGGCCGCATGCAGCGCCATGAAGATGGTGCCGGCCAGGTTCCCAAGGAGTATGGCGAGAACCGCCGAAGTAAAGGATTGATGGAAAATCGTGGTGGCGAGGGCTCCGGTCACCACGGTGAGCACGTTCAGGTTCGCGCCGAACCAGAGCGTGAATAGCTGACGTGCCTTGCCGTGTCGCTGATCGAGCGGGATCTGGTAGATCGTGTGCTGTTCGACGCGGGAGGATTTGTGACTGGGCTGCAACGGGCGCTCATCCGGCGCGGCGGTAGCCGCGGACACGACCCGCACGACTCTAACATAGGCTAAAGTGAATCGATGACAGCCTTCCCGGACTTTGGCCTCACTCCCGAGGAGCGGCACGAAGCGGTCTTCGGCCATCGCTATGAGCGCCCCGGCATGGGCGGCGCACGCGGCGAGATCTGGTGTTACACCGATGCGATGGCTTATCCGCCGGGAGCGCTGGTGCGGCTGTGTGTCAGCTCCACTGTCCCCACCTTTCGGCTCTCGATCGTGCGCGATGGGGCGAGCACGCTGCCCGTTCTCGAGCGGGTGGTGCGGGATGCACGCTGGCAGGACACGCCCGATCAGTGCTCGGTGGTCGGGTGTGGCTGGGCGCCGTCGCTCGAGTTTCGCATCGCGGAGGATTGGCCCTCAGGTGCCTACCGGATCAGCTTGAGCGCCGAGGGACCCGCGGGCGATGAACTTACCGCACATCATCTTTTCATCGTGCGCCCGCTCGCCGGCCGAAAAGCCGAGCGGATTCTCCAGGTCGCGGCGTCGGGGACGTGGACGGCCTACAACACCTGGGGAGGCTCGAACCACTACCAGGGAATCACCGGGCCGAACCGCAATCAATATGCGCCGACCGTGAGCCTCGAGCGTCCGTGGTGTCGCGGCTTCGTCGTGCTGCCCGATGAGGCCCCGAGGGTGCCATTGGAGTTCGATCCGCCGCCCGGCGCTGCGCCGCGCTATCCACACATGGAGTGGGCGTTTGCGCGGGGTTACTCCTACAAATACGCATCGTCCGGCTGGGCGAGCTATGACCGGCACTTCCTCAAGTGGGCGGAGCACGCGGGCTTTGCCATCGATCTCGCCAGTCAGCACGAGCTGCATTTCAATCCGGAGATTCTCGACGGCTATGCCTGCGTCGTTTTTGTCGGGCACGACGAATACTGGACGTGGGAGATGCGCGATGCGGTCGATCATTACGTCGAGCGCGGCGGACACGTGGCGCGTTTTGCAGGCAATTTCATGTGGCAAACGCGGCTCGAGAGAGGCGGTAGGGCGCAGGTTTGCTACAAGTACCGGGCGCGCGCCGAGGATCCGGTATACAGGTCCGCAGATCCATCGCGCACCAGCGGTTCCTGGGAGGCGCGCGAGACCGGACGTCCCGGCGCACTGACTTTCGGCCTCAACGCCACCAACGGCATTTACGCAGGCTGGGGCGCCTGTGCACCGCGAGGCGTGCGCGGCTTTCCGGTGTATCGACCGGAGCATTGGGCGTTTGCCGGCACGGGACTCTGTTATGGCGATCTGCTCGGCGCTCAGGGCCATGCCTTCGGCTACGAGGTCGATGGGCTCGACTACCTCATTCGCGATGGACTGCCCGAGCCGACCGCGACGAGCGGTGCGCCACCGGGGTTGCAGATCCTCGCGCTCGGCCTCTCGGCTCTCAAAGAGGAGCCCATGGCGGTGCCGCTCGATGAGCGATTTCTCTCCGACGATGATGCGAAGTACGTGGCCGAGATCCGGCTCGGAGACAGGGGCGATGCGGCCGTGGACCGAGTCAAACGTGGCGCCGGGATGATCGTCAACTTCACCCGCGGCAGAGGCGAGGTGTTCCACGCCGGAAGCTGCGAATGGGTTGCCGCTCTCGCGAGACGGGATCCGATGGTCGAGCGCGTGACGGGCAACGTACTCGCCCGCTACCTGGGGCGATAAGACTACGGCAGGACGGGCGCTGCGCTCAGGGCGCGCCCCCGGCATACTCCTGCATCCACGCGAGGTAGCGCCGCGAGCGATCGACGAGGAAGCTCGGCCGCGTCAACACATGGTATTCGCCCGGGTATACGATGAGCTGCGTCGGTATCCCAAGTGTGCGCAGCGCCTGGTACATCTGCTCACCGCCGGCAATGGGCACGTTGAAGTCCTTATCGCCACCGAGGAACAGAGTGGGCGTGCGGATGCGATCCGCATGAAAGAAAGGGTAGGAAACCTGCGTCCATAGCGCAGGATTGCGCCAGGGTGGCCCGAGCTCGGTGTTGTACTCGACGATGTACTGGTCGATCCCATAGGTCGTGAGCTGGTTGCCGCTCCCTGCGCCACTGATGGCGCTGCGGAAGCGCGTGTCGCTCGCAATGACGTAATCGGTGAGGATGCCGCCGTAGCTCCAGCCGCCGATCCCGAGATGCGCTGGATCGGCAATACCTTTGCGGAGAGCGTAGTCAACGCCTGCGAGCAGGTCTTCGACCTCCTTGTGACCCCAGTCAGCGAGGATGCTGCGCGCGAACTCCGCGCCGCGTCCCGTGCTGCCGCGGTAGTTGACGCCGAGCACGACGTAACCGTGAGTCGCGAACAGCTGTCGCTCGAGTGGAGGGCCGTAGCCCTCGAGGACGAGCTCGTGCTGATCCTGACCGTTCGGTCCGCCATGGATCCACAGGATGGTCGGATAGCGGTGGCCCTCGATGAAGTCCGGCGGTTTGACCACCTGGCCGTGAATCGCAGTCCCATCGCGGCTCGTGAAGGTGATGTCCTCCACCGTGCCGAGCGCGAGCTCATCGAGCAGCGCGCGATTATGCGTGCTGAGAGGGCGCAACTTCCCGGACTCGAGCGCGTAGACTTCGATCGCGGACTGATCGCTCGTCGCAAGCACCGCCGTGTGCCCCTCCGCAGAGGCGACCTCCGAGACCACCGTGGAATCGAGGAGGTGGGTGATCGCGCCGCTGGCGAGTGTCACCTGCGCCGGGTACTGAAAACCATCATCCTCGATGGCGAACTGGAGCGCGCGGCCATCCGAGGTGAAAACGGGTGAGACCACTGCGCGGTCGAGTTTGACGGTCAGGTCGCGCACGTGGCCCGAAGCCACCTCCACCAGCGCAAGATCGTCCGCGATGTAGGCGTTGTATTTCGGCTCATCGCCGATCAGGAAGGCGATCGAACGCCCATCGGGACTCCAGGCGAGGTGCTGGCGGTTCGGAGTCCAGGTCTTCAGCAACCGCCGCGGTTTTCCGCCGGGCGTGGCGGGGATGAGGTAGAGCTCATCGATGCCCGCATCTTCGGCGCCGCCTCCAGGCCTGCGGCTCACGTACGCGATCTCGCGTCCGTCCGGTGAGAAGGCCGGGTGCGAATCCGCGCGCGCCGGATCGGAAGTGAGTGCTTCGACGGTCCCGCTGCGCACATCGAGAAGGTACAGATGTGCGCGCGAGGCTGTGGTCAGGTAACCGGTCTGATCCTCCTTGAACTGGTACGCGTCGATGACGAGCGGCCTCGCTGCGGTCTCGGCCTTGCGCACCGGGCGCGCCTTGCCCAATTTCCCGGGCGTGCCGGCATCGCTCGCTTCATCCAGTCCGTGCATGACGAGCACTATGTGGGAGCCATCGGGGGCCCACTCATAGCCGGTGATCTCGGCGTTCACGTGCGAAATCTGGCGCGGTTGCCCACCGTGCCGCTCGAGGAGCCAGAGCTGGGTATTCGAGCCGGACGGCCTTGCCGAGAGGAAGCTCAGATAACGTCCATCGGGGCTGAAGCGCGGCTCACTGACGCTCTCCCCCTGGGTGAGCTGCTCACCGTGATGCCCGGCCCAGTCGACCGTCCAGAGCGCCGCGCGGCTCTCGTCGGTGGCTTTGTCGTAGCTCGTCACGAGATACGCGACGGCCGCGCCATCGGGCGCAATTTTCAGATCCGAAACCGCCTGGAAGCGATACCAGTCTTCGGGCGTCAGGGCGCGCCGCGCCTCGGTCGCGAGTGGCGTGAGTGAAGCCATCAGCGCAAGAGTCAGCGGCAGCAGGCGTGGAGCGTGCATGGGTTGCAGTACCGTGTAGGCGTACCCGCCCGGTACGCGAGGGCGGCAGTGTAGCCGAGGCTTGCAGCGGCATGCCAAGACGCCTCCGGTGTGCTCCTGGCCGGAGCCGATGAATGCAGGGCGCCGCGCGTGCTACGCTTTCCTGCGTGCGCGACGCTGGCTTGGGCGCGCAGGATTTTTCATGGTTAGCGCACCTCACCGACACGCCGAGTTCACCGAGGGCCTTCGCCGCGCGCACGCGGCGCTGCGGGCGGGCCATGCGGCGACGGCGGAGGAATGGTTGCGGGCGCTCGCGGCGCGTTTTCCCGGCGAGGTAAAGTGTCTGTGGCTCCTCGGTGCCGCGCTCCTCGACCAGGGACGGGTCGCCGCCAGTATC